>CAJUIL010000065.1 GCA_910586225.1 uncultured Eubacterium sp. | reverse complement strand
GGTGCAGCGGTATGATACCGGCAAGCGGCAGATGTATGGGAAGATTTTGAGCAAATGGTAAGCTAAGAGGACCGGTGTTTCCACCGGTCCTCTTTACTTTTGGACTATTGAAATGCTATGAATAGCTGACCCTCGATTTCAATTATGTCCGCAATCGGAATCGTCTGCCCATTTTCCATGACAAGCTCCTGCGCGACAGCATCCAGTTTTTTCATCCGGACGGCGGCGATGATATATTCGCCGCCGTCCTTTTTCTTATCCGGCAGAAAATACGTGATCTCCGCCTCCGGACGCTCCTCGATAACCTCTGCCAGCAGCCGCAGCTTTTCGTCCAGCACAGCTTTGGCGCTCTCGTCCAACTCTATTCTCTGCCCGGTCAGCCGCGCGGTTTCCTTTACGGCGTCCCCGTAACCGGAGAGCGCCCGAAACGAGGAAAACTGCGCCGCCCTGTCAGCCATGGGCATCCTCGGGCGGGTAGGCGAAACATAGTGGGGCAGGTTGATAATGTCTTCATACGGATTCCGGCCTATATTATTTGGCATACTCATGCTTTATGTCCCCCTATGCGTCCGTTTCTATCTTTTGCGGTCGCGCCGTCCTCCAGATTCATTCCTTTGAGGATGGCGTTTTTGCCATACTTCTTTTTAATGGACAGCATGGCCTTCTGAATACTCTTTTCCTTCGCCAGCCAGGCGGCTTCCGCTTCCTGCTTCGCCTGTTCAGCGGCATGATCTGTAAAAAGGTCCAACTGCTGCATCTGTTCAGGTTTCGGCGCGTCTGTCTCATTTACGATATGGTTTGCCACCAGGTACATCCTGCGGATCAGCAGCTTCCTGTCCATGATCCGGTCATACAGCGCCAGCGCCGCCTGGATGATCTTCCTTGTGGACGACGTGTACTCTCCGATATTTTCCGTCCCGTGAGCGTGCTTCGGCACAGAGCGGCCGTAGCGGTCTATGGTGATTTCTCCGTGATAGGACTTCCCGACGGACTCGCCTTTCAAATTCTCAATGTCATATCCAACGGTGAGTACGATCTGATTTGTGACCATCTTTTTATCCACCAGCTCCAGTGCAAGCATATCCGCCATCTCATGGACCACCAGCCGGGCCTTGTCAAACGTGTACGGATATTGCAGCACCTGGCCGGAGCCGATGCTGTTGGATTCCGGCTTGTACGCTTTAATGTCGGCGATCGTTGTAGGTTCCCAGCCCCAGGCATGGTCTATGAGAAGCTCCGCATTCACACCGAACAGCTTATACAGCAGGTCTTCATTATAATAATCCGAGGTTTTTCCAACGGAGCAGCGGGCTATATCGCCCATTGTATATAATCCGCTTGCCTCCAGTTTTTTGGCGTATCCCCGGCCTACCCGCCAGAAATCGGTGAGGGGGCGGTGCGTCCACAGGGAGCGGCGATAGCTCATTTCATCCAGCTCAGCGATCCGGACGCCGTTTCTGTCCGCCGGGACGCGTTTTGCGCCGATGTCCATAGCGACCTTGGCGAGATACAGGTTTGTTCCAATGCCCGCTGTCGCGGTTATACCCGTGGTTTCCAGCACATCCAGGATGATCTTCAT
>CAJUIL010000064.1 GCA_910586225.1 uncultured Eubacterium sp. | reverse complement strand
ACAAAGCGAAAGGAGCAGCGGAAATGTATTTACAAATACTGAAAAAAGACCTTAAGCGCAAAAGGGCGATGAACGTGATACTGCTGGTATTTATTATACTCGCGTCGATGTTCATGTCCTCCGGCGTGAGCAACATCATCACCGTGACGACTGCGCTGGACAGCTATTTTGAAATGGCGGACGTGCCCGATTATTTCGCGTTTAGCGAAAACAAATCCTCCGACCAGGATATTTGCGGGACACTTGAAAACGCCTCTGCGATAGACGAGTTCCGTATCGAGGAGTTTGTCTCGATGTCCCAGTCCAATATTACGCGAGTCGGCGAACCGCTTAACGCTTCCAACCTCAGTCAGAAATTAGTATTACAGAGCGACAGAAGTTTGGGGATAAATTATTTTCTGGACGACGAAAGTATTCTTAAAAGCGTGCCGAAAGGGGAAATTTACGCTACCCGTTTCATAGAGAAAAACATGGGACTTAAGGTAGGCGACAAAATTACTGTCGAAATAGAGGGCGTAAGCCGCGAATTTACCTTTGCGGGCAGTTTCAGGGACGCTGTCTGCGGCACGGAATTGATGGGCATTAAAAGGTTTATCCTGAACGGCGAGGACTTTGACGAATATATGTCCGATGAGACGATAAAAAATACGTATGGCGGAAAATTCTTATACATACACACCGCCGACCTTGACAGAACCCTGTCCCAGATCGCGGATCTATCCGATGGCTTTACCTTTTCGGGCGATGCAAAGATGCTGGATCAAGCCTATATTTTTGATATGATAATCATGAGTTTTATCCTTGCAATAAGCCTTATTCTCATAATCATATCCTTTGCGGTGCTGCGGTTCACCATAGCCTTTACCATCTCCGAGGAGTTCCGCGAGATAGGCGTTATGAAAGCAATGGGCATACGCAACATAAAAATTCGGGGACTGTACCTTACAAAATACGCCGCTATTTCCATTGTCGGCGCAGCACTCGGCCTGATACTCAGCTACCCGTTTGGGAAAATGCTTATCAATCGTTCCACGGAGTTTATTATAATAGACAGCGGCAGTAACGCTTTTGTCAATATCGGCTGCGCGGTTCTGGTAGCGGTTGTCATTCTCCTGTTCTGTCTCGGCTGCACGGGCAGGGTGAGCAAAATGTCTCCGATCGACGCTGTAAGAAACGGGCAGACAGGGGAACGCTTCCGCAAAAAGAGCGTTATGAGCCTTGGAAGATCGCGGCTTGGCACGACGGCTTTCCTTGCCGCAAACGATATTGTAAGCAGTCCCAAACGCTACGCTGTCATTATCCTTACGTTTTTTCTGTGTATGTCGCTGCTGATAATACTTTCCAATGCTACGGCGTCTCTTAAAAGCGGAAAGCTGGTGAAATATTTCGGTATGGCGGACTGCCACATCGTTACGGACATCGGCGACGAAGCTATGAAATTTATGACCGGGGACGGACATGAAAAGGTTAAAAAATATCTTGAGGATATGGAGCAGACCCTTGCGGAAAACGGTATGTCCGCGGAATGTATGACGGAATATTATATTTTTTCGATGATAAGACACAGCGAATATGAAAACAAGGCAGCTATACTTCAGGGTACGGGAACAACAATGGATATGTACGAATATTTAGAGGGTACTCCTCCCCAAAACAGCGACGAAATTGCAATGACAACCCTTTTGGCAAAAAAGCTGGGTGCGGAAATAGGCGATACCGTTACCTTGTCCTACCCGACGGGCGAAACGGCGGAGTTCATCATAACCGCTCTGTATCAGGCAATGGTCAATCAGGGCATATCCGTAAGGGTTCATACCGACTGCGATATAAACTATATCGCAGCAAGCGGCTCCCCCGGTACACAGATAAAATTTACCGACGACCCCGACGATAAGGAAGTATTAAGCAGAATTGAAAAAATCAAGGAGCTTTATCCTAAGTTTTCAAGCGTTAAAACAGCGGGCGAAACCGTAAAGGACACCACCGGAGTCGGCGATGCCATAGACGCGTTTAAAAAAATGTCCGCCGTCCTTACGGTAATATTAGCCGCGCTTATAACCGTGCTTATGGAGCGTTCCTTTATCGCAAAGGAGCAGGCGGAAATCGCCCTTATGAAAGCCATAGGCATCAGGAACGCCAAAATATACGGACAGTACACGTTAAGATTTTTCATTGCGGTGGCGGCGGCTGTACTTCTTGCGGAGCTTTTGGGTA
>CAJUIL010000063.1 GCA_910586225.1 uncultured Eubacterium sp. | reverse complement strand
AAATCATTTTCGGATTGTTCATCATACTGCGGCAGATACACGCCCGTTGAAGCTGACCGCCCGAAACCTCGTTGATGTCGTTGTCGGCAATGTCGATAATGCCGAGCCTGCGCATGAAATCCTGGCCGCGCCGCGCCGTTTCCCTGCGGGGTTCACGCTGCTTTTTGGATTGCGTTGCAGGAAGTATGATATTATCCAATATGGTGAGGTTTTTCAGCATATACATTTGCTGAAAGATAAAACCCATTTCGTCAAGGCGCAGGTCTGCAAGTTCTCTTTCGCCCATCCCCGCAATATTTTTCCCACAGAAGTTCACCTCCCCTGCGGTAAGATCATCCATGCCCGAAACTGCGTACAGCAGCGTGGATTTTCCGGAACCTGACGGCCCCATAACGGCGACCATTTCTCCCTCGCCAATCGTGAAATTTACGTTTTTCAATACGTTGTTCTGCCGCTTGTTTACGATATACGTTTTGCAGAGGTCTTTTACTTCGAGAATATTCATAATTGATTCTTCCTTTCATTATTCAATGCTTGCTGTATCGGAGGATTTGATTTTTCTTGTGTACAGAGAGGTCAAAAACGCGCTTACGGCTGTGGCGGTAAGGACGATAACGGGGAATACTGCGTATATCTCCACAGGGTTCCGCATATATTCTACGCCCATTTCAAGTCCCATCGTCCTGAAAATAGGGTCGAAGCAAAGCTTTGTAAGGGGCATACCCAAAAGCTCCGCAAGAAGTACAGCCGTCGCCGCAGCGATGAAAAATCTTAACGTGTACTGCCCGTATATTTTGGTGTTCCTGATGCCTATGGCTTTCATAAGGGCGATCTCTGCCTGCTCCTTTGCGATAAAGGAACGCGCCATAAGCACGGTTATAAGCGCGGCTAATATTACCGTAAGGACGGCGGACATTTTTTTAAACGCGTCTATGGCATCGCCGACTCCGGTGGTGTCCTTTACGGTTTCGCCCGCTGTTTTAACGCTTGAAAACTTAGGATAAAGCTCCTTGATTTTTTCAATTCTGCTTAATACTTCCTTATCGTCGGGGTCGTCGGTAAATTTTATCTGTGTACCGGGGGAGCCGCTTGCTGCGATATAGTTTATATCGCAGTCGGTATGAACCCTTACGGATATGCCCTGGTTGACCATTGCCTGATACAGAGCGGTTATGATGAACTCCGCCGTTTCGCCCGTCGGGTAGGACAAGGTAACGGTATCGCCTATTTCCGCACCCAGCTTTTTTGCCAAAAGGGTTGTCATTGCAATTTCGTCGCTGTTTTGGGGAGGAGTACCCTCTAAATATTCGTACATATCCATTGTTGTTCCCGTACCCTGAAGTATAGCTGTCTTGCTTTCATATTCGCCGTATCTTATCATCGTATAAATATAATATTCCGTCATACATTCCGCGGGCATACCGTTTTCCGCAAGGGTCTGCTCCATGTCCTCAAGATATTTTTCAACCTTTTCATGTCCGTCCTCGGTCATAAACTTTATAGCTTCATCGCCGATGTCCGTAACGGCGTGGCAGTCCGCCTCACCAAAATATTTCAGCAGCTTTCCGCTTTTAAGAGACGCTGTGGCATTGGAGAGTATGATCAGCAGAGACATACACAGAAAAAACGTAAGGATAATGACGGAGTAGCGTTTTGGACTGCTTACAATATCGTTTGCGGCAAGGAAAGCCGTCGTGCCAAGCCGCGACTTTCCAAGGCTCATAACGCTCTTTTTGCGGAAGCGTTCTCCCGTCTGACCGTTTCTTACGGCGTCGATAGGGGACATTTTGCTCACCCTGCCCGTACAGCCGAGACAGAACAGGAGAATTACAGCCGCTACCAGAACCGCGCAGATAACGTTGACAAAAGCAGTATTTTTTTCATTGATAATTATCGAATCTGTTGACAGGTTCATAAGCATTTTGCCAAACGGATAGCTGAACACGAAACCAATCGCCGCGCCAACAACGGAAATAGCGAAGTATTTTGTAAGGTACAGTCCCCGAATTTTTATGTTCCGTATGCCTATTGCTTTCATAACGCCTATCTCGCGAAATTCCTCGGAGAGAGTAAAAGCTATGGTGAATCGCAGCACCGCAAAGGATATGATTATAAGAATAAGGCTCACCACAAGGATAAGACCCGTGATTATCATATCAAAAATATAGGCTTGCCCCAGTATATCCGTGTCACCCTCAAAGGTAAAACTGTCGGATATATCCGCTATCTGGGACAGAGCCTTGTCAAGATTGGCGGTGTGTATGTATAAGAATTTTCCGCCATACACATTTTTTATCGTCTCGTCGGACATATATTCGTCAAATTCCTCGCCGTTAATGATAAACCTTTTAATGCCTATCAATTCCGTGCCGCAGACAGCGTCCCTGAAACTGCCCGCAAAGGTAAACTCACGACTTACGCCCTCTATTTCGACAGTAATTTTGTCGCCTACTTTAAGTCCCATGTTTTCCTCTATGTAACGGGCAACGTAAATTTCCCCTTTTGGTACGCTTTTAAGAATACTTTCATCGTCCAGAAAATAATTCATCCCCATATCTCTGTCGCTCTGTAATACCAATATCTGATTGGCGTTGGAATCGTTAAGCGGTTCGCCGGCCCGCGTAATATTGGACTGGGACACACGGACGTACTC
>CAJUIL010000062.1 GCA_910586225.1 uncultured Eubacterium sp. | reverse complement strand
ACACAAGCTGTACATTCTGTCCATACTTAGGCAGTTCTTCATTCAGACTGGCAAGAGAATCCTCGCCAAAATAAAGCTTCGTCGGGTTACAATACATAAAATTTCCTAACATCGTCTTCCTCCTTGTATTTTAAACTTAGAAATGTCATCTCATATTTTCCGAAAAAAACTGCTCCAGCTTATCGAACGGAATGGCGTCCTTCCCACCGCCGTCATACAGATCTGTATGGACTGCATCCGGGATGATCAGCAGCTCCTTGTTATCTGTATAAGGGTTATCCTTCACCATTGCGGCATAAGCATCGCGGCTGAAATAGCAGGAATGTGCTTTCTCCCCGTGCATGATAAGGACTGCGCTGCGGATCTCATTGCTGTACTGAAGGATGGGCTGGTTCATAAAGGACATACAGCCGATCACATTCCAGCCGCCGTTGGAATTTAACGAACGTTTGTGGTAGCCGCGATCCGTCTTATAATAATCATGATAATCTGCTACAAAGAAAGGCGCATCCTTCGGAAGCGGATCGACAACGCCTCCGCCCAGCGCATAGCCGCCATTTTTGTAATCAACGAGCCTCTGAGCGTTCATGGATTCTTTCTTTGCATACCTCGCATCAGCAGAGTTATCTGCATCAAAATATCCGTTGGCATTGACGCGGGACATATCATACATAGTGGAGGCAACCGTTGCCTTAATACGGGTATCCAGCGCCGCCACATTGAGGGCAAGGCCTCCCCAGCCACAGATCCCGATAATGCCGATACGCTCAGGGTCAACATTTTCCTGTACGGAAAGAAAATCAACCGCTGCCTGAAAATCCTCCGTGTTAATATCCGGCGAAGCCATGTAACGGGGTGTGCCGCCGCTTTCGCCGGTAAAGGAAGGATCAAAAGCAATGGTGAGGAAACCACGCTCCGCCATCGTCTGCGCATACAGTCCTGCTGCCTGCTCCTTCACCGCGCCAAAGGGCCCGCATACCGCAATCGCAGCCAGTTTCTTTTCAGCCCCCTTCGGCTCATAAAGGTCTGCCGCCAGCGTGATCCCGTAACGGTTAGGGAATGTCACCTTGCGGTGGGTCACCTCTTCACTTTTCGGGAAAGTCTTATCCCATTCCTTTGTCAATTCCAGTTTTACAGTATTTTCCATTTTGTAATGCCTCTCTTCCTTTTTTGTTATTTTTAATAATTCCTTTTCCATTTTCCATACTAAAAAATCAAGACAGTCAACCCTTCCCTGACTTTCATGCAGGCTATCCATCAGGCCGCAGCGATGCTTTCGCAGCATTTTAATCGCATCCTGAACCTGACCGTTACCATACAGCCTGCAGACCTTCTCAATGGTCTGAGCGCCACAGCCTGCATCTTTTAAATTCTGAATAAGCTCATCCGTATGACCGCCTCCCTTCCTGCTATGTCTGTATTATATCCCCTTGACTTTTATTTTGCTAATGGCTATAATTCATACCATGATATAAATTTGGGGAATATCATGGGAGGGCAATATGGAACTGCGAACCATGAGATATTTTCTTGCCGTGGCAAGAGAAGAAAACATGACCCGTGCGGCAGAGCTGCTTCACGTTACCCAGCCCGCACTCTCCAAGCAGTTAAAAGCACTTGAAGATGAGCTTGGGAAAAAACTGTTCACGCGCCACAGTTTCAGCATACAGCTGACTGAGGAAGGTGTTTTGCTTCGAAAACGGGCAGAAGACTTGATAAAAATGGCTGACAAAATTACAACAGAATTTCTTGCTTTGGATGATGTTCTGGGAGGGGATGTTTACTTCGGTTTGGCGGAATCTTACCAGATTAGATGCCTCGCCGCCACAATCAGAAGATTCAAAGAGTCTTACCCTGATCTGCATTATCATATTACCAGCGGCGACACGGAACAGGTTACAGAAAAACTGGATAAAGGTATCATTGACTTTGCCGTACTGGCGCAGGAACCCAATACTGCAAAATATCATTATTTGACCTTTCCCCATGCTGATCTTTGGGGTGTTGTCATGCCAGAGAACTGTCCATTGGCGGAAAAAGAAGCCATCTGCGTGGATGACTTATTTGGACTCCCTCTTTTTTGTTCCGAACAGGGATGGAGCAATGATATTTCCAAATGGTGCGGCAATAACATGGATAAATTACACCTTGAAGGGTCGTTTCGGCTATCATATAACGGATCGCTTTTTGTGAAAGAAGGACTCGGCTATCTTTTGACCTTTGAACATTTGATTGACACAAACCCTGAAAGCGGACTTGTTTTTCGTCCCCTCACGCCGAAGCTTGAAACAAAGATATATTTAATTTGGAAAAAATACCAAATCTTTACCCCTATTGCCGAACGACTGCTTGAAAAATTGAAATCTGAATTGTTAGAATAGAATCGAAACGTATATTTGCAAATATGGCTGGGAATCTGGCTGTACAGCACCTTTGCCTCCAGCGATACGCCGTCCAGCCGGATCTGCGTACCGTTTACAAACTCCTGATCCGTCTCTGCTTGTAAATTGCATATTCTTTTATAAAATTATCGACTATATCTTTGTAGCCTATTTCTGTCCTTCACCTTACAATACACAATCGCTACACCCGTGCTCACCGCCGTCGCCACAATCGCCGGCGCGATAATCCCCGCCGGATTCACACTCCCATACTGGCTTCTGTAGGCAATCATATTCACAGGTATCAGCTGCAAGGATGAAATATTCAAAATCAAAAACGTACACATCTCGTTGCTGGCGACACGCTTCCCGTCCGCCGAAACATACCCCGGCGTCCCCCTCTCCGCCTCCAGCTTCGCCAGCTCCTCCATCGCCTTAAGCGTAAACGTCAAAACCCCCGCCTTTTCCTAAAACCGTTTTTAGTCCATACTTGAA
>CAJUIL010000061.1 GCA_910586225.1 uncultured Eubacterium sp. | reverse complement strand
CCCGACACCTTGGTCCGTAGCCAAGTGCTCTATCCAGCTGAGCTACACACACATAATCTATTTATTTGTAACTGTCTTACCGACAAGAAATATAATAGCACAATCCTTCTCATAAGTCAACAACAATTTCTCCATTTTTTAACTTTTTTCCAAACTGGAAAATCCCAGTCCAAATACCATCGCACAATTACTGTGCAAAAGCATTCGAACCGGGATCATCGAGCATCGAACTCCTGCCAGCTATTACTTCACTGTTACTTTCTTCACAGCGCTTGCCTTTCCATAAGTCTTAGCTCCATCTGCAGCGCTGCTGTACGCTTTGACGCGTACATAATACTTCTGTCCGCTTTTCAGGTTCTTAACCACAGCGCTTTTCTTTGTCGTTGTTACAGATTTTTTATTTTTAAAGTTCTTGTTTACCGAATAATCGATCCGGTAGCCGTCTGCTCCTTTGACTGCCTTATATTTTACGGTAAATTTTTTGCTTCCTGCCTTCAAGCTCGTGATCGATGCCTTTGCAGGAGCTTGTGTGCCGCTCCATCTTGCGTAGATCGTTCCTGTAGCTGCTTTTGTAGTCTCAGTTACTTTTTTACCGCCGGTTTTTGCAGTATACCAGCCTTCAAACTGATAGCCTTCTCTTACTGCTGATGGAAGGTTTCCGTACGCCTGTCCTTCCTCTGCATAATAATTTTTCACAGCGGCTGTTCCGCCGTTCGCATCTACCTTGACGCTTGCAATCGATACATGATCTTTCAGATCATCAACGGTAATGGATTTTACATTTGGTGTTCTGCCATCTGAGGACGACGGAACGCTGATCTTTCCATCCTTTACAAGTTGTGCTGCCTTCGCATGAAGTCCCTCGTTCCAGCTTGTACCTATGATCTCCCAGTTATTGCTTACAACTGGAGAGATTACGCCGTTATTTTTCTCTACGATCCATTTGCTGATCATACCGCGGACAGTTTCTCCTGCCATCACGTCCTTTTCGAGCAGCTTCGGAAGTGTATCGCCCTTCTCCTCTGAATATACGCTGCCGTAAGTCAAAAGCTGTGAACTTGCGCGGTAATTATTAACCGCCAGTACAAGTGTGTCGGTATCCTTAATTGCCGTGCCATCTGTTCTGGTCAGGTTTTGAATGCGGTTGCCTGGTTCCTTGGAAATGTCAACCTGGTAATTTACGCCTGCAAACATATCATACAAATAGCTGCGCATATTTTCATTAAAGGAAATCGTCAGGTCTCCCTCCTGATAGGTATTGTAATAATTTGCCGACCATTCCATGTACTGCTTGAGCTGCTTGCCTGTTACTTCCAGACGATAAAGCGTATTATCAAACTTGTAAATAAGCGCCGTATCGCATTTTTTAATGCTGCCTTCCTTCATATTGGCAGAGGAGCTGAATACAGCTGCCCCGGACACATCCGCCTCGCCATAATAAAGCTGTACCTGATTGATCAAATTAATCATCGCTGTTTCCTGAATCTGCGACTGAGTAATCCCTGGTATTTCTGTCTCAGGGACAAGATCTCCGCCCTTGAGCTCGCCTACAATCGTCTGCGAATCCTCTTTTGCACGTGCGTCATATTTCGCCAGTGCTTCTGTTAATTCCGCATCTGAAGGCACATCCTTTGCAGATACAATCTCAGCCTTTGTATCAGTTACCTCATAGCCGCCTTTGTCATCCTTTTTTACAGAAATATCAATATCGGCAAGTGTCTGGCCCTGATTTTTATTTTCTACGATCAGAACGCCGTTCTTTTCTTCTTTTCTTTCCTCATGACCATGAGCCGCTACAATAACGTCGATCTGCGGAAACGCTTCTGCGTAATCCTCTGCGCCGGAGCCCTTCTGGCCGTATTCTCCGTCTACGCCCATATGCAGCGCAACGACGATCACATCCGCTTCACGCTCGGCCTTTTCTACCATCGCTTTCATTTCGCCGCTCTCCAGCGGATTTGTAACCTTATACTCTTTCAGATTTTCCGCATCCCAGCGTGTAATATTCGGCGTAACGTAGCCAATTACCGCTATTTTAACGCCGTCTCTTTCGACAACCTTATAAGTCTCTCCGATTGCTTGTTCATTCTTATCGTATACGTTGCCGCAAAGGAATGTTCCTTTAAACTGCTTCGCCGTCTTTAATAAAACATCGACGCCATAATTAAACTCATGATTTCCAGCAACCCAGAAATCGAAATTAAGTAAATTAAAGCCCGCGATCATCGGATGTACCTCTTCATCAAAGAACAGGCTCGCCGAATTGCTTTCAATCGTATCCCCAACGTCCATCAGGATCGTATTGTCATTTCTTCTTTCTTTGATCAGCGTTGCCACCTGTGCAACACTTCCGCTCGTGCTCTCTTCATTAATCGCATAATCATATGCTACAAATTTTCCATGCAGATCGCTGGTCGCCAAGATTTGGATCTGCTTTTCTGCTTCTGCAGCCTTCGCTGTGATTGCAGACGGCAGGCTGACTGGTATGGTCAGAACTGCTGCTAACAATAATGATAAAAATTTTTTTCCCGTTTTTTTCATTGTTCTTTTCCTTTACCCTTTTGATAGTGCGGACTGATAAAGCTATCCGTTTTCCGTTGCTCCGTTGTATCGTTTTTCCGTTTTCCTCCTTCCTTCCCTTTGTAAGCACTCCTATATGCATAATGCCATATCCAAAACATATAGAACAGGACTACTGTCCTTTTTTTGCCTTTTTTACATGAATTTGTACAATTTATCCAGATTTTATGCAAATATTTTATGCAATTCATCCAAGCCTAAGCAAAACGGGAATGACAAAAAAGACTTCATTCATAATGAATGAAGTCCTTCCTTAGATGCCCGTGACCGGAATCGAACCGGTACTGTGTTTCCACAACAGGATTTTAAGTCCTGCGCGTCTGCCTGTTCCGCCACACGGGCAAGCCTCTATACGTTTTGTATAGAATGGGACCTATAGGGCTCGAACCTATGACCCTCTGCTTGTAAGGCAGATGCTCTCCCAGCTGAGCTAAGATCCCATATTTATAGATTTTTATTGATTTTATCTAAGCGACCCAAGCGGGACTTGAACCCGCGACCTCCGCCGTGACAGGGCGGCGCTCTAACCAACTGAGCCATTGGGCCATATTCAATTTACGCATATACCTTCAAAACTTCATACAGGACATACCCGGAAACTTTTTGGTCAAGCCCTCGGCCGATTAGTAGCAGTCAGCTCCATGCATTGCTGCACTTCCACCTCTGCCCTACCTACCTTGTCGTCTTCAAGGGGCCTTACCCGCTTTCGCGGGGGATATCCCATCTTAAGGGGGGCTTCACGCTTAGATGCCTTCAGCGTTTATCCCTTCCGGGCT
>CAJUIL010000060.1 GCA_910586225.1 uncultured Eubacterium sp. | reverse complement strand
GCGTCATAATCTGATCTGGAATATCCGAAATTGACAACAAAAAAAGCGAAGTCGATATCCTTTTGATACGGCTCCGCAATTTCCATATACTCCTGATCCGCTTCATCGCTGCTAAAGTATTCGAACTCAATCAGCCTTCTCGGAAGAAAAAAGGGCAGTCCCTTTCCAACGCCTCCAGGACAATCGCACACACATCCGGGTAGCCGTTGGATTCAATCAGGCTCTCCGCTATTTCCATCCCCTTCTTGGGATTCAGGAAAGCATCCGCCCCATCCTCTTTGATCCCGTATGCGACATAGGTTTTCAAGGATGCCAGACTGAGCAGCCCACGTGTACGCTGTAAGTCCGCCAGCGTCGGCATATTTGTTACTCCCTCAATCATTTCAATCCGTTTCATGTTGTATTTCAAAGCATAATTCTTTCCGCCATAAGTAATCATAAATGATCCCTGCCTCCTATTCCTGAATGGTTACTGTTGCAATACCGGCTTTTCTCGCTTTCCCCTCCGAAGTACACTCCACGATCAGAAGCCGTTCTCCTGACACTGCTGCCAGCTCTGCTTCTCCGTCCCAGGTGTCCATACTCGTACAGTCATCATCATAAGACGGATATACAGCGGCTGATCCCTTTGAATACCGGTAAGTATTTCCGGCTTCCCTGGCCGGGTTCACATATACCGCAGTATTTCCGGCAGAACTCCCGGCAACAGAAACTACTGTCAATACATCGAGCACAGCATTCCCCGGCTGGATATCTAATGCAGGTTTATTCGTAAGGAGATCCAGGAGCGCTCCCATACCTTCCAGGGACAGGCTGTACGTCATAGCATCATCATAGGGCGCTTCCAGCGGATAATCCGTGATGACCGCAAGACCACCGAACATCCCTCTTTTCCGTTTTCCATCGATCACCTTGATGCACACAGGTTCCGAATTTTCAAATGATTCCGACAAAATACTGTGCGCCTCATCCCCAGGAACGTAAAGGCCGTCATTGTCAATGCTCCACTCCTTCATACCCGCGATCTTTGATTTCCAGCCGCCAGCAGTATCCTTGCTGGTGATCTCGATGGAATCCGCGGAACGGTTGATCGTCAGCCCTTTTTGTCCCCCGATAGCGATCAGCTTGCTCCCATCCGCATTGTAGACGGCAAGCAGAATATCCTTCCCGGCCAGTGCTTTCGCAGCAGAACTTGAAAAATCGCAGTAAGCGCCGCCGTCAAATGCGTTATCCGCAAAAAGCTGCAATAAAAATCCATTGAATCTCATAACATCATTTCCTCCTTAAATTTTACATTTGAATCCATAGCAGATCATAAATTCATAAGCCAGAACCGCGTGCTTTTCGTTGGTCTCGTCTGTTTTAATCGTCTGCACTCCATTATTGGTCTGCATGATCAGATCGAATCCTTCGGGAAGCTCAATGTCCTCCGTCAGCGCCTCTTCCAGCTCCTGTATCAGTCCGTAGATCCCTACAGAAGATTCACCCGGTTCCGCGACCGCATGAATCCAGACTGTAAAGACATCCCGCCACATGGTCTTGGAATGGGCCGGACGTTTTCCAACAATCTCCGCAAAATAAAAAGGACTAGGCGCATTTTTCGGTACGGCATCATAACACTTCGTCCCTGTATGATCCTCTATTTTCTTCTGGATGGCAGATATCAGATCCGTCAGTCCTATCTGTTTATACATAGCTTACCCTTTCTTAATCGCATTTTTTAAATCCTGATAATAGATGAATGCCTGTGAATCCACGTTTGCTTTCAGGAAGTGCTTGCCGGAAACCCAGCCCCCGTCAATTGTACGGTGCCCATATTCCACATGGGGCGCATAATCTGCGTAATAACCCATCTCGTCCCCATAGGTACCGGAAGATTTCCGCAGCTCTCCTGTTTTAATGGGCGTCCCGCCGTTTCTCGCGGCATTGAGTAATTCCGTGACATTCTTCTTGACGACCGCGTTAAAACGCACTTCATTCACGGATTGAAGCGCCCTTGCCAGGCGATCTATATCGACTTTGTTTAATTCTATTTTTACCAGGCCCATTTCATCATCCCTTATAAATCCTCACCTGAATCGCTGTGTACCTTGGGCTCAGGTCAAGGACCCTCGTAATTTCCTGTATGCAGCCGTCAATTTCTGCTTTCTGGCACTTCGGGAACATAGAAAAAGAAATCGGAATCAGAAACCGTTGTTCGTTCCGGGTCACCTCCCGGCCTTCCAGGGCAATCTGTTCATCCGTCCAGGGCGTGACACGGGCCCTCGTCTCTTTTACTGCCTCATAGTCATACTGTGGGTTATGAAGCTCGTCCTCTCCGGTCTGCTTTTTTGCCAAAAGCCTGCATGTTTTCCAGATCACAGAAACCTCACCACCTTGCCAGAGCCTCCCACATTCGCCTGCTGTGTTTTCCAGTCTCCGATCTCCTGAGCATATTCGGAAAGCACATCATCTACAAAGGTCGTACTGATATTCGCCGCGCCTTCGCTTGATATTCCCTCATAATAGGTACGGCGGTACATTTTCACCACAGCATCTACGCAGATCGACTCAAACAGATTCGGCAGCGCCCCAACGCCCAGCCGCAGGCAAAGCCGGTCAGATATGGTACTGATATACTCCTCCAGAACTTCATCCTTTAGCATTGCGTCCGGAATCCTGTTTTTCACTCTTTCCAGCATTTCCATAAACTGCACCTCGCTTTTAGCCCTGCTTCTTTCTGGAAGTACGTTTCTTCACAGGCTGCTCCACATTTTCGATTAATGGGACGCCTTGCCTGTTCTCCTTTCCGGAAAGCTCTTTGATACGTTCCTCCGTAACATCCACCCCATCACGTGGGAAGGCTTCTCCAACGTGATAAGGGTGGTCTCCGTCCTGTAAATCAGTAAAGAATTTCACCACCCTGTACATCATTCTCCTCCTATGCACCTGTGCCGTTTCCGATCGTACCGATAAATACACCATCCTCAAACTCGGGGAAAAATTTCACGCAGGACATCAGAAGGGTGTCCACGCTTGCATCCCTGGAATTGATAGAATGAGTCATTCCGACCAGCCCCGTAGAATCAGCCATCAGCGCAAATGTCTGCGCCACATCACCGGACATCGGCACATATGCCCCACGCATATTTTCCTTGGCCGTAGCGATCGGATTTTTCGCCGTCACCTGGGGAGAGATGATCGCAGTCCCCAATCCAAGGAAATTTTCGATATAGGTAAAACCGAACGCCGTCTGCATCGTGATCTGAGCAGTCCCCAGGTAGTCAGCCACATCCTGCTGGTTGATAAAATAAACAGGTGTTACGTCCTCATCCTCATAGTATTCCTGTAATTTTGCCCACAGGTTAGCCAACACAGCCTGTAAGGTTGCACCGGTCACCGTTCCGGATCCCTTTTTCAGAGCTGCATATAAGGACTTTTTGGTCTCTTTCTGTACCTTTCCTACCAGTTTCTCATCACTCTGGTTGATCGCAATATCCCTCCCCACCTTCTGGATCGTCTCTGCAGTGGTGTTTCTGCGGTACTTATCCAGGGCAAGTGAAATTGTATTGGCAAGTGTCCGTCTTACCTTCGTAAGGCCGATCGTCTTGCCTTCCTCTACCTGATCAGCCAGTTCGCCAACATCCCACTTATAGATCTTGATATCCGTACCGGCAGACATCGGAATCAAGTCTGTAATGCCCAGAAGCTTCTGGAGCTCTACAATATTTTTTGAAATCCGGCTGGTAAAATCAACAGAAATCGCCGGTGCCATATCTGCCGTTGTGGTCGTTCCTGCCGCCGGTTCTGTAGGCGTGGTACTGTAATCTCCATCCGCAAATAACTGCAGCATCATAAATTCTTTGTTCTTCATATCCTCATAACCTCCATCATCTGAATAAATGCATGTTTTCCTGGATCAATCTCTGACGTTCCGTCCGGTCCTTCACTGCCAAGATCTGCTCTTTCGTAAGTTTTGACGCCCCGCCTGCTTTGGGAGGCTCCCCTTTGAGCGCGTCCTTAACAGCCTTGTTAACCGCCTCTTGGAAAAGGCTGATAAACTCTTCCACAGATTTTTTTGTCTGATCCGCATCCTCGGAGATCAGAACGCCCAGCAGATTATCGCCGATGCTGATATTCTTCTCCCGGAGCATTGCCCTGGCAGATTTTGACATTTCCGCAATGGCTTCCTT
>CAJUIL010000059.1 GCA_910586225.1 uncultured Eubacterium sp. | reverse complement strand
TAAAACTGATATCACCAAATTTACAAAAAGTTTATAAAGCCTGCGTTTACCGTGACGATGTGCCAAGTACCTATTGACATCCTTTGCATTCTACTTTATAATATTTTTATTACAATCGTAAGATTTAAGGAGGAATCCATTGTGAGATCGCTGCCCCAAATTTCAGAAGCCGAATTTGAAGTTATGAAAATTGTATGGAAATATGCTCCAATCAGCACAAATGAAATCACTGAACATCTGGTCAAAACCACAACGTGGAGTCCAAAAACAATCCAGACATTGATCAAACGCCTAGTTACAAAAGGCGCCCTTTCCTATAAAAAGCAAAGCCGGGTATTTGTCTATACTCCATTAGTGGACGAAGCAGAATATATCGGCCAGCAAAGCAATACTTTTCTCAACCGTTTTTACGACGGCCATATTACGGCGATGCTGTCTGCCTATCTTGACAATGACAAGCTTTCAGAAGCGGAGATCCATGAGCTGCGCTCTCTTCTTTCCAAAGATTGAGGGGAGGGATGGATATGTCGGAATTTATGATCCGATTTTTCTTTTGCAATATTTTGATCAGTATGATCATCGGACTATTCCTGCTCGCAAAACATTTGCTGAAAAAGAAACTGACCAGCCGGATGCAATACAATTTATGGTTTTTATTGCTAGGTTTATTGGCAGTTCCTTTTCTTCCGAACCAGATAAAAATCCGCTTCCCGCATATTTTTACTTGGTTCAGAGGTCTTAAACATACCTCTCCATCCCCTGTTGGAGCCGTTATGAAAGAAGCTGCTGCGCAAAGCCAATCACCGACCGCATCTTGGATGAATGATTTTGGTATATCCATCAGCCAAAAGACGCCCTCCTTCATCGGCTCGATCCTGTATATCCTTTGGCTCATCGGTATTTTTATGATGCTTATGCTGGTCACCGCGTCCATACGCCGCTTTCGCAGCATGAAGCGCTCCGCTCTGCCGCTGCAGAATGCCGCTGTACAAACGCTGTATCATGACTGTCTGCGCACTATGCATATTAAAAAACCAATCCCGGTCTATAGTACGGCATTTTTGAGATCACCAGTCATTACCGGTCTGTTTCAGCCGCGCATCTATCTGCCGATTCATCTGATCTCAGACTACTCATCAAAAGACATCCGTTATATACTGATGCACGAGCTTGTGCATTATCAATATAAAGATGCCATTGCTAATTATTTTATGAATATCATCGGCGTCTTATATTGGTTTCACCCGCTTGTATGGTATTCGCTAAAGGAAATGAAAAATGACAGGGAGGTCGCCTGCGACACTTCCGTACTAAAGCTTCTGGATGAAGATGCCTATGCAGATTATGGGAACACGCTGATCAGCTTCGCCCAAAAGGTGTCGCTCACACCCTTTCCCTTTTCGTCCGAAGCCTGTGGCAGTATGAAGCAAATGCAAAAGCGCATTAAAAACATTGCAGATTACCATCCAGCTTCTTTCCGAAAAAATCTGTACAGCACGATTGCTTATCTTGTGCTTGCGCTTTTCCTGCTGGGAGCTGCCCCGCTTTTGTCCATACAAGCTGCAGATCAAGACCACTACTACTTTCATGAGGCGGACCGGAAGCTTACGTATCTGGATCTAAGTGATGTTTTTGCAGCATACGACGGCAGCTTTGTGCTATACGATGCTAAAGAGGATTCGTGGCAGATCTACAACCAGGATTCTGCTGCCACGCGTATTGCCCCTGCCTCTACTTTTAAAATATACAGCGCGTTATTTGGCTTGGAAGCTGGCAGCATAACGCCTGAGCGATCATGCATCTCTTGGAATGGGCAAGATTATAGCTATGATTCCTGGAACGCTGACCAGACTTTAGCATCCGCTATGCAAAATTCCGTTACATGGTATTTCCAGACGCTTGACCAGCAAACCGGCTGGTCCTTGATCCAACAATATATCCAAAAGATCGGCTATGGCAACAGGCGCATGGAGGGCGACCTATCTTCTTATTGGATGGATTCCACCCTCAAAATATCGCCGATCGAACAGGTTGAACTGCTGACGAAACTATATAACAACGAGCTTGGCTTCTCAGAAGCAAATCTGAGGACCGTAAAGGACGCCATCCTTCTTTCTTCAACAGATAATGGCGCACTCTCTGGAAAAACAGGCACGATAGCAATAAACGGAGAAAATAGATGCGGCTGGTTTATCGGATATATCGAAAAAAACGACCGCACTTACTTTTTTGCCACAAGCATCCAATGTGAAAAGCTTGCTTGCGGACCATCTGCTGCGGAGCTGACGTTTTCTATTTTATCTGATCTGAAGCTATGGGATGCGGTTCAAGAAAAAGGGGTGAAAGAAAAAGTAGATTTTTGGGCGCACTTTACTAAGGGGTCATAACCAACCAAAGAATATATGTTCTAGTCCGAAATTAGTTACCGCTGCATTTAACTAATTGAAAGGTATCATAGCCTTGGGCGGCAAGAAATACCAAAGCATTTTCTTCGTTTAAAACAACCCGTTTTTACTGTTTACGGCTATCCATTAATTCCTCATAGTCCGTTGGCGCAAATGGTTTCTTTTCAGAGACCATATGGTAAATACAGACCATCATCATGCAGGCTATGGCAATAATAGCTTTTTGATCGCATAATATTTAACTGCTCCACTTTACAACTTTTTGAAAAATAAAATAACGCACAAGGTACTTTCTAATGTATAATAAGTTTGCAAACCAAAACTATACGAAAGAGAGTAACCTTGTACGTCTGACTTATTATACAACGAAAACAATCTGATTGGTAGACGGTATCGTTATTTTTCATTTATTTTAAAACTTTTTCCATGTCAACGGCTGAAACCCTGTTCCTGCTGGTATTATCTATCCTGGCTATGGAGTCAGCAGGTTCCATCCGTTCCCTGTACAGGCATTTTTTATCCGGAATCACAAAAAAATCCCTGAATGCATTTTATTTTTGTTTACTCATCCTGCCCTATACTCGTCACATATAACTTTCATTTTCATGGTATACCTTTCATACCATCATTTCTCCCAAAGACAGATCCTTCGTATACCTCACCATTTTCAGGACTGCATAGACTGCAACCAGCAATTCCGTAACCGGCATCGCAAACCAAACCGCATCTGCCCCTGCTACACCCGGAAGAATGTAGATCAACATCCCGCTGACCACAGCGCCCCTGGCAACAGAAACAATGAAAGAAGCCATCGGTTTCATCAGCGTCTGAAAATAGTAAGCAGAAAAAATATTAAGCGGAAGCAGCAGGAAAGAAATGCCGTAACTGCAAATAATACCTGGGGCAATAGCCAGGATTTCCTCCGTTGGCGTCATAAAAATACGGACGAAGAAATTAGGGACAAAAACAGCAAGCGCCGTCCAAACCACTCCAAACACCGCCGCCGTCCCTAATGCATATTTCAAAATCTGCACAATCCGTTTCCCTTTTCCCGCGCCAAAATTCGCAGAGAGCATCGGCTGGGATGCCTGGCCGATGCTGTAAGCACAGCACTGGACAAACGTGCTGATATTAATGATGATGCCATAAACTGCCAGCGCATCCGTTCCCAAATATTTTAAAATCTGCCTGTTAAACAGCATTGTAAGAATACCCATCGCCACATCGATAAAAAATGTGGAAAAACCGGTGATACAAATGGACTTCAGCATAAAAAGCAATTCCATCGGCTTTACAAGCCTTAAAGTATTCTTTTTACTGCAAAAATGCGTCAGCATTACCAGCAGGGAAAAAACAGACCCTATGGCAGTTGCAAGACCTGCGCCCATGATTCCCATCCTCAACACAAACACAAAGAAGTAATCCCCAAATACATTAAAGATTCCGCCAAACAACACCGCCTTCGTTGCAAGGGCAGGATTCCCATCGTTACGCAGAAAAGCTGACACAAGCTGTGTAAACAGGAAACTCGGCACTACAAATTTAACCGGAAACAGATAACTCCTTGCCAGCGGGAGCAGCGTTTCCTCCGCCCCAAACAGCCGCAGCAGCTCCACGTCAAAAAAGACCACCGCCAGCCATGTAAGGGCAGCCAAAACCACCGCCCCGATAACCGCGGCAGTAAAGTATTCATTAGACTTTTTCTGATTCTGTTCAGATTCTCCGCGCAATGTAGTAAAAAGCACAGAACCCCCGATTCCCATAAGCAGCCCAAGGCTGTATATGATATTCCAGACAGGAGCAACCACAGCCAGCGCTGCCGTGCCTTCCGGGCCCTGATACTGTCCGACCATCGCCATATCCACCGCACCATAAATGGACGAAATCAGCGCGCTTCCGAATGCCGCGGCCAGATACTTAAAATACATTGGTTT
>CAJUIL010000058.1 GCA_910586225.1 uncultured Eubacterium sp. | reverse complement strand
GCTCTTTTTTGTATAAAGTTCAATCCATTATTCAAGAGTTTCCGAGAGTACTCTGTCTTTGATCAGCTATCGCTCTTCTCTAATTTAACAAGAGGATATTTTCCATATTCATCATGCTTATTCCATTCTTCGATCGAAAGGACATCTACTTTATCTATAAGCATTACTCCTGCATCTATTTTTTTCTGCAATTCAAAAGGTAATCTTGTTTTCATTTTATCACGCAATCTTTTACGCATTGTTTTGTCCCCATTTGGCGTTTCAACTACATAAACATACTTTACGGGCTTATATTTCCCCAGCAAATGCAAATAATGAAGAGAATCATAAAATTTACGAATGATTGACGCAAATTTCTTATCATCCATAGGATTAAATGGTGGCGTTTTAAAGCTTGTATCTTTCGCTTTTTTCGTATTGGCATTTTTATATTCAATGACCATAATAGATGCCTCATCCTCAAGAACAAAGTCTGCATCAGATAAAGGAACTTTTGAATCATGATAATCCTGATGCATCTGGCCGGATGCCCAGACTGCATTCGCATACTCCAGCCCATAATCCCCATTTTCATCTATCAATATTTTTTCCATATGCCATCCTCACATATTGTACACTTCATCAAGCAGCTGATCATCTGCCATCATAATATGATTTGGTTCCAGCTCTTCCATTTTATGGGCAGAAATGCTATCTATTTCAGCTTTCCTAATATTTCCCGAAGGCAGATCAGACCTCATAGCATCTGGAATATCAGAAATTCCTTGATACAAATTGTGAAATAAAACCTGCTCTGTCTCATATCTTCTAATTTCCAAATATTTTGCAAAATTATAACTATGGGTGGCGATAAACATCTGTACGCCATTTTTCTGCAGCTTTAACAAAATACTGGCAATCAGAGGATATAGTTCTGGGTTTAAGTTAGCTTCTGGCTCGTCCCACAACAGAACCGTCCCCTGCTCCAATAATCCATTCCGTATTAATTTCCATAATAAACCAAGCTTTCGGAACCCTTCAGACTCCAATGAAAAGTCAACCTTTCTCCCATCGTTTTTTATTACGTAAAATACATCATCTTCCTGTACAACCGTCCCATCAATCACATCACTTATTTCTTTCAGAAGCGATTGACATGACACCGGTACTTCTCTAGTCTCTGGTAAGGAAGCATTTACAATAATATCAATCTGTGTGCCATCAAAAGGCATATTGTATTTTTGATTCATTGCTAAAAAACCTTTTGCATGAGAAAGCATCTCTGTTGACGGAATAAACACAGACTGGATATTCAGCCCTAGCCAATCGTCAGAATTGCATATACCCTTATGCGCTAAGTTATCCTCAAATATATGTTCGCCATCTGACACTTTGTAATACCAATCGTCCCCTTTTCTATCAGCATTCTTTAATTTATCTGTATCCTTAAGATTATTAGAAAAAAATTCCAATAATTTTTTAGCTTTCCCTGGGTCTGTTTTCTCATTCGACCATTGTGTTGCTGTATAGATCATTTTTAAAATTGTTGTTTTTCCTACGCCATTTTCTCCAATCAGAACATTGATGCCATTACAAAAATCCAAATGAAACCCTTCCGATAACTGATCGCCTTCCTTAACCGCTATTTGCTTACGATCACGTCTAAAAACCATAACATTTAAAATGTCTATTGATTTTATTGCCATTCCTATCCAACCTCCTCCCTATACTCTCTCAAAAATCCCTCCCAAAGTCATTTGAATATGTCGAAATACCCGCAGACAGCCCCTAAATGCTTCTTGTCACAAATAATCATGATATCAGTGTTTCTAGTATACCATGGAAAGTAAGAAATGTCTATAGCATTTCCAAACATTTGTTCCTTTTTTCTATCTTCAGATCCCGACCTTTTATCCTCAAAAAAATCCGCTGCTTTCAGAAAAAAATAATGATATGTGCAAGAAAAACAGATTCTTACGGTATTATATTAGAGAATAACCTTTTTTGCAATTATAAAAAAACGACAGCGACCCATCTTGACAACCTATGTCACTTTTATTATAATTCATTTATATAAACAATTTATATAAATGAATTATATATAAGGAGTCACCAAAATGCCAAAACAGAGGATCACGAAAGAAATGGTAGTCAAGGCTGCTTTTGAAATAGCAAAAACCGATGGAATGCAGCAGGTAATGGTAAAAAATATTGCTGACAAGCTTGGATGCTCCGTACAGCCAATCTACAGCTATTGCCAAAATATGGACAGCCTGCGTCAGGATGTGACCGAACAGGTTACTCTTTTTATTCAGCAATATATCAAAGCGCATCTGGACAAAGACGATTTTTTCCGCAGTACAGGCAGGGCGTATATCCAGCTTGCAAAAGAAGAGCCGCATCTGTTCCGGATTTTTATCCTTCACGAGCGTAAAAATATCTCCTCCCTAAACGACCTATACGAGACGGAAACCAATCCGCATATTGCAGCCTGCATTGCTGACGAGCTGCACATTAGTATCCCTCAAGCAAAGCAGCTGCATCTTCATATGCTCGTTTATACCATCGGCATCGGTACAATATTTTCTGTGACAACACCTGGAATCTCAGCAGACGAAATTTTCTTACAACAAGAAGCTGCCTATCAGGCATTTCTCAAACAAGCATTGACACATACCAAAGCAAACGTTCCACAAGCATTCGAACAAAAAGGCAAGGAATTATTATGAAAAAAGGAATCATCATTTATCAGTCCAAATACGGAGCAACCAAAAAATACGCAGAATGGCTGCGGACGATAACCGGTTTTGACTGCTCAGAAACGCCAAAAGCAGTATTACGTGAAGTCTTACAATATGATACTGTCATCCTATGCGGCGGCGTTTATGCATCCGGTATCGCAGGCCTATCGTTTTTCAAAAAGAATATCGCCAGCCTAAAAAACAAAAAACTGGCCGTGCTATGCGTTGGAGCCTCTCCATATGACGAAGCGGCGTTAGCGCAAAATGCTGCAAAAATCTGTAGCCAAAAAAGACCCCGCTTCATACGAGCCATGGATGAAAGCGCTGATGTGCGCAGTAGGGGAGTCCTGTGACTGGACAGACAAAAAATACTTAACTCCTTTGCTGGAATATCTAGACCTCTCTTTTTTGTGCACAGACTGAGAGGAACACAGCCCCAAAATACACTATACTAAAAGCCATCAGGAGGATTTTACATTATGGAATGGATGGAAAGATTAAATGACGCAATACGCTATATCGAAGATCACTTGACCGATGAAATTGATTATGCGCAGCTTGGAAAAATTGCCTGCTGCTCTTCGTATCATTTTCAGAGGATGTTCACGTATATGGCCGGTTTCCCTTTATCAGAGTATATCCGCAAAAGGAAAATGTCACTTGCCGCCGTAGATCTTCAAGACCGGGATAGGAAGATCATTGATATAGCCGCCAAATACGGTTATCAATCCCCTACTGCATTTAACCGGGCGTTTCAGTCGGTACACGGCATCGCTCCATCTGCCGTAAAAAATGAAGGCGTAACAATAAAATCCTTCCCATCAATTACATTTAAGATCACAGTCAAAGGAGTGGAAGAGATGAACTATCGAATAGAAACAAAAGAAGCTTTCCGGATTGTCGGTGTATCCGTCCCGCTGCAAAAAGATATTGAACAAAACTTTGCCGTCATTCCTTCGAAATGGCAGGAAATATCAGAAAACGGAACCTTGCAGCAGCTAACCCGTATGATGGACACCCCGCCGATGGGAGTTTTGGGCGTCAGCATATGCAACGATACCGAGCCTTGGCGCTATTTTATCGCGGTATCTTCCTCGCAGGAAACAGACAGCTTTGAGCAGTATACCATACCTGCGGCCACCTGGGCCATTTTTTCCGGAGAAGGCTCCGGCCAGTCTATCCAAGATTTGGAACGGCGCATTGTAACCGAATGGCTTCCGGCTTCCGGATACGAATATGGAAACGCTCCTGATGTAGAGGTTTATTTAAATCCAGATCCGCAGAATACGCAATATGAAGTATGGATCCCTGTTATAAAGAAACAGTAGAATTTTCCTAGAGTTCCATCTGAACAGAAATTAAAGATTAGTACTGACTGATTCGCGTCAGTGCAAGGCAAAATTTCAACGGCGGTGTGGTTCCATTGACTAGAAATTTCCATAGTTAAGTTTACAGAATAACCTACCTAACCCGCCAATTATAAGGTTAGGTGGGTTTATTTATTTTCTTTTGTTCGTCCTATCAATAAAACAATATAATCAAGCAACTTCACATATAAAATTAAAATTTTTTTCCAATTTTAATAAACACCAATCGGGTAGAAGATACCCCTTACGGAGTATCAACCCCATATGCACTAACTTTGCAAATACGAAGAAGCTGTTGTCGGGTATGTTTTCGTTTTTCAATGAACGCTATCTTCACCAGTTCCAAAATGTCAAGGCTCATCGTTTGTATATTCGGTAATATCATCATAAAAATAATAAA
>CAJUIL010000057.1 GCA_910586225.1 uncultured Eubacterium sp. | reverse complement strand
TCTTTTTTGTATAAAGTTCAATCCATTATTCAAGAGTTTCCGAGAGTACTCCAATAATGAAGAACTGTTTCATCGTTGAAATTATCCAGACATTTCAATTTTTCATTAAACACTTTTTCTTCATCCTCCTTTCTGTCTATCGATTGTTTCTTATCCCCGCCCTATACTGTATGTACAGGCTCCCAGCCAGAAGCCGAATACATAGAAGGGAGTAATAACATATTTTATGACGATTATTGCAAAACAGATAATCAAAAAAGATTTTTAAAGCTATCACAGAGCTTTCAAAAAATGGTTATATAACTATACAGAAATTTGATTATCTGAACATTCCCAGTAAAGAAATTGAAATGACCCTGTTTATTTTGAAAAATACGGTCTATTCAAAGAGGTTCAGCGCCTCGGTGAAAATCATCCCGTGATTTTCCGCATTTAACAACTTCTTCTGCATAAGTTTTGTTTTCCTGATACTGGGCTTTCAATGCTTCCAGCGGCGTTTCCTCCAAATAACGTTCTGAAAGGTTGAAAGCCCCTTTATATCCTGGAAACGTATAAATATATTTCACTGGTTCTGGGAACTCTCCTGCTCCTATGCTTTTCAGCCATGCTTTCTTTTCCTCATCCACCTCCATCACCTCCCTTCTGCCATCTGCCAGCCTTTTTGGGCAACTGCGTGCCGCTACAGTTTCCCAATCTGATTTTTATCAAATTATTCTTGTTTATCATCCCTTTCCCCTTTATACTGTAGTTACAGGCTGCTGCAACAGCCGAGTACATAAGAAAGGAGATCTACATATGAATTTTGGTAACTGGGATGAATCATTGCACAATGACTATAATCAAATCAAACGCATAATTTTTTCGCAACGTATCAAACCGGAAAACGCCACTATTAATGCTGATGTACAATCTGCTGTAATTATTGGACGTGACGGCACCTATGATGTTACGCTTAATAACTGTACCTGCTTTGATTTTGAAAGCCGCAACCTTCCATGCAAACATATATATTATCTTGCTCGTGAATTAGGTTATCTTGAAGATTTACCCAAAGCAAACCGTAAGGCTTCAAAGGCTTTCAAAGATAATCTTCCTACTGAAATAGAACGATATAAGGAACTTTATCTCAGCGGCCCATTTCTGGTGAAAAATTTAATAAGATAGTAAATGCTTTGACAAGCAAGTAACATATGTCATTCTTATCATGTACTACTATATACCGTTGCTTCTGTGTAAAAATACAGAAGCAACGGTTTTTAGAAGATGTAACTTATAAAGTTACTCTTGTTGCAAAAAAAATTTCCATCGGATTATTTATATTTAGTTCATTGATCATAATTTGAATTTCATCACTTCCAAAAACACCATTTTTCATTTTGCTATAAAAAGTTTTTGGTGTAATATTCAACATCTTTGCTACGTCTGCTTGTGTTTTCCCGTTTTTAGCAATAATTCCACGCAACTCATTTGTATCCACCATTCTAAAAATCCCTCCCTCACTTTGGTAACGTTTTAAGTTACCGTAATTATATCACTATATTGTAACTTGTCAAGTTATTTTTTTCTTGACTTGTAACTTTTTTGTGTTATAATTTGAATTATATTTATGAGGAGGTATTATGACAGTCGGTGAAAGAATAAGACGTGAACGAGAATATCTTGGAATTTCTCAAACAAATTTAGCAAAAAAGGTTGGTGTTTCTAAGCAAACATTATACAAATACGAAACAAATGTTATAACTAACATCCCATCAAACATTATAGAAAATATAGCAACTGTTTTAAATATATCACCTTGTATACTGATGGGATGGACTATTGATTACGGTGCAATAAAATCTACTATTACAAATAGTGCTGTTGTACAAGGAAATAACGCTTCTACTCTGATAGTTAAAAACGGCATTGTGCATGAACACGAAATTTCTGATCAAGCAGTTGAATTAATCAGAATTTTTGAGTTATTAAATGTAAAAGAACAAACAAAACTTCTTTCTTTTGCTTTTGAATTAGAAGAAAAACATAACAAAGAAATAGGAGAATGTCAAAATGAAAAAACATAGTGCTTTTTGGTGGATCTGTATAGGTTGGTGGTGGTGGCTTTATATAGGTTGGTGGTGGATACCTATTAAACGTTGTATAAAAAAGTCCGCAAATAAAGATGAAAATCTATATGATCATTACACAGACGCAAATACATGGAGAGATCCTAGTCATGATCCCGAAATGAAACCTAAGAGTGAACGTCAGCAATATCATGATAATTTAAACCATATGATGTTCAAAGGGGAGGGAATTTTCAGTACTACTGGTAGAAAGCGTACTATACAGCCGATGAAAGCTTTCTCATATGAGCAAGCCTATAATGCACTTATAGATAATGGATTCCTTCCTGATTCGCTAAAAATCGAACGATGTTGCCCAGAACCTCCCACAAAAGCACAGCTTGTTGCTATGCGAGAACACAAAGACTTCATTCCTGAAAATATGTGTAAAGAAGATGCAAGCTGTATAATTGAAAGATATGCAGAAATGGATAACTTTGCTGGCAAAGAATTTCTGAATTTTGCAACAGCACACGGATTATACATTTCTTATTATATTGGCCAATATGCACTCGCATATTATTTGTGGGATAATTTGAATGATGAAGAAAAAGTTGCCCTATATATGGTTTGTATTAAAAGAAACGTTTCTGGCAAATGGTATTTTAATAATTTTGATACATATAAAACAAAGACTCATGACTTATTAATAAACGAAACTTTTCTTAATTCTTTTAAGCGAATAAATGCCGATAATATTTTACCAGATGATATAAGCGATAATACAAATTGTTACAAAATGGCCCAATTATTTATATAAAAAGATGCACCGTGTTATCAGCGCCGACCATCCATTACACGTCTCTTACAGAATTTCCGAAGAAAGGATATTTTTGATATGATTGCAGAAAAAGACCCTTACATCCAAAGCACCTATGAACACCTGCTGGTCATCAGCCAGGACGAACAAAAGCGTCTCGAATACGAAGCCAGGCAAAAAGCCTTCCTGGACTATAACCAGTCTATCTTTGAGGCTGAACAGCGTAAAATTATAGCAATCGCCGAAAAAATGCTTGAAGCTGGATACGATCCGACTGATATCCTGGCACTCACTGGTATATCGGAAGAACAGCTTATGGCATTACAGGCTGCAAGACAAAAAATATGACAAGGGCCATACTTTAAATAAAGATAAACAGACTGGATCCATAAAACCAGGCCCAACAACAATATGCCCGGTGTCACAAGCATATGGCAAGCATAAAGCACCCTTGAAAAAACGCTGCCCAAAATCAAATGTAAAGGAGCGACTATGGATAACCTAGATAATTTTATCATGAAACCCAAAATTGATTTTGCGTTTAAGGAGATCATGGAAGATGTAAAAGCCCGCACCGGGTTTTTAGCTTCTATCCTCCAGATCGACCCAAACGATATCAAGGAAACTCGCATTTTAAACTCCAATCTGCGCAAGCTCCACGAAAACGACAAGCTCGGCATCCTTGATGTACGTATCCTCATGAACAACAATACCCAGATCGATACCGAGATCCAGTTGTCAGAATTAAAGATCTGGAGCGACCGCGCATTGTTTTATATTTCCAAAATGTATACGGATCAGATCGGGAAAGGCCAGCACTATGACGTATTAAAAAAATGCGTCAGCATCAGTATCCTGGATTTTATACTTTTCGAAAACGAGCCGGAATTTTACTCCCGCTTCCACATCTTGGAGGACACCCGTCATTTCCTATACAGCGACAAAATGGAATTTCATGTCATCGAACTCCCCAAGCTTCCAGACAGCCTGCGGGATGATTCCGGAAGGATTGAATTGTGGGCTAAATTTATCAACGCTGAAAAAAAGGAGGAATTTGATATGATCGCAGAAAAAGACCCTTACATCCAAAGCGCCTATGAACACCTGCAGGTCATCAGCCAGGACGAACAAAAGCGTCTCGAATACGAAGCCCGCCAAAAAGCCATCCTGGACTATAACCAGTCTATCTTCGAGGCTGAACAGCGTGGTGCACAACAAGGTGAACAGCATAAAACTATAGTAATCGCCGAAAAAATGCTTGAAGCTGGATACGATCCGGCTGAGATCCTGGTGATCACTGGTATATCGGAAGGACAGCTTATGGCATTGCAGGCTGCAAGACAAAAAAATATGACAAAGGCCAGACTTTAAATAACGGTAAACAGACTGGATCCATAAAACCAAATCCAGCAACAATATGCCCGGTGCTGGTAACACCGGGCATACATAAAACGCCCCTTGCGGAAACGCTGCCCCGTATGCGGGACATCATGCAAAACCAATATAAGCATACCGCATCCGCAGCCTTTTCGCAAGGGCAGAAAGGTGGAAAATTTATGAAATTTGCTACATACGGACGCAAGTCCGTTTATTCTGACAGATCCGATTCCGTGGACAACCAGGAGCGTATGTGTTTGGAATACGCACAACTGCGTTTCCCTGGCTGCATAGAATCTTTTGAATCCTATTCTGACGAAGGGCTGTCCGGCGCAGACACCAACCGCCCCGGTTTAAAGCGCCTCCTTGCAGATGTGGAATGCGGGCTTATCGACGCCCTTATCGTCTACCAGCTGGACAGGCTCTCCCGTGATGTAAAAGACTTTGCCAACATCTACTCCAAACTGGAGGAAAAAGGCGTCATGTTCATCTCCCTGAAAGAAAGTATCAATACAAACACCCCTATCGGAAAAGCCATGATGTTCATCACCGCTACTTTTGCACAAATGGAACGGGAAACCATTGCCGCGCGCATAACGGACAATCTGAGCGGCCTTGCCAGGAAAGGCTTCTGGACTGGCGGTAAGGCCCCGCAGGGATATTCCCTGGAACGCATTGAGATTGGCGGGAAAAAGCACGTCACACTTGCCATAGATCCTGCGGCAGCAGAACGTTGTACCTGGATCTTTGACGTTTTTCTGGATAAAAACTATACGATAGGCCATATGCAGACCGAATTTCGGAAGCAGGGCATCCGGACAGACAAGGACTGTTTCTTCTCTGCTTCGCAGATCTACCAGCTCTTGACCATGCCATATTGCGTAGAAGCATCCGCAGAAGTTTATGATTATTTTTTGAAAAAAGGATGCCAGATAGACCCAAACTCCCCACGCGAAAAATGGGACGGAACGCACGGTGTAATGGTATATGGCCGGACGGAACAGAAAAACAAACGCATCATACGCCAGCCACCGGAGAAATGGATCGTCTGCATAGGACACCACAAGCCATTCATCCCTTCCGAACGGTGGCTTGCCGCACAGGAACGTTTCCAGCAGAACACATTCAATAAAACCATGAAATATGACGTCCCCCTGCTAAAAGGTGTCGTACGCTGTAAATGCGGATGCCTAATGGCCGTTGCCCGTAAAAAACTCAAATCCGGCATACGCAGCCACTACTGCTGCAGGAAACGCAACCAGCAGGGGATCGATGCGTGTGATATGCCATATGTAAAATGTGCCGTTCTGGATAAAATGGCTTTGGATATCTTTGAAAAGATTGGATCAGACCCCCATGCAATACTGGAATATGTGGGAAATGCAAAACCCCAAGATAATGATGGGATACTGCGCGGCTTAGAAAGCCAGGCCAGCCGCTTCCGTACTAAAATTGAACGCCTGTCGGAAGCTTTGGCAGATGCAGGCAGCTCTACTGCTGCCCGGTATATCATTACTCAAATCGAAAAAGAAGATCTGAACCTGGAAGCGGTCAAGCGAGAGATCGAGGTTGTAAAAACAACGATACGCAAGGATCAGAACACTATAAAAACAGCCGAAGAGAAATCTGTGGAAATTGCCCGGCTGATGCAAGGGCTGGATGGCTTTTCTGACATCGAACGGAATGAGATCGTGCGGGAAATCGTGACGGAATGTAAATGGGATGGAGAGATTCTTTTTTTGCGATTATAAGTTCCTTTTTTTATTCTATTAGCTTCCACCATGATGATCGTAGCTTCATCATCTGTATAGTTCCTGACAATGACAGGCATCGTGTCAAGCCCCGCCATTTCCGAACCCACGGTAAACGCAGGCTTTATGAACTTTTTGTAAATTTGGTGATATCAGTTTTACCATTAATACTATACATAAAGAT
>CAJUIL010000056.1 GCA_910586225.1 uncultured Eubacterium sp. | reverse complement strand
GAAAAAAAGTGTTCCAGCATACTCATATTCAGCGTTTTCCCAAATCTTCTGGGACGGGTAAATAAATTCACCGCTCCCCAATTATGGAGCAGTTCAACAATAAGCCCTGTTTTATCCACATAGTAAAAATCTTCTTTTCGAATCTCTTCAAAATTCTCGATCCCAATCGGAAGCTTCTTTTTCGCAAGCTTCTTTTTCGCAAGCTTATGTTCTTGCCCCTTCATTTCCTGCACACTCCTTTGCCTTGCGCGTATATGCTTCTACAAACGCCGTTTTAGCCTCAGTATAACCGTCACGGTCATGCTCATACTGCTTCCACAGGCTTAGCTTTAACCTTTCATACGCTGCGGCGTCATCCGGATGTGTGCGCAGATAATCCCTGAAATACAGCTCGTCATGATCCCCCTCCAGGCGAAGATGCAGGTGGAACACCTGGCTGGCAAATCCATTTGGCGTATACCCTTTATTAAACGACATCCGCTCCCCAGACTGTGCCATACACAAATATCCGGCCGCAGACAGCTTGTTTTGAATCATCCCAAAATCATACGCCTGCGTTATTTCAACTAAAATATCTACGATCGGCTTCGCCCAGATTCCGGGAACCGCTGTGCTTCCAATATGACTGATGCGGACTGCCTGGTATGGCAAAAGTGTTTGCCGCAGCAGAGCCTCCTCCTTTTGGTACCACTCCTTCCAGCAAGCTTGGTGCCTCTCCAGACGGATCGGAAACAGCTCCCACAGTTCTTCTAAGCTTAATTCTGACAATGGTCTCAACGGTTCGCCCTCTCCTTTCTGGTGAATAGCCTTATTCACGATCCTTATGAATATACATCCTGGAAGGCTCCGCGTCTCCATCCCCCTGCGCCATACAGAAAAACTTCCATCCGTAGCGCTCATAAAAGGAACTATGATCCGTTAACAGATACAGCGTATCAATCCCCTGCGCCTTCATATCTGCGCACACGGCATCCAGCAAAGCGCCCGCGATCCCCTGGCAGCGCTTGTCCTCCTCCGTATAAACCGCGCAGACATTCGGCGTTAAGTCCAGCCTGTCATGGAAATCATTCGTAACAATGCCCAAGCCGCCAACAATCCGGTCCTCCTCCACAGCCGCGTACCATTGCGGAACCGGATTCTTTTCCGTCAGGCATTCTTCCATGCTCTTCGTATACTCCTCCAGCGGAATCCCCCATTTTTCGTGAAACCATTGGGCAGCCCGCTCCTTTAGTTCCGGCTGATCCGTTAATTTTATGATTTCGTACTCCATTCCCCATTCCCCCAGTCCTTTTTCTTCCAGTATACCACAAGGAAAGGCGAAAGTATACGATTAGTTTTCTGAGTACTTCATCCGTATCGGTCTGAATATTGAGTAAATATGCCGCATCAAACTGTAAGCTGCCACTGTTTTTAAAATCTCCACAACCAAAGGCCGGATACGCGCAAACGGATATCCTCCTTGATCCCGTAGTCCACATGGTCGGTAAAGCAGATCTCACGCATCTGCAAGCACGTCAATTCTCCTTTTGAATCTCCCTGTCTTTGTAATAATACTTTTTATCGCGTTCCCCTATCGCGCGCAGAACCCGGCACGGATTCCCAACCGCTACAACATCTGCCGGAATATCCTTTGTTACTACGCTTCCTGCACCGATCACCGTATGGTCGCCGATCGTAACACCCGGCAGGATCACGGCTCCCGCGCCGATCCAGCAGTTTCGGCCGATATGTACAGGCATATTGTACTGGTAGAGCTGTTCGCGCAGGCTTGGTAAGATCGGGTGCCCTGCGGTCGCGATCGTAACATTTGGCCCGATCATCGTATAATCCCCGATATAAATATGTGTATCATCCACACAGGTCAAGTGGTAATTGACATATACCATCTTGCCAAAATGACAGTGATGCCCGCCGAAATTCGCATAAAACGGCGCCTCGATATAAACTCCCTCCCCGCAGTCGGCCAGCATTTCCTTGAGCATAGCGGCTCTTTTTTCCGATTCAGACGGCTTCGTCAGGTTATACTCACACAGCCTGTCTTGATATACCATCTGCTCCTTCATGATCGATTCATCTCCCGGCAGGTAAAGCTCTCCGGTATGCAGCTTATCTTTCATTTCACTCATTGCTTTTGTCTCCTGATCCATATTTTTGTATGCCATTACCATAACAGATTTTCCTTGAAAAATCTAGTAAAATAAGATATCCTTTCTTTAAAAATCATATCACAGGAAACCGTTCAGACAGGTCTGTACATGGTCTGCCCCCATTGGGCATTTGCTGCACAGACCGCAAGATTTATATTTCAGGAGGCGTATCATGAAAAACAAGCTTATTTTGTATATCGCGATGTCTTTAGATGGATATATTGCTGATAAGGACGGCGGCATTGGTTTCTTAGATGAAACACCCAGCCCTTCCCCTGATCTTGGCTATGAGGATTTCTACCGTTCTGTACAGGCGATGATACTAGGCGGAAAAACCTATCGCCAAATAAAAAACGTCCTTTCCCCTGCGCAATGGCCCTACGAGGGAATGCCCTGCTATGTATGCTCGCGCAGGCAGCATCCGTATGACTCAAATGTCCAATTCACGTCCCTGCCGCCTGGCCAGCAGTTATTAGATCTGATTTCCAGGCAGCACAAGGGAACGATTTGGCTTGTAGGCGGAGGGGAGATCGTCCATGGCTTTATGCAGGCGAATTTGATCGATACGTATTACATTTACGTCATGCCGACACTCCTTGGAAACGGCATCCCGCTTTTTCCAAAAGGCTTCCCGCAAACAAAGCTTCGACTCGAAAGCTGCAAAAATATTGGGGAAATTGTGGAGCTCATTTACCATAAAGCTGTTTTATAAGCCTCACGCGGACTTTTAAGCTATAATGCGTATCCTGTTTTTAACACTTCCTCTGCCGCATCCGGCTCCAAAATATCCAGATGCGCCAGTCTGTTCCTGGCGTCTCTAAATTGCTCCAACTCCTGGTATTCTCTGCTGTTTACGCAGACAAAACCGCAGCCAGCCATATACACCAGCGTTCCAAGCTCCACATCCTCCGGGATGGTAACCGTTTCTCCGCAGGAATTACTGATTGGCAGCGCTTTTTTGATCTGGCTGTCATATTTTTTGATAAAGCTGCCGCGGTATTTTTCGATGACCGGAAATACATTTTTTATCTGCGTTTCCCAAACCAGGCGTTTCATTTGCTCATCCGTTTTGGAGAAATGAAATGCCTGTCCGCTGCTGCGGCATTTTTCTGCGGCGATCCGGCGGACCGTATCCGCTGGATCTTTTACAAATGCGGCTCCCATGCTGACGCACGCTGCGCACAGCTCCATATCGTCCCCGCATATCGTTGCAGCCAGCTCTGCCAGATAGGGACGCAGATGATCCTTGCAGCTGTTTTCTGTCGCGGCGAGCGCGCAAAACGCAAATTTATCGTATGCCCCGATATGCTGGTCAAATACAAGCTGCCGCATTCCTTTCCGCGTTCTTTTGGCAAAGGCTGCGTCGTTTGTTTCCAGAATAAATACGGCAGGCGCCTTTTCTGTTGCGTTTTTTTGATAGACGGTAATAAATTCCAGCCATTCGTCATACTTTTCCTGCGGAATATCCGTAATCCACAAATAGCGGTCGTTTAAAACCGTATCCCTGCACTGGCCCAAAAATTCAGCATAAGTCATTCCATAGCGGTAAGCGGCTATCCTTTCCTTTTTACAAAATCGATGCAGCAGGAAAAACCCCACCTCTTCCTTTGGACACGGCAATATTTCAAACGAATTTTTCGGATTTCCGAGCTTTAAACGGTCCTCGACCAGCTCTATCAGGGTATTCCTCCACGGAACATTTTCCGGCAGGGAGAGGACGACGCTTTTCCCCTCCAATGCCGCGGCCGCAATGTCCTCCATAAACTTATGCGCCTTTGTAATATGATTCCACCATAGCTTGTCCATGCTAGTCCTCCATATACTGCAGCAGCTCATCGTCGATCTGCAGTATGGTGCCCATCATCTGGCAAAAGCTATGTCTTGCAAAACGGTATCTGCCGTTTCCTGTATGCTGCAGTACGTTCAGCTCGCACATTTCCTCCATAAGCGCCGTTATCTTTTCGTCTCCAAGCTGCATCAGCTTGCGGATGGAAAAGGTTTCTGCCAGCTTGATCAAATCTTGTGCGTTACAGCCGTTTTGCGAACGGTTCTCATGGTAATGATACGCCGTAAGAAGTGCGATCATATAGTAATAATCGTCGTCGCCCACCTTTAATGTAATGAAAAACTTCTCGCGGATATCCTGCTGTAAGGACTGCTCCGCCAGTACCTTTTTAATATGCTCCTTTTGTACGTAATAAGGCGGTGTTTCGCTTTCCGAATAGACCGCGTAATCGCGCTTCATCGCTTCGATCAGCTTTGTGCAGTACATCTGTATCAGGCCCGGAAAATAGTTGGTCGTTCCGAAGATCGTTGAGATCAGCACCTCTGTTTCATTGTTCTTCGGAAACCGAAAGCCCAGATAAAACAGCGGAACTTCCAGAAGCTCCCGCGCCTCCATCGATTTAAACGGCTTAACTGTCAATGATTCCAGATGCGTCAGCACGCTGTTATTGCTTAATGCCGCCATTCTTTTAAAGCGCACGATATTGCGCAAGCCGGCGATGACAAATTTAAATCGTCCAGAGCCGATGCTTTGGATATCCTTTAACGTATCAAGCGGCTGGTAATCGATCGCCTCACAGCTTTCAATAAATACATCCGCTTCGTCGATCATCAGGAGGAAATAAGGGATCGGATCTGCTTCATCCCGAAGCCTGTTTTTCACATCTCTTGCAAGCTCATTCCAATCTTCCGTGACATTTTCCTTTTTCAATATTTTTTCATCATATAGCGCTGCGGATACCGCTTTGGCTACTTCGCGGTAATCCTTTTTCCATGCGTTTACAATGACCGCTCGGTCGCCGTTTTCGTTACGGTCGATGTCCTTTTTTGCCATACGCAGCAAGGCTGTCTTTCCTAGCTGGCGCCCTCCGTACACGATATTTACGCCGGTCGGGGACTCGATCTTTTCCAGCTCGGTCTTTCTGCCGATAAAAATCTCCTGCGGCATGACATCGGCGGACTTATCGATATATGGCTGATAGGATGCAAACGGCATAATGACAGCCATAAGCATTCGGCTGACCGCTGTTTCATTATAATGCTTGGCCAGATAGATCAGCACGACGCGATCGATGACTGCAAACGTCTTGCTGCCGCTTAAATCTGTTTTCGTTTTACGCGCAAGCGTCCTGCGGTCCGCCAGTGTCAGTGCATAATCCAGCAGGACGATCGTATTTTTCGCATTGCCGATTTCCCGGAATGTATCGATCAGCCGCTGCGCATCTGATTTTCCGAAAATACAAACAACCCGGAAGCCCTTCGTCTCCGCTTCCGACCCAAACGCCGAGATCGGATGCTTATAATTGCTCTTACGCCCGTTGCGCGGCCGCTTTAAAGTGACCAGATAATTTTCAATCTTCCCCTGGATATTTGGCTCTGCTTCCACAGTATCCGGTTCAAAGCCGAGCGCGCGCAGCAGTGCGCATATTTTATGTACCCCTGTTCCAGTCCCCTTCGGCCAGTTTTCCAAAAGCCTGTCGGCTCCCTTTGTATCCTTATTGATCCTGGATGTATAAACTAACGACTTTAAATTTGTCGAGGAATTGGCTGTCCGTTTATAGTTCACATCATATTCATCCAAAAACTGCAGCAGCTCGTCTGTCTGCTGCATTGTAGCAGCAGTATCCAGATCATCCGTGATCAGCCGGTTCAAAAGATCCTCTGCCGCCGCATAGTTTTGCTGCGCGATCCGGTCTTGGATCTGGGTCACAGTACCGCTGATACGGGTGTCTGTATCCCATCCTGTATTTTTGTCCAGATATACCTGCAGGCTGTCCGTTAATTCAACTGCCCGAATGTGCGCGTCTTTACGGATCTTCTGTTTAAATGCCTCCAGTATTTTATGAAAGAAACCGTAATTTTTTGTCTCCATTGCCCATTGGAACCAGGCTTCCATGATCTGCAGCATACTCTCTTTACTGTTTTCTTTCGTATTATCAATCTGTCCGTAGCTCTGCGCCAGCTCCAGATCCTCCATAAAATCCGTGCGCTTTAATTTCATACTATCCTGCGCATAGACGACTGCCTTTTCTACAAGATTAAACGCTGGCTCCATTTCATCCGGAATCCGGTTTTGCACCTTAAGATATTTTAATATCAGCTCTGCGGATCCATAATCATCCCCGCCTCTGAAAATTTCCTCCAGCCGCTCATGCCATTCCCTTTCCTGCGTTTTACAGTGCGCGATAATCCGGTTTTTAACGGAAAAATCCGCAAGCTCCTGCACCTCGTCCAGTACCGGAATAAAATTATCATCTAAAAGCACTTGGTCGTCTTTTAGAAACTCTATATAAAAATATTTGTAATCTCCTTCCTTGTATCTGCCTGTCAGACGTTCTTTCATTTCTTCCAGCGTCTTGAGCAATACCGCCCTGCCTGCCATATGCGAGAGTTCTTGTGTTGGATAGCCGCTAAGCCTTTCCATCACATCGCAGATATCTTTCAGCAGCGAGGTACGTACCTTTTTATATTCCAAAAGCGCCGGATCGTCCTCGCGGGTAATTGACATATGCATTAAAAATACATAATTGCACAAGACCGCAACGATCTTATTTACCTTCTTAAACAGGTTCATCCTCAGGCTGCTCATCAGATCCGAGGATTTTTTCACAAGCCGCATATTTTGCGCTGCCAGATCCCAATGCGTATCCAAAATATGATCGATCTTTGCAGCATCAATATTCTCCTCGCGGACTTCCGCCTGGTCCTTGACATAGCTTTGTACCAAAAATTCCTCCAAAAGCTGCACCATTTCGCGGTCGTCCTCAACGACTACCTTTAAGTATTCGCTCAGCTCGCTTTCCGTTCCGAGCAAAAGCTTTTCCGTTTCCATAAACCGCTTGTGGGACGCCTTTTCCTTTAAGCCGCCAGCGCTGTAATTATCGTAAAAGCTCTTTGCTTCCCTGCGGAGCTTCTCCAGACGCATCTCCCAGGAAGCCCGCTCCTTTTCACGATAGTCTGCATATCGGTCGATGCCGCTGTGATAATCCGTTTTAAAACGCTGCAGCGTATAAATGATCTGGTTCAAAGCAGGTTCCTGCTGCAGAATCTGGTTGCCCGAAAGCATCGCCTGCAGCTGTTGTAAGGAATAATCATAATGATACTGGTCCAGAAAATAGTTTCTGAGCGCAGCTGCCACAACATAATGGTCCGGCAATAAATTTTCGCCAGAATAAAATATCGTGATCATCGTATCCGAACTGTAGCTGCATCGTTCCATCGGGTCGTTTAACGCATAAGCCAGCTGGCGGTAAACAGCGCCAAAATAAGAAAACTCTCTGGAAAGCGCCGCCACATAAGCGGTAGCCGCGTGGAATTTACGAGATACCAGCATTTCCTCAAAATCTTGATGATACTTACGCTTATCCTCTTCAGACAGAACCGCTGGCAGAGCAGACGCCTTCTGCGGCTGTATTGCTGTTGTTTTGCGGCTGGCATTTTCTTTTTCTGCTTCCACAGGGCTTTGCTCTTCCCCGCTCTCGTTCTCGCAAGCTGTTTCCTGCTCCGGCTCTTGCTCGTTTTCGCAAACTGCTGCCTGCTCCGGCTCTTGCTTGGTTTCACTTACTGCTGCCTGCTCCGGCT
>CAJUIL010000055.1 GCA_910586225.1 uncultured Eubacterium sp. | reverse complement strand
CAATGACAAAATAAACAGATTAAGTGACGGCATACCAGATATTCAAAAGGCCACGGATAGAATTGATGCAGAAACTATGCGAATGTCAAAGTTGATCAAAGATATGCTTCTACTGGCTTCCTCAGATTCCGGAACACGCAAGCTCCATAAAACAATGGTAAATGTGGATACCCTGCTGATCGCCCTTTATGAAGCTTATGAACCGATCTGCAGTCAAAAAGGAATGCCTTTCGATGCAGATTTTATGGACGTCCATTTTCCCATACTATATACAGATCAGGAATGCCTGTTTCAGATTTTAAGCATTTTCATGGACAATGCCATTTCGCATTCTAAGACGAAAGCATCCATCCAACTAAAAGCCGCTCTGTCGCGCAAGACTATCACGATTTCTGTGATTGATCACGGACAGGGAATTTCTGCGGAGCACAAACCCTACATTTTTGACCGCTTTTATTGTGCCGATCCGTCGCATACAGATAAGTCACATTTTGGTCTTGGATTAAGTATTGCAAAAGAATTGGCAGAATTTTTATCCGGGGATGTTGGGGTAAAAAATACTGAAGGCGGCGGGGCTACTTTTTTTCTTATACTTCCGTTAAAATAGGAACCCCCGTCGCATAGATCCTGAAAAGAAATGATTCCATGCAGAATATACTGTTTTTGCAGAAAATAATCGAATCAAAAGTCCTTTTGTATCAAATCTTAGTTTCATACAAGAGGACTTTTAGGATATACATTATACTTACACATCAAACACTTCTGTACACTCATACTCCTCCGTATTTTTCCATTATAATTTTACCTATCCTTTCGGTTTCATCCATTGTTCTTCCTGTAGTTTTCACTACCACGCCATACCCTTTATCTGTCCAAGGTAAAACAATTTCGATCAATCCTTCTTTTCGTATCTTTTTAATAAATTTACGTTCATGAGAATTAAATGGCAAAGAATTGAGCACGCCTACAACATAGGGACATCTTATCAAACGTTTAGAAAAATCCATCAATACATCTATCCCATGATCGTCTCTTAATGAAATCTTCTTATCTTCTATTTGCAGGCCGCTTTCTACTAATTCCGCTTCCTCACTTGTCTGAATTTGCGGTATATGGGTATTAACATGTTGTTCTGTACTAATATTTCTAACAGTCTCTACATCACCGTCTTTTGTAACATCAACAAATGCACCGCACCAGTCGGCTTCACAGATACTTAAAGCAGCTGATTTCAATATAAAGGCTAATGGTAAACCAATACACGTCTTACCATTATAACGCCATTCATGTTCAAAATATTCATTTTGTTCTTTTTCTACATTTTCAGACTCATATGGAGAACGAAAAAAAGCAAAATAAAAATTTCTTATGTTTAGAAAATCCGGCATACTTTGAATCATCTCGTGCAATTTTTGATTATCTTCTGAAGCAATTCTACATGTTGTTATTTCATATTGTCTCAGCGAACGGTACACTTTCACTAAAGATATTGCAGAATCCTTATTTATGCTTTTTTTCCCTTCTATCGAAAGCTCGTTAAAAAACAAATCCAATTATTTATCTCCCCCTTAACTGATCCTATCCCTATCATACGCAAAGATTCTGTTATACTAGATCAACTCCGTCATAAGTATTCCCCATTCATCCAATAATCCAGATGGATAATCACTTAAATTTCCCTTTTCATCTACATATATATTAACTACTTTTGTTTCCTGGTCTTTATTCTTTGAAAAGAAAGAAACTCCTACCTTTTTATTATTTATACACCTATTCTTTACGGCAACTCTTACACCATTGATCACATGGTCACTATGAGATTCACAAATAATCTGGCATCCATGGTTAGCAGCTAATGCTATTAGTTTTGCGATCATAGTCTGCCCTTTTGGATGAAGATGTGATTCCGGATTCTCAATCAGCAAAAGACTTTCTTCACCTGAAATAAGCAATTCCACAACAAGAGGCAAAACATATGGAATCCCAAATCCAACATTGATCGGTAAAAATGGGTCAGAAACCAATCTGTCTCCACTATAACTAATTGCCAGTTTTGCCTTTTCAATTACTGGAAGCAATTCTGCAGATATCCGGATCCCTGGAGATATTTCGCCCATCCATGCAGATACTTGATCTATCAAACGGTTTGTTTTTCCAGTTTTTAGACACATCTCATCAGGAACCCGTATTTTTTCTCCTTCCAATGCTAAAAAAGGAACTACAAATTCCCCCATCGTCCCCAATCGTGCAACACCATTCTTTTTCCAATTTTCAGTACTATACTGTTTTCTCGGTCCAATATGTTCAGCGCCCAAATAGGAAAACCGATCTGAAAATAAAGATGCTGCATAACTCTCATTGATTTCTGTTCCCATCCTCATCAACTGGTCACTGTCCAGTTCTTCAGGTTCATATTTATAGCAGCAATCATAAGTTAAATGCGTACTAAATTGAACAAAAAATCTTATAATGTCAGAATCCGCACTTTGGCAAAAAATATCTTTACTTGTTCCTAATTGTATCATTTCACCATTTGTATATAAGCAATCCAAACTTGATTTATAATTTTCCCAAAAGCTTTGTCTTAAAAGTAATAGTGCCTGTATCACAGAAGATTTTCCCATACCATTCATTCCAAAAAACAGATTCAAGTTTTCTAATGGCAATGCCAATTTCTTTATTGATTTAAAATTTTCTATCTGCACATAATTAATCATCTTCTATTACCTCTTGAAATAATTTACCAATTTCACTATGTCTTTTCTTGACATTATCTATAGCCGCTGTTCCACTCGTAATTATACTTGCAAATTTTTTATCCTTTAATAAAGCAGTATATTTTTCCATTACTTTATCTTTCTTTTTCAATAAACTTTTACAATCTTGTACACTTAATTTTGCTAAGTTAACTGTTACTGCATCAAAAAGCGGCTTATTGATCCTTCCATATCTGCCGTTTGCAGTAATTTTCCTAAAAGCTACAGCATCAAAAATACAAGCAGCATATTTCATTGCTTTTAAAAAATCTGTACGGCATTTCCTAATGGTAGCTTCTGATTCTTTCTGCAATCGAATCATTACATCATTCAAATAGTCTTCCAAATTACCTGAATATGCTTCTATTCCCAATAAATAAAAAGCTAAAAAGCGATTCACAAATTCACAATCCAACATCCTCTTAGAATCTATTTTATTTCTTGTTGCTTTTTTAAATTCTTCGGAATATGCCAATTCTTTTAACAGATTAGCCGCTTGTCCTCTATAAACAGAATTTTTAATTTCTGCTGGTTCCAGAGTCAGCCCTCCTGTATTAATCCTAGTAAAAATGCTTGTTCGTACTTTATCCGGAGTTCCTGGCCTGATAACATAGGTAGTTAATGTCTGTGTTTTTATCCGTCTTTGCATATTAGGAGGAAGCTCCTCAAATTTTCTGTCTTCATACTCTTTCAAGTACTCCAAATCAGTGAGTTTAAGCCGCTTCTCATCATCTTCACCAAGTACCATAAATCTTTTAATCGCATATAATCTCTGCAATCCATCTACCACTATCAATTTATCATCTTCTGTACTATCAAAATAGAACGTTGGCAGCGGAATGCGAATCATCAACGATTCAATCAACCTGCTCTGCTTCTTATCATTCCATAAATCAGGATGCCGCTGAAAATCTGGTTCCAATAGAATATCTCCGCATTTCAGCTGATCAATAATATTAGAAATTACCATCGTTTGAGAAATAATATCCACGTCTTTAGGATTAAACGGTTCCGTGATTTCTCTTTCAAAAGCTCCGGAATATAATTGTTCTTCTTCTATCTCATTCTCATTGTTTTCATTTTTCATATAATTAGTTCTCCAAAGTCATTCCTCATATAGTTTCGACCATCTTGTTTCTTAGTATACCACGCAAAAATTTACTTCTCAATATTTACATTGCGTTATGATGCAGCATCTATTTTCTAATTTGTTACAGACAAGCAAAAAAGGCACCTGAATCATTTCAGATGCCTTTTTCATCACACTAACTGCATATTTACGTTTTCAGCTTTCCAGCTTTTTCTGCGCTTTCGCAAAAAATTTATCATTTTCGATGATAAAACGCTCATGCGTTCCCTGACCGATCAACCCGGCCTCATCAAACGCCTGCACATCAAATACGAGCTTGCGTCCGTCAACTTCCACAAGCTTGCTGGCACAGCGTACCTTCATGCCGACTGGTGTTGCGGATACATGGTGGATAGTAAGCCCTGTTCCAACCGTCCCGCATCCTTCGTCAAGCTCCGACTGCACGCTCTTCATACAAGTCTCTTCCATCAGGGCAGTCATAGCCGGAGTCGCAAATACCTCCAGCATTCCGCTGCCTACTGCTGCAGCAGTATTCTCTTTCGTAACATCCCTGCTTATTTCATTACTGATTCCGACTGTCAGCATCTTTCATTCTCCTCTGAAAATACAAATTTTGAGCAGATAAATCCGCAAGGCTATGGGCCGATAACAAGCCTTGTACTAAAATGTACAAGGCAATCTGCGCTGTTATTAAACGGCAGCTTACACTCTGGATAAATATTCGCCTGTTCTTGTGTCAATTTTGATCGTATCGCCCTGGTTTACAAACAGAGGCACATATACGGTAGCACCCGTTTCTACCGTTGCAGGCTTCGTAGCGCCTGTTGCTGTATCGCCTTTTACGCCCGGCTCTGTCTCTGAAATCTCCAGCTCTACAAATAACGGCGGCTCTACGGCAAATACCTCGCCATTATAAGAACAGATCTTTACCATTTCATTTTCCTTTACAAACTTTAACGCGTCGCCGATCGTTCCCGTTCCGATCGGAATCTGGTCATATGTCTCAACGTCCATAAAATAAAACAGATCCCCATCCGAATATAAGTACTGCATATCCTTACGGTCAATCCGCGCCTGCGGGCACTTGTCCACCGGACGGAACGTCTTTTCTACGACACCGCCGCTCTTAATATTTTTTAATTTCGTTCTGACAAAGGCAGCGCCCTTCCCTGGCTTTACGTGCTGAAATTCAATAATCTGGTAAATATTGCCTTCAAACTCAATCGTAATTCCGTTTCTAAAATCTCCTGCTGAAATCATTCGATTCTTTCCTCCTTCAAATATCTGGGTGGTACACCCACTTTCCCTATCATATAATAAATACGTTCATATTTCAACTGTTTTTTTACCTGTTTTCTATCTCATGGATCATATCCACACGAACCTGGTGCCTGCCGCCTTCAAATTCTGCTTCCAAATAAGCCCTTACAATGTCCTTTGCCGTCTCAAGGCCGACAACTCTGGAGCCAAAAGCGATAATATTCGCATTGTTATGCTGTTTGACTAACCGGGCAGTCGTCGTCTCAGAGCATACGGCAGCGCGCACACCCTTAACCTTATTTGCCGCAAGCGAAATCCCAACACCGGTACCGCAGATCAAAATCCCGCAATCTGCTTCCCCGGCAGCTACCGCTCGTCCAACCCTTTCTCCGATCTCCGGATAATTGCAGCTTTCTGTCGTATCCACGCCAAAATTTGTCACCTCATGTCCGAGCTCTTCCAAATACTTTACAAGCTCTTTTTTCATATCTGGCGACGCGTGGTCATTCCCAATAATGATCTTCATTTTTCTTCCCTTTCTTATTTTTATCGTTGTACTTTTTGATCGATCGTGCTCAGCATCTATTCTGTTTTTTGCGCTTCCTATGCTTTTTATAAAAATGCAGGATAAGCTTTTCCGGATACCGTTTCAGTACAATCTGTATCTCTTCCCTCGGATTGATCGGCTTTACGAGAATGGTACGGATCCCCGCCAGATTCGCTCCCCAGACATCGGTAAAAATCTGGTCGCCGATAAACAGTGTATTGCTTGTATCCGTTCCCATCAGCGCCATAGCCTTTTTATAATTTGCCGTCCGCGGCTTATGCGCCTTAAAAATATAGTCCGCTTTTATATTTTTATTAAACATCCGCACACGCGGCTCCTTGTTGTTAGACAACAGGCAGCATCGATAGCCCAGTTCTTTTAAATGCGAAAACAACCGCTCGGCGCGTGCATCTGCAGGGGCACCGTGCTCGACCAGCGTATTATCAATATCAAAAATAACTCCCCGGCAGCCTTTCTGGTAAAGGCGGTCAAAATCCACCTGATACACACTGTCCAGATATTCTCCCGGATAAAATGTCTCCAGCATTCGCTTCATCCTTACTTACGCTTCCTTTTTATTTATCCAAAATCTTTTTCAGCTCATCCATAAAAGTATTAATGTCCTTAAACTCCCGATATACGGATGCAAAGCGCACATACGCGACAGCTTCCAGGTCTTTCAAACGGTCCATTACAATTTCGCCGATAACCGTACTTGGAATTTCCTTTTCTTCCATATTGAAAATTTCCGTTTCGATATCATCCACCAGCTTATTGATCCGGTTGATCGAGATTGGACGCTTGTGGCAGGCACGTAAGATCCCGGCTTCGATCTTGGAACGGTCAAACTGTTCCCTGTTATTGTCCTTTTTAATAACAATCAGCGGGATCGTCTCCACCTTCTCATAAGTCGTAAACCGCTTTTTGCACACGTCGCACAGTCTCCGGCGGCGGATGGAACTGTTGTCGTCCGCCGGCCGGGAATCTATGACCCTCGTATTATCGCTACTGCAAAATGGACATTTCATGTTCGTCTCCCCTCTTCGTGAATCCCTATAGGCTCAGTTTAACCTTTCATGTAATGCCTGTCAACGGATTTATAGCTTTTTCGTCACTTCTTTTTCATCCACATCCACTAAAATAATTTCCGGCCCAATTTTTTTCACATCACACCACGGAATAAACAGCTCAAACTCCCGGCAGAACAACCCGAAAAAATGTCCCGGCCCAGGCAGGATCAACGCGCGGATGCAGCCATCCTTCTCATCCAGATCCAGATCTACGACATTTCCAAGACATTTGCAGTTTTTCATATTGATAACGCTTTTTTCTTGTAACTCTCTCAGCCGCATATACAAAACATCCGTTTTTTTTATTATATGCAGATGACTCGTACGATGTTGCCAAAGCGGCTGTGCCGTATCCGCCGCTGCTTTGGCTTTTGCTTATACATTAAATCGGAATACGATCACATCCCCGTCCTTTACAACATATTCCTTACCTTCCAGACGTACAAGTCCCTTTTCTCGTACCGCTGCGATACTGCCGCCTGTGATCAGATCCTCATAAGCTACCACCTCAGCCCGAATAAATCCACGCTCAAAGTCCGTATGGATCTTCCCTGCCGCCTGCGGCGCTTTTGTGCCGTTTTGGATCGTCCACGCCCTTGTTTCATCCTCGCCGGATGTCAAAAAGCTGATAAGCCCAAGCAAATGATAGCTTGCCCGGATCAGCTTATCCAGCCCAGACTCCTTAAGGCCAAGCTCTTCTAAAAACATCGCGCGCTCCTCATCCTCCAGCTCCGCGATCTCCTGCTCAATCTGCGCGCAGACAACAAATACTTCGCTCTGTTCCTGCGCCGCCATCTCGCGCACCTGGTTCACATACGGATTCGATGCCCCATCGTCCGCCAGGTCGTCCTCCGGCACATTGGCCGCGTAAATGACCGGCTTTGCCGTCAGCAGGTTGTATGTCCGAAACCATGCCTGCTCGTCCTCATCTTCGCCAAGTGCAAACGTCTTTGCCGGATTTCCTTCCTCTAAATGCGCCTTTACCGCTTCCGCCAGCTTTAGCTCCTTGGCCAGCGTCTTGTCCATCCTGGCCTGCTTTGCGATCTTAGAGATCCTGCGCTCTAAAATCTCCAGGTCGGAAAAAACAAGCTCCAGATTGATCGTCTCAATATCTCTTGCCGGATCAACGCTTCCATCTACATGAACGATATTTTCATCCTCAAAGCATCGCACAACATGAACGATCGCGTCAACCTCGCGGATATTTGCCAAAAACTGGTTGCCCAGCCCTTCGCCCTTGCTGGCGCCTTTTACAAGCCCTGCAATATCCACAAACTCAATCACAGCCGGAACGATCTTTTTCGAATGATAAAGCTCTCCCAGCCTGTCGATACGCTCATCCGGCACCGAGACAATGCCTACGTTTGGGTCAATCGTGCAAAACGGATAGTTTGCAGACTCTGCGCCTGCTTTTGTTAACGAATTAAATAATGTACTTTTTCCTACGTTTGGTAAACCTACGATGCCTAGTTTCATATCCTGTTATACCTGTTCAAAAATCCTTGATTTTCAAGGGTTTCTGCCTTTCTCTATATTTTTACTACACAAATCACTACACAATTTTTAAGGCACTTTCTATTTTTTCTACCTCTTTAAACTTCTCTTCCTCGGTCACATCAACATAACGTGCATTGAAAAACGCCTTATACCGGCTTTGTCACACAACTTGAATAATGAAGTGTCATAAGCTGAATTTTTTGTTGGTTCACCTTTCCTACAAAGAAATACGTGTTCTTTGAACTGCATATTGATTACTTTGATTTCTCTAAGTTTCTCTTTTTGCCTTTTCAGGATCGCAACCGCTTCTT
>CAJUIL010000054.1 GCA_910586225.1 uncultured Eubacterium sp. | reverse complement strand
GCGCTTTGAAACCACAGTGTTTTCAAGGGCTGTGAGTTTCCGAGAGTACTCAGACTTATTAAGGAGGAGACAGTTATGGATAAAGCGATCAAGAAGTATTTTCCAGTTTTCATGCTTCCGACGATGGCGGCGTTTACGATTGGATTTGTGCTTCCATTTATACTTGGCATTTATTTGTCGTTATGTGAATTTACAACGGTTACCGATGCAAGATTTGTCGGATTCAAAAATTTTATGAAGGTGTTTTCCGATGAGACGTTTCTGCATTCGTTATGGTTTACCGTGTTATTTACGGTAGTTTCGGTGATCACGATCAATTTATTCGCGTTTATGATCGCAATGATCCTGACAAAGGGGATCAAGGGAACCAATATTTTCCGTACGGTGTTCTTTATGCCGAACCTGATCGGCGGTATTATTCTTGGCTATATCTGGCAGCTCATTTTCAATGGTATTTTGCAGAATTTTGAGCGTACGCTGACTTATTCGGCTTCTTATGGCTTCTGGGGACTGATCGTGCTGATGAATTGGCAGCAGATTGGTTATATGATGATCATTTATATCGCGGGCATCAACAATATTCCAGGTGATTTAATGGAAGCGGCGCAGATTGACGGTGCGAGCAAATGGCAGGTATTGAAAAATGTAACGATCCCGATGCTGATGCCTTCAATCACGATCTGCTCGTTTTTGACGCTGACGAACGGCTTTAAGCTGTTTGACCAGAACTTGGCGCTGACCGCAGGCGCGCCGTCCAATAAAACGCAGATGCTGGCGTTAAATATTTATGATACGTTTTACGGCAGGGTCGGCTGGGAAGGCGTCGGCCAGGCGAAGGCGGTTATATTCTTTATTATCGTGGCGGCGGTTGCGATCATCCAGCTGCGTATTACGAAAAGCAAGGAGGTACAGGCATAATGGAAATGAAAAAGCCGGTAAAAAACGGATGGATCTATACGACAATTTTTACTTTATTGTCCGTGCTTTATGTCATGCCGATCGTCGTTGTGCTGATCAATTCGTTTAAAAGAAAGACTTATATTAATAGGGAGCCGTTTAGCCTTCCGAATGAAAAGACATATGAAGGACTGAAAAACTACATTAGCGGGATTGAAAAAATAGACTTTTTCTCGGCGTTTAAAAATTCCTTATTTATCACGGTATTTTCCGTAGCGGTTATTATTTTATGTACTTCTATGTGCGCATGGTATATCTCACGCGTAAAAAGCAAGCTTTCATCAGGAATGTATTATTTGTGTGCATTTTCAATGATCGTACCTTTTCAAATGGTAATGTTTACATTATCGAAAATATCTGATATGCTTAAATTAGGAAACCCGGTCGGGATTATTATCGTGTATCTTGGCTTCGGCGCTGGCCTTGCCGTGTTTATGTTCTGTGGATTTGTAAAGGCGATCCCGCTGGAGATCGAGGAAGCGGCGATGATGGACGGATGCACGCCGATCCAGACTTATTTTAAGGTTGTACTGCCGATTTTAAAACCGACCTGTATTTCCGTAGCGATTTTACAGGCGATGTGGATCTGGAACGATTATCTGCTTCCTTCCCTCGTCCTGGATACAAAAAAATGGAAAACGATACCGATCGCAGTACAGTATTTAAAGGGCGGTTATGGCGCTGTAGACATGGGCGCTATGATGGCGATGCTTGTACTGGCAATTATCCCGATTATAATATTCTACATTGCTTGTCAGAAATACATTGTAGACGGTGTTGTTGCAGGAGCGGTAAAAGGTTAGGAGGACTTTTTTCATGCGTGCAAGTGGAGTATTGCTCCCAGTGAGCAGCTTAGCATCCAGATATGGGATCGGATGCTTTTCTAAGGAGGCGTATCAGTTCGTAGATTTTCTCAAAAAAAATGGGCAGAGCTATTGGCAGATGCTGCCCCTGGGACCGACGAGCTATGGGGATTCCCCATACCAGTCATTTTCAACGTTTGCCGGAAATCCTTATTTTATCAGTCTGGAAAAGCTGATCGGCAAGGGACTTTTGAAAAAGAAGGATTGTGACGCTTATGATTTCGGCACAGATCCAGCCGATGTGGATTACGGTAAAATGTACCGGGCGCGTTACCGGCTGCTGCGTAAGGCGTTTAAGCTGTTTTATGATGTTAAGGACGCGGAGTTTGTGAAATTTCTGGAGTTTCAGGAGCAGGAAGCGGCATGGCTGTCGGATTATGCGCTGTTTATGGCCCTCAAGGACAGCTTTAAAGGCAAGAGCTGGGTAGAGTGGCCGGATGATGTCCGTCTGCGCGACCCAGAGGCTATAAAAAGCTATGAGGAAAAATTAAAGGACGAGGTATTATTCTATAAGTATCTGCAGTATGAATTTTTCAGCCAGTGGGAAGAGCTGAAAAGCTATGCCAACGGGCAGGGGATTTCGATCATTGGCGATATACCGATCTATGTGGCGTTAGACAGCGCGGACGCATGGGCGCAGCCGGAGCTGTTCCAGTTTGATAAAGACCGCAGGCCGTCAGCGGTGGCAGGGTGTCCGCCAGATGCGTTTTCAGCGACCGGACAGCTGTGGGGCAATCCGCTCTATGACTGGGATCATCACGAAAAGACGGGCTTTTCCTGGTGGATATCTAGAACGAGGGCAGGCTATAAGATGTACGACGTCATCCGGATCGACCATTTCCGCGGCTTTGACGAATATTATTCCATTCCGGCAAAGGATGAGACAGCGGAATTTGGCAAATGGGAAAAGGGGCCGGGTATCCGTCTGTTTGAGGCTTTGCAGGGCGCGTTAGGCAATCTGGATATGATTGTGGAGGATTTGGGATATATTACCGAGTCTGTCCGCGAGCTTGTTCGTGCGGTCGGCTTCCCGAATATGAAGGTACTGGAGTTTGCGTTTGACGCAAAGGATACCGGCCCAAGGGATTATCTTCCATACAACTATGATAAAAACTGTGTCGTATACACAGGTACGCATGATAATGAAACGCTGCGCGGCTGGCTGGATTCGATCCCAAAAGCGGATTACGGAATGATCGAGCGTTATTTGGGCCGCAAGATTGAGGACAGGGAAGAAATGGTTGCGGAAATCATCCGCCTTGCACAGGCAAGCTCCGCAAATCTATGTATTATTCCGATGCAGGATTATCTTGCTTTGGATAACAGCGCCAGGGTCAACGAGCCGTCGACACTTGGCAAGAACTGGAGATGGCGGCTGCTGCCGGACCAGCTGACTGCGCAGGCGGGGCTTTTGATGAAAAATCTGACAAAGACCTATGGCAGAATGCCGTCGCAGGCGGCGCGTACGGAAGGAAAAGGGAAATCTGCGGTGTCAGGCGGCAGGACGGCCGTACAGACAGAAGCTGTGGAATATACCGGAGCGGCAGAGACGTCCAGCGGGAGTGTGACGCAAGGAGCAGACAATATGTCCAGCGGGAATGTATCGCAAGGAACAGATCATGTATCTGGCGGTAATACATCGCAAGGAGCAGACAATGTGTCCGGCGGGAATGCATCGCAAGGAACGGATAGTGCGTCCGGCGGGAATGCATCGCAAGGAACGGATAGTGCGTCTGGCGGGAAAGAAGCAGGACGTTCTGCGGGCATGGCAGCGGGAAAGATGCTTAGCAGGATGGCAGGAGCGGCTTTGGAAATCGTGACGGATAAGGTGGCAGATGCGGCTGCGGAAATCCTCTCTGGAAGATCTGCGGGAGCAGGCGGCAGGAAAGATCATGAAAAGAAAGCAGAGCGTAAATAACAATGAGTGATATAACGATCAGGGATGTTGCAAAACTCTGCGGAGTCGGGGTGAGTACGGTGTCGCGTGCGATGAATGACCATCCTGATATCAACCCTGAAACAAAAGCAAAAATCATGCAAGTGATCGAGGAGCATAATTATATTCCAAATAACAGCGCCAGAAATTTAAAGCGTACGGAATCCAATACGGTTGCGCTTTTGATGAAAGGCATTGATAATCCGTTTTTCCAAGGGATGTTCCATATGTTTGAGGAAGTGCTCAGCCGGAGAAACTATACATTTATTTTGCAGAAGGTCGGGTTTGACGAGGATGAGATCAATGTTGCACTGGAGCTGGAAAAAGAAAAGAAATTGAAAGGTATTATCTTTCTTGGTGGGCGTATTCGCGAGAATGCGCAGGATTTTGCTTTGTTGAACGTCTCGTATATCTTATGCACAGTCAGGCCGCCACAGCTGCCAGGAGAGAGTCCGGCTCATTTTGTGGCGATTGATGACGTAAAGGAGAGCTTTAAGGTCGTGGATTATCTGTGCAGCCTGGGACACCGCAGGATTGCGATCATTACGTCGAATCAAGAGGAGCGCGGCGTTGGCAGCCTGCGTTACGAGGGCTACTGCAAGGCGCTGCGAAAAAATAAGATTGCGCTGGATCCTGAGCTTGTCTGTTATATGAAGCACAATCTAGCCAGTTTTTCAGCGGAGAATGGTTATGCGGTCACGCAGGAGCTGTTAGCGAATGGAACGGAATTTACAGCAGTTTTCGCGACCTCGGACATGACGGCAATCGGTGCCTGCAAGGCGATTTTGGAATCCGGTGGACGGATACCGGAGGATTATTCTGTAGTCGGGTTTGATGGGCTGGATCTGACGCATTTTTATCACCCTTCGATCACGACGGTCCATCAGCCGATCCACGAGATGGTGCAGGCAGCGGTACAAATGCTGTTTGCACTGATGGAAGGGGACGTATGCGAAGGCGGACGGATTTTTGAAGCGAAGCTGGAGGTACGGGAGTCGACCGGGCCGGTGAAACGGACGTAAAAGAAAGAGAGGCTTTCTGGAGTTTATTACAGCCTGATTCAAGCGATTACTTTGTTAAAATTTCTAGTCGATGGAACCACATCGCCGTTGAAATTTTGCCTTGTACTGACGCGAATCAGTCAGCACTAAACTTTAATTTCTGCCTGGATGGAGCACTGGTGCATCGTCCACAAAATAACTCGTAGTTAAGCGTAGGATATTTTTCTGAGAGTATATGGCAAAACCGGAGGTGTACCAGGGTACATGGAGGATTTTGCCATGTGCTATCAGGAGATTCAATATCCGCGGACGACAGCCGAAATTTTTTCCTGAATGTGGATGAGAACTGGAGTAGCAGCTTATTGGTATTTATGAAAATCGTACAGAGAAATGTCAACCGCTTAATTGATATAAAGGATAAAAACAGAAAATAGGAAAGACCGCTGAAAATAAGGGATTCCGGTACATTGGATGTTGCTGAAATTCCTTGTTTGATTTTGGAGGCGTGTTACCCCTCAAAGGCATTTGAATTTGCAAAAGATTCGGAAAGCATATATTGTATTTTCGAATCTTTTTTATTTCGTAAAGCAAAGAATATTATTCCTTTTTGATTGATATTATTCCGAATAGAGAATATAATATTTTGGAAAGCGAGGGTTGCTATTTACGTATATGACAGTAAAACAGGCTGCAGAGAAATGGGGAATTTCTGACAGGCGTGTGCGTATATTATGCGCAGAAGGAAAAGTTTCCGGTGTCATCCGTGAAGGACGCTGTTGGATGATTCCAGCAGATGCAAGAAAACCAGTGGATGGACGGTTTAAAGCAACAGATAGTTTACTGACAGCTATAGAAAGGAAGAAAAGAGAACTGGATGCCAGACGCCCGCTGACAAAGGGGGAATTGGAGCGTCTGACAGAAGAATTTATTGTTGAGTATACTTATAATTCCAATGCTATTGAGGGAAATACTCTGACCCTGCGTGAGACGGATATGGTTTTGCGTGGCCTGACGATTGACAGGAAACCGTTAAAAGACCATATGGAGGCAGTCGGGCATAAAGAGGCATTTGATTTAGTGCGGGATTTGGTAAAAGAGCAGATGCCTTTATCGGAGAATATCATCAAGCAGATACATTATCTTGTATTGGCGGATAAACGGGAAGATCGTGGAGTTTACAGAAAAATTCCTGTCAGAATTATGGGTGCGAAACATGAACCAGTACAGCCATATCTGATCCAGCCTAAGATGGAACAGTTGCGGAGAATTATAAAAATCGTGCGGAGCATATCATTACCAGGCTTGCACGGTTCCATATTGAATTTGAGGGGATTCACCCTTTTATTGATGGAAATGGTAAAACCGGAAGGCTGCTTGTGAATTTGGAATTGATGAAAGCCGGATATCCGCCAATTAACATTAAGTTTGCAGACCGGATTTCTTATTACAATGCGTTTGATGAATACCATGTAAAGCATAATCTTGGTGCAATGGAAAAGCTGTTTGCGGGTTATGTGAATGCAAGGCTGGACAGTTACTTACTGATGCTGGAGCTATGATAAATTCAAGCCGCTTGCTGCTGCAATGGCAAAAGCGCTTTCCGAGCTTCGGCAGAGAAACGATGTGAAGTGGACTTACCTTAGCCCTGCAGGGGATTTTCAGGCAGAAGGTGAACGCAGCGGCAAATATATTCTTGGCGGGGAGGAGCTAATGTTGAATGAAAGGGGCGAAAGCGTCATCAGCTACGCAGATTATGCTGTTGCTATGGTTGATGAGATTGTGAAAGGCGGGCATATTAAAGAGCGGATCAGCGTAGTTCGTAAATAGATCTAAATAGGCAGCGTTGCGCTCAGGAAGCTGAAAATTCTCCGATTGTACATGACAAAAATTCTCAATGTTAAGGCAGGCAGGAAGCCGGAAAGGAGAACAAATGGTAGATATGGGAATGACGACAGACAAACAGTTCAATGGTTTTCTAAGATTTCTGTTAGACGCTCTGAAAGACGCAATGGAAGAAAAGGAAAGCGAGAAGAAGGATGAGAAACTTACAAAAATCGCTGAAAATCTGCAAAAGACATTGGAAGATTAAAAGCCCCATTTATTTCTAAACAGGGCCAGACCACAAAAGGGGCGGTAATTGCCACTGCCCCTATACCAAATAAATAATATCATTTATTGGACAAAAAGGCAAGGAATAAGGTGATGAACGTAGAAAAGAAAAAAAATGGGCAGACCAACGGATAATCCCCGAACTGAAAAAGCAGGCTTTAGAATGTCGCCGACAGAAATTGCAGATATACAAAAATGTGCGGACGTAATGAAAACGCAACGTGTAAATGTAGTAGTCGAGGGGATACAGCTTCTTAAACAAAAATTAGGAATATCATAAAAAGTAGCGGTTTGACAGTTTGGCAACCTCAACCGCTACAATCCACCAACACGCCGAAGCGGTTGATATGCTTATACTCTGTCACAACAGATGATATACTTCCAGATGGAAAAGAGGATGTCGATGGAAACATTCTCTTTTTACTATAAAAATTTTTTTACATTTTGTACGAGCTGCTCTTCCAGCTGGATCAGACGTTTGGCGATGTCTTTGGATGTTTCGTCGGCTGCGCGAAACTCATTCAGGAATTGGTTTAATGATTTGATCCCCATATTGCAGCCGTCTGTCATCAGGCTGGCGATGGTGTAGTCGGATTCGTTCAAAACAAGCTTTACATTCGTTTTCAGCCAGGACATTCCCTTTGCCATAGCGTCCGGTTCTTTGCCTTCGTCGTGGTATTTATGGAGCAGCGTTTGGATTTCATCCTTTAAAGTAATATGGTCGTTTTTGCAGGTGGTCAGAAGCTGCTGCAGATCTGGATCGCTGATATAGGAAATGACATCGTCGATGGAAGCAACTCCCATTTTAATACCGGCGTCGCATTCGCGCAGTAGCCGGATCGTATCTTGTTCTATCATGGTGTCAGGACTCCTTTTCTTATTGTTTGGTATGGAGTATGTCCGGTTTGCCGGATTTTTATACATGATGAAACGAATCAGTGGATCATAAATTTAGTAAGCTTGTACATACATTGCAAAATCCATGCCAGCAATGCAGGCAGCAGGGGTATAAACTGCGGATTCATCCAGCGATACAGTTGTGCATATTCTTATGGAATGTTTTACAGCAAACTTCAAGACTTATGAAGTGATGATTGATGCAGGTAGCTTTGCAGAAAGGCAGAAATAAATTCTTATACATAACATTTTATACTAATTTGTTATCTGAAAGTATTCTATATCAAATTTCTCCATTTTGCAACCCAAAAGATAGAATTGTCTATATTTCCAGTTTATTCTTTATTTATCTGCACTTTAACAGCAAAAATCGGATTTGCCTCACATAATTGCTTTAAAAGTGGGCCAAGGATTTTAGCATATAATTTCTTATAAGTGTCTGATGGTGCATTTTTATCCATAGCGGCTCCTTAATTATTATCTAACGAAAATAATCTTTCTTGGCCATCAGGACACCGAAGCATATAGCCGTTGGCGCTGTCAGCGGGTTCATATGAATCTAGTACCTTGCCAAAGTCTTTATCGTTATTAGAATTTTTATAATTTTCTGTAGAAACGTCTTCTTGTAAAAGCGCGTCCAATAATCCTTTTGCTGATAACATAAATAGTCCTCCCCTCTCCTTCGTTTTACAATGTATGTAATATTTTACTACATGTGAGCTCAAAAAGAAATAACTTTTTTAAATTATTTCGTAATATAGCAGTATCGGTAAAAACTGTATAAAAAGATTGCCGGAAAAGTAAATGGCTAAAACAAAAGATTTGAAACAATCTTGTGCGGTCGAGATTGAACGGCGGATACTGAGAACTTTATTAGACAAAATGAAGTGCTGCATCTGCTACCTGACCTTAGTTATTTAGCAGAATCGGATAGTAAAACGGCCGCAAGTCTGGCGGGTATGCCGGCATACGAGATTCAACAAACACGCTATAATTGATATATCAAATGAAACACAAATTAAGAGTACTCTCGGAAACTCTTGAATAGTGGATTGAAAATTATACAAAAATGAAC
>CAJUIL010000053.1 GCA_910586225.1 uncultured Eubacterium sp. | reverse complement strand
ATTTAAATACATAGTCGGTTTCGGACAAAAAGATATCTACTTTATCGTCTGCCGCCGCATCCGCCTGGTTCAGCAGCGCCTCGTCCAGTTTCTGCTGGTAAACTCCGTCCTGGTTTGGATTGATAATCCAGTGAATTTCCGTTCCGTCTTTCAAATATGTAATCGTACCGTCGGTAGATGTTTCCTCTACTTCTGGATAAACTTCCTGCAGACGCTGGCTAAACTCATTATTCCAGCTGTAGATATTGATCACTTTTCCTTCGTCACCATCCAAGGAAATATCTGAGCCGGCATCTTCTGTATTTTTATCATCGCCTGTTTGCTCATCCGTTTTCCCGCCTGCATTCCCATCCGTTTTGGAACCCGGCTGATTGCCACAAGCCGCCGTGCCTGCTAATACGGCTGCCGCCAATAAGATACTAACCACTTTCTTCTTCATTCTGATTCCTCCTATCTTTTATATAAGCATCTCTGCCTTGTAACTGTATCATAACAGAATGCATTCCCTGAAATATACTAAAAGGAATATAAAAATGTCAAAATCATGACCTATTCCACACCGGCCTGTAAACCAATCCAGACTATAATTAAGAAAGATCTAAAATAATCTCCGTATGCTCCTTCATCAACGTTTCCGGTACATAATTTCCTTCCAGCGCAGCCCCGTTAACCGTCAGCTTTTTGCATCCAGACTGCTGGTGTGCACGATTGCGGACGACAATATGCAGATGCTTTCCCCGGAAGTCTTTTTCGATTTCAAAGCTTTCCCAATCCGAAGGAATCGCAGGTTCTATTTTCAGCCCGTTAAAATCCGGGCGCATCCCTAAAATGCCCTCCACACATCCTGTCATAACGGTAGATGCCGTGCCTGTCAGCCAGTGCACATGAGAACGCCCAAAATGCGGACTGTCCGCCCCTTCTGTAAACTGCCCGTAACAATACGGCTCCAGCTTTCTGATTTCGGCCTTGTCATTTTGTGCCGATGGCGCATTTTCCATAAAATACTGAAACGCGCGATCACCATGTCCACAATATGCTTCCGCAAGAATCAGCCAGCCCTGGGACTGTGAAAATATACCGGCATTTTCTTTTGTTCCCGCATTATAAATAACCGCCAGCGCCCCGTCAAAAGCGTGCATATGATAAGGCGGTGTCATCAGCATTGCCCCGTACTGTGTATTCAGCTTTTCATATACCGCGTCCAGTGCCAGCTCTGACTGCTTACTGTCCGCCAGACCGCTGATCACGCCCCAGCTCTGCGGATTCAGCCACAGATTTGCTTCTGGATCTGTCCTTTTTCCGATAACCTCTCCCTGTTCGGTAAATCCACGCACAAACCGGTCCTGATCCCAGCATTGGCTCTGAATGGCAGCGCCGAGTTTTTCCTGTACACCGTCCAGATACGCAATGTAATCCGTATCGTTACGCTGATGCGCAAATTTTCTTAAAATCGCCATAGCATAATACAGCTGGAACGCAACAAAGGTAGATTCACCGTCTTTTCCAAGCCGCAGGCAGTCGTTCCAGTCGGCATACAGCCCTGCCGGCATCCCGTGTCTGCCCAAATGGTTCATAGAAAAATCCACAGCCTGCTTTAAATGCCCATAAACCGTATCTTCGCCTTTATCTGCATACGGAATGACTTCATCCATAAAATCCAGACGCCCGGTTTCCGTTATATATTTGTAAATTGTCGGAAACAGCCACAGCGCGTCATCCGCGCGGTACGCCGGATGCCCGGTTTCTTTTACATAAGAAGCGTCTTCCGGCGTATCTTCGTATCCCGGCCGGTGCGTAAATTTTACAAGCGGCAGCCCTCCACCATGATGTACCTGCGCAGAAAGCATAAACCGTATCTTTTCCACAGCCATCTCCGGTGCCAGATGGATAATCCCCTGGATATCCTGCACCGTATCCCGATACCCGTATCCGTTTCGCAGCCCACAGTAAAAAAAGGATGCCGCACGCGACCAGATAAAGGTCATAAAACAATTATACGCATTCCATGTATTTATCATTGTGTCAAATTCCGGGCTTGGTGTTTTTACCTGAAAACGGGAAAGCTTTTCATGCCAGTAGGACGCCAGTTCCAGCCGCTCCTTTTCACAGATCCGCGACGGCTGCGCATAACGTGCCATAATCTCCTGCGCCTGTGCGTCACTCTTCATGCCAACGATAAACGCAAGCTCTTTTGACTCTCCCGGTGCCAGCTGCAGATGCGCCGCAAGTGCTCCGCAGCTGTTTTCATTATAGCCTGTCTCCCCGCATAAAACACCGTCTGCAACGCCTTGCGGATTGCCGTACCCATGGTAGCGTCCAAGAAATTTTTCCTTATCCCCGCAGTAGGAAGATACCTTCTCACCTGCCAGCCCGAAAAACCGCTCCGTCATAATTTTGTCATCCACATCACTGCCTTTTTCCACCCCGTCCAAATTGCCATGCACTTTCTGGCAGATGCGGTTTTCATGGAACTGCGACCTTGTAATAAACTGTGAGTACTGCAGATTCACCTGATCCTGCTCATAATTGCTGTTATTAGTAAATTCCGCATATCCTGTTACATTCAGATCCTTTGCGGCTGCGGAGCAGTTCGTAATTTTAACCGCCCATACCTCATACTCCTGATGCAGCGGAACATAATACGATACCTCGGAACGCACACCGCCGTATTCGGCAGTCATTTTCGTATAGCCGGTACCATGACGGCATTCACTTTTATACTCTTTTAAGTCCTTGCCTACCGGCTGCCAGGAGGCCGACCAGTAATCCTTTGTATCGTTATCCCGGATGTAAATATATCGCCCAGGCTGATCAAACTGGTTAAAAATATATCTGAGTATCCTGCCGTTTGCTCCTGATTTTGCAAAACTGTAACCGCCGGCCTGATTTGAGATCAACGCGCCGTATTCCGGCGATCCAAGATAGTTCGCCCATGGCGCCGGCGTATCCGGCCGGTCTATCACATACTCACGTCTCTCATTATCAAAATATCCAAATCTCATGTCCATTCTCCCTAATTGTTTTTTTATGATACAGGCTTTTCTGTCTTTTCCAGTAAAATCTCATCCAGGCAGATCCGGTGCTTTTGATCAATCTGTTCTCCGTCAACCGCACCCATTGAAATGCTCAGTACAGACTTTACGTCCGTTTCATGTTCCATCTGAAATACGATATCATAAGTCTGATATTCGCTTGTAAGCATAACCGTCTTTTCTCCAGAATACGGCGTCCAATTATCATCACTGCTGCCGTCTCGCTGAATCGCAAACATCAGCTTCCTGTCCCTGTCAGATTTTGCCTTTAAGGAAAGCCGGTACCACTGGCCCTTTTCCAGTTCGATATTATTTTGCTTTAGCTGGATCTTCCAAGCCGCATCGCCCGTATTCGAAATACTGAAATCCGCCGCAGAATCTTCATTTAAACTGTCCACTACATAAGAAACATCTGACGCGGTATATGCATAAACTTCATACCCTGAAAATCCTGCACGGAAACTTCCGTTTTTGATCAAGCTGTCTTCTTCGATACGTACATCATCCAGATAATATGTACCAGGCTGCGTAATTTCAAAGACAATCCCTTTTTCCTGCGTCTGCAGCCCGCCTGCCGGAACCGCAAACTTATACTGGCATGCCTGTTCCCCTCCTGTCAGCGCCGCATCAAATTCCTGTCCAGCGACTTTTACTTTCAGTGATGTACCGTTTTCGCCCTCGGCAAGAAAACGCATTGCATAATCTCCTTCTGTCAGCGGCAGGCCGTTTTGAACAATCGTAACCGGATTTTCCTTAGATGTACCGGCAGCAGCCGTCACTTTCAGCCTGCGTATATTGTCCTCATTCGTAACCGCCGCTGTTGTTCCCTCATTGCTGTTAATTTCCCAATACCCCAGACGGTCTTTTCCTTCCTGAAAACCTGCGTTGTACACATAATTGCCATCCGCGCGTACTGTTTTTTCCGCCTTATCCAAATCTGTCTGCCCCGTTTTTACTATCGATACGTTCGAAATATGGATATCCGCTGTCGAACCTGCAGCCCCCATATTAAACTCCAGCCGCCCGTTGGCATCGTCTGCGTCTGTCATCGTAAATTCATAAGTATATGTCTTCTTTTGTGTTGTCAGCTCTACAGGTGTATCTTCCAAATACCGTTTGTAGCCCCGGTCCGGCGCGGAAACACCTGTTTTCATCGTTCTGTTTTCAGCCGCATAAGCGTCAAAGCTGAGACGGTAAATACCGCCTTTTTTCATCGGAAGGCCAGCCTGCACCAGCTGTACGCTGTAATCCACCGTACCCTCTTTTGCCGTTTGAATCAAAATCTCGTGATCTCTGACCGAAGCGGACGCCTCGCCTTCCATTGCATTTAAAAAGCTCCAGTCCTGTTCGTCTGACAGACTTTCCGATACCGAAAAATCCCCGTTATTTACATAATTGCCGTCTGCTCCAGGTTCACGCAGCACAACGGTTTTTACCGGCTTTTCCACATTTTCATCATAACTGTCTTTTTGATATACCTTTACTTCGTCAATTAAAAACCGCGCGTCTTCCACATTGGTAGATGCATCCGGCATTCCTGGCCAGTTGCCGCCTACAGCCAGGTTCAAAATAATATAAAACGGCTGGTCAAACGGTGCCGGATATGTAACCTCTCCCTGTCCCTCAGTTGCCGTATACCAGTCATTTTCCGTATGAATCAAATTCCCGTCCACATACCAGCGAATTCTGCCTGGCTCCCATTCCATGCCAAATGTATGATATTCATCCGCAAAGCTGCCGGAATCCAGCGTATATTTCCCCTGACTTTCACTGTGCGGATTGCCAAAATGAAGCGTTCCATAAGAAGTATCCGTCTGATTTCCAAGTACTTCCATAATATCAATCTCTCCGCATCTTGGCCATTGCCCATACAGATTTTCATTTGCAGGCATCATCCAGAATGCCGGCAGAAACCCCTGCCCTTTCGGAACCTTAAGCTTTGCTTCAAACAGCCCGTATTTAAAATTATGCTTATTCTGCGTATTGACCCTGCCGGACGTATAAGACACTGTTCCATCCGCTCCCTTTGTTTCAATCGGTTTGATTACAAGCTTGCCATCTTTGACATAAATATTTTCAGACGAATCCGTATACTCCTGCAGCTCGTTGTTCACCCATCCCGGCTCATGTGTTTCTATATTCCAGTCTTCCATCTGCAGGGAATCACCGTCAAACGTTTCCTGCCAGACCAGATTGTATCCGTCATAGATATTGTTTCCGCCATTGCTTTTTACCGTCACATTTGCCTCCTTTTTCCATGTTTTTGTCAGACCTTTGATCTTTACCTTAATTTTTGCTGTTCCAGCCGATACCGCGGTCACTTTTCCGCCCTTTACTGTAACAATGTCCGAATCCGAAGAGCTCCATACCACAGAAAGCTTTTTGTTTCCGTTCTTTTCCACAGAAAGCTGTTTGGTCTGCCCTACCTTTAACACCAGTTCTGTTTTGCTTATTTTCGGTGCTTTTACTACCTGGATGGCACATGTATATTTCGCACCGCCTTTTGTCCATGAAACCGTCGCCTTTCCTGTTTTTTTCGCAGTCACCAGGCCGTTGTTTTTCACTGAAGCTATCTGCTCGTTGCTTACAGTATAAATGCCTGACCGCTCATTTTCCCCGCCGATATCCAAATCCACCTGATCCCTTTTGGACAAAATACATTTTGTCTGTGAAATACCGGATTTTGCGGCATTTGCCGTTACTGTCATAAATGACGCTGCTATGGCAGCCGTTAAGACAGGCGTGATAACTTTCCAAAATTGTCTTTTCATTCTGAAATCCTCCCTATTTTTTTAATCTAGCTTACCGTTTTTTTACAAATTTATATACAATACTATGTACAAAAATATCAAATTCATGATATAATGTCACAATCATATACTGGTTTTCAGAAAGGAATGTTTATGGATCTGCAAAAAGAATGGCAGCAGCAGGAGCTTCTGGCCGCCGAAGACTGCCTTGCGCACCGCCCATTAGAAGAAGAATATGCATTTTACCATGCCGTCAGCTCCGGCGATATTAATTTTGTGCAGAAAAACTGCCTCCAGAATACGTTTGCAAGCCCGAATGGCATGGGTGTACTTTCTCCTAACCCGCTTACTAATATGAAATATCATTTTGTCGTAACGGTCGCGATGATTGTCCGCCACTGCGTGGAGGCTGGTATGGAATTGGAACAGGCGTACCGCCTGAGTGATTTCTATATATTAAAAATGGATGCCTGTACATCCATCCCGGCCATCTGCAAGCTGCATGACAGCATGGTTTTGGATTATACAGGCAAAATGCTGCTCTTGAAAAAAGAAAGTGTGATTTCAAAACCCGTTATCCGCTGTATGGACTATATTTACAGCCACCTGAACAGCCGCCTTACCATCGAAGAGCTTGCAGATTATACAGGCCTGTCCACCAGTTATTTATCACGGCTGTTTAAACAAGAGCTTGGTGTGGCAATCAGCACCTATATCAGCGAAAAAAAGATCGAAAAAGCCCAGCATCTTTTGAAATATTCCGATTTCAGTCTGATTGAAATCGCAAATTATCTGGCTTTTTCCTCACAAAGCCATTTTATCCAGACTTTTAAAAAATCGGTCGGTATGACTCCCAAAAAATACCGTGACAAATTTTACCGCACTTCCTGGTGAAACATATTATTGTGTGCCTCCGCTTGGCTGGCACCTTCCCAACGTAACCCGGATCTTATGTACGCCGTCCTGGAGTTGTTGAATCCGGCTTCTTTCCATAACCGCAGACGCACCGTTTACAGGCAGGCCTGTGCCATCGCAGACAGCGCCGTATACCTCATATTCCCCATAGGACAGCCTGTCCGGATTATCAAACGTTATCTCAAAGCATTGGCCTGCAAATGTCAGCGCAATACCTGCGCAGCCTTGTTCATCAAACTGCCCGCTTAACAGCTTCGGCTGTATGAGAAGATCACCAATCTCTCCACGCACCCCAAACACTTCCGTTACCATTGTAAGCATATACCAGCTTGCTGCGCCTGTCAGGTAATGATACATCCCTCTTCCGTCCCGGTTAAAATATTCTGGAATGCCCGGATAGATTTTACTTACCGCAAAGTCCATCGCCGTATCCGCCAGCGTCTGCAGCGCACGAAATCCTTCTTTTACAAATCCTCTTTGATACAGCGCATTTGCGTACATTACAGTCATATGAGAAAAGACTGCCCCGTTTTCTTTTTCCCCATAGGCAAACCCAAACATCCTTCCCATATCATATTTTTCTTCGTTGAAATTCGTGTTGATACGGTATCCCCCTGCTTTTGCATCATATAAATACCTATCCGCGCTTTTACAGATTTGCCTTGTCTGCTGGTCATCCGCGGTTTTGCTCATTACCGCAAACACCTGGCCGGTCAGCATCATCCGCACCCCCTGGCCGCAATACCCCTCAACGGCATTTCCATGATTATCGTAGTAGCTGTTAAACCAGCCTTCCTGATCCCCTTGTATCCACTCCGTTTTGCGAATATGCTCCTGCATCCAGGCTGCTTTATGCCTTAGGTTTTCCGCCAGCTCATTTACATCCACAGACATACGGCGGCCGCTGACCTGATGGCTGACTGTCTGCACATACTGCCGTAAAAGCTCTTGTTTTGCCGAAATACTGTCATAGACCTCTGCTTCATCCTGTAGCAGCACACCCATCTCTTCCATAAACTCTGCCTGTTTCCAGCCAAACCGTTCAGCCAACTGCATCAGCAGCTGTGCCAGCTGCATCAGGTTTCCTGCATACGCACACGTAAACGCCACGCTTTCACCACGGTCCGGCGCCATATCCAAAGCATCATTCCAGTCCGCACCACGCAGGCGAATATGGTTATGCTCTCCGACCTCATAAAAAGCACACAACATCTGCAGCAGCAAATGCTCCAGCACGGTTCCTTCATAAATTTCCCCGCTCTGGTTTTTCTGCCGCACGCCATACGTGCTGTCCCAATGCGTATCCAGTCCACAGCCCCGTTTTATCTGCTCGTCTTTAAAATATACAGCCTTTTCCCTTAAAATCTCCACATCCCCGGTCTGGTCTATATAAAGCCGGATCGTCAAAAACGGCCATACCCCATGGTCCATCCAGACACGTGCAATGCCATTGCGGTCTGCAATAAATTCCCCTTGCCCGGACCCGATAATCGTAGCATTTGTACCGTCAACGCGTACACCGCCGCAGTTATCCACGATCATCTGACGCACGCCGCCCGGATCCATCATCAGCAGTGACAGGCAGTCCTGCCACAAATCCCGCCAGCCCCGGCCGCCCCGGCCATAATCGTGGTACGGAAGGAACGAGCAGCCATAAATTCTCCTTAACAGCGGCTGGAAACTTACCCATCTTAAAAACCGGTCAAACGTGCAGCTGCCTGTATGGTAGCGGACATTTACTTTTTCCTGCCAGTACCGCTTCATCTGGCAAAACGCAGCATCTACCTGCTTTGCTGTCCGAAACGCATCCATAATCTCCCTGATCTGTTCCTCCCTGTCCGTAATGCCCATAACAACCGTATATTCGGCTTGTTCTCCTGGTGCAAGGCAGATCTCATCAAAACGGATACCACCTACGGCTTCTTTCCCCTCTGTCTGGTATCCGGCAGCTTCGCCGGCAGCATTTTCCCGTATCTTCTGCGGATTTGTAAAACTGCCGCCTTCTCCGATAAAATCTTCCGTCACCGGATAGAACCCACACGGTTTCTGCCCGTCCGCGCCGGCAGCACATACAAAATAAATCAGCGCATTTTTCTGATGGCCACGTTCGTCAAACGACAGTGTCGGGCGGACGTGTACGCCGTCATCCGTCGTCCAAATCCGATGCAGCAGGGATGTCACGTGCCTGTGGTCACGAACATTGTCCGCGCTTCTGCCAAAAATCGGCACAGTCGCCACAGGCGTCAGTGTCAGCGCTTCACTTCCCGTATTGCGCAGCGTAACCCGCATAACCTCCGCCGGATGTTCCAGCGGCACAAAAGACGTCACTTCTGCTTCCAGCGTATGCTGCACAGACTTTCTTGTCACCGTATGCCACATCAGTCCTGCGTGCAGCACACTTGCATCCTGTTTATCTGTAAATTTTCTGCTCTCCTGCTCTGCGGATGCCCCAACGGCAGACCAACAGCAGCCATCTGCCATCCTGCACCAGAAATTTCTTCCGGAACGGTTATTATGCAGATTTTCCACACTGACCGGCTCCATTAGAAATGCGTTCTGGCTGATCTTTATGTCTCCTCCCAGATTCGGTGTTACCGAGCTTTTTAAGCCGCCCTCCCCGGCAATCGGAAAATACAGATAACTGTAATTTTCCGGCTGCTCGATAGAAAATGTCCCGTCCTGATCTATATAATGTATGCTCTGCATCTAATTCCTCCTTTTTCTGTAACATTTTGTTATTGTATCATTGCTGCAGCAAGCCCGGCCGGATCAACGTTTCTGCGAACGATATTGCTATTTTACTCATTTTGCAGCGATACTTCTATCAGATTCCATAGAAAAATATCAGATTGCTGACGCAAACGATCAAGCAGGAGGCATCCGGCTTTTATTGCGGCTATGAAGAATGTTTCTTTTTATTGCATGTTTGCAGCACACCTTTGTCTATTTCAACATGCTATACACACACTCTGATAACGTTAATGCAAGAATAATGTT
>CAJUIL010000052.1 GCA_910586225.1 uncultured Eubacterium sp. | reverse complement strand
TATCCGGCATCCTGCCCTGTGAAGCCCGGACTTTCCTCACCTGCAGCCTTTCGGCATATGCAGCCGCGATCATTCATCCTGCTTGCTGTTTTCCAAATCTATTCAACCACAAATCGGCCAAAATGTAAAGTGTTTTTACACATGAAAACAACTTCCGCCGATAAATTCCCGCAAAATAGAATTTTTGCCGACCTCCTCGCTTGGCACCTGCAGAAAATAATCCAAAAATTTGAGCAGCCGCTTTGCCTGCATATGCTGCGGGCTGTCCGGCCGAATCGCAAATAACAAAGGCTCTGCGTACATTTTCAGCACCGCCAGCTCATAAATAAGCGCCGAATTAAACATGACGTCCGCCTGCTCCTGGAATGGGAATATGTTTCGTTCCTCTCCTCTGCGGACAGACTGCCACATCTCGATCGTATGCTCCGCTGACGTCCCCCGCATAAACGCGTCGCGCACGATCCGGCGGATCAGCCGCCCATCCGTCGTCGGAATTGGGTTATGCTCATCGATATTGATCTGCGTCAGGGCGCTGATATAGATCTTAAACTTCGTTTCTTTCGGCAGCGTCGTTAAAAGCCGGTTGTTCAGCCCATGGATCCCTTCGATCACAAGTACATCCTCTGGCCCAAGCTGCAAAAACTCCCCTTTAAACTCCCGCTTTCCGTTTATAAAATTAAAATGCGGCAGCTCCGTACGCTCTCCCGCCAGCAGCTTTTCCATTGTGGAGTCAAACAGCTCCATATCAATCGCTTCCAGACATTCAAAATCGTACTGCCCGTTTTCATCCAGCGGCGTTTTCTCCCGGTCTACATAAAAATTATCCATGCCGATCGGATGCGGAGTCAGCCCATGCGCCTGCAGCTGAATCGACAAGCGATGGGAAAACGTCGTCTTACCAGAAGAGGACGGGCCTGCGATCAGAATAAATTTTTTATCGCGTCCCGTCGCAATCTGCTCCGCGATCTTGCCAATACGCTTTTCCATTTCCGCTTCCTGCAGCAAAATAATATCCTGGACCTTCCCATTGACAATCTTTTCGTTTAATTCCCCGATCGTACTGATCTGCATCTGCTTTGCCCATGCCGCCGCTTCCATCAGCGTATGGTACAGCTTTTGGGACGTCTGGAACTGCGCAGCTTTTTTCGTATCCTCATAGGGAAAGACCATCACAAAGCCGTCCTCATACTGCTGCAGCTCAAAATATTTTAAATACCCGGTAGACGGCACCATATACCCGTAAAAATAGTCCTGAAACCCTTCCATATTATACAGGTTCACATGGGAACTCCTGCGGAAGCGAAACAGCTTTGCCTTGTCCTCCATCCCGTATTCCTGAAGCCTTGTTATGGCCAGATCCGTATGGATCGTGTTTTTCCCGATCGGAATGTCCGCCTCCACAAGACGGTGCATTTCCGCGCTGACCTCTTCTAACAGCTTCTTTGACACAGACAGAGCGCCGTCCAGCTCGCAGTACTGCCCCTGTCCCAGCGTATGCATCACGCGCAGCCGCGTACCTGTACCATACAGGTTATAGAGCGCCTTTTCCAGCAGCATGACCATGCTCCTGCGATATGCCTTCCTGCCCTTTGTATCCGCAGTCGTCAGAAACGACAAAACACCGTCTGTCTCTATCGTACGGCCAAGCTCCCTTAATTTATTGTTAAAAACCGCCAGTACGATTTCATCCCGGTACTGGCTCTGATATTCCCGCGCCAGCTCCAAAAACGTCGTCCCCTGCGCGTATTGCTTTTTCTGCGTGCCAACCTGCACGTTACAAATCCGATTCCCCATCGTCGCTTCCTCTTTTATATTTATACAAACTGAAACGGTTCCGCTCTTTTTTGCTCCACAATCTCCAGCTGCGGCGCATTCTCCCTAAGATACTGCGCCATATACGCGATAAAAATATGCTCAAGCCCGTAATGGCCCGCATCAATCACCGCCATTCCCGCGGCTACGGCATCGATTCCGGTATGGTGGTCTATATCCCCGGTAATATACACGTCCGCCCCCGCAGCAAGCGCATCGCCTACATTGCTTTTGCCTGCCCCCGGACAGATCGCGGCCCGCCGCACTTTCTTCGAAAGGCTTCCAAACACCTGAACCTGGCTTCGCGCAAAAGCGGATTTTACAAGCTCGCAGCATTCGCCCAGCGTCATATCCGCTTCCAAACTGCCAACCCTGCCTATCCCCTGCGAAACGCCGTTTTCCATAACCGTAGCCTCCAGCGGCACAGCGTCGCAAAGCCGTATTTTGGACGCCGCAAGCTGCGCCATTCCCATTACATCAAAATTCGTATGCATTGCGTAATACGACAGATCCGCGCGTATCATCGCCATGATCCTGCGCCCGGCGGCGTCGTCGTCTGTCACGCGTTTGATCCCCTGGAAGATCAGCGGATGGTGCGTCAGCAGCAGATCCGCTCCTGCCGCAATGGCTTCCTCTACTGCTTCGTCTGACGCGTCCAGCGCGATATATACTTTTTTTACCTCTTTTTTCCCGCTTCCGACCAGCAGGCCGACATTATCCCAGCTGCACGCATAGGCTTCGCCGGAATGCTGCTGCAAAATTTCTATAAGTTCTGAACATTTCAATGCTTTGTTCTCCTATGCTCTGTTCTTTCGTATTTCATTCTTCCTGTTTTTTCATGCAAAGCTCCTGCAGCACCCGAATTTCCTCCAAACGACGCCCGACCTGCGCTTTTCGTTGTGCCGCCAGCTGCTGCCCATTGTGCGCCGCAAGCTTTTGCGGCCCCTGCTGTCCTTTTTCCAGTTCCCGCAAAATAGTAAGCTCCCGCTTGGCATCCCGTTCCAGCAGCTCCATAAATACCGGATGCCTTCGCCGGGCAAATACGAGGCATTCCCCATATTGATCCAGCGCCTCCTGCACCCGCGCGGCATCCCCAAGCCGCTCCAGCAATACCATGTATCCAGCAGCGGGCTCCATTCGTCCCATATCCAGTGCCTTCGGAATGCTTTCCTTCACAAGTCCCGCTTTTTTTATGTCCGTGTTCCTGTCTGCATGACGGATCGAAATATGCATCACCGGGTAAAATTTTCCTGCTTCCTGCACAACCGTTTCCCGGTCAATTTCCAGCTTATGTTCACGCAAGTACCTGCGTACCTTTGCGATATCCGACTGCGGCTCCAGCACCAGCTCCTTGAGGTGGCGCAGCTGCTCCTGTCCCTGATCTAAAATATGGATCACGGTCAGTCCGCCCATTCCTGCGATCACAGCGCTGTCCGCTTCTCCCTCCGCCAGCTCCCGCAGCCCGTCGGACAGCCTAGTTTGGATGCTGCCGCCAAGCCCCGCGGCCGCAATATGTTCTCTAGCCCGTTCCAGCGGGCCTGCTTTGATATCCATAGCGATAATGCGCCGGCATTTGCCGCTTTGCACAAGATATATTGGCAAAAATCCATGGTCTGTCCCGATATCCGCCACCCGGCTTCCTTCCGTGACAAAATCTGCAGCCGCCTGCAGCCGCTTTGATAGCTTCTGCATAGCTTACTCCAGATAATCCTTGAGCTTGCGGCTCCTGCTTGGATGACGCAGCTTGCGCAGCGCCTTTGCTTCGATCTGGCGGATACGCTCACGGGTAACATTGAACTCCTTGCCAACCTCCTCCAGCGTCCGCGCCCTGCCATCCTGCAGGCCAAACCGCAGCGTCAAAACCTTCTGCTCCCGCTCGGTCAGTGTTCCAAGCACCTCGCCAAGCTGTTCCTTTAATAACGTAAACGCCGCGGCGTCCGCTGGAACCGGAACATTGTCGTCTTGGATAAAGTCTCCCAAATGGGAGTCTTCCTCTTCTCCGATCGGTGTTTCCAAGGAAACCGGCTCTTGGGATATTTTTAAAATCTCGCGCACGCGTTCCACCGGCATATTCATCTGTACCGCGATCTCCTCTGGCGATGGCTCCCGCCCAAGCTCCTGCAAAAGCTGTCTGGAAACGCGTATCAGCTTGTTGATCGTCTCTACCATATGCACCGGAATACGAATCGTACGCGCCTGGTCTGCGATCGCTCTTGTGATCGCCTGACGGATCCACCACGTCGCATAGGTGGAAAATTTAAACCCTTTGCAGTAATCAAATTTTTCAACCGCTTTGATCAATCCAAGATTGCCTTCCTGGATCAAATCCAAAAAAAGCATCCCACGCCCAACATAACGCTTGGCAATACTGACGACAAGACGCAGATTTGCCTCCGCCAGACGTTTTTTGGCTTCTTCGCCCTGATCCTGCTCTAGGATCAGACGATTGATCTCTTCATTGATTTCCCGCTTTTCTGCATCAGAATCCAGCTTATCTCTGCGCCCTCTTAAAATCATGATCTTCTCGTGTGCAACAGCTCCCGCCTCCATCTTCTGCGCCAGGTCAATCTCCTCCTCCGCGCTTAACAATGGTACTTTTCCGATTTCCTTTAAGTACATACGTACCGGATCCTCTATGCTTACGCCGTCCGGCACGGTCAGATCGATGTTTTCTACCTCTACGTCATCATCTTCGATCAAAATATCATCATCGTCATCATCTGAGATACGCAGGACATCCACATTATGGATTTCCAGATACTCCAGCACGTTTTCCAGCTGCTCCGCAGACAAGCACATACTTTGGAACGCGTCGCTGATTTCTTTGTATTCCAGCATATTTTTCTTCTTTTTGGCCCGTTCTACGAGCGTGCCTAAAATTTCCAGAAACTTTTGCTGGTCAAACACCGGAGTATCCATACCTTCCCTTTCTGCCGCCTGATCCTTTTTTTTCATTTTCTTCTTGTTTTCTTCCATATTCGCCATTGAATTCATCCTCTCTTGGTCTATGCTCATCTTTCGCAACAGTACACAGATCGTGCTGTTACTGGCTGCCGTCTGGCATCTGCGGCAAAAATTCCTTCCTGCGCAGCGCCTCCAGCATTTTTTTCTCATGGAGCATCTGTGAAAAACGCTCCTGCATACCGTTCGGATCGTGATCGTCTCTCAGTATCTGAAGGTGATGTTCTTTTAATTTCAGTATCGTATCCTTTAATGCCTGCCCCCGCTCCGCTCTGGTCGTAACCTCACGTATCGTTTCATGGAACGCAGACACGATCTCGCGCTGATCGTCCAGACTTTCAAAATGTCCAGGTATCTGCGCCAGATGCAGCGTCCCTGCATCCAGCTGCGCAAACAGCGCTGTTGCCGCCTGCCTGCACAAGGCGTCCGGAAAATCCTCCGGCGTAATATATTCGCGTATCAAAGGATACAGCGACGGCTCTTCGCCAAGCCAGGTCAGAAGCAGCTTTTGGGATTTTTTCACGCCGTCCTCTCTTTGCAGCTCCTTTTTACGGACACCCGACTTTAACGGCTCTGGTTTTTTGACCAGTCCAGTCTGCGCGCCGACCTGTGCGACCAGCCTGCGCAGATTTTCAAAGCCGATCCGATATTGGGCCGCCACGGCTTCGATATAATTATTCCGCTCCAGCTCCTCGGAAAACCCCAAAAGCTTTCTGGCAGCTTCCTGATAAAAAGCTGTCTTTCCCTGCGGATCGCTCATATTATAATTCTGCTCCAAAATCCGGATTTCAAACATAAAGCTGTTTTCAGCCTGATCAATCCGTTCTTGATACGCCTGCGCGCCAAGCCCCTTAATAAATTCATCCGGGTCCTTGTACGGTTCCATATGGACGACCTTCGCCGTCAATCCCGCTTCTTTGAGTATGGGAATCGCCCGCAGAGCCGCCTTTACCCCGGCTCCGTCACTGTCAAAGGTCAGATACACCTCCTTTGCATAACGCTTCAATAAGCTCGCGTGTCCGCTTGTAAACGCTGTGCCGAGCGATGCTACCGCATTATCAAAGCCTGCCTGGTGCAGCGCGATCACATCCATATAGCCTTCGCATAAAAGCAGCTGCGGCCTTCTGGACTGTCTGGCCAGCTGCAGGCCGTACAAGTTGCGGCTCTTGTCAAAAATCTGCGTTTCCGGCGAATTTAAATATTTCGGCTCTCCTTCACCCATGACTCTTCCGCCGAAGCCGATAATCTTATTATGCACATTCATAATCGGAAACATCGCCCGATTCCAGAACTTGTCATGCGCCCCACGTTTTTCATCGATCATAACAAGCCCGGAATCTTTAAGCAGCTGGTCGTGATAGCCTTTTGACCTTAAATAACGGTACAGATCGTCGCTGTACTTATCCGCGTAGCCAAGTCCAAATTTTTTCATCGTTGCATCGGACAGCTGCCTCTCTCTAAAATATTCCAGCGCGTGTGCGCCCCGCGCGTCCCGCAGCAGCAGATAGTAATATTTCCCTGCTTCCCGGTTGACCTCCAGCAGCAGGGAACGATAATCGGACTGGCGTTTTTCCTGCTCGGACAGCTCCTGCTTGGGCAGCGTCATTCCAACCCGGTCTGCCAGCTGCTCCATCGCTTCCCGAAAAGTAAAGTTTTCATATTCCATCAAAAAGCCAAATACATCGCCTCCCGCACCGCATCCAAAGCAATGATACAGCTGTTTGCTTTGCGATACGTGGAAGGACCCTGTTTTTTCATTGTGGAACGGACAAAGCCCTACGTAGCTGCCGCCCCGCTTCTGAAGCCTGACATATCCGGATATAACATCTACAATGTCATTCGCGGAACGTACTTCTTCCCTTAATTCCTCTGAATAAAACGGCATCTGCTTGACTCCTTTTTTGCCTGTTATACCTGCCACTGGACAGGCACATAGTATTCGCTGAATTTTGCTATTGCGTACTGGTCTGTCATCCCCGCGATATAATCGCACACCGCACGGTCCAAACGCTCCCCTTTGCGTATCATATCCGTAAACTGCTCTGGCATCTTCTCTGGCCGCTTCGTATAATATTCAAACAGACGTTCCAGCAGCTCTTCAGCCTTTGTTTCCTCACGCTTTGCCTTTGGATTATGATACAGGTTTTTAAACATATACTGCCTAAGTCCCTGCATCGCTTCCCCGACCTCTTGTGACATGAGGATATCGTTTTTTCCCATACTATTCGTAACAATATTATGTATTAAAGTGTTCAATCGCATACGTACATTTACCCCAAGTATTTCCCGGTACTGTACCGGAATATCCTCCTCGCACAAAATCTTTGCGCGGATCGCATCATCTACGTCATGATTGATATACGCAATCTTATCCGAAAGGCGTACAATCCTGCCCTCCAATGTCGACGGCATACTGCTCATCTGGTGATTTAAAATGCCGTCCCGCACTTCTTTGGTCAGATTCAGCCCTTTCCCATGTTTTTCCAGCTTTTCCACAATCCGTACGCTCTGCTCGTTATGCCGGAACCCTCCTTCACACAGACTGTTCAGCATGAACTCCCCGGCATGGCCAAACGGCGTGTGGCCAAGGTCATGCCCAAGTGCAATAGCTTCCGCCAGATCCTCATTCAGGCGCAGCGCCTTCGCGATCGTGCGGGCGTTTTGAGAAACCTCCAGTGTATGCGACATCCTTGTCCGATAATGATCCCCTTTTGGCGTTAAAAATACCTGCGTCTTATTTTTCAGCCTGCGGAACGCCCTGCTGTGCAGGATCCGGTCACGGTCACGCTGGTACACCGGACGGATATCGCAAGGCTCCTCGTCCCGCTGCCTGCCTGCGGAACGATCGCTGAATGAAGCATAGGGGCTTAATATCTGATGTTCCCTTTGTTCCATTTCTTCCCGTATCGTCATGAGGAATAGCTCCTTCCTTTGTAACAGTTTGCCTCCTTATTTTTAAAATTCTGTGTTTTTTTTAAAATTCCTTTATTTTTTTCATATTTTTTGTATAATCATGTATAGGAAATCAAAAAATAACAGCGTCAGGAGTTATCACTATGGTTCAGACAATCAAAAAACAGCACAGAGCTTTCTTATTCCTGTTGTACACCGTTCTCATTTTTATATTCCGTATCTGGTATATCCGTGAATCCAGCGTGCTTGCGATCCGCAACGATGAATACGGCTACTGGACGCACGCGGCGCTCTTTACCGGACACGACTGGTCCGACGTTTTCGCCGGGCATATGAACTGGTATTCGTATGGCTACAGCCTTGTACTGACACCGCTCTTCCTGCTGACCCACAACCTGCATCTGATGTACCGATCAGCCATCGTGCTGAACGGCATTTTCGGCGTACTTTCCTTTTTGTTATGCTTTCAATGCGCCAAGCTGCTGTTTGCAAAAGCGGAGCAATGGCTTTTGCTTACCGTTTCTTTTATGGTAAGTATGTATTCGTCCTATCTGACCCAAGGCCCGATCGCCTGGAGCGAGACGTTTTTATATTTTCTCGTCTGGCTGCTGCTGTACCTGTTTTTGCAGTTCGAACGACATCCATCTGTCAGCGGCGCTATTTTGCTGAGCTTTTGTATGGGCGCCTGCTATATTACGCACAACCGTACCATCGGTATTGTCACGGCTTATCTTATGGTCGTTTTATTTCTGCGCCTGACGGACGCGATTGGTTGGAAGCTGTTTGCAGCGATGCTGCTGCCTTTAGTCATCATATTGTTTGTTAATATAGATATCAAGGCTTATCTTTGTACGATAGAAGGGTTCGGCATCAAACCCAAAAATGGTCTGGGTGCGCAAAAGGAGCATCTGCTCTCCCTGCTGACGCTGCAAGGCTTGCAAAATCTTGCCCGCTCGCTCAGCGGACAGCTCTGGGGCCTTATGACCTCTACGTTCGGTCTGCTCTTTTGGGGACTCACCCACTGTGCGTCGTACATCCTGCGCGCGTTTCATTCCAAAAAAACAGAGCGGCACACAACCTTTTACCTGTTTACGCTGCTGGCCTGCACCGGAACATTTCTCGTTTCCGCCATCAGTCTCATTGATCCGGCTTCTATCACTAACTTAGACTCGGATACAGACTTGACCTATTTTATTTATACGCGCTATGACGAATGCATCATCGGGATCCTACTGCTGCTTGGATTCCAGGAGTTGGCCTTTTGCCCAAAAAACCGGCGTTTTTTGGGATTGGTGCTTGCCCAGTCCATTTTCTATGCCGCTATCAGCTTTATCTTGCACGAAAATCTGCAGCAGATCACAGACACTTGGCATTATCGCTCTTTCTGCGCGGCAGGTATCGGCTTCTACCGTCTGTTTTCCGAATCCTTTTCGCTGCGCTGGTGTATTACGATTGGCTGCGTAGGCGCTGCAATACTGCTGCTCATACTATGCATCCGCCCAAAACGGCTTTTACAGCTGCGCCCGGTGCTCGCCTGCCTTTTACTGACCGCGATATTTATACCGACCGGACTGTATTCTGCAAAGATCGGCACCGTCCATTCACAGCTCGGTAAAGTATCTTCTGGAAACCTTGCCATGTTTGACCTGTTAAAAGACGTCGTCGGCAACCGGGACGTTTACTGTACACTGGATGACACGAAAAACTACCGGATTGCCTATGAACTGCAGGTAAACCTGATCGATACACACGTATATTCCATTACCTTTGAAGATCTCCCTGTAGGAGAAGAAGGGTACTTTATCTGCTGCAGCAACGGCGACTTGGATAGCTTTGAGGGCGACGATTATTATATGCTGACGCAGAGCCGGTATTATGTAGTCGTGATCAAGGGGGACGCACTGATGAAAGAGCTTGCCCCTGTCGTGAAGCAGAAGCTTGTCAACCTGAATGCTCTGGAATAAAAGTAAATACGGGAAAAACAAACCCGCTTCCGATTGGAAACGGGTTTGTTCATTTTGTAATGCAGAAGATGGGACTTGAACCCACACGATATTGCTACCACAGGCACCTGAAGCCTGCGCGTCTGCCAATTCCGCCACTTCTGC
>CAJUIL010000051.1 GCA_910586225.1 uncultured Eubacterium sp. | reverse complement strand
ATGGGCTATCGCCAAGCGGTAAGGCACAGGACTTTGACTCCTGCATTCACCAGTTCGAATCTGGTTAGCCCAGTTTCGACATTATGGGATACTAGCTCAGTTGGTAGAGCACTTGACTTTTAATCAAGTTGTCGGGGGTTCGAATCCCCCGTGTCTCATTAAGCAGTACTTATCCGAATGTATGAAATTTTCTGGTCAAAATCAAAAGAGCGGTTTTTGTCTGTATCGTTATAGGCAATGGCCGCTTTTTTGTTGTATACAAATATAGTATGTAATACATCTGTAAATCTTTAGTATGCGTTTCCAAGCCCTTTTCCATAACTGCAATTTCTGATAAGCAGGGAGCGCATTTCTGTAGAAAGCTTTTAAAGAAAGCAGTTATGGTATGGTTGCTTTGGAATTATCTAATATTTTAAAGTATAATAAAGTTTGTTCATGGAAGGCGACAAGGAAATTTCGAAGAATCTATTTCAATTTTAGTCAACATAGACTAAGCATCTCCAAGACACGCCCTGGGAGTTGACAAAAGTATTATCACTATGTATAATTGTGAAAGCAATGATAAGTAAAAAAATGATAATCTAAGGGGGAAGCGTAAAAGCATGAAAAAATTGGGAGAGGCTGAATTTGAAATTATGAAAATCTTGTGGGGCTGTCAGGAGCCTGCCACATCCAAACAGATCTTGGACGGGCTGCATAACAGCAGGGACTGGAAGCTGTCGAGTCTTATGACGGCATTGTCAAGACTGGCACATAAGGGCTTTGTCAGCTGCGACAGGTCGACTCGTACCAATTACTATACAGCCGTGATCACACAGGAAGAGTACAGCTTGTCTGAGAGCCGGAATTTTCTGGAACGGCTGTATGATAATTCGGTACAGAAGCTTGTCGCAAGCCTGTATCACAGCAACAGCATATCAAAAGAAGATCTGGAGGAGCTTCGTGCATATCTGGACGATCAGGAGGAACAGGCATAAAACAATACAATTTACGGAAATGTGCGTTACCAGCTTGGGATTTCATGGATTGGCGGCAGGCAGCTATGATCTTTGCATACGTAATAAGTTGTTTTGCCGTCCAGCAGCCGGTAAGCGTCCGTTTCCTGCTCCAGGAAGGTTACATCGGCATAAAATGGAAGCTGGGGCAAAAGTTGTATTGAGGTTTGATCCTCGGATAATACGACAGTAATTTTCTCCGGCGGATACATAGAATAAAGAAGCGCGATCAAAAACATACTGTGTCCGGCAGGATAATGTCCGGCTTCGCCAGACAGGAAGGCGAGCTGTTTTTCGGCGGCTTGCTCGAAGAAATCGGTATGCGTCAGCTGGGAAAGCCGCACCAGGCACCAGGCCATGATGGAATTGCCGCTTGGCAGCGCGCCGTCATAGGTTTCTTTTGGCCGGGTGATCAATGGGGCGTTTTTAGTTCCATATAAAAAATAGCCGCCTTTGTCATCGGCAAACTGGGTGATCGCTTCCCGGCAGACAGACTGCGAGCGCTCCAGATAGGACGCATTGCCGGAAACCTCGTATAGAGAAATCAGGGCAGCTGTCTGACAGGCGTAATCATCTAAAAAGCCATAAGAGGAGCGCGTAGTGCCCCGGCAGCTTACGTATAAGTGTGTGCCGTCTGACAGGTGGGTGTCAAGGAAGGACTGGGCTTTTTGAGCGGCTGCAAGAAAGCGCTGCAGGCCGCTGACCCGGTACAATGCAGACAGTGCACAGATCATAAGCGTATTCCATGCGGTCAGCACTTTGTCGTCCAAATGCAGGTGAGTGCGGGATTTCCGGTGCTCGTACAGCCGTTTTCTCTCAGCTTCAAAAGCATCGGTACAGGCAAGGGCATCTGGATGCAGAAGGTTTGGGATATTTCTGCCCTCAAAATTTCCGTGTTTTGTAATACCAAAGTGCGCGCAGAACGCCTGGCCTTTTTCTGAGCCAAGAATGTGACAGATCTCGTCGTAGTCCCACGTGTAGTAGGTGCCTTCCTTGCCTTCGCTGTCGGCGTCCTGTGCGGAAAAAAATTCGCCGTTTTCGCCGGTCATTTCGCGGAAAATGTAGTCGGCGGTATCTATGGCGGTATTTAGATAAAACGAATCGCCGCAGGCGTGATAGGCAGCGGTATACGCAAGAATGAGCAAGGCGTTGTCATACAGCATTTTTTCAAAATGAGGAACGAGAAAATGGTCGTCGGTAGAATAGCGGGAAAAGCCAAAGCCGATCTGATCAAAAATGCCGCCTCTGCGCATTTGCTTTAGCGTCAGTAATGCCTGCTGCTTGGCCTGGCTGTTGTTAAAGATCCTTGCATACAGTAGTAAAAAGAGCAGGTTGTGGGGCAGGGGGAACTTCGGGGCGGAGCCAAAGCCGCCGTGTACTGCGTCAAAGCTTTCGAAAAAGATGTCCGCAGCCTTCTGCAGTAAATCTGACGCAGGCTGGGTGGCGCGCGTTGATACAGAAGAATTTGCGTTTAGGGCAGATAGGATCTGGTCTGCGAATGCAAGCAGCCTGCCGCGCTTTTGTGCCCATTGTTTTGCGATGGTTAGAAGCAGCTCTTGGAAGCCGATCATGCCTCGGCCGGATACAGGCGGAAAATATGTGCCTGCGAAAAATGGTTTTTGCCCAGCCGTCATAAAAATACTCATTGGCCAGCCGCCGCTTCCGGTAAAAGCCTGGCAAACGGACATATAAACACTGTCAATATCCGGCCGTTCTTCACGATCTACTTTGATAGAAATAAAGTATTTATTTAATATATCTGCAATTTCTTTGTTTTCAAAGCTTTCGTGCGCCATGACATGACACCAGTGACAGGTGCTATAGCCAATGCTTAAAAAAATCGGCCGATCCAGAGCGGCGGCAGCGTCAAATGCCTCCTCGCACCATGGAAACCAGTTTACCGGGTTTTCTGCGTGCTGCAGTAGGTAGGGACTGCTTTGTGATCTTAATTGATTCATATTTTAATCTCCTTCTATTTTCTTGTTTTTTCTGTGATCAGATAAAAAATTTAACCTGTATCATATAAAATTTGTGTGTTTGTATAGTTTGTGCAAAAAATTAATGGTTTTATGTGAAAAATATTTTGTTTTTTTATTGGCAAAGTTGTGGTATGATGATAGTGGAACAGGACGCAATAGAGAAATAGAATATTTCGCTTGTGCGAACTGTTGCAAATGGATTCACGAAACGGCTGGCTGTGTAGGAGCCTGTCTTATGCATAAGGCTGCGGCGAATCTGGAAATACTATAAAAAACGGAAGAGAGGGAGGCAAACAAATGTATGCATTAGAGCTTACAACGGCGCATGAAATTACGGAAAAGCAGAAGGATGTTCTGCAGGAGGCAGTAAAGGCTGCGGATCCGTCTGCGGAATGCAGTATCAGCGGTGCGTCATGTAAAATCAGCGGCAGCAGCATGGAGCAGGAAAAATTGTCCTATTTGATGGGAATTGCTATGGGATGGAATTCTTCAAATGAAATTGTGAAGCTGCTTCTGTCGTATGAGAAGTAAGGAAAGGAAATGAGCGCTGCTGCAGATGCCAAAGGCATGATGGCAGCATTCATTAATGAAGTGCAGGACTTGCTCCAGGGGCAAGTCCTGTTTTTTAGTGATCGTTACCGTCAGATGAAATCAATTTGACTATTCCAAGAAAAAAGGGTATAGTAAATGGAAAGTAATCAAAAGGAGGATTGTATTATGAAAGGAAAATCCAAGAGAGCAGCTAAAAACAACGCGGCGGTTATAAATAGCAAAATTGTTCCAGAAGTGAAAGCGGAGCCGGCGGAAGAGATGCTTCTGCAGTTTGGGGAAAATGAAGTGTCGTTGACAGATATTTCCGCGAAAGTAAAGCAGAGCTATCAGGAGAGCGATAGCAAAGAAGAGCTGAAAGATATGAAGGTTTATATTAAGCCTGAGGATAATAAGGCGTATTACGTGATAAATGGGGAAATAGAAGGAAGCGTGGATCTGGTATAACGGTTTGTGCGGTCTGCGCTTGCAGGCGCAGACCGAAAAAGCAGGCGTTCGTCTATCGATCCTACTACAAAGCTTCCTCTTCGCCAGTGGCGCAGGATGTCTTTAAAAGACCGCTGATATACGCGGTTACAAGTCCCTTATCTTCGCGCGGCAGACAGTGGAAATTTGTGATCAGCTCTTGGTCAGCAATGGTCAGCTGCTTGATTGGCGTACCGCCTTCGTCAAAAAATTCCGACAGGGTGATGCCGAAGCCTTCGCAGATCCGTATCAAAGTGGCTATCGAGGGTACGTTATTGCGATGGAAAGTGTTGCTTAAGGTAGAATAGCTGATATTCGCTTCTTTTGCCAGCCGGTAGAGCGTCCAGTCGTGTTCGCTTAAAAGCTGGGATATTTTTTTCAATACGTATTCGTCTCTCATTGGATAGTCTTTTTCTCCTCATATGTATGATAGTTTTATTGTAATGAATGATAAATAATATCTGAAGATGTTAAAGAGCGCTGCATCCGTCCAACGCAAAGGAATGATGCGTTTTTTTGTTGTAAAAAAAGCTCGTTTTCGTTATACTGATGGAAAGCGTGTTTGAAATACGCTTTGGAGCTGACCGGCGCAGATGCTGGATATGGATCATATGCAAAGAAAAGATAGAGGAGAGGATCAATGGAAGAATTAATTACAGAAACAGAGCTTGCAAGGTTTGAACAGACGGACGCCGATGCGGTGGACGGGGTTTTTGAACGCAATATGATGGATTATGAGATTGACTGGAACGCAAAGGAAGTCGGAGAGCTGCCAGTATTGGCACATTATTATGTAAAAGGGGAAGATATGCATTATTATGTGCTGGCGCGTGTGCATGATGCGGAGGACGACCTTTTGACGTGTGTCAATGTCAATCGCGGTGTCAGACAGCTGATCTTGTTCCCGGTACGGCTGTTTAACGGGGCAGTCTTGGATGAGGAGACGCAGGAGCATGCGTTTGCAGAGGAAAAGCTGTTTGGAAATGTTTGCCTAAAGGATGTCTTAAAAGGGTAAGCTATTGTGAAAGGAGAGATTGGAAAGGATGATAAGGATTGGTTCTCATGTTGGAATGAGCGGCAAGGATATGTTTTTAAACTCCGTAAAGGAAGCGGTTGGATACGGCGCAAATACGTTTATGGTTTATACAGGAGCGCCGCAAAATACGAGAAGGAAGGATATTCAGGATTTAAATATTGCTGCGGCGCATGAATATATGCGGGAGCATGGCATTGACAGCTTTGTTGTGCACGCGCCGTATATTATCAATCTGGGTAATTCTGTAAAGCCGGAGACGTATGAGCTTGCGGTGGAGTTTCTTCAAAAGGAGATGGAGCGGACGCTTGCGATGGGCAGCAATGTACTGATCCTGCATCCGGGCGCACACGTTGGTGCAGGTGTGCAGGCGGGGACGCAGCAGATCGTAAAAGGATTAAATGAAGTGCTTACAGCAGACAGCAAATGCCTGATCGCGTTGGAAACAATGGCGGGAAAGGGCACGGAGATCGGGAGGTCGTTTGAGGAGCTGGCCGCGATCTATGATGGAGTGGTGCATAATGACAGGCTGCGTGTATGTTTTGATACGTGTCATACACATGACGCCGGATATGATATTGTGCATGATTTTGATGGAGTGATCGAGCAGTTTGACAAGGTGATCGGCAAAGACCAGATTGCGGTGTTCCATATTAATGACAGCAAGAACGTGTGCGGCGCGTCAAAAGACCGCCATGCCAATATCGGAGACGGCGAGATCGGGTTTGACGCGATCCGCGCGATCGTCCATCATCCAGATTTTACTGAAATTCCAAAAATATTGGAAACGCCGTATTTGGCGGATCCGGATGATGTGAAAAAGAAATATCCTCCATATAAGGAGGAAATTGCCAGACTGCTGCAGAATGGAAGGTAAATCGTTAGATACAATGGGGCAGTTTGATAAAGGAGTCAGACAATGGGAAAAAAGAAGAAAGAAAGACAGAAGCGCCAGTCCATGCTGGCACAGGTAAGAAGAGCGCATCAAGGGCCGAAGGAGGCCGGGGGAGGATATGGGTTTCAGCTTGTTGGGGCTTTTTTCTGCGATTTTTTCTATTATCTATGGCATATTTTTAAATGGTTCGTGCTGGCGGGGCTGATACTTACGGCAGCGGTTTCGCTCGTGCTGTTTGTAAAATATGGGGATGATTACCGTTCGTTTGCAAAGGAAGCGGATAAAATTGTGGCTGATAGCGAAGCGGAGGATTTCCGTATGGATGAGGTTACGTATTTGTATGGGGCGGATGGCTCGCAGATCGCGGAACTTTCATCGGGCAACGGTAAATCCAGCTATTTAAAATATGAAGAAATTCCGAAGCACGCGGTACAGGCGTTTGTAGCGATCGAGGACCGCAGCTACTGGAGAAATATTGGGATTGATATTAAGGGGATCGTACGTGTGGCGCTGGATTTTGTCAGGTCCAGAGGGGACAGCATGGCTGGCGCCAGCACAATCACGCAGCAGTTGTCCCGTACGATTTATTTGACGAGAGAACGCTCGATCATCCGCAAGATCAAGGAAATGATGGTAGCTATCCGCCTGACGCGCAAATACAGCAAAGAAGATATTATGGAGTTTTACATTAATACAGCGTGCTTTAGCAATGGCATATACGGGCTGGAGGCTGCGTCGAAGGCGTTTTTTGGACAGAGCGCGTCGGAGCTTTCGCTGTCACAGATTGCCTATTTATGCGCGATCCCAAACCGTCCGGAGTACTTTAACCCCTATAAGCATCCAGAGCGGGCGCTGGAGCGCAGGGATAAGATCTTGGAAGATATGTATGATGAGGGCTATGTGTCTAAAAGCGCATATGAGCAGGCGTGCGCAGAAAAGATCAAGGTCAGTAAGCAGGTGTCGGAATTTTATAATTATGAAACGACCTATGCGGTATACTGCGCGGTGGAATATTTAATGAAGCTGCATGGGTTTGAGTTTCGCTATGAGTTTCAGGATAATGCGGATTACAAGGAATATGAGGAAGCATACGAGGCGGCGTACAATTTGGAAAAATCAAATCTGTATGCCAAAGGATATACGGTAACGACGAGCCTGCAGCCGGAAGTACAGCGTGCTATGCAGCAGGCGCTGGACAATAATCTGGCGTTTGCTACGCAGACAGATGCACAGACCAACGTTTATGAGCTGCAGGGAGCGGTCACCGCGATCGACAATAAGTCTGGTAAGGTCATTGCGGCTGTCGGCGGGCGTTCTCAGGAAAATCTGAATAATGTATACAGCTTAAACCGTGCTTATCAAAGCTACCGCCAGCCGGGAAGCGCGTTTAAGCCTCTGGCAGTTTATACGCCTGCGCTGCAGTACGGGTATACGCCGGAAACAACGGTCTATGATATTGACGTCAAGACCGCGCAGCAGCCGGGAGTGGATATTTCTGGGCTGACAGGGCCTTCGATGCCGCTGCGCAGCGCGGTGGAGCAGAGTAAGAATGGTGTGGCGTATTCCGTATTTTATGATATCAAGCCGTCTTATGGCCTGCAGTTTGTGACGGATATGAGGTTTGACCGGATTGTACCGCAGGATCATACACTGTCGGCGGCTCTGGGCGGACTGACATACGGCGCGACGACGGTACAGATGGCAGGCGGGTACAGTACGCTGGCAAATCAGGGAGAATACCGCGACCCTTCGTGCATTGTTTCGATAAAGGACAGCAATGGGAAGGAATTATATAAGGAAGAAAAGCCAAGACGGATTTACAGTGCACAGGCAGCGTCAACGATGCTGGATATTTTAAAAGGTGTGCTGACGGTTGGAACGGCAAAGAGTATGAAATGGGCCGAGTCGTCGGATATTCCGGCAGCTGGAAAGACGGGTACGACGAACGGAAGTAAGGACGGCTGGTTTTGCGGCGTGACGCCGTATTATACGGTGGCGGTGTGGGTTGGCTATGATACCCCGAAAACATTAGATAACCTGTATGGGGGAACCTATCCGGCGGGTATCTGGAAGGATGCGATGTTATATTTGACGCAGGGAGCCGGAGCAGTTGACTTTAACTGATTGTGGAGCTTAAAAAGGTATGTGCACGTCGATTTTTTTATATTTTCTTAATAAAAGCTTTACATTTCCCTGAAAATAACGGTATAATAGACAAAGTTATAAAATCGAGGGAGGAAAGACGGATGCATACGGTAACTTTGGGAAAGACAGGTATTACCGTCAATAAAAATGGCTTCGGCGCCCTGCCGATACAGCGTATTTCAAGGGAAGCCGCCGTCGGGCTTGTCCGTAAGGCGTTTGATGCGGGGATTACTTATTTTGATACAGCAAGATGGTATACGGACAGTGAGGAAAAGCTGGGTGAAGCGTTTGACGGGATACGTGAACAGGTTTTTATTGCTACGAAAACAGGTGCGTCCACAGCAGAGCAATTCTGGGAGGACCTTGAGACGTCGCTGCGGAATCTGCGTACGGAGTATGTGGATCTGTATCAGTTTCACAATCCGTCGTTTTGTCCAAAGCCGGGAGACGGCAGCGGGCTGTATGAAGCGATGCTGGAGGCTAAGGCGCAGGGAAAGGTACGTCATATTGGGATTACGAACCATCGGCTTGCGGTAGCACAGGAGGCGGTGGAGTCCGGACTGTATGAAACGCTGCAGTTTCCGTTTTGCTATTTGAGCGGGGAGCAGGAGCTTCGTCTGGTGCGGCAATGCGAGCAGGCGCAAATGGGATTTATTGCGATGAAAGCGCTGTCCGGCGGCTTGATCACGAATTCGGCTGCTGCCTACGCGTTTCTGGCGCAGTATGAGAACGTGCTGCCGATCTGGGGCGTGCAGCGGGAAGAGGAGTTAGAGGAGTTTTTGTCTTATATTGAAAATCCTCCGGCGATGACGCAGGAGCTTTGGGAGCTGATCACGCGGGACAAAAAAGAGCTGAGCGGAGATTTCTGCCGAGGGTGCGGCTATTGTATGCCATGTCCGGCAGGGATCGAGATCCATACGTGTGCGCGGATGTCGCTGCTGATCCGGCGCTCACCTTCTAAGGCACAGCTGACGGAGCAGGCGCAGGAGATGATGAAAAAGATTGAGGGATGCCTGCATTGTGGTAAATGTAAGGGGAAATGCCCATATGAGTTGGATACGCCAGCCCTGCTGGAAAAGAATTATGCGGATTATCAGCGGATTCTTGCCGGAGAGGTGCAGGTTTAAAACAATGATAGATAGAAGAGGAGTTTAGCATGAAACAAGAGAAAAAAAGAAATTCATTTTCAGGCTCTATCGGCTTCGTACTTGCGGCAGCCGGAAGCGCGGTAGGGCTGGGCAACATCTGGAGGTTTCCGTATCTGGCGGCAAAGGACGGCGGCGGGCTGTTTTTGGTATTGTATCTGGTCCTGGCGCTGACGTTTGGATTCACTTTGCTGACAACAGAGGTCGCTATTGGCAGAAAGACGAAGCAAAGTCCGCTGACTGCCTATGGGAAGCTTCACCCGAAATGGAAGTCGCTTGGTATTTTCGCGTGTCTGGTCCCGGTTATCATCATGCCGTATTATTGCGTGATCGGCGGATGGGTTGTAAAATATTTGATCTCGTTTTTAACAGGCGAGGGAAAGCAGGCGGCGGAGGACGGCTATTTTACCGGATTTATTACCGCTGATGTAGAACCGATCCTTTTACTTTGTGTATTTTTGTTTGCGGTGGCGTTTATCGTATTCCGTGGGGTAAATAAGGGGATCGAGGCTTCTTCTAAGATCATTATGCCAATCCTGCTGCTGCTTGTTATCGGGATTGCTGTATTTTCTCTGACAATTCAGCATACGGATGAATCAGGCACAGTGCGTACTGGTATGGAAGGATTTCAGATTTACGTAATTCCGAATCTGGAAGGGCTGACGCTGCAGGGATTTTTTACCGTGCTTTTGGATGCGATGAGCCAGCTGTTTTTCAGCCTGAGTGTAGCGATGGGAATTATGATTTCTTATGGCTCTTATGTGCAGGATGATGCCAATCTTGGAAAATCGATCAATCAGATCGAGATATTTGATACGCTTGTGGCATTTTTGGCTGGTGTAATGATCATCCCAGCGGTTTATACGTTTATGGGCCGGGAAGGAATGGAAGCGTCCGGGCCGAGTTTGATGTTTGTTTCGCTGCCGAAGGTATTTGCGGCAATGGGCGGTATCGGGACGATCGTAGGCTGTATGTTTTTTGCGATGGTACTGTTCGCTGCGCTTACAAGTGCGGTGTCTATTATGGAAGCGGTTGTATCAAGCTTTATGGATGAGTTCCATGTATCGCGTATTAAGGCAGCGGTTATCGAGACGATCATCGCGCTGATCGGCGGCGTTGTCGTATGTCTTGGCTACAATAAGCTTTATTTTGAGTTTGAGCTGCCGAACGGTGCGGTTGCGCAGATTTTGGATATTATGGATTATATCAGCAATAATGCCCTGATGCCGATTGTGGCGATTGGAACGTGTATTTTGATCGGATGGATCGTAAAGCCGAAGGTTATTATTGACGAGGTGGAAAAGTCCGGTTGTGTGCTGGGCAGAAAGCGGCTGTATGTGGTGATGATACGCTTTATTGCTCCGGTGCTGCTGATCATCCTGCTGTTGAAATCGGTTGGGGTATTGAATATTATTTAATGTAAATATACCGTCGGGTTACAAGGAATGATATGGATCCTTGAAACAAGCTGCGGATAATAATAGGCGTTATGCTCTCGGCAGGGAGTGTGGCGCCTGTTTTTATTTATAGTGAAGAACTTTTGTGAGAATGGTATGGGGGTTAGTGGAGGCAGGCGGTAAAAGAGGGAATGGAACTGTGTAAGATTTTGTGATCCTAGGGATTGTAGTTTAGTTGAATGGAAGCTATAATGAATGAAAGAACATATGTCATAAAATAGCTAAATGGATCGTTATCTGTTGGAGGTGGATTTATGGAAAAACGAATTAAGAATAGGCTGAATGGTGTGAACATAGGCGGTAATTATATAGGAGGTGATGTTATTGTCGATGGTTATGCTGATCAAGAGACTGCCGGTACTGGGAGCAAAAGCAATGATAAGACCATATTTCTTTCCTATAACTGGCACGATGGAGAAACAGCGGACAGGATTGACAGGCATTTATCAAAGATCCAGGGAATCACTGTAAAGAGGGATGTGCGTGATATTGGAGTATGGAAAAGTATCCGGGAGTTTATGGAGGGCATCCGGCAGCAGGATTATGCGGTTTTGATTGTTAGTGATTCTTACTTGAGATCGAAAAATTGTATGTTTGAGGCTACGGAGATGATGAAAGAACGGGAGTATGCGGATAGGATATTTCCGGCCGTTGTAGAAACGGGCATATATGATCCTTTGGTACGTGCTGAATACATAAGGTATTGGCAGCAGGAATGCGATAAGCTGGAGGATGCTGTAAAGGGACTGGAGCCAGCCAATGCAGTTGAGCTGGCTACGGATCTAAAGCGCTATAAAAATATTGTTGCTTCCGTAGGGGAGTTTTTAAGTATTGTTGCTGACAGGAACAATCCGGATATCCGGGAAATAGAGGTACAGATAGAAAAAGCCATATTAAAAAACAGATCGAAATAAGGAGATTGCTATGGATCAGAAAATAAATAATCAACTTAAGGGTTGTAACATGGAAGGTGATTATATTGGCGGTGATCAGATTAATCACTATTATCCTATGTTTCAGGATTTTGAACGGGAATTTATTGTTACAAAGGACGAAGATATAAAGCCGGCAGCCTACTTTACAGGTCGTGAAATGGAACTGCGGGACTTGCGGAAGAGGATAGAAGATGGGGGTAAGTCTGTGTTGGTAAGTGGTATGGGAGGTATAGGGAAGACCCACATCTGTAAGAAATTGTTTGAAGAGTACGTCAACAAGCATAAAAAGGAGGGAGATGAGTGTTTTCGACATATCGGCTATATTGTGTATGATGGGGATATGGACAGCAGTCTGAAGAAATGCTTGAAATTTAAGAAACAGGACAACCCAGAACAGAATTTAGAAGCGGCCTGGAAGGAGCTGAAATATCTGGCTTCGGATGGGAGGCTCTTATTGTTTGTTGATAATGTGAATGTACCGATTGGATCGGATCCTGGTCTGAAAAAGCTAAAGCAGATACCAGGTGCAATGGTCCTGACTTCCAGGCGGGTATCATTTAGTAAGGAATTTGAGCCGTACCGGATCGGATTTCTCAGTCTGGATCAGTGCAGGCAGATCTATGAGGAAATCTTTTTTTCAAATACTGGCGGAAGGATAAAAGAGGAGGACGTGCCAGACCTTGAATATATAATTGATAAGCTGGCAGCAAGGCATACCCTTACAGTTGAATTTTTGGCACGGTTTAACAGTATAAAACTATGGACCGTGAAGAAATTGCGCAACGAGCTGGAGAGGAATGGGTTTGAACTGGAATTTAGAGATGATCAAGATGAGGAAGAAGAGGAAAAGCTTGTGAATATCCAAAAATCATATGAGGTCCTATATGATATGTCCAGGCTGACAGATGCAGAGAAGAACATCCTTGAGGCGTTTTCTGTATTTCCGTATATTCCACTAAAGATAGAGATATGTAATCAGTGGTTGCTTGAAGATGCTGGAGTAAGTGAGAATGATGATACCTTGATCGGATTATTTCGTAAAGGGTGGCTGCAGTATGATGCGGAACAAAGGAGTTTTGCGCTACATCCTGTGTTTGCACAGTTTATTTATGCAAAATGTGAGCCGAAGGCAGAGAGGCATTTAGGTATGGTTTACAGATGCAGTAAGAGTCTGAAAATTCCAGAAAGTGGTTCACCTTTTGTTTGTCAGCAATATTTGCCTTTTGCAGAGAGTATTGAGAATAAATTAAATATGGGAGAAGATGATAGACAGATTATATTTTTAGATTCTATTGCTTATCTGCTGTATTATATATGTGAATACAAGAAGGCGGAAAGACTGTACGAAAAGAGCCTGAGAATCAGGGAGCGCGTACTGGGCGAGGAGCATCCATCTACCGCAGCAAGTTA
>CAJUIL010000050.1 GCA_910586225.1 uncultured Eubacterium sp. | reverse complement strand
ATATAACAGAAAATTTGAAACTTGGGAATACATAAAAGCTTGCGTTTACCGTGGGGGTACACGCTGTGCGTGTTAGTATGGAAAGGAGAAAAATATGAAGAGAAAATTAGTATCGATGACATTGGCAGTAATGATGGGTCTTTCACTTACCGCTTGCGGATCCGGCGGAGACGACAAGGCTGCAACGGATAAAGACAATGCGGCTACGCAAGACAATCAGGATGACACAGCAGATGATGCTTCCTCAGACGATGCGGCGGATGACGGCGCGGCAGATGACGGTTCCTCAGCAGAGGTTGCAAATAAGGATAAACCGCTCGTATGGTTTAACCGCCAGCCGTCCAACAGCTCCACTGGAGAATTGGATATGGCAGCTCTTTCCTTCAATGACAATACATATTATGTAGGATTTGACGCAAATCAGGGTGCTGAGCTGCAGGGTACCATGGTAAAAGATTATATCGAAGCAAATATTGACAAGATCGACCGCAATGGCGATGGTGTGATCGGCTATGTGCTTGCAATCGGTGATATCGGACATAACGATTCTATCGCACGTACAAGAGGTATCCGTAAAGCGCTTGGCACAGGCGTTGAAAAGGACGGCGATATCAACAGTGATCCGATCGGCACGAATACAGATGGTTCCGCATCAGCTGTAAAGGATGGAGAAATTGAGGTCGGCGGAAAGAAATATGTTGTACGCGAGCTTGCTTCTCAGGAAATGAAGAACTCTGCTGGTGCTACATGGGATGCTGCTACGGCAGGTAACGCGATCGGCACATGGTCGTCATCCTTTGGTGAAGAGATAGATATCATTGCATCCAATAATGATGGTATGGGTATGTCTATGTTTAACGCATGGTCTAAGGACAACGAGGTACCTACCTTCGGTTATGACGCAAACAGTGACGCGGTAGCTGCTATCGCGGAAGGTTACGGCGGAACGATCAGCCAGCACGCGGACGTACAGGCGTATCTGACACTTCGTGTTCTGCGTAACGCGCTTGACGGTGTGGATATCGATACAGGTATTGGCACAGCAGACGAAGCAGGCAATGTACTTTCGGACGACGTATTTGTATATAATGAAGAACAGCGTTCTTACTATGCATTAAACGTAGCTGTTACGTCTGATAATTATAGCGATTTTACAGATTCTACAAAGATTTATGAGCCGGTATCCAAGCAGCTGGATACAGCAAAGAGCCCTTCCAAGAAGGTATGGCTGAACATTTACAATGCATCGGATAATTTCTTAAGCTCAACCTATCAGCCGCTTCTGCAGAACTATGACGATATTTTGAATCTGGAAGTAGATTATATCGGCGGAGACGGACAGACAGAGTCTAATATTACAAACCGCCTTGGCAATCCGGGTCAGTATGACGCGTTTGCTATCAATATGGTTAAGACGGATAACGCGGCTTCTTATACGGCATTACTGAACCAGTAATCATATCTTGTACAGGATTTTGAAATAAGGACAGACAGGCGATTAGGGAGAAGAAATTCTCCCTAATCTTTTAGAAAACGGAGTGTAACAGGAATACATATACGGGGTAAAAAGTATGGCAGATAAGAAAGAGAATACCGTCTTATCGATACGCGGCATGAGCAAATCCTTTGGCCGGAACCGGGTATTAGACCACATTCATCTGGATGTAAAGCGCGGAACGGTTATGGGGCTGATGGGCGAAAACGGCGCCGGCAAATCAACCATGATGAAGTGTCTGTTCGGTACGTATCAAAAAGACGAAGGGAATATTTTCCTCGACGGTAAAGAAGTAAGTTTTTCCGGGCCAAAGGATGCACTTGAAAACGGCATTGCAATGGTTCATCAGGAATTGAACCAATGCCTGGAAAGAAATGTGATCGATAATCTGTTTCTTGGACGGTATCCAGTCAATTCCATGGGCGTAGTAGATGAAGGCAGAATGAAAAAGGAAGCATCCGAGCTTTTCCGAAAGCTTGGCATGACGGTTAATTTGGCGCAGCCAATGCGGAATATGTCCGTATCACAGCGGCAGATGTGTGAAATAGCGAAAGCGATTTCCTATAATTCAAAAGTGATCGTTTTGGATGAGCCGACGTCCTCTTTGACGGTACAGGAGGTTGAAAAGCTGTTTGAAATGATGCGGATGCTGAAAAAGCAGGGGATTGCTTTGATCTATATTTCTCATAAAATGGATGAGATTTTTGAGATCTGTGATGAAATATCCGTACTTCGCGATGGCAATCTGGTTATGACAAAAAGCAGCAAGGAAACGAATATGAACGAGCTGATCGCGGCAATGGTTGGCCGTTCTTTGGAAAATCGTTTTCCTCCAGTAGACAATGTGCCGAAGGACGTAATTTTATCGATACAACATCTGTCCACAAAATTTGAGCCTCATTTACAGGATATTACGTTTGACGTAAAGGAAGGCGAGATATTCGGACTGTACGGTTTGGTTGGCGCTGGGCGGACAGAGCTTTTGGAAACAATTTTTGGGGTGCGTACCAGAGCTGCGGGACGTGTTTACTTTAACGGACGGCTGATGAATTTCAGCAGTGCCAGGGAAGCAATGGATCATGGTTTTGCAATGATTACAGAAGAACGGAAGGCAAATGGGCTGTTTTTAAAGGGGGACCTTACGTTCAATACAACGATTGCAAATCTGAACCAATACAAGTCCGGCATTGCGCTGTCAGACTCCAAAATGGTCAAGGCAACGGCAAAAGAGATTAAGATCATGCATACGAAATGTATGGGACCGGAAGATATGATCTCAAGCCTTTCCGGCGGCAATCAGCAGAAGGTCATTATGGGGAAATGGCTGGAGCGGAGTCCGCAGGTGTTTATGATGGATGAACCGACACGAGGAATCGACGTTGGTGCAAAATATGAAATTTATGAGCTGATCATCAATATGGCAAAGCAGGGAAAGACGATTATCGTTGTTTCGTCGGAAATGCCGGAAATACTTGGGATCACAAACCGCATCGGCGTTATGTCTAATGGGCATCTTTCGGGGATTGTAAATACGAAAGAGACGGATCAGGAAGAGCTTTTAAGGCTTAGCGCAAAATACCTATAAAGAGGGAGATGAAAGCATATGGCGAACGGAAACAGTACGATTCTTTCAGCAGAACAGGAAATGAAGCTGCGTCAGCCGATCGAAGATTATGTCGGCAAGCTTCAGGCGAAGATAGATAGCCTCAGGGCGGACGGGACAGACAAGATTCTCTCTCTTCAAAATGATATGGACAGAATCAAAAGAGACCGCTCCCTGACAAAGCAGGAGAAGGAAGCGCAGATTGCGGCAGATCAGGCGCAGCTGCAAAAAGCAAAGGAAGTAGAAACAAAAAATAAGGATGAGATCACAAAGCTGATCTCAGATGCGGAAGCTTATTTAAAAGCACATTTTAACAAAGATTATTACCAGGCAGTAAAGATCAGCTGCGTACAGGAAAAAAACGAAGCAAGGGAGAAATACAACGCTCGTGTCGCACAGCTTGAAAAGGATCATCAGGCTGCGATTTCCAAGCTGTCGGATCATCAAGAGATCAAAGATGAAAAGTACGTACATAAAAATCGTCTGTTTGACGCAAAAATGGAGCTGGAAAAGGATCTGCAGCAGATCAAGGACAGAAAACACGCGGCTTATACTTATCAATATCATTTGATCGATATGCTGCGGATGTCAAAGTTTACATTTGCGGAGACCAGTGCGCAGAAATGGGAAAATTATAAATATACGTTTAACCGTCGGACATTTTTGCTGCAGAACGGTTTATATATTGCTATTGTATTGATTTTTATTATGCTCTGTATTATTACGCCGATCTTGAAAAAGACGCCGCTGCTTACCTATAATAATGTATTGAACATTTTACAGCAGGCGTCGCCGCGTATGTTCCTGGCGCTTGGCGTTGCGGGTCTGATCCTTTTGACAGGTACGGATCTTTCAATCGGACGTATGGTCGGCATGGGTATGACGACGGCAACGATCATTATGCATCAGGGAGTGAATACAGGTTTTGTATTTGGCCATGCATTTGACTTTACGATGCTTCCGATCGGAGTAAGAGTGATTCTGGCACTTGTGGTATGTATTCTGCTCTGTACGTTTTTTACGGCGATCGCAGGATTTTTTACAGCGAAATTTAAAATGCATCCGTTTATTTCCACTATGGCGAATATGCTCGTGATCTTTGGCTTGATCACTTATGCGACGAAGGGCGTATCCTTTGGTGCGATTGAACCGACAATTCCAGCTATGATCATTCCGAAGATCAATGGTTTTCCGACGATCATTCTCTGGGCGGCGGCAGCGATCGTCATCGTATGGTTTATCTGGAATAAGACGACGTTTGGAAAAAACTTGTATGCAGTCGGTGGAAATCCTGAGGCGGCATCGGTATCCGGTATTTCCGTATTTCGTGTAACAGTAGGCGCATTTGTTCTGGCTGGTATTCTTTATGGATTTGGATCTTGGCTGGAATGTGCAAGAATGGTTGGTTCTGGTTCTGCGGCTTATGGCCAAGGCTGGGAGATGGATGCGATTGCGGCCTGCGTTGTCGGCGGCGTATCGTTTACTGGTGGTATCGGTAAGATTTCTGGTGTCGTGGTTGGTGTATTTATTTTTACGGCGCTCACTTATTCGCTTACTATTCTTGGCATTGACACAAATCTGCAGTTCGTATTTTCGGGTATTATTATCCTTGTGGCAGTAACGCTTGACTGTCTGAAATACGTGCAGAAGAAATAAAGATTTTTAAGCTGCTTATTTGCAGCGAACAGAAAATTGATCAATCGATGGAAAAGGAGCCGGATGCTATTCCGGCTTCTTTTTGACGTATATCCGCTATATTTACATTTGCCTGTGCGTTTGCTATAATAATGAAAACAAGGCGGATGATTACTGTTTATAGTTGTAATGGAGATAATGTTTATGGATAAGTACACAATTCTTCTGGTAGATGATGAAGAAGAAGTAATGCAGGGGATGATGAAAAGGATGGACTGGGACAGTCTTGGATTTTCGATCATCGGATATGCCAGTAATGGGGTAAAGGCGTTTGAGATGGTAGAGGAATTTCAGCCAGACGTTATTATGACAGATATTAAAATGCCTTATATGGATGGGCTGGAGCTGGCAGGGCGTGTAAAGGAGGAATTTCCGGCGGCTAAAATCCTTTTTTTCACAGGCTTTGATGAATTTGAATACGCGAAAGAGGCGGTACATTTGGAAGCGGAAGAGTACATATTAAAGCCGATTAATGCCGCTGAATTAGCAGAAGTATTTACGCGCCTGAAAATAAAGCTGGATCAGGAAATTCATGAGAAACGTAATGTTGAAATACTGCGGAAGTATTATTTGGAATCGCTGCCGCTGCTGCAGGCGGAGTTCTATGCGGCGCTGATTGAAGGACGTGTGCTGGAAGAGGAGCTGTCAGGATACCTTTCCGATTACCAGCTCTCATTTACAGGGCCGTACTTTAGCTGCCTTGTGATCCATACATCCTCCTGCCAGATACCTGAGCAGATGAATCCGCTGCTGCTGTCTACGTCAGTGCAGAAGCAGGCGCAGGAGCATTTGGCGAAAAGATGGCAGGCGAAATGTTTTTCCTATCTTGGCGACACAGTATTGATCGCGCAGCTGAAAAATGAAACGGCGATCTCGGATTTAACGGATGAATGCGACAGATTTTGCAGATACGCCCGCCGGATGATTGGAGCGGTCGTAACGATTGGCATTGGACAGGTGTACAGGGGACTTTTGGATATGGCGCAATCATATGAAAGCGCGAGGGAAGCGGTTTCATACCGTGGGATCTATGGCTCTTCAAGAGCGATCAACCGAAAAGAAGTAGTACCGCAGAAGATCATGAGATCCGGCGCTGCAAGCGATATGGAGCTATCGGCAATGTTTAAAATGATACGGCTTGGTTCTGCGGAGGATGTAGAGCAGGCAGTTGAAAAATATCTGCAACATACATCAGCTTCGGAAAAGTCGCTGCAGCAGTATCATATTGATATTATGGAATTGATCAGTGCGTTGTATCGTTTTTCTATGAACCATGAAATTGCGGACGGTTTTTTGGGAGATATCCGGACGTTATACACAAGCTTGCTGGATATGGAACCAAATGCGCTGCGTGAATGGCTGACCGCCAGCTGTCTTTCGATGCGAAAAGCGATCATCAGCGCAAGGAATAGCTCAACAAAATCCTTTGTTTCCAGAGCAGAAGAATACGTCCGAAATAATTATGGAAATGAAGAACTCTCACTGGATTGTATTTGTGAGGTGCTGGGTGTATCCAATTCCTATTTTTCTACAATCTTTAAAAAGGAGACAGGCAGTTCGTTTATCACTTATCTGACAGATTACCGCATGGACCGCGCGGCTTGCCTTTTGATCGAAACAAATGAAAAGAGCTATATGATTGCAAAAAAGGTCGGTTATACGGATCCAAATTATTTCAGCTATGTATTTAAACGGCGCTTTGGCGTATCGCCTTCCAAGTACAGAACGGAGCATTCAGAACGTGAGAACTAAACTTAAGCCGAAAAAACTGCAGTCAACCATTATGGCAGCGTTTTCCGTATTATCTATTTCGATCTTGCTTGTTCTGGGAGTTATGGTATATGTCCGTGTTTCGGCTTCCTCCGGACAAGACATGATACGGAGTACGCAAAAGCTGATGGAGCAGACAGGGGAAAATCTGGAGGATTATCTGGTCAGTATGCGTCAGATATCGGATGCGGTTTATTATAATGTGATAAAAGAAAATGATCTGTCCAATCAGGAAAACAGCATTCGGCAGGGAATGAACCTTTTGTATGAAGCAAACAGAAGCAGGCTGCGCAGCATTGCGATCTACAATCCCTACGGAAGCTTGGTAGCGGCAGAGCCGGTTGCCCTGCAGAAAGAAGATCCGGATGTTACGAAGCAGGACTGGTTTGTTAAGGCGATGGGAGATACAGCAAACCTGCATTTTTCTATCCCTCATATTCAAAATCTGTTTGACGACGATACAAAGCGCTATTACTGGGTCATTTCCCTAAGCCGGGTCGTAGAGCTTACTGACCAAGGAGTACCGTTTACCGGAGTGCTGCTTGTGGATATGGACGATACAGGGATATCGCGCATGATGAAAAAAATCAACGAATCAAATCATGGGCAGTATTATTATTTGTGCGACGGCAGCGGGCAGATTATTTATCACAACAGGCAGGTGCAGATCAGCAAAGGGATCGCGTATGAAAACAGCGAAAAAACAGCTCGGTATAAGGATGGCGTTTATGATGATACTTTTGAAGGAGAACGGCGCAAGGTGATCGTAAATACAATCAGCTATACCGGGTGGAAGCTGGTTGGGATCATACCGGAAGCGACATTTACGCATGGAATGCGGGAGATCGGATATTTTATCGCCATGCTCATCCTTTTAATGGCAATGATGCTGGCAGTTATTAACCGCGTTATTTCAGACCGGATTTCCAGCCCCATCCTAAAGCTGCAGCGTTCAGTAATGGAATATGAGGCAGGGGAAAAGCCGGAAATTTATATTGGCGGCTCGTTAGAGATCCGCCAGCTTGGTTATTCGATCCAGCGTTCTTATGAGCAGATCGACGCTTTGATGCATAAAATTGTCGTGGAGCAGAACGAGCGGAGAAAAAGCGAGCTTGATGCGCTGCAGAGCCAGATTAATCCCCATTTTTTGTATAATGCGCTGGATTCTATCACATGGATGATCGAAGGCGAGCGCAACGACGACGCGGTGTTTATGATCTCACAGTTGGCAAAGCTGTTCCGCATCAGCCTTTCAAAGGGACGTACGGTGATCGCAGTGAGGGATGAGCTGCAGCACGCGAAAAGCTATATGAATATTCAAAAGATCCGCTATAAAAATCATTTTACTGTTGTTTTTGAGGAGGACGAGTCTGTTGATGACTGCTGCATGGTCAAGCTGGTGCTGCAGCCGATCCTTGAAAATGCGATTAATTATGGAGTCGGCGACATGGACGGCGACGGGGAGATCCGGGTGACCGGGAGACAGGAAGATGGGACAGTCATACTTTCTGTATCGGATAACGGGGTTGGAATGACACAAGAGGAGGTACATCTGGTGCTGAGCGACAGCAGCCGGATTCACAAGCATGGCTCCGGTGTGGGGCTTGTAAATGTTAATAACCGGATCCAGATTTTGTTCGGAAAGGAATATGGACTGTCTGTGGAAAGCGAACCGGATGAGGGCACTACCGTAGCTATCCGTATTCCGGCAGTTCCTTATACGGAGGAAAACCGGAAAAGTCTGGAAAAGGGGCGTTTATTTATTGCCAGTAAGGTTGAAAACAAGGAATGAGAGAAAACGGAAAATGGATCCATATTGTCGAAGCAGGGCTTGCGGTCACGGTCTTGCTGCTGGCGGCGGTTATGCTTCGGCAGAAAAACGGGGAAGATCAAAAAAAGGTAGCGGTAATCATGGAAAATTCGGATGGGAATCACTGGGCTGCCTTTCGGTATGGTTTAAAAATGGCGGCACAGGACGAGGGGGTCGAACTGTTTATTGTCAGTACCGGAGATACTATGACGCAGGAAGAGGAAATGGAGGCAATCCAGCAGGAGCTTGATAATGGAGCAGATGCGGTTATCGTACAGCCGGTTGCGGGAGACAGCCTAGGGCAGGAGTTAACCAAGCTGGAAAAGAAATCTTCCATGATGCTAGTGGGTAGCGATCTGACAATAGATCCGGGCACGGAGGCTCTTCCATGCGTACAGCCAGACCATGCGGCAATGGGCAGGGCACTTGCAAAAGAAGTGTTAAGCGATTATCGTGGAGATTTATCCGGCAAGACAGTGGGTATTGTCAGGAAAGCACATGGGATACAGGCGATGGACAGCCGGCTTGCAGGAGTGGAAGAGGGGCTGGAGAACACAGGCGCTTCGATTGAATGGATCATTTCCGGCGCTTTGAAAAACGAGCCGAGGGTGGACCTGGTACTTGCATTGGACGACAGCAGCTTGATCGCAGCAGGAGAATGCGCGGCAGCAAACGACTTGCACGGTGCGCTGGTATATGGGATCGGAAATTCTACAGAAGCGGCGTATGGCTTGGATACAGGCACGGTAGAGTGCCTGATCGTACCGGATACATTCAGCGAAGGCTATTGGAGTCTGGTACAGATAGCCGAGAGCATAAAGCATCCTTTCAGAAAAAGGAACAGCCGGACCGTTCCATATACGGTGCTCCGAAGAGAAGAGCTATTTACCAAGGAAAATCAGGAAATTTTATTTACAATGAGCCAGTGACGGCAAGTCAGCAGTACATAAAATGCACGAGAGAGAAGCTAAAATGAATGGAAGGAATATAATTTGCAGGAGAAAAATAACAGGAGCACACAAATGCTGCAGGCTGCTTTTGGGCAGAAGCGTTCGTGCGGCGGTTGGATTAGCTGTTGCGGCGGCTTTATTTGTATGTGCCTGTGGAAAGAAGCAGCCCGCGCTGCCGGACAAAGCACTGGTCGGCGTGGCGTATTATAATAAAAGCGATACGTTTCTCAATCAGCTGATTGATTGTCTGAGCGAGCAGTTGGATGCGCTGGATTCCCCGGAGATCACGTTAACGATCCGGGATGCGGCAGGATCCCAACGAACGCAGGACGATCAGGTAAAAGAACTGCTGGACGCTGGCTGCAAGGTGCTGTGCGTCAATCTGGCCGACCGCGCGGACCCGTCGGAGATCATCGATCTTGCGAGAGAGCGCCAAGTGCCGATCATTTTTTTCAACCGTGAGCCAGTGGCGGAGGATATGATGCAGTGGGATCAGCTGTATTATGTTGGGGCGGACGCAGAGCAGTCAGGAGTCATGCAAGGTGAGCTGGCTGCGGACGCTATACGCAGCGATAGCAGCATTGATCGTAATAAGGATGGAAAGATTCAATATGTCGTGCTGGAAGGAGAAGCAGGCCATCAGGACGCGATCATACGAACAGAATACGCGGTCAATACGCTAAAGGACAATGGGATCGCGCTCGAAAGGCTAAGCTGCGGAATTGCAAACTGGAGCCGTGCGCAGGCACAAAATCGTATGCTGCAGATGATCAGCCAGCATCAGAACCAGATTGAGCTTGTTCTGGCAAATAATGACGATATGGCGCTTGGTGCGATCGACGCTTATAAAAAGCTGAACGTTACGGAATCCGCGGTTCCGGTCTTTTTCGGAATAGACGGTACGGATGTAGGACTAAAGGCAGTCGCCGACCAGCAGCTTGCCGCGACGGTGTATAACGATAAAGAAGGCCAGGCGGCAGCAATGGCGAAGCTAACGGCGAAGCTTGTAACGAAAAAGGGACTGGGAGACCTAGAGCTTGAAAATGGTAAATATATTTACTTGTCTTATTTTAAGGTTACGGATAATAATGTAGGTATGTTTTACAAGGATGATTCGTATCATTAATCCTTGCAATCTCCTGTATATACTGTTGTACTGAGTTTGCTAGATAATTTCGCTGTTATTTTGAGGAGTATTTTATGCGTAAGAGCCAAATAATACCGCGCTTTGTACATTGTAAGTTAAAAAAAAGCTTGCGAATACAGGCTTTCGAACGTAAAATAGTGGCAGAAAAAAGTACGCTTATTTTCCAATGAAAAAGAGGACAGACAACAGCTTGTCCATCCTCTCGAAAGCCTTATATATACGGTTTTAAGATTAGCCAAAGTATCTCTTTAACAGACCTGCAAACGCTTTTCCGTGTCTAGCCTCATCTCTAGCCATTTCATGAACAGTATCATGGATCGCATCCAGGTTTGCAGCCTTTGCACGCTTAGCAAGGTCAAATTTACCAGCTGTTGCGCCGTTTTCTGCTTCTACACGCATTTCAAGATTCTTCTTTGTGCTGTCTGTAACAACTTCACCAAGTAATTCAGCAAATTTTGCAGCGTGCTCTGCTTCTTCGTAAGCAGCTTTTTCCCAGTACAAGCCGATTTCCGGATAACCTTCTCTGTGAGCAACTCTAGCCATAGCAAGATACATACCAACTTCTGTACATTCACCATTGAAGTTTGCTCTTAAGTCATTGAGAATATCTTCAGAAACGCCCTTTGCAACACCTACTACGTGTTCAGCAGCCCAGGTTGTCTCGCCTTCCTGCTTTGTGAACTTCTCTGCTGGTGCTTTACACTGAGGACATTGTGCTGGTGCAGAATCTCCTTCATGAACATAACCACATACCTGACATACAAATTTAGCCATTTTTAATTCTCCTTTTCTTCCTTCTGAATAATTTGAGTAGTTTTTTTTGTTGTTAATTTTATATCATATATTATCTTAAGTGTCAATATAAAAATAGAAATAATTACTGATTTTGTGATGGAAATATTTGTTTTGCACAATCCGGGCACATTCCGAAAAAATGTGTCATATGTCCTTCAATAATTCCATTAAAATTATGCGCGGCAAGCAGATCAATGTGTGAGAGGGAATCCATTTCGAGATCCAGAACGGTTCCGCACTCCCGGCATATAAAGTGATAGTGTGGGTCTACGTTTCCATCAAAGCGGTCGGGCCCATCAAAAGCGGTAATTTTCTTTATTTCGCCCAGATCTGTCAGCAATGTCAGATTACGGTAAACGGTACCAAGGCTGATGCTTGGATTTTCTGCCAGAATGTTCTGGTAAACTGTTTCTGCAGTTGGATGACATTTCGTAGAGCGAAGGTATTGGAGAATGCTTTCTCTCTGTCTGCTGTACTTCATTTCCATAATCCTTTCAAAATAGTAATCGTTATCATTATTATAATTACCTTTGCGAAAATGTCAATAAGGATCAGGGAAAAAATATATGGAAGATTTAGCAGATCATGGTATGAATTTCAGATTGCCGCATACATTGTAATAATGACAGGCTTGGAGTACAGTCAGGCGTATGAAACGTTTTGTAAGTTATCTATATTCTATTTATAACAATCAGAAAATTCATAATGCTGGTTTTGCCCGTATGGAACTTCGTACAGGACGTAACCGTGTGGATATTCATTTGAAAGAGAACGGATATTCCGGCAAAACGGGTACGGTATATTTATTTATCAGAAGGCAGGAAAATATACAGGGAATCTCAATCGGAAATATAACCTTTCGAAATAATCAGGCCGACTTTCGATATGAACAGGCTGAAGAAAATATTGGACAGACACCGTGGCGCATTATGCAGATGCATGGTATTTTGATCATGATCGATGAACGTGCAGCGTTTCTAAGCCAATGGGATGAACAGCCAGTGGATACAACACATTTTGTAGTATGGGAAGCGAAGGATGGTAAGGGGCAGGCAGACGAAGCGACGCAGAAGCAGGAAACGGAGGCGGCGCCCGTGGAAAAAGCGGTGCCTGCGTCGGATACCCGGCTGGAAAGAAAGCCGGCAGATACTCCGGCAAAGCAGAGTGGAACAGAAAGTGTAGGAACAGAAAAAGCCTCAGCACCATCCGCACAGGTCAAACGGCAGAATATGACGCCAGTTTTGGCACAAGCCGAGCATCGGGCGGTAAGTCAGGCAGCCGAGCAAGCCAGGAAAAGAACGGCAAATCCGGTGTCCGAGCATATTGGAAAGAAAATGACAAATCTCATGCAGGGGCAGACGCGCAAGAGAGCTACCAATTCGCCGCACAATCAGTCTGAAAAACGAACGATGAGACTGATGCCAGATAAAAGGACCGTAAACGCGCCGAGTGGACAGATAGGCAAGAGAACCGAAAATGCATTAAATGAGCAGTCAGGCAAAGGGACAGCAAATGCACTTTCTGGGCAAACGAGCAAAAAAGTATCAAATGCGGGTAAGGAATTGTCAAATATGCCAACCGGACAGACAGGCAAGGAAGCTGCGTATACAAGTAAAGGAGCAAAAAATGTGCCGATAGAAAAGCTTGGGAAAGAATACGCAAATGTTTCGGGAGGACAGACAGATAAAACAGCCACAAATATAGAAATCGAACAGACGGTAAGTCGGACAGCAGGTGCAGCTGAAAAACAGGCAGAAAAGAGATTGATCAGCGCAGCAGAGCATATGGAGAATCAAAAGCTGGCGGAAGCGGAGCAAAAGGATATCCATACAGCAGAGCTGCAGCCGCAAATGCAGAACCAATGGGAGCAAACATGGCGATATATGCTGAGAGCTTATCCGGTAATGAATCAATTCGCAGATAAAAACAGGGTGCTTTGTGTTCGGATCGAAATAAAAGACGTTCGCTTGCTGCCGGATAAATACTGGAGTATGGTAAACAATAGCTTTTTGCTGCACGGCTTCTTTAATTATCGGTATTTGGTGTTTGGCAGGCTTGATCAGAGCTGGTTTATCGGAATACCGGGGATATATCAGAAGCAGGAGCATGTGATGGCGTCTATTTTTGGATTTCCTGACTTTCTTCCCCAGAAGCAGAAAACGGAGCACGGAGAACAGTCAGGATATTGGTATCGTATTTTGGAGATATAAATAGTCTAAGGATGCAGGAGGCTGTATATATGATGGTCCTCCCAGACGCCGCAGATTAAAGCGCATTTACGTGCGATTCCTTCATATTCAAAGCCGACACGTTTTGCCAGGCGGATAGAAGCAGTATTCTCCGGCATAATATAAGCAGTGATCCGATGTAAATTCAAGTCATCAAAAGCAATCTCAACGCATTTAAACAGTGCTTCAGTCGCATAACCATGATGCCAGGAATGCGCTTCAAATTTATAGCCTATCTCACAGCTTTGATAGACATGGCGGATAATGTTACGAAAACAGACCGTACCGATGACATGGTTAGGGTCTGTTTTTTCGTATATCCAGAATCGGATGCCTTTCTGCTTAATGCACAGCCGAAGTTCCTGGTTTAAAACACGACGCTGGAAATCTTCTGTATAAAAATTTTCGGGCCTTAATGCCTCGCACTGTTCAAAATGCTCGCGGTTGTCTAAATAAAAACGCAGGATATCCTCTGCGTGGGAGCTGTCCAGTATCTTAAGGATCAGCCGGTCAGTATCATAAGAAAATTTCATAGGTGCCTCCATAGCAGGTAAAATAAAATCGGAATTGCGGAATCCAGTTTTAGTATAGTATAATAGAAAACATACATCAAGCTATGAAAATTGAAAAATAGGAGGGTTGCAAATGCCAGCCACAATGACCTCGCAGGAAAAGTTTATGAAAGCGGCGCTCAGAGAGGCAAAAAAAGCGTATGTTATCCATGAAGTGCCAATCGGATGTGTGATTGTACAGGATGATAAAATTATAGCCAGGGGATATAACCGCAGAAATACAGATAAGAATACACTTGCTCATGCAGAGCTTACAGCCATCCGAAAAGCCAGTAAAAAAACAGGGGATTGGAGATTGGAGGATTGTACAATGTATATTACATTGGAACCGTGTCAGATGTGTGCTGGCGCGATTGTACAGTCCAGAATGAAAAAGGTTGTGATTGGTGCAATGAATCCGAAAGCAGGATGTGCCGGATCCGTATTGAATTTATTACAGATGCCAAAGTTTAACCATCAGGTAGAAATTACGATCGGGGTATTGGAGGAAGAATGCGCCTCTATGCTGAGTGGTTTCTTTTCGGAACTTCGGGAAAAGAAGAAAGGTGAAAAGGCCGCAAATAGCCAGTCAGAAGAAAAAAATAAAAAAAAGTAAAAAAATAGTAAAAAAATGGTTGACACATAAAAATATCTATGCTAATATAACATTCGCCGCAAGGGTGGCAGGAAATTTTGAAAAAGCTTTGTACAACTTTGAAAGAAAGATTCATACAAAGATTTCAAAAAAATTAAAAAAGACTATTGACAGAAAATGAAAAGTATGGTAGTCTATAACAGTTGCAGCAAGTCAGCAACACAACTTAAAAGAAATAAAAAAGTTGAAAAAAGTGCTTGACAAACAAAAAGATAGCTGATATAATGACTGAGCTGCTAACAAGCAACAAAAAAGAACATTGATAACTGAACAGTGAAATAACCTTGAAAGATTCATAAAGAAT
>CAJUIL010000049.1 GCA_910586225.1 uncultured Eubacterium sp. | reverse complement strand
CCCATAAAATCTAGCTTTTTACTGATTACTCAATGATAGTAGCAACCCTACCAGAACCTACTGTACGTCCGCCCTCACGAATAGCAAACGTAAGTCCCTGCTCCATAGCAACCGGATGAATCAGTTCAATCGTCATCTCAATATTATCACCAGGCATACACATCTCTGTACCACCCGGTAACGCGCAAACGCCTGTTACGTCTGTTGTTCTGAAATAGAACTGCGGACGATAGTTGTTAAAGAACGGCGTATGACGACCACCTTCATCCTTTGTCAAAACGTAAACCTGAGCTGTAAATTTACGATGGCAGGTTACAGAACCTGGTTTAGCCAAAACCTGACCTCTTTCGATCTGATCACGGTTAATACCACGCAGAAGCGCACCGATGTTATCACCAGCCATAGCTTCATCCAGCTGTTTACGGAACATTTCGATACCAGTTACAACTGTTTTCTGAACATCTTCCTTAACACCAAGGATTTCCAGTTCGTCATTCAGATGTAAAGTACCTCTTTCTACTCTACCAGTTGCAACAGTACCACGGCCTGTGATCGTGAATACGTCTTCGACTGGCATTAAGAAAGGCTTATCTGTATCACGCTGCGGATCTGGAATGTAGCTGTCTACAGTTTCCATTAATTCCATGATCTTGTCGCCCCATTCGCAGGTCGGATCTTCCAGAGCCTTTAATGCAGAGCCTTTGATGATCGGACAGCCTTCGAATTCGTATTCTTCCAGCTGTTCTGTGATTTCCATTTCTACTAATTCCAGTAATTCTTCATCGTCTACCATGTCACATTTGTTCATGAATACTACGATGTAAGGTACACCTACCTGACGGGACAATAAGATATGCTCCTTTGTCTGAGCCATAACACCGTCAGTAGCAGCTACTACGAGGATAGCGCCGTCCATCTGAGCAGCACCAGTGATCATGTTCTTTACGTAGTCAGCATGTCCAGGACAGTCAACGTGTGCATAGTGTCTGTTTGCTGTTTCGTACTCAACGTGAGCAGTAGAGATTGTGATACCTCTTTCTCTTTCTTCCGGAGCCTTATCGATATTAGCGAAATCAACGGCTGCGTTTCCTTCTACTCTTTCAGAAAGAACCTTTGTGATTGCTGCTGTTAAGGTTGTTTTACCATGATCTACGTGACCGATGGTACCGATATTACAATGTGGTTTTGTTCGTTCAAATTTAGCCTTTGCCATGTTGAAACGTCCTCCTTAAAAATATTACCCTGTGGGCTGTTTGTTTATAATATACTATCTCGTATTATATTCGAAATTTCCTTATTTTTCAAGTAATTCCTTGCTTTTTCAAATAATTCCTGACAAATTTCCTGTAATGCTCCGGTTAGCTGGCTTAAACCGCTCAGATTTTAAAAATCCATGCAAAGCACTGTTAGAAATATTATTTTGACTGTGCAGAAATTACTTTCTCCTGTACAGACTTCGGAACCTGCTCGTATTTCTCAAAGAACATGGAGTAGTTACCACGTCCCTGTGTTCTGGAACGTAAGTCTGTAGAATAGCCGAACATTTCTGCCAACGGCACAAACGCACGTACGATCTTGCCGCCGCCCAAGTCATCCATACCTTCAATACGGCCACGACGTGAATTTAAGTCGCCGATTACGTCGCCCATATATTCCTCAGGCATCGTTACTTCGACCTTCATAATTGGTTCCAGAATTGCCGGAGCTGCCTTTGACATTGCTTCCTTGAAGCACATAGAACCCGCAATGTGGAATGCCATTTCTGAGGAATCGACTTCGTGGTAAGAACCGTCGTAAACCGTTGCCTTGATACCCAGTACTGGGAATCCTGCAAGGATACCAGCCTTTGATGCTTCCTCAATACCTTCCCCAACTGCAGGGATGTATTCTTTCGGGATCGCACCGCCGACAACTGCGGATTCAAACTTAAATACTTCCTCACCGTTTGCATCCATCGGCTCAAATTTAACCTTACAATGTCCATACTGGCCACGGCCGCCGGACTGCTTTGCATATTTGTATTCCTGATCAACAGGCTTTGTAAATGTTTCTTTATAAGCAACCTGCGGAGCGCCTACGTTTGCTTCCACCTTAAACTCGCGGAGCAGACGGTCAACGATAATCTCCAGATGCAGCTCGCCCATGCCGGCAATGATCGTCTGGCCTGTTTCCTGATCAGTATGCGCACGGAAGGTCGGATCTTCTTCAGCGAGTTTTGCCAAAGCTTCACCCATCTTGCCCTGCCCTGCTTTTGTTTTCGGCTCGATCGCAAGCTCGATAACCGGCTCAGGGAATTCCATGGATTCCAGAATTACCGGATGCTGGTCGTCACAGATCGTATCACCAGTTGTCGTCAGCTTAAAGCCAACTGCGGCAGCGATATCGCCACTATATACCTTGTCCAGCTCTGCTCTCTTGTTTGCATGCATCTGAAGCAGACGTCCGACACGTTCTTTTTTATCCTTTGTCGCATTCAATACATAAGATCCTGATTTAAGAACACCGGAATATACACGGATAAATGCCAGTTTTCCAACAAACGGGTCCGTCATGATCTTGAATGCCAGCGCGGAGAACGGTTCTTCGTCAGAAGAATGTCTTTCTACCTCATTGCCGTCTAAGTCAACACCCTTGATCGCAGCTACGTCGGTAGGAGCCGGCATAAATTCCAGCACCGCATCCAGAAGCTTCTGAACACCTTTATTACGGTACGCAGAGCCGCAGCATACAGGAATTGCCATACATTCGCAGGTCGCTTTACGAAGCACCTTCTTTAATTCTTCTACGGTAGGCTCTTCCCCTTCCAAATACTGCATCATCAGGTCATCGTCCAGCTCGCAGATCTTTTCAATCAGCTCCATATGATACTCTTCTGCCTGATCCTTCATATCATCCGGAATCTCGGTAATAGAAATATCATCGCCCTTATCGTCATTGTAAATATATGCTTCCATCTCGAACAGATCGATGATTCCTTTAAACTCATCCTCTTTGCCGATCGGAATCTGTAAAATAATTGCATTTTTACCCAGTCTTGTACGGATCTGACCAACGGCACCATAGAAATCTGCACCTAAAATGTCCATTTTATTAATGAACGCCATTCTTGGTACGTTGTAGGTGTCTGCCTGACGCCATACATTTTCGGACTGAGGTTCTACACCGCCCTTTGCGCAAAAGACGCCGACAGCGCCGTCCAATACGCGGAGTGAACGTTCAACCTCGACCGTAAAGTCAACGTGTCCTGGTGTATCGATAATATTGATACGATGCTCCAACGCACCTGGCTTTACTTTCGCATGGTCTTCCAGCGTCCAGTGACAGGTCGTAGCGGCTGAAGTAATTGTGATGCCTCGTTCCTGCTCCTGCTCCATCCAGTCCATCGTAGCAGTACCTTCATGAGTATCGCCAATCTTATAGTTAATACCAGTATAATATAAAATACGCTCAGTCAATGTCGTTTTACCGGCATCGATATGCGCCATAATACCGATATTTCTGGTTCTCTCTAATGGATATTCTCTTCCAGCCAAGATTTTTTCCTCCTAATTATACTGCAACATGCACATTAGAATCTGTAATGAGCAAATGCCTTGTTTGCTTCTGCCATCTTGTGCATATCCTCTTTCCGTTTCACAGATGCCCCTGTATTATTTGCCGCATCCATGATCTCATTTGCCAGTCGTTCTTCCATTGTCTTCTCAGATCTTTTCCGTGAAAACATGGTCAGCCAGCGAAGCGCCAACGCCTGACGGCGGTCCGGCCGTACTTCGATCGGCACCTGATACGTAGCGCCGCCGATACGTCTTGCCTTTACCTCCAATACAGGCATGATGTTGTTCATAGCATCCTCAAAAACCTCTACTGCAGGTCTGTCTGTCTTTGCAGCAACCCGCTCGAATGCATGATATACAATTTTCTGTGCAATACCTTTCTTGCCGTCGAGCATGATATTGTTGATCAGCTTTGTAACGACTGTATTGTTGTAAATTGGATCAGCTAAAACTTCTCTTTTCTGAGTATGTCCTTTACGTGGCACGATACTTCCCTCCTTAATCATTTTTTACTGCCCGCCCCCGGACAGATTTTCCATTTCGATTAATTCAACGGTACTCACTTGTTGTGTTACGTGCGGAGTTATTTATTCTATCATCTAAATCGGTTTTACCAGTTTGTTCTGTTCCAAACAAAACATCCCGGCACAAATAATTCCAACACTAACCTCTATTTGCGCTGCCGCTTAGCATACGCATCTTGATACATTGAGTGATATTGCTCCGCTAAAAATATAATCTTAATTATGCAATTTTATTTTTTAGCGTCTTTCGGTCTTTTCGCGCCGTATTTGGAACGAGCCTGACGTCTGTTCGCAACACCTGCTGTATCAAGTGTACCTCTGATAATATGGTATCTTGTACCAGGTAAATCCTTTACTCTTCCGCCGCGGATAAGAACAACACTATGCTCCTGTAAGTTATGACCTTCACCCGGAATGTAGCTTGTAACTTCGATTCCGTTTGAAAGACGTACTCTGGCAATCTTTCGAAGCGCTGAGTTAGGTTTCTTAGGAGTGGCTGTCTTAACAGCAGTACATACACCACGCTTCTGCGGAGAAGCTGTATCTGTCGCTTTCTTCTGTAAGGAATTGTATCCCTTCTGAAGAGCCGGTGCTGTAGATTTCTTTGCAGCTGACTTTCTTCCTTTTCTTACTAACTGGTTAAATGTTGGCATTATTTTCACCTCCTGCATTTTATATCATGTTACCTGCTGCGGCAGGTCGTATTGTCGAACTGATACGATATACACAACACTACCACATACCGGAATATTATATATAGAGATTTTCGGATTGTCAAGGAAGATTTCTCTATTTCAGCATAATTCAGCATATTGCACTGTTTGTATCTTATTTTCCCCTGTTTTTAGAAAAAAATACCATGAAAAAGAATATTTCTTTTCCATGGTATTTTGTGTCTAATCCATTAACGCATATTCCTCGTCTTCCGCTTTGTCAGAGTTCGTATCGGCATCCTCTTCGTAAGCGTCGTCGGCATACGTATTTTCATGTTCCACGCCTTCTGCATAGGCCCGCATCCCTGCTGCATCTGAAAATACCGGATGTTCCGCGTCCTGCGCAAATAAATCTTCCTCTTGCGCGCCTTCCTCGAACGGATCATCCTCCTCGCTGTCCTCTTCGTCCATCGCGAACAGCGCCGTATGGCCGCCTGACGTATCTGCCAGCTCCGCTGCGCCTGCACCCTCCTCAAGCTCCATAAAATCCTCCTCGCCGAACAATACTTCCTGTTCGTTCACATCCGAATCCAGCTTGATGCTGCGGTAGCGCTTCATGCCGGTTCCGGCAGGGATCAGCTTACCGATGATAACATTTTCCTTTAACCCGATCAATGGGTCAATTTTGCCCTTGATCGCCGCTTCGGTCAATACCTTCGTTGTCTCCTGGAACGAAGCTGCTGATAAGAAAGAATTTGTCGCAAGCGAAGCCTTTGTAATACCAAGAAGCACCTGCGCGCCTTCCGCTGGCTCCTGATCCTCTCGCTCCAGCCTCTCGTTTGCATCCTCAAATTCCAGATTGTCGACCAGCGTTCCTGGCAGGAAATCCGAATCTCCGTTGTTTTCAATACGGATCTTCTTTAACATCTGACGCACGATAACTTCAATATGCTTATCGTTGATCTCCACACCCTGTAAGCGGTATACTCTCTGCACTTCACGCAGCAGGTAATCCTGTACCGCCCGTACGCCTTTGATCTTTAAAATATCATGCGGATTAACAGAACCTTCTGTCAGCTCGTCTCCGGCTTCCAGCACCGCCCCGTCCATTACCTTAATGCGGGATCCGTATGGGATCAGATATGCCTTCGATTCGCCTGTTTCCTGGTTCGTTACAATGATCTCACGCTTTTTCTTTGTATCCTTGATCGTAGCGACACCGCCAAATTCGGTAATGATCGCAAGACCCTTCGGCTTTCTAGCCTCAAAAAGCTCCTCGACACGAGGAAGACCCTGTGTGATATCATCACCGGCAACACCGCCCGAATGGAACGTACGCATCGTAAGCTGTGTACCTGGCTCTCCGATAGACTGTGCCGCGATAATACCGATGGCTTCACCAACCTGTACAGACTGTCCGGTCGCCATATTCGTACCATAACATTTCGCACAAACACCGTCCAGTGAACGGCACGTTAATATTGTACGGATCTTTAGCTTCGAGATCGGTTCACCGTTTTCATCTACACCGATACTCATGATCTTCTCTGCGCGTCTTGGCGTAATCATATGGTTTGCCTTCACAAGCACATTTCCGTCCTTGTCGCATACCGTTTCACACGAGAACCGCCCCGTCAGACGCTCCTGCAGGCTTTCAATCTCCTCCTTGCCGTCCATAAACGCAGTTACGACCATGCCAGGAATTTCCCGATCCTTGCCCTCGTTGCAGTCCAACTCCCGCACGATCAGTTCTTGTGATACGTCGACAAGACGTCTTGTCAGATAACCGGAGTCCGCCGTACGCAGCGCAGTATCGGACATTCCTTTTCTGGCTCCATGCGCAGACATAAAGTATTCCAGTACGTCAAGCCCCTCACGGAAGTTTGACTTGATCGGCATCTCGATCGTCCTTCCGGTCGTGTCTGCCATAAGACCACGCATACCCGCAAGCTGCTTGATCTGCTTATCAGAACCACGGGCGCCGGAATCCGCCATCATGAAAATATTGTTATATTTATCCAGACCAGACAACAGCGCGTGTGTCAGCTCGTCGTCCGTTTCCTTCCATACTTCTACAACTTCTTTATAACGCTCTTCCTCTGTGATCAGACCACGCTTATACTGCTTCGTGATTCTGTCCACAGTATTCTGTGCATCGTTGATCAGCTCCGGCTTTTGCGGCGGCACGGTCATATCCGAAATGGATACGGTCATTGCTGCTCTTGTAGAATATTTATAGCCCATGGACTTGATATCATCCAGCACTTCTGCTGTTGTCGTCGCGCCATGCACATTGATAACCTTCTCCAAGATCTGCTTTAACTGCTTCTTCGCCACATGGAAATCAACCTCCAGCACCAGCTCATTTTCTGGCTTGCTGCGGTCTACAAAGCCCAGATCCTGCGGTATGATTTCATTAAAAATAAATCTTCCCAGCGTAGACTCGATCGTTCCGGACTTTACCGTTCCATCCGCCAGCTTGCGGCTGACACGCACATGAATACGGCTGTGCAGCGTACACGCCTGATTTTCATACGCCAGGATCGCTTCATTTACATTTTTATAATAAGAGCCTTCTCCCAAAGAACCAGGCCGCTCCTGCGTCAGATAATAAATGCCAAGTACCATATCCTGGGAAGGAACCGCTACCGGTCCGCCGTCCGATGGCTTTAACAGGTTGTTCGGCGACAGCAGCATAAAGCGGCATTCCGCCTGCGCCTCCTGCGAAAGCGGAAGATGCGCGGCCATCTGGTCACCGTCAAAATCCGCGTTATACGCCGTACATACGAGCGGATGCAGCTTGATCGCCTTACCCTCGACCAGGATTGGCTCAAACGCCTGGATACCAAGACGATGCAGCGTAGGCGCACGGTTCAGCATTACCGGATGCTCCTTAATAACCTCTTCCAGAACGTCCCATACCTCGGTCTGTAAACGCTCCACCATCTTTTTCGCGCTCTTGATGTTATGCGCCGTACCGTTAGAAACAAGCTCCTTCATAACAAACGGTTTAAACAGCTCGATCGCCATTTCCTTCGGCAGACCGCACTGGTAAATTTTTAGCTCCGGCCCCACGACAATAACGGATCGTCCCGAATAATCCACACGCTTTCCTAACAAATTCTGCCGGAAACGTCCGCCCTTACCCTTTAACATATCCGATAAAGACTTCAGCGCACGGTTGCCAGGCCCGGTAACCGGACGCCCTCTTCTGCCGTTGTCGATCAGCGCGTCTACAGCTTCCTGCAGCATCCGCTTTTCATTCCGCACGATAATATCCGGCGCGCCAAGCTCTAACAGCCTGCGCAGCCGGTTATTCCGGTTAATGATCCTACGGTACAGATCATTCAGATCTGATGTCGCAAAACGTCCGCCGTCCAGCTGCACCATCGGACGCAGATCCGGAGGCAGCACTGGAATGACCGTCATGATCATCCATTCCGGCTTGTTTCCCGACTCATAAAACGCATCGACAACTTCCAGCCGTTTGATGATCCTGGCACGCTTCTGCCCAGTCGCGTCCTTTAACGCAGCTTTCAGCGATACCGAATCCTTTTCCAGATCGATCGCCTGCAAAAGCTCCAAGATCGACTCCGCGCCCATGCCGACGCGGAACGCGCTTCCATATTTTTCCCTTGCTTCCTGATACTCATTTTCTGAAAGCACCTGTTTATAGCTTAATTCCGTTGTACCTGGATCCAACACGATATACGAAGCAAAATACAGCACTTTTTCCAATGTCCTTGGAGACAGATCCAAGATCAGACCCATACGGCTTGGAATCCCTTTAAAATACCAGATATGGGAAACAGGAGCCGCCAGCTCAATATGCCCCATACGCTCCCTGCGGACGCTTGCTTTTGTGATCTCAACGCCGCATCGGTCGCAGACAACGCCTTTATAGCGGATCTTTTTATACTTTCCGCAATGACACTCCCAGTCCTTGCTCGGCCCAAAGATTTTCTCACAGTATAATCCGTCTTTTTCCGGTTTTAGCGTCCGGTAGTTGATCGTCTCCGGTTTTTTTACTTCCCCCTTTGACCATTCCCTGATTTTTTCCGGCGAGGCCAAACCAATCTGAATCGCATCAAACTGAATTGGCTGATTGGTTTCTTCGTTCATTATTTCTGACATATATGGCACTCCCTTCTATTCCATATCTGAACCGTCGTCATCGAAATCTTCTACAAAAATAGAATCATCCTCATCTTCTTCCAGTTCATCCTCTTCCGCGTCCACAAGCTCCTCGCTCTCCGCATCGAATTCCTTCTTGGAAAATCCCATTTTGCTAAAGGATTCGTTGCTTTCAAACGCAAAATCCTTGTCTCCTGATATAATAGAATTTAAATCTGTATTACCATATTCACTCGTTTCCATCAACTGCACTTCATTGCGGTTTTCATCCAGCACGCGCACATCCAGCGCCAATGACTGCAGCTCCTTAAGCAATACCTTAAAGGATTCCGGAATACCAGGCTCCGGAATATTTTCGCCTTTGATAATCGCTTCATACGTCTTGACACGTCCAACAACGTCGTCTGATTTTACGGTCAGGATTTCCTGCAGCGTATAAGACGCGCCATACGCCTCCAGCGCCCATACTTCCATTTCCCCGAAACGCTGCCCGCCGAACTGTGCTTTACCGCCAAGCGGCTGCTGTGTAACGAGAGAATATGGGCCTGTGGAACGTGCATGGATCTTATCATCAACCAGATGATGCAGCTTCAGGTAATGCATATGCCCGATCGTAACCGCAGAGTCGAAATACTCACCTGTACGGCCATCACGCAGCCGTACCTTTCCATCTCTGGAAATCGGCACGCCCTTCCACACCTCTCTGTGATCTCTATGATCAGATAAATACTGGATCACATCCTCGCGCAGCTGATCCTGATACTTTTGTTCAAAAGCATCCCATTCCATATTGACATAATCATTTGCCAGCTCCAGCGTATCCTGGATATCAACTTCTCGCGCACCGTCAAACACCGGTGTTTCGATATTAAAGCCAAGCGCCTTCGCTGCAAGGCTTAAATGGATCTCCAATACCTGCCCGATATTCATACGTGAAGGCACGCCCAGCGGATTCAGCACGATATCCAGCGGTCGTCCGTTTGGTAAAAACGGCATATCCTCAACCGGAAGCACACGCGAAACCACACCCTTGTTACCATGACGGCCGGCCATCTTATCGCCCACAGAAATCTTTCTCTTCTGTGCGATATAAATACGGACTGCCTGATTCACTCCTGGCGACAGCTCATCTCCGTTATCTCTCGTAAATACTTTCGCATCCACGACAATACCATACTCACCATGAGGCACTTTCAAAGAAGTATCGCGTACCTCTCTTGCCTTTTCACCGAAAATCGCACGCAGAAGCCTTTCCTCCGCGGTCAGCTCTGTTTCTCCCTTCGGCGTTACTTTTCCGACCAGAATATCTCCGGCACGCACTTCCGCGCCGATCCGGATAATCCCTCTTTCGTCCAAGTCCTTGAGCGCATCGTCGCCGACACCCGGCACATCTCTTGTAATCTCCTCCGGTCCCAGCTTTGTATCGCGCGCTTCCGCTTCATATTCCTCTATATGAATGGATGTATATACATCATCCTGTACTAATCTTTCACTTAATAATACGGCATCCTCGTAATTGTAGCCTTCCCACGTCATAAAGCCGATCAACGGATTTTTTCCAAGAGCCAGCTCTCCCTGTGAAGTCGAAGGCCCATCCGCAATCACCTCATTCGCTTCTACGTGTTCGCCTTTAAACACAACCGGACGCTGGTTATAGCAGTTGCTCTGGTTGCTTCGTGTAAATTTGGACAGGCGATACGTACTCAGCGTACCGTCGTCGTTGCGGATCTTTATTTCATTGGACACCGAACTTTCAACGGTACCCGGCTTTTTGGCAACGACACACACACCAGAGTCAACCGCGGCCTTCGGCTCCATTCCGGTTCCGACAACAGGCGCTTCCGTCGTCAGCAGCGGTACTGCCTGACGCTGCATATTCGATCCCATCAGCGCGCGGTTCGCATCATCGTTCTGCAAAAACGGAATCAGCGCCGTCGCGACAGAAAACACCATCTTCGGCGATACGTCCATATAGTCAAACATCGTCTTGTCGTATTCCTGCGTTTCCTCCAGATAACGTCCGGAAACAGAATTACGTACAAAGCAGCCGTTCGCGTCCAGCTTTTCATTCGCCTGCGCTACATGGTAATTATCTTCCTCATCAGCCGTCATATAAACAACTTCTTCGGTAACCCGTGGATTTTTCGGGTCTGATTTATCGATTTTGCGGTACGGCGCTTCTACAAACCCGTACTCGTTAATTCTCGCATAACAAGCCAGTGAGTTGATCAGACCAATGTTCGGGCCTTCAGGCGTCTCGATCGGGCACATTCTTCCATAGTGGGAATAATGCACGTCTCGAACCTCAAACCCGGCACGATCTCTGGACAAACCACCCGGTCCCAGTGCGGAAAGACGTCTTTTGTGCGTCAGCTCACCAAGCGGATTGTTCTGATCCATAAACTGCGACAGCTGGGAAGAACCGAAAAATTCTTTTACCGCTGCCGTAACCGGCTTAATATTGATCAGGCTTTGCGGGGAAATCCCCTCTAGATCCTGCGTCGTCATACGCTCGCGCACCACTCTTTCCAGACGGGAAAGGCCGATACGGTACTGGTTCTGCAGCAGCTCCCCTACCGCTCGGATACGGCGGTTTCCTAAGTGGTCAATATCATCATCGTTTCCAATCTCCCACTCCAAATGCATATTGTAATTGATCGAAGCGAAAATATCTTCTTTTGTAATATGCTTTGGTATCAGCAGATTGATATTTTTACGAAACAGCGCTTTTAACTCCTCATCATCCGCGCCCTCGTTTTCCTCCAGCAGCTTTTTCAGCGCCGGATAATAAACAAGCTCGCGGATCCCAATCTCATTCGGATCAAGCTGCGGACACCACACGCTGAAATCTACCATCATCGAGGACAGTACCTTCACATTCCGCTCTTCTGTCTGAATCCATACATACGGAACCGCAGCGTTTTGAATCTTTTCAGCAGCATCGCGCGAAAGTGTCGTACCTGGCTGCAGCTCGATCACTTCTCCCGTCTCCGGGTCTGGAAATGTAACCGCTTCCGCCAATACCTGCCCTTTCAGCCTGTTTTTAAAATGCAGCTTTTTATTAAATTTATAACGTCCGACCTTTGCCAAGTCATATCTTCTCGGATCAAAAAACATCGCCGTAATCAGACTTTCCGCACTGTCTACAGTCAGAGGCTCGCCCGGACGAATTTTTTTATACAGCTCTAATAAGCCTTGTTCATAATTTGTCGCGACATCCTTTCCAAAGCTCGCAACAATTTTAGGCTCTTCTCCAAATAAATCTAAAATTTCCTGATTAGTCCCTACACCAAGCGCACGAACGAGTACTGTAATCGGCACCTTTCTTGTCCGGTCTACGCGGACATAAAATACGTCATTGGAGTCCGTCTCGTATTCCAGCCATGCGCCACGGTTTGGAATAACGGTACAGGAATATAAAGTCTTACCTACCTTGTCATGAGAAATGGCATAATAAATGCCTGGAGAACGTACTAACTGACTGACAATGACACGTTCCGCGCCATTGATCACAAACGTACCTGTCTCCGTCATCAATGGCAGATCGCCCATAAAAATCTCATGGTCGTTAATCTCGCCATTTTCTTTGTTATACAGTCTGACTTTTACCTTCAAAGGAGCCGCATAAGTTGCATCACGCTCTTTACATTCTGGGATCGTATATTTTACATCATCCTCACACAATGTAAAGTCAATGAAATCCAGACTCAGATGTCCGCTGTAATCGGAAATCGGAGAGATGTCTGCAAATACTTCTTTCAGTCCTTCTTTTAAAAACCACTGATAGGAGTCTTTCTGGACTTCAATCAGATTCGGCATTTCCAGAACCTCTTTTTGTCTTGAGTAACTCATACGTATACTTCTGCCAGTATCTACCGGACGTATTCTGTTCTTCTCCATATGACGTTTCACCTCTCGTTCTTTATTTTTACAAAAAAAGCACATTTCGATATAGGGCTATGGCTTTGCTGCACGCAAAAAGCCAATTTACACAATAAGTGCAACGTATATGATAGCACAAGTCCCCTCTGTCTGTCAAGGAATTTTTTCCAGTATCTTGCACATCAGAAATTGCATCAACAGCTCGTACTTGTACAGTTGCAAAAAAGGACAGCCCGCCATGGACCGTCCTTTCTTTTATATAATTTCTTATTTTAATGTAACCTTAGCTCCTTCAGCTTCCAGTTTCGCTTTCAGCTCTTCTGCAGAAGCCTTGTCAGCCTGCTCTTTCACAATCTTCGGAGCATTGTCTACAACTTCCTTAGCTTCCTTCAAGCCAAGGCCTGTAGCTTCACGAACAACCTTGATAACTTTAACCTTGTTCGGGCCTACTTCTGTTAATTCTACATCAAATTCTGTCTTTTCTTCTGCTGCTTCTGCTGCGCCGCCTGCTGCTGCAACGACAACGCCTGCTGCTGCAGATACGCCAAATTCTTCTTCACAAGCTTTTACTAAATCATTTAACTCTAATACGGTTAAGCCTTTGATTACCTCAATGATCTCAGCTGTAGTCATTTTTATTTCCTCCTGTTTTTAAAATAATCTGTTTATGCGGCTTTGCCTGTTAAGCTTCTGCCGGAGCTTCTTCTGCTGGAGCCTCTGCCTCTGCTGGAGCGGCTTCGCCGTCCTTCTCCGCGATCTGCTTGATCACACGAGCAAAGTTTGTAATCGGAGACTGGAAGCTTCCAAGCAATCTGGACAGCAGTTCCTCTCTGGACGGAATGCTAGAAATCTCTTTCATTGCTTCCGTATCATAGAAATTGCCTTCCACAACGCCCGCTTTGATTTCCAAAGCCGGAGCAGTCTTAGCGAATTTCGCAAGCATTCTTGCCGGAGCAGTCGCATCGTCCTTGGAAATGGCGATCGCGTTCGGCCCTTCCAGGGAATCTGTCAGGCTCTCGAACTCCGTACCCTTAAAAGCAAAATTCATCAATGTATTTTTATATACTTTGTACGTAATGCCAGCTTCTCTTAATTCCCGGCGCAGCTGTGTATCCTGAGCAACCGTAAGGCCGCGGTAATCAACGATCACAACGGACTGTGCATCCTTGATATTTTCAGCAATTTCCTGTACGATTGGCTGCTTCAATTCTACTTTTGCCACGAATGAGCACCTCCTTCATATATTTTTATTGCCCTAAAGAAAACCTCCCTGCAAAAGACAGGGAGGTGTGTCATCTCATTCACAGATTCGTTTTCGTACACGACAAAACAAATCTGAAATAAACTCCTCGGCAGGCCACTGTCTACGGCAGTCCGGCCATGCTGGCCTGTCTGCTTTCCACCTTCGGTTACGCCTTGCGGCACCTGCTGTCTTCGGCAATATACGTTGCAATTATAATATCCTGTTATCTATTTGTCAACAGTTATTTTCAAAACTATTTTACAAGGCTGGCAACATTAATCTTTACGCCAGGTCCCATCGTGGAAGCTACTGTACAGCTTCTGATATACTGGCCCTTTAATGCGCTCGGTCTTGCTTTGATAACTGCGTCCATTAGGCTCTGGAAGTTGTCCGCTAACTGTTCTTCTGTAAAGGATGCTTTTCCAATCGGCACATGGATAATGTTTGCCTTATCTAATCTATATTCAATCTTACCAGCTTTGATATCGTTGATGGCTTTTGTTACATCCATCGTTACGGTACCAGCTTTCGGGTTTGGCATCAGGCCTTTTGGTCCGAGTACACGTCCCAGACGGCCAACAACACCCATCATATCAGGTGTAGCTACAACAACGTCAAAGTCCAGCCATCCGTCATTCTGGATCTTCGGGATCAGCTCTTCGCCGCCCACATGATCTGCGCCTGCAGCCTGCGCTTCGTCTAACTTCACGCCCTTTGCAAATACAAGCACTTTTACAGATTTACCGGTACCGTGCGGCAGTACAACCGCACCGCGGACCTGCTGCTCCGCATGACGGCCGTCACATCCTGTTTTAATATGCACTTCTATTGTTTCGTCAAACTTTGCAGTTGCCGTCTTTTTTGCAAGTGCAAGCGCTTCTGCAGATTCATACAGATTGGACTTGTCTACCTGCTTTACAAGCTCCTGATACTTTTTACTTCTTTTCATTTCATTACCTCCTAGTGGTTTTAGCGGGAAGTCCTCCCCTCCCACGATAAAGTATTAAATTTGTCTTAAATTATTTGCCTAAGTCTTTTTAATCTTTGTTTGCTCGTTTCTATCTGTCCAAAGTCTTTCCCGGACAGCCATTGTCTTGCCGCAATAATTCTGATTCGCAGCTTACTGCTCGATTAGTACGCCCATGCTTCTTGCTGTTCCCGCAATCATGCTCATTGCAGCTTCCAGCGATGCAGCATTCAGATCCGGCATTTTCAGCTCTGCGATTTCCTGCAGCTTCGCTTTGGAAAGCGTAGCAACTTTATCCTTCTGCGGAACCGCGGAACCGCTCTTGATATTGCAGGCTTTTTTGATTAATACTGCAGCCGGCGGTGTTTTTGTGATAAAGCTAAAGCTGCGGTCTGCATATACGGTAATAACAACCGGAATGATCGTATCTCCCTGATCCGCTGTTCTTGCATTAAACTGTTTTGTAAATTCCACGATATTTACACCATGCTGACCAAGTGCAGGACCAACAGGCGGTGCCGGAGTCGCTTTCCCGGCCGGAATCTGCAATTTAATATATCCTTCTACTTTCTTTGCCATTTTGGTTGCCTCCTAAACGTTTGATAGCTTGTCTATAGCTTCTTTACTTCTGCGAAACTTATTTCTACCGGTGTTTCGCGACCGAACAAATCGACATTGATCGTCACAATCTGCTTCCCGTGATTCATACTCTGAATGACGCCGACAGTATCCTTCCAGACGCCGCCGATCACCGTTACGGTATCTCCCTCTTCAAAATCAACCACGACTTCTTCAGACCGGATTCCCAATGGCCTCATCTCGGCTTCTGTGAGCGGTACCGGCTTCGATCCCGGACCTACAAATCCGGTCACACCCCTGGTATTTCTGACAACGTACCAAGTGTCATCATTCATCACCATGTTAATGAGGACGTAGCCCGGAAACATCTTCTTCTGCACCTGTTTTTTGGCGCCGTTCTTCAATTCAACAACTTCCTGCATCGGAACTCTGACTTCAAGGATCTGATCTTCAAGATGTCTGTTTTCAATTGTTTTATCAATGTTCGCCTTGACCTTATTCTCATAACCGGAATAGGTATGAACTACATACCAGTTCGTTTCCGCCATTCTCGCTCCTCCTTATAAATTCACCAGGAAATCAACACCATACTGGATAATAAAATCCAGCAGAGCAATAATCACACCTAAAATGACTGATACTACGACAACGGCTGTTGTCTCTTTGGCAAGCTGTTCTTTTGTCGGCCACATAATCTTGGAAAACTCAGCCTTAAGGCCGGTTAACCAGCCCGACTTTTGGGTTTCTATCTCTTTTTCTTTTCCCATACTACTTGTCACTTCCTTTGCTCAATCCGAATTATTTGGTTTCCTTGTGTAAAGTATGCTTTTTGCAAAATCTGCAATACTTTTTGGTTTCCATACGATCCGGATGAGTTTTCTTGTCCTTCGTCATGTTGTAATTACGCTGCTTGCATTCTGTACATGCCAATGTAATTCTTGTGCGCACAACTTCCACCTCCAT
>CAJUIL010000048.1 GCA_910586225.1 uncultured Eubacterium sp. | reverse complement strand
GGAAACTCAATAGCAAATAGGCAGAAAGGGTTGATTTTCAAAAATGAGCGGGATAAGGGCTGGATTTATGTTGTAACAGAACAGACACCGGATACAATTTTGGATTATGCTAAGGATAAGTTTAGCGAAATTCTTTTTGAACGCCTTTCCAATAATGGGATTAGCGCAGAAGGGAAGCAGTTTTCATTAGGTTCACCAATCAATTTACAGGAAACGGGAAGCACTAATCGCATTTATGATTTTCCTGTAATGTGCAATGATGAAATCTTTGCTATTTTTACCATTTATGACGATAATGGAGAATACTTCATCCAGTTTGAACAAAACCTTATGGCAGATACATTGGATGAGTTACAGTCTCAATCTTCCCAGTCTAATCCGATTGTATTGGCTTCGGATGACGATGGATTATTTGCTGTATTAAATGGCAATGCAGTATCTCTTGTTCCTGATATAGATGATAACAGCTTTGATGAAACTTTGCTGTTAAACACTCTTGCAGATGATGGGGTTGTTGTAGATGTGAAAGATGTTCTTGCAGTAGCTGATGATATGGGAATTGCGACACTGGCATCTAATCCCAGTCCTTTAGGGGTTGTATCAGTTCCACAAACGGATGATGGAACCTTTAGTGGTACAGAAAAAGAGTGGTGCGGTGCTGCTGTTACTGCAGCTATAATCAATTATAAAAAAGTAACATCTTTAACGGCTAAAGATGTTACAATTGAAGCATTAGGGTCTGCTAAAAATGAGGGAATTACCAATGCTCAGGTGGTGGCGGTAGCAAAAAATCATGATTTGTCACCTAAAGAGAGTGATCCATTGAGCTATTCTTCTGTACAGACACAAATAAATGCATATCGTCCAATCTTTATGCAAATGCAAAGAAGTACTGATGAAGGAAAAAAGTATCATGCATTGGCTTTAATGGATATAGCTCTACAAAATACACAATCATTAATCCTTGGTATAGCTATAGTCTCACAGTTGATAAAAAAGATAGTGGGAGCAGCGTCACTTATGTGACAGGTACAAGAACTTACAAATGGTATAAGAGCGTTTATAATTGGTAATATTTTTTGTGTGAGTTTTTGATAAAGTAGATTTTGCTGGTAGGCAGGCTTAAAGAGTACACTGAATGGTATAGTGGAATTGCTATTCCCGACATAGATAGCAATTCCGCTATATTATCAAGGAATTCCAGAGGCGGAGACATTTGAGGCACACAAGAAAGAAGCAGAGAATGCAATAACTAAGGATAAAGCAAAAAAATGTTTCTATTATAAAAGCAAAAAGAGTCAATAAAGAAAAAGTGAATTATAGGTTTGATTCAAGAATATTTTTTCTTTATTGGTCATTTTCTGTAAAATCAGGCTACTTTCTGCAAGAGGGATTGATATTCTTTTTTAAATTGCTATGATGTTCTTGTAAGTTTTAATACATATATGACAAACAGATGCGTATGCAAAGCTTAAAAAAATTTTATAGGAGGAATGAAATATGAAACTTAGAAAAATTTTAATTTCAACTTTATCTGCAGGAGCTATTATGTTTGGCACTCTTGCTCCTGTAACATCAGCTATGGCAGTGGAGAGCCAAGCCATTGAGAGTGATGACATTGAAGCTACACCAGAGCAGTTGTCGGATGGAGAGACAGTTGTATTGTCAGAAAATGAAGATAAGCCATATGAGGAAATGGATTACAATTTAGACATAGTTTCAAAGGAAGATTGGGAAAATACAGCTATTGGAGAATATCCCATTGATGTACATTCTGCGGAGTGGAACCAGTTATCTTCTAGTGAGACAGCAGCAGCTTGCAATATGCCGAAGGAATTTGCGGAAAGCCTTACAACAGAAGAGCTTGTAGACTATGCTGTAAATTATCCTTTTTTGATGGATATATTTGCTTATGATAATATTGCAGATGGAATGAATCACCTTGCAAGAAAATCTTCTGTATTCGAGGAGCTTTTTTCAAGATCAGACTGCTATGATGAGCTTCTTACAGAGTATCTAAACATGGAAATTAACTACATAGACCTTACTGAGTCTGATGATGCGTGCGAAACCAAGTATGATTCAGAGTTATTTATCGAAGCATATATGGGATTAAACTATGATTTGCTTTCAGAAGATCAGGCTGAAAAATTTGTTGAGGAGTATGGCAATAAGTTTTCAAATATGAATGGTCAATGTCAGGAGTCAGCTTTATCTACACTCTTCTATGAAGCTATTGAAGAAAAAATGGGTGTAATTCCTGAAAGTGCTGTTTCTGAAAGTGTAGCTTCAAAATTTGTAGTTCCTGCTGATACAAGTGCTGACTATAAATGTAATGTATGTGGCGCCTCTCTATCATATAAGTCAATAACAGTTAATGGTAAAACCGTTTATTGTTATAAATGGGTATCTGGTGGATATACTACAAGTGATATTACACGATTGGATAAATATATTGCTAATAATTATTCATCGTTTTCAAAGGTTAGAAGTGCTTCTTCTAAATACAACTGCCACTCATATGCATGGTATTCAACCGCAACATCTAATGTTTACTGGATTGAAGATCCTTCTCCCATTTATAGTAACACAAGTTACTGGACAGCGTGGAGAATTCCAATGCGTGATTTACAGTCAGGTGACAGAATTACTTTTTGGTCTGGCAGTACACTTTTGCATTCTGCGATAGTGAATAGTTCAGCAGCGTGTACCTCAAAACTTGGACATTATGGTGTTTATAAGACAACCATTTCTGAAATGGAGAGTTTTTATGGTTCATCAACAACACAAGCATATATTCCGTAATAATTCGAATGGAGATTAATATTATGAAAATTAGGATTTGTATCACCTTTATGCTTGGGTTCATCATTATAGGTACTTTGAGCGGTTGTGGAACTTCTATAAGCGAAATGGAATCCTCATTTGAGGAGCTGGATGTTGACTATACAACTAACGATGATGGAACATATACCTGTAGAAACAACATCTACCAGTATAAGATTGAAGTTTCTGGTATAGAAGGAGAATCGCAAGTTACATTTATTGTTTTGACAAATAATGCAGAGATTAGCTTTGAATCTATCACTTATAGTTTGAAAAAAGCGGAAATGAGTACAGAAATACCAGAGTTTGTAGTATTAGGGTGGTATTAAGAAAGGCTGTCAAAGAAGAAATTATTTTTTAATGGGTGTATTTCCTGATATATTTATTGTCATCGGGATATGCACCCATTTCTTTATTATGGTCGGATTAGATAGAAAGTTTGTAAAGTAAACGTAAACGGTAAAACATGAGTACCGTGCATGATAAATGCACTGGTCAAGGCAGGGGAGACGCTGGAGGAAGCGGCAGAGAGGGAAGTCTATGAGGAAACGGGCATCCGCATCAGGGGCCTTAAATACTTTGGGAGCCAGCCCTGGGGCTTTTCCGGTTCCGTGATTGCAGGTTATACGGCGGAGCTGGACGGTTCGGACTAACTGAACATCGACACCGGAGAACTGTCAGTGGCGGCATGGCACCCACGTTCCAGTTTGCCGAAGGAACTGACGGACATCAGCATCGCTTATGAGATGATAGAGGCAATGCGCCTGCCGGAGTACTCTCGGAAACTCTTGAATAGTGGATTGAAAATTATACAAAAAGTTTCTTAAATTTTCAAAACAAAACATACGTTCTTTTCGGAGGCTATCCTGGGATAGCTTGTTTCAGTGCGCCATTTATTGGATATCATCTAGTTTCTTTCACACTAACCTATTCAAATATATAGCCCTATTTTTCTCAATAGAAATTGAACATGAGAAGGCAGTTTATGACTATCATGTGCTGGAAGCAAAAATGTACGTGGAGACAGTTTTGTTGTCAGCATCGGCACGGAATTTATTGAAAATGAAAATGAAGACGTTACAAGGAACAAATGTAAAACGAAAGCGTTTAAACGGCTGGCGGAAAAGCTGAAAAAGGAATACCCGTGCCTTACCGCAGCTTATGTGATTATGGCGGATCAGACAGCCTGGACGAAAGGCAAAAAAGACAATAAAAAATAAAGAAAGCAGCTTTCTAAGCCGCAGAATATAACTTGTTGTTGATTTGTATAAACAATAGTGCTATCCTGTTATTAAGGAAGGTTAAGGGAGATGCATACATAAAAGCAACGGAACCAATAACATTATAAAATCAGAAAGGACAGAAATATCAATGAAGCAAAAATTAACGAAAAAGCTATTAATGATCACACTGATGATTGGGATTCTGGTTTCTGCCGCAGTGCCGGCAACGCAGGCAGAAGCGGCAGGAAAAAAGGAAGTATGGGTGGTGGATTCCAAGACATCCGAATTCAACAAATATAAATATACATATAACAAGAAAGGGCTTTTAGTAAAAGATACCTGCGTAAAAAGCAACGGTGGGATACCATCTTATGAATATGTTTACAGTGGTACAAAAATTTCAAAAGAGGTTGCGATACTGGACGGTGAAAAGCATAGCGAATCCAAGTATACATATGACAAAAAGGGATATCTCGTAAAGATCACAACGCCAGGTTTCATAGATGATAATGTAGCAAAGTATGAATGGAAAAACGGACGCTGCGTGAAAGCGCAAGGTGTATTGCTTTCTTATGATAATAATGGATGGATCAAAAAAATTAAGTATGGGAGCGACCCTGCACGGGTATTGACGTATGATAAGCATGGATATATACTTACAGATGGACTGGAAGGCGAGGATACTATGGAAGGCAGGGCGAATACTTATAAAAATGGCCGATTAGTGAGGCAGGCGGTCGTAGATGAAAATGGAGAGGAATATTCCGGAGCCTATACTTATAAATATAAAAAAATAACAGTTCCAGCCTCTGCTGTAAAAAATGTAAAAAGACAGCAGGAATGGCTGACAGATAAAGGAGGCTTGCACTATCTTCCGTTGGCAGCGTTTTGATGGAACATTAGTGTACTGTATAGCAATCGTAAATATGCTCTTAGCCGGACTAGTTAAAGCAGTTCTGAAAAAGCCAGAACTGCTTTTTTATATTCATAAGCCAGAACTGCTTGCAGATTCGCTGGCCGACAATACACAGTTAAATTTACAGTCTCATGAGGAATGAAAAGCTATCGCACCAACCTTCATTTTATCTCTGCTCCAGTATCCATATCAAACCGAAACTCTTCTAAGATAGTTCCCGTATCATATTCTGTCTTTGTATATATAATCTCACGCGCTTCTTCATCCGTCTTTGTTTCATACACATAACGCACGCCGTTTTCTATTTTTTCCAGACTACCGATAAAATACGGATATTCCAAAACCTTAGTCGTATCACCCAGTCGGTTGGATACCTTAACACTGACGCCAGCCTCTGTCAGCAGCTTATGCTCAACATCCGAATATTCGCCTATGGGTGCTTTACGATTGATTTTTTTCAAATACGCCTCTGCATAAGCAGCCTCCTGTCTGCTTAGCTCCTCACTTATTTCTTCATTAACAGAAATGCATACCTCCTGCAGGGACTCCGGAAACATCTCACGGATCGACGGCAAATAATAGCCTCCCTCCTTTGGCCATTCCATATCCTCTAACACATATCCATGTCGCTTATCTCCGGAAAATTTGATGACTGCAGGAATCGTGCCGCTTCCAGAATCTTTGATAAACCAGCCGTTCTGAAACGCATACTCGCCATACATGGTCAGAACATATACGGTCAAAAGTCCGTCCGCTTCTTCCTGGCCCAAAATCTTATGCCCTTCTGCCACACATTCCCCACTTGAATAGCGACCTTTACTTTCTGATAAAATTGCCTGCCCAACCGCTTGATCCAGATCTGCATGGTTGAAAGTCACTTGATTTACATCCGATGGATCTAAATTCGTTTTATCCGCCGCAGCCGTGTCCTGATCTTTGCTGACTGATTCCGACAGTGTAAATTCCCTTTGTACGTCTGGAATTTCGATTTTTTCGGTCGGCTCCTGACGACTTGTTCCCTTTGCTGGGTTCGTCGTACTAACGCTTACAAAGCATAAAACAGATAGAATGACCACCAAAATGCATCCCGATAACGCTATTTTTTGCTTTTTTGCAATTCTTTGTATTCGATGCTTCATATTATGACCTCCCCCTATCATCATTGTCGTAAAAAATGAATGCTGTTTTCGTGCAGGCTTTACTGCAACAAGGCTAAGCAGCGTTTTTCCATAGGAAATCCGTTCTTCCTGCCCCCAATATGCCATTGCCCTTTCATCACAGGCAAGTTCACAATCCTGTTTGGATAAATAAGCTGCCAGCCATACAAGCGGGTTCCACCAGTATAACATCACACATACCGCGCGTAAGATCGACCACACAGTGTCGCCCTGTCTGTAGTGGCAATATTCATGTGCCAACACATAAGAAAGCCGTTTGGGATCTGCCGCCAGTTCAGGTGTCAGGTAGACTGCTCTGACATACAGACAAGGAGAAGGCAGACCTTTTACGAGATATACCGGAAGTGGATTGCCATCCTGCTGAAAACGTACCCTTTTTGTGCGAAGATAACGCGCAAATTTTAGATTCCCTGTAAAAAAATACAGAAACAGCATTGCGCTTCCAATGCCGGCTATCCATGTGCATAACCACATCTTTTCCGTCTCTTTGAAACTTAGATTGCTTTTAGCTTTATTATGATCTTTTTTATTTTGATCTCTGCTGGACTGTATTTGTTCGCTGTCTGCCTGCTGTACGGCACTTTTCTGCTGCCAGCCGTCGTCGACTGCCTGCTGCACATCTTTTTCAAGCGGCAGATCTTTGCTCTCTGCCATCTGATTTCCTTCCCATTGCCCAGTCAGCCTTTGTACAGATAATACACTCTCAAACTGCGGAACAGGCACCAGTAAAAGCTTTAATGCAACGAACAGCCATAGCGCATATTGCAGCCTCATGCTGATTTTTTTATGAAATAAAGCACGCAGTAGCACAATCGCCAAAATAAAAGCTGATGAAGTGGCTATTCCTAAAATAATCTCACTGTATGGTTCTCTCATAGTTCTCCTCCACACTTAGTCGTCTTCTTGTTCCTGCAGAATTTGCGAAAGTTCGTCTAATTCCTCCTGCGATAAAGCTTTCTGCTGTACCATAGCATTGAGCATCAAGCCTATTTTCCCGTAAAATACTTTATTTAGAAAATCTTCTGTTTCCTGTATTGCCACGTCCTCCCTTTTCCAATCAGGAAAGTATAGCTTTGCTTTTCCGCCATCTTTGTAATGCACGGCGCCTTTTTCTTCCATTCGCTTTAAAAAAGACATTACCGTATATTTGGTCCAGCCGGTTTCTTCTTTTAACAGATTGGTGATTTCCATCATCGTTCTGGGCGATTTTTCCCACAGGACCGCCATAACCTTCCATTCTGCATCGGTTAACTTACTCTTCATAGGTGCATTCCGCTTCCTTTCTATCATTCTGGTCATCGGTTACCGTTTGGGTGGTTGGCGTTTGTCAACCTTATGTGGATAATATAGCATATAGGTAAGTATATGTCAACCTTTTTTCTTTGATCGCTTTGCATACAGTTCCGATCAGGAAAATAAAGATACTCTAATATTTTAATGGTAAAAATGGCAGCGCATATGATATAATACTTGTGGTGCTGTAAAGCATGATAGAGCTGTTAAATGGAGAACAGAAATCGTCGGATTCCATGTATGCGATGTCGGTCTGTGCGGCAGGATGGTATCTGGATAAGCAAACCAAAGATGTAGAAATAGATTAGTCAAATAAGCCGGGGGAGGTAATATATGAAAAACGGACAAAGTATTTTGAAATTATTAGCCTTGATTTATCTGCTCGTTTCTGCTGTCCTTATGACAGTAGGCGCAGCGGTAGGAATACTGGTTTCCGGGGCAGGGTTGTACGGGATTATTACAGGTTCGATTGGTTTCTTATTTTTTGTGATCGGGCTGATTTTGTTTGTCGTATACAAACAGGCGTCGAATAAAAAGAAAAAACTGATGGAAGCGGGTCAGTATGTGTATGCAAAAGTAACTGATATTGATGTGAATCCACATCAGCAGGTGCAGGTGGACCGGATAGCGATGCATCCGTTTTATATTTTATGTTCTTATGTGGACGGCAGTGGAAACCAGTATCGTTTCAAAAGCGGGCCGCTGTTATACAACCCGTCTGCGCTGCTGAAGTCAGATCAGCTGAAAGTATATGTTAATTTATCCAGACCAGGGCGTTATTATGTGGATACGAATGAGATACTGCCGGAAACTGCCGTACTGCATAAATTTAAATATGACAGTATGAGGCAGGCGCAGCAGCTCACGTCAGCAGGAAAATATGTAACTGCGGTTACGTGTGGCGTAGAATTAGCTGGCCGGATTACGGTGAACGGACTGGCAAAGCCGGGGTTTTTAAAATTGCCGGAAAGTATAGCCAGGCAGTTCGGTCTTTCTCTGGATGAAAGGGGCCGTGCATTTTGGGGGTATACGGTTTTGTGCAGATATACAGCAAAAGACGGTACTATTCATATTTTTGCATCCAGAGGCATCCGCGGGGAACCAGATCGGCCGTATATTGGAGAACCTGTAAAAGTGTATTATGAAGGGAACAATTATAGAAAATATCATGTGGAGCTGTAACTGATTTGCAAAACGAGGTATTCCATTCGCAGACCTTGGTTCAATGAATGCTGACGACTTGCACAATACGTTTGATGTCCAAGTGTAAAAATCTTTACATAGAAATCCTCTCGATAAAACTAGAGTTTGATTCGAGAGGATTTTTTATTGCAGGAAAATGCAGAATTGGCCGTTTTCTGCAAAAACAGGTCACTTTCTGCAACGCTGGTTGAAAAGTATGGAGTTCATGCTATACAAAAAAAGTAGATACATTTTATATTATCTGAAATAAATGTGCATGGATTGTGTATATTTATTTTGGTCTTAGGAAAGGAGGTATGCCATATGAAAAAGCTTGGTAAAAAAGTAAGGAAGAGTGCTGGTTCCTTGCATATGTATACATATTGTATGTGTACGAATTGTTCTTGCTTTGTATCTGTAGACTCTACATCTTCTAAGTACAAGAACCAGAAACAGCAGGTTGATTAAGAAAAAGGAGAAAAGGCTGTTATATTATATGAACAACAAATGCAACGCTGCTTGATTTGGAAAAAATCACTTTTTTGGTAAAAAATAAGTTCAAAATCACAATAAGTCTGGATGGACCACGTGAGTTACATGATAAAAACAGAACGAAAACAGACGGAAAAGGAAGCTTTGATAAGGTAATTGAAAATATTCAGTTAATACAGAAACATTTTCCAGAATATATAAAAGAAATTATGTTTAACTGTGTTGTTGATGGAAAAGCAGATTATGGCTGCCTAAATGATTTTTTTACGAACTATGAAATTATTAAGGATATTCATACTACTTTTAATGATATAGCAGAGGAAGGAATAAAGGATACTGAACTTCTTTTGTCCAGCGAAAATTATGATAACGCATATCAGTATGAGGTATTTAAGCTTTTATTGAATAAATGCAATTTGATTTCTGATAAAGAGATATCCACGATCGTGAAGTCATATTATGATTTTATCAGAATGATGCTCAAAGGACGAAGCGTAGGGTACGCCTATCATAGTATCGGACATCCGGGCGGACCTTGTATTCCAGGAGTGCATAAGCTATTTGTAAATATCAATGGCGATTTTTATCCTTGCGAAAAATTGAATGAGAATATCAAGGATATTGTTATTGGAAATGTTGAAAACGGGTTTGATTATGAGCGTGTTGAAGATATATTAAACGTTGGAAAATCAACGAAAGAGGAATGTAAAAGCTGCTGGTGCAGTAGATACTGTTATCAGTGTATTATGTTTTCAGAAAGTGAAGACTCACTATCTGCCGAAAAGCGAATATCCCATTGCAGATCAGTAAAAAAGGCGACAGAAAATATGTTTAAAGATTACTGTTTAATTAAGGAAGTAGAGGCAGATGATAATAATATTTATTTTCTTTAGAATTTATGGGAGGAAAGAAATTTGAGAAGGATTGCATTATATCCATATGATGTATCAAGCTTACATTTACTTCTACATAGTTCCATGATGAATATTTCAGGTGATGATATGATTGCGTGTGTTGCACCTAGAGGCTGGGGATACGAAAATGAAGATGCAGGATATAAGGTTGGCATAAAAACGGATGTTTTGGTAAAAAGCGATTTTGATAGTTTGGTCAATGATATAGATGTTTTGATAGTTACAGAGTCTGTTTTGCCGTTGCATAGTACAGATATTGCTGAAAAAATCGAGAGAGTTTTGGATAATGGTAAAAGAGTTATTGTGTTTAGAAAAATGGAAGCTGGTCTGGAAAAACAATTAGAAAAAAAAGCATATGGGAATCGCAACTTGGAACTATACACAGGAAATCAATTAAATTTATATGCTGACATAGAGATGGAAGATACAAGCATAGAAGATATTCCGGCGCCTATTATATTGGTTTTGGGATCAGGAGAGAGATGCTGTAAGTTTGATGTGCAGCTGGAATTAAGAGAAGCATTATTAGAACACGGATATGCTTTAACACAGATTGGAAGTAAAAATTATTGTGAATCTTTGGGATTTCACTCTTTTCCTGATTTTATGCTAGATCATAGCGGATATGCGGAAAGAGAAAAGATGATTGGGTTTAATAAATATGTTAAGATGCTGTACATGAAAGAAAAACCGGATGTAATAATCATAGGAGTGCCAGGCGGTGTTTTTGCTTTCGATGAATATTTTAACAATCATTTTGGGATAACGAATTTTTACGTTTCTAATGCAATTATTCCGGATTATGTTATTTTTAACTCTCTTTATGTAGATGCGTTATCAGAATATTTAGATACATTGAAACTAAGGCTCAATGATAAATATGGTTATGAAACAGATCAAATATTTATCAGCAATTACGCGCTTAATTATGCAGTATCAAAATCAGACAAGAAGCTGTCGTATTTAACCTGCAAAACATCATCCGTATTGGAAAGAGCAAATGGACTGGATGTTTACAATATCTATGATCACGGCAGTAAAAAGAATGCTATACATAAGTTGCTCGATACCCTGCAAGAATACGCGAACATTTCGATCATATAAGTGGGAGAGTTTATGGCGGAGATAGAAAAAATAAAAAAGGATATATGTTCCAAAATATTAAGGATAACAAATAAAGAAATTACGGAAAACGATGTTAATGTGCTTGGTAAGCCGTATTATTTGGAACCGAGAAGTTTAGTATATCTGTTTATGGAAGTGCAACAGGATTATAATATTGATATTCCTGAAGAACAGCTAAAAAATCAGCAGTTTGCAACGATAGAGGGGATTTCTTCAATAATAATAAAATGTTTAAATAAGGAGGATATGTAAATGACAATCAATGGTATCAGCGGAGCAAATACACAAACGGGCCAGCTTGGGATGAACAGGCAACAGATTCTTACAGCAAAAATATTCAGAACCAGATTGCAAATGCGCAGAAGCAGTTACAGGAGCTTTCTTCTAATGAGGATATGACATTGGAAGAAAAGATGAAAAAGCGGCAGGAAATCCAACAGCAGATCAGCGATCTAAATATGCAGTTAAGAAAGCATCAGGCAGAACAGCGCAAGGAGAAACAGCAGGCAAAGGGTCCGTCTATGGACGATATGGCTGGCGGAACTTCTAAGAAAAAGACAGCAGGCAAAAGCGCCGGAATTTCGCAGGCAGGTATGACAGCGATCATTTCTGCGGACAGTTCTATGAAACAGGCAAAAGTGCAGGGCAGCGTGGCAACAAAAATGGAAGGAAGAGCCGGAGTCCTGCAATCTGAAATCAAGATGGATAAAGCTAGAGGCGTCGATACACAGAAAAAGGAAGAAGAGCTTGCCGAGGTGGAACAGAAAGCACAGGAAGTGGCATCATCACAGCTTTCTACGCTGGCAGGCGCAAACAAGACAATGGATGAAGCTGCAAATACAGACAGCAGGGATGAAACAGACGATAAGGACGCAAAGATCACAAAAGAAAAAGATGGGGATAGAAGTGTGATGGGTGCAGATATGCAGGCAGAAAGCGAAGCTGCGCCACAGCAGACGACTTATGTGTCATTGGACATCCGGTTATAGGAGTGGTAACCTAAGGGATAGATATCCGCTCTGTATATATGAGAGATTTTGTAGGCTGCTGCACTAAGTAATTAGTGCGCAGTCTGTTTGTTTTAGGAGGTATGTCGTGAGTCAGGCCATCAGAGTTGCTATCATAGATAATGGGATTAATGAGTTGTTATTAAATAGAAAACTAGAAAACAGTATGACTGTTAATGAAAGCAATACTTGTATAGCAGACACAGAAATCATAGATGAGCAGCGATTTCCTCATGGGACAAGCTGTGCATTGATATTTGAGAAATATTGTCCTGGTTGTCAGCTGACCAGCATAAGGATTTTGGATGGAAATGGGAGAGGCGCGATCCAAAGAATTTATCCAGCATTGGAATGGTGCCTTAAAAATCAAATAAGATTGGTGAATCTGAGCTTAGGGACAACTGATTTTAGGGATTGTGAAAAATTAAAGGTTCTGGTCAATAAATGTGCTGCTAATGGCATGATCATTATAGCGGCAACTGCAAATTCAGGTTTTGTGTCATATCCGGCTAGTTTCACAAACGTAATCGGTGTGGCAACGATAGACAGCCCTTTAAATTATTCGAAAGATTATATACAGATGGGAATTGACTCGATCGTACCGTCAGAACATATCATCAGAATAGATGATAAAGAGACAAAGACGTTATTAAGTAATAGTTATGCAGCGCCATATATATGTGCTTTGATTGCAAATAGGCTTAAAGATGATAAAATAGTTAGCATGAAAAAATTAAAACAATTTGCAAAAGAGCAGAGTCATGTTAAACTGGCAGAGGAGGGATATGAACCAGACTGGGTCTGCAAGGCGTATTTATCAGGCAGAGGAGTTAAGAGCAGGGCAAAGAAGTATTATTTTGAAACGATTACAGGAGTCTATGATGCAATACAGGAAGAAATAGATACAGTAATTGCTTTTTCTATGTCTGACTTGGAAGAACTAGATATAAAAAATAAGAATTTAATATATCTTGGAAATGAGGATGTTCATCACATCAATATTCAGGGGTTCATTTGGAGCAGAGAAACGAGGCAGCGACAGATCAAGTATAATCATTATCAGGGAAATGGTCTTGAAGTTCCGGTAGTGATATTGGCAATCGAGGATACAATAGATCAGTTTTATTTACTCACAGAATTAAAGAGGGCTTTTGTCAATGGTGGTTATCATGCATATGTGATAGATATGGAGCCGGAGTGTGTCTTATATGCAATAGAATATATGCCGGAGCCTGTATCAGATATTGATGCTTGGAAAAATTTTATAGAAAGCCAGACTTTTTATAAACAGAGTGATCTGGTCATATGGTGTATTCCAGCGGAAGCTCAGGATAAATATTTGAAAGTATATACAGACTGTGATGTGCAGATCGTTCTTTATAACGAGGAGGATCACAGTATCATGGAGTTTTTCTTTGAGGGAGAAAAGATGGAGAAAAGAATATCAGGATCGCTTGATAGGAACGACGTGGAGGAACTATATGATATCATAAAATCAATACTGACGGAGGAAGAAGATGGATAACAAAGAGGCTGTAAAAAGATTACTTCTGCTATTGAGCAATTACAAAAAAGCAATAACTATGATTGTGGGCTGTCTGATCGTTTCTACTGGACTAAATCTTTGTGTGCCGCTGATCAGCAGGTGGATCATGGACTATGGCTTTATTGGCGGGAATAAGAAGCTTTTGATAGAGCTGGTCTTGGTGTCTATGGTAATCTATATGATAAATTCTCTTATAGATATGATCAAGGAAAAGAAGCGTGTAGATATTTCGGCAAAGATTCGATATTTTCTTTCAGAACAGTCTTTTTCACATCTTATGAAGCTGCAGGTAAACTATTTCAATAACACGAATTATGCAGAAACCTTGAATCATATTAACATGGATATTAACCAGATGACATCGATTGCTGACAGCAGCGTTTTTTTTGTTATTACACAGGCATTCAGCATGACAGGCGGTATTATTGGCTTATGTATTATAGATTTTAGAATGACAATCCTGGTTCTTCTGTTTATACCAGTTAAATGTTTGGTAATGAAATATTTTGCAAAAAAGCAAAAAGAGATGATGGATGAGTTTATCAAAAGTAATCAAACGTATGCTAAATGGTTTGGAGATACTGTAGGAGGTGTGCGGGAAATCAAGCTGTTTCATATCTTTGATAAAAAGCATGAGGAATTTGTGCGCAATCAAAATGGCATGATAGAAAAACAAAAGCAGATGAATATGTTGGGTCAGTGGAATATAATCGTAGATAGCATCATGGTACAGTTTCTTTCCACGCTGCTGTACATATTGGGTGCAAATTTGGTATTCGATCGGAAGCTTTCTGTAGGCAGCGTGTTTGCTTTCATTACTTATAGCGCTTATGTTACAGGACCGATTTCTGCAATCCTTAACATAGGATACCTATTATCCGGAATTATTCCGTCGACCAAAAGATATTATGCATTTCTAGGATTGGAGGAAGAACCGGATCATGGAAAAAAGTCAGATTTGTGTCTGAATGATCTTAGATTAGAGCAGGTTTCTTTTGCCTATGAAAAAGAAAAGTATATTTTAAGAAATATGGATCTATCAATTCCAAAAGGAAGTAAAACAGCCATCATCGGGCGCAATGGTTCGGGAAAGACAACGATCATCCATCTGCTTACGAGAATGTATGAGCCGACAGGCGGTAAAATATTATTGGGGTCTGAAAATATTTCGGATCTGTTATTATCAGAATATCGGAATATGGTGTCGGTTGTAAGCCAACAGATCTATTTATTCAATGACACAATAAGAAATAATATTTGTCTATATAAACAAGTAGATCATACAGTCATAGAAGCCGCCTGCAAAGACAGTGGATTGGAAGATTTTATAAAGGAGGTTTCCTTAGATCATGTGGTAGGGCAAAACGGAGCAATGCTTTCCGGTGGACAGAAGCAGAAAATAGCGCTTGCAAGGGCATTGGTGCATGATAAGCCGATCATCATATTTGATGAAGCTACTTCAAACACAGATGCTTATTCAGAACAGCAGATAAACGGGTTACTGCATACGAAACTGAAAGAAAAAACAGTGATCGTGATAACACATAAAAAAGAAATATTGAGTAAAGTGGATCAGATTGTTGTACTTAAGGAAGGAGAGGTTGCTGATCTAGGATCATATGAAGATCTGATTGGTAAATGGAATGAATTAGATATGATGTTGGAGTAAGCAGGGGCTTTTGAAAGCAGCAGGGCACACAGTAGGAAAGATCCCATAAGATAGAATAAAAGGGAATCCATACGAAGGACAGGAAGAAAGGATGGAAAGAAATGAGAGATATCAGAGCACTTCATCCGCAGCTTCAGCAGAAGTTGTCCGAGCTGCAGACACTATGCCGTAAGAATGGCCTGCCGATTGGGATTGGAGAATGTCTGCGGACAATCCAGGAGCAGGATGCACTTTATGCACAGGGACGTACGGAGCCAGGGAACAAGGTAACGAATGCAAGAGGGAGTACCTACAGTTCCCAGCACCAGTGGGGGATTGCGGCGGATTTTTACCGCAATGACGGGACGGGTGCGTTCAATACAGCTGGCAGTTTTTTTGAAAAAGTCGGCGCGCTTGCAAGATCACTGGGTCTTGGCTGGGGTGGGGATTGGAAAAGCCTGGTGGATAAGCCGCATCTATATTTGCCTCAGTGGGGGAGTACGACAGCAGAGTTAAAAAGGAGATATGGGACGCCGGATCGTTTCCGGGAGCAATGGGTGAAGCATCCGGTGTTTGAAACGGATCGAAGCTATACCGTGACACGGGCGTGTTATTTAAGAACCAGCGCAGGGGCGAAGTCTACGAACTTGACTGCATACCATACGCTTTCGGATGCTGTGAAAAAGAAATGCAGCAAAAAGCAAGGGTATGCTGTGTTTAAGAAGAAAAGGACGTTTCGGCTGGTCAGGACGGAATACGTAGGGAAAAATGTCTGGGGACAGATGAAGTCCGGGTATTGGGTGCCGCTGGTCTATAAAGGGAAGAGAAGAGTCAATACAAACATAAACTGAAAAGCTTTTGGACACGGATGATCGGTCTGCCCGGCGGCGGTGCGTTTTTTTGCCGCTGGGCAGACACTTTTTTTATTTTTAAAGCTGTAATTGACCTTGGAATATGGTATGCCCTGCATTGCTGATGTACCACTTGTGTGTGTCACCAGTGTAGTTTCTCTGATTTTTTGTGATACCGTTTTCTGCAATATTTGTCCGCTTTCTGTAACCTATATTGTTGATGGGGAGTGGGTTTGATAAAATAAAGCAGGTCCTATATTACAGTTTATTGATTTGGCAATTTGAGCTTAGAAAATATTGGAGGTATGTTATTTTATGAAAATAGATTATGTAGATACAAGGAAAATGTATTCACCGGAATATGTAAACACAGTAGCGCAGGCAAATAAAAAGGCTGATACAGAGAGTGCTATGTGGGATAAGACGGCTAGCGATGATGTTGATATAAGTAAAGAGGGAAAGAATCTTCTGACTGCGGGCAAGGAAAAGGCAGAACGATTCAGACAACAGATCCGTTTTTGTACATTTGGCGATATTCAGGAAATTCCAGCGGAGTATAAAATGGAAAATCTGTTTAAAATGGATCTGAAGGCGGATTCCATTTTTGGAGGAGAAAATTTATTCCAGCGCAATTCGACAGATCAATATAAGGTGTTCAATGAATGGTTGGATGATCATGCCTCCAGCATATCAGAAGATCAATTACAAGCTATCAAAGAAGAGGTCAAAAAAGCTACTGATAGGATTGATGCCTTAAATGATCAGGACGGCTATAGAGGTACATCTTTTGAGTCTGTTGCTTTGCTGCAAGCCAGCAGGAGTTTTTTGGAGAATATGAAGGATACCATGCTCCCAGAAGAAATGAGGGACGGTTTCCAGGGAATGATCAATGAATACACGCATTTCAATGAAACTGCAAGAGATTCTCTGATGCAGAGGATGACGCCGGATTATATGGTTGTCGGTATTGGTAATGAAACGGTATCTTATAAGTATAAAAATGAGATTGTCCAAAGCGAGAGGAAATTCTACAGTAAGGAAAGTGAGGAGATTAGCAGTAAGCTTTCTGATTATTATTCAGGTAGAAAAAATAAAGAAGAGTTTTTAAAGGATATAGGGAATTATAGGGTTTGTCAAGTAAAATGTGTAAGTTCTAAAATTTTTCTTATTGGCGATCAT
>CAJUIL010000047.1 GCA_910586225.1 uncultured Eubacterium sp. | reverse complement strand
GAGCGCTTTGAAACCACAGTGTTTTCAAGGGCTGTGAGTTTCCGAGAGTACTCTATCTATCAAAGGAGGAAGCTTGTTTATGGCGGCGATCGAAAGTGCAGAGGAGCAGGTCCTACTTGGCCTGCTGCGTGCTGCGGTTGGAAAAGCAGAAAATATCCATACATTGCTTACAGACAGGCAGCCGGATTGGGAAAGGCTGCTTTGTCTGGCGCAGTCCCATGCGGTATCGGCGGTGCTTTACGACGTGCTGGAAACGTGTCCGGATGTGCCTGCAGATTGCATGAAGCGGCTGCAAAAGGAGACACAGGAGGTTGTACTGGCAAATTACAGACTGCTGTTTTTGACGTCTTATCTGGTTGCGTATTTGGGCAGGCATGGGATCACGGCGGTTACGTTAAAGGGTGCGGTGACAGCGGCTTTGTATCCGGTGCCGGAATATCGTAAGTCTGGGGATGTAGATCTTTTGATCCCACTGGAGGCTGACAGGGAGCGTGCGCTGCAGCTGCTGTTGCAGGCTGGTTTTCAGACAGCCGGACAACAGCTGGCGCTGCATCATGTCAGCCTGAAAAATGCGGAAGGGATCACCGTCGAGCTGCATCATACGCTGACAGAGCCGTTTGACGACCAGAGGGTGAACCAGTATTTGGAGCGCCTGCTGGCGGAATATGGGCGGCATATTGTAAAAAACAAGACTTGGGGGCTGGAGCTTACGGAGCCTGCGGATGCGTATCATGCGTTTTATCTTGTATTGCATATGCTGCAGCATTTTTTACGGGAGGGGTTCGGTCTGAAAAATCTGTGTGACTGGACGCTTTTTTGGAACCGCGAGGTCGGCGAGGAGGAAAAGCAGCGTTTTTTAGAGCTTTTGGAGCAAAGCGGTACGGGACAGTTTGTACGGGTGCTGACGGCTGCGTGTGTGCTTCAGATGGGTCTTTCGCAGGAGAAGGCGGCGTTTTTGCAGACTGAGACGGTACCAGGGGAGCTGGTGCAGGCGTTTTTGCAGGAGGTTTTAGAGGCCGGTGAATTTGGCAGGGCGCAGACAGACCGTATGGTGGCGATGCGGGGGAGCGGAGTGAGCGCGTATGTGCGGGAATTTCAGCACCAGATGCATTTGAATTTTCCGGAAGCGGGGCGTATTGTCGTGTGCTGGCCGTTTTTGTGGGCACTGACGCTGGCGCGGTTTTTGCATAACAACCGCAGGCTTCGCAGGGCCTCCTTGCGCAATATCATTAAGAAGGCGGGCAGGCGCAGCTTGCTGGTGGAGCAGCTGCGGCTGTTTCAATAAATAGAGGAAGAAGGGGCTTAGATTATGGATAAACAATCATGGGAAGAGGCGGTACAGGATCTATCGATGATGCTGATGTATCTGACAAGGATGCAGGATAGCAACGAATATTGCCGGTATATGGAAACAGCTTGGAAGGGCTATGATTTTGGAATCCTTCAAAAATTGGAGGATGATCAGATGCTCTGGCAGCCAAAAAAGAGCAGATATGTGTATTTGTCCGAAAAGGGTAAGGAGTCGGCTAGGGCGCTTTTGCAAAAATATGGCCTGCCGGATGTGGACTTGTATGAGAAATTTGAGTTTCGAAAGATTGTGCCCGACGAAATCGAGCAGGCGGCATGGATCGAGCAGGAGTGTTTCCCGCCAAAAGAGGCTTGTACGGCACAGATCATGCAGCAGCGCGTGGAACAGGCGCCGGAACTGTTTTTGACCGCAAGAGACAAGCATACGGGCAGGCTGGTCGGATTTATCAACGGGCTTTCGACAAAGGAATACAATTTGCGGGATGAATTTTTTACGGATGTCAGCTTACATGACCCGCAGGGCGGGAATGTGATGATCTTAGGAGTGGATGTATTGCCGGAGTACCGCAGGCAGGGGATTGCACGGGAACTGATGTATACCTATCTGCGCAGGCAGAGGGAAAATGGAAAGAAGCTGGTAGTATTGACGTGTAAGCCGCAAAAGGTAAAGATGTATCGAAAGATGGGGTTTCGTGATCATGGGGTGTCGGATTCTGTCTGGGGAGGGGTCCAGTGGCATGAGATGAGCTGTGTGGTGAATATTTAAGAAGTCAAAATGTACGGGCAGAACGGTACCGAAGCTGCCCGTATATTATTCATGATGAATATTCCTTAGTCTAGATAAGGCTTTAAGTAATAGTTAAAATGATCGATCAGATACAAAGGAATTACATAAGAAAATGTTTCCGGATCAGGAGAAAATTGAATTATTTGCACGAAATAATTATCATGGCTGGGATAATTGGGGATTGGAAATACCAGATTCCAAGATTAATATTGAGGTCATTACTCAAAATCCGGCGGATGATCAGGAAGGGAAGGGACAAAAAATCGGTACTTGCTGATATTCTTTTACAAAAATTCGATTTAGAGTTGAGAAATCAGTCAATTCGTGCTATTTTATAGTAAGAAAAATATTTAGGAGGAAAGAGGAAGAAAACATGAGCAAAAAACCTACGGTATTAATGATCTTAGACGGATTTGGCTTAAATGACACAGGTGAGGGAAATGCTGTCGCACAGGCAAATACCCCGGTACTGGACAAGCTGAAAAAGGATTATCCGTTTGTAAAGGGTTACGCAAGCGGCCTGGCTGTTGGTCTGCCGGATGGGCAGATGGGAAATTCGGAGGTTGGGCATCTGAACATGGGCGCAGGGCGCATCGTGTATCAGGAGCTTACTAGGATTTCTAAAGAAATTGAAGATGGTGATTTCTTTCAAAACGAAGCAATGCTGAATGCAGTACAAAACTGCAAGGATAACGGTTCCGACCTGCATTTGTTCGGCCTTGTGTCAGACGGCGGCGTGCACAGCCACAATACGCATATTTACGGCCTTTTGGAGCTTGCAAAAAAAGAAGGGCTTACGAATGTATATGTACATTGCTTTATGGACGGGCGTGATACGGCGCCTTCGTCAGGAAAAGGCTTTATCCAGGAGCTGGTAGATAAAATGGAGGAGCTGGGCATTGGACAGATCGCTACTATTTCCGGACGTTATTATGCGATGGACCGTGATAACCGCTGGGATCGTGTGGAAAAGGCTTATCTTGCGCTGACAAAAGGCGAAGGTGTAAAGGCACAGGATCCAGTAGCCGCTATGCAGGCTTCTTATGATGATGATAAAACGGATGAATTTGTATTGCCGACAGTCATTGAAAAGGACGGTCATCCGGTAGCGACGGTAAAAGATAACGATTCCGTTATTTTCTTTAACTTCCGTCCAGACCGTGCAAGAGAAATGACAAGAGTATTTTGCTGTGATGATTTTAATGGCTTTGAGCGCGGACCGAGAAAGCAGGTGAAATATGTCTGCTTTACAGAATATGATGTGACGATCCCGAATAAGGAAATCGCGTTTAAGAAAGTAGAGCTTCATAATACGTTTGGCCAGTTCCTTGCGGCGAATGGCAAGACACAGGCCAGAATTGCAGAGACAGAAAAATACGCGCACGTTACGTTCTTCTTTAACGGCGGCGTAGAAGAGCCAAATAAAGGGGAAGAGCGTATACTTGTAAAATCTCCGAAGGTAGCTACTTATGATCTGCAGCCGGAGATGAGCGCGCCGCAGGTATGCGACAAGCTGTGTGAGGCGATCCGTTCACAGGACTATGACGTGATCATTATTAATTTTGCAAATCCGGATATGGTTGGCCATACCGGCGTGATGGAAGCTGCGGTAAAGGCAGTAGAGGCGGTGGATGGCTGTGTCGGAAGAGCGTTGGAAGCGCTGCTGGAGGTAGACGGGCAGATGTTCCTTTGTGCGGACCACGGCAACGCGGAGCAGCTGGTGGATTATGAAACGGGTGTTCCGTTTACAGCGCATACGACAAATCCGGTTCCGTTTATTCTGATCAATTATGATCCGGCTTATACGTTAAAGGAAGGCGGACGTCTGGCGGACATTGTGCCAACCTTGATCGAAATGATGGGAATGGAAAAGCCTGCGGAAATGACAGGAGAATCTTTACTTGTACGCAAATAATAAAATGGGAACCGGATCATTCCGGTTCCCATTTCAATTAAAAGATGTTTCTGACTTTGCTTCTGGAAGGGATTTGCGCTGCAGGAGAAGATAGTCAGATTTCATAAATAAGATTTAAAGTCATGTAAGATCTGTCCCTTTTCCCGCTTGCCTGCGCGGATCAGGGCAGGAACCTTCGTATATGCACGACGGTATACCGCATAGTACATGATAAGCGCCATCCCAAATGCCGTCAGTACGTCAAAAACGGAATGCTGCTTTAAAAACATTGTTGACAATATGATCGAAACGCATAAGCAAAAGGAAATCATCCGGATGCTCTTTTTTTCTTTTAGACGTTCACTGTGTATAAGCGAGAGGTGAACGCCGATGGAATTGTATACATGGATGCTTGGGAACAGGTTTGTCGGGGTATCGGTCCGATACAGCCAGCGTACAAGCTCTGTGCACAGGTTTTCCTGGTCAAATTCGTCAGGACGCAGGTGATGTCCGTTCGGATATATGGTAGATACGATCAAAAACACGGTCATTCCGGTAAACAAAAATGCGCATAGCTTGTAATAATCGTATTTGCTGCAAAGGAAGAAGTAGGTGATTATGGCTGCAATGTATACAAACCAGAGCAGGTAGGGGATGATAAAATATTCACAGAATGGTATTTTTAAATCGATCTCCATTGTTATAATATGGAATTTTTTTGTAACGGTCTTTTCCAGCCAGGCAAACCAGGGAAGATATAGGATGCAGTAGGAAAGCACCCAGATATGACGGTAGCGATACACCAGTTCTTTCAACGATTTTGCTTGCTGCTTTGTTTCATGGAATTGCATTTTTCACCCTTCTTTATTTCTATATCTGGCTTATTATAAAATAGGATCTATATAATGCGGATTATAGCATATGAGTTTTGCGCATACAAGTAGGAAATTCAAATTAAGAGAGTTTTAATAAAGTTTATGGAAATATTAAAAAAACATTCGTGAAAGCAGTTTTTTTTGTGCAGTTTTTTGGTTGTGGAAATAGCTGTCTTTTTGTTGCATCTTTCCGGCATATTGTTGTAAAAATGGATTTGGAAATTGAAATCGACAGGTGGATTGCGTATAATAGTCTTATCAACGATACAGTGATAGAAAAGCAGCGACAGATAAGGAAAAAGGAAAGAGAGGGCAAAAAGATGCAGGCAAAGGTAATTGAAAAATTCAAGGAAATTTTTGGTGCGCAGGGAGATATTCGGGCGTATTTTGCACCAGGGCGTGTCAATCTGATCGGAGAGCATACCGATTATAACGGCGGGCACGTATTTCCGTGTGCGCTGACGATCGGTACATATGGCGTTGCAAGGAAGCGCGAGGATAAGAAGCTGCGGTTTTATTCCATGAATTTTGAGCATTTTGGCGTGATCGAGTCTTCGGTGGAAGGGCTGCAGGCGGAAAAGAAAGCAGACTGGACAAATTATCCAAAGGGTGTGATGTGGGCGTTCGGAGAGCGCGGCATGAAGGTGGAGCAGGGCATGGATCTGCTGTTGTTCGGCAATATTCCAAATGGATCCGGTCTTTCTTCTTCAGCTTCGGTCGAAGTACTGACGGGATATATTTTAAAGGACTTGTTTGGATTTGATGTATCTAATCAGGATCTTGCGCTGATCGGCCAGTTTTCGGAAAACAATTTCAACGGCGTGAACTGTGGGATCATGGATCAGTTTGCGATCGCGATGGGCAAGGCTGACCATGCGATTTTCCTGGATACGGCGACGCTGCATTATGAATATGCGCCGATCCGGCTGGAAGGCGCGAAGATCGTGATCTCTTGTACAAATAAAAAGCGCGGGCTGGGGGATTCCAAATATAACGAACGCCGCAGCGAGTGCGAGACTGCGTTGGCGGAAATCCAGGAGGTAGTTGGCATTCAGGCGCTTGGCGACCTGACAGAGGAGCAGTTTGAGCAGTATAAAAGCGCCGTTAAGGATGAAATCCGCGTAAAACGCGCAAAGCACGCGGTTTATGAGAACCAGAGAACGTTAAAAGCTGTGGAAGCGCTGAAAAACAACGATGTAAAGCTGTTTGGGGAATTGATGAACGCGTCCCATGTGTCTTTACGGGATGATTATGAGGTGACAGGCATAGAACTGGATACGATGGTCGAGGAGGCGTGGAAGATAGACGGCGTGATCGGTTCGCGTATGACAGGCGCGGGCTTTGGCGGATGTACGGTCAGCATTGTAAAGGATGAGGCTGTGAATACTTTTATTGAGAAGGTCGGAAAGGCTTATGAGGAAAAGATTGGTTATGCAGGGGATTTTTATGTTGTAGAAATCGGCGACGGGCCTGTAAAGCTGTCTGAAGCGTAATATGAAATAGAGAGGTTTGTTATGATAGAATTTCGATATGACACCCAACTTTTGATTGAAGGAACCGGGTTGAATGAAGATGAGGTGAATACGTATTTTACAGAAAATTTTCAGGGAGACTGTCTGCTGGCGGTAGGAGATGAAGAGCTGATAAAAATTCATTTTCATACAAATGAACCGTGGAAGGTGTTAGAGTATTGTGCTTCGCTTGGAGAGATCTATGATATTGTGATTGAGGATATGCAGCGGCAGGCAAGAGGATTACAGGGATAGCATCTTAGAAAGGTGGAAAGGATTATGATACAGGAAAATATATTGAAACTGGCGGATTACGGCTTAGCGACAGGCTTGATCGAGCCGGAGGACAGACAATATACGATCAATCGTCTTTTGGAACTGTTTGAGCTGGATGAGCTGGAGGACGCGGTTGTAAAAGCGCATGAGAAACAGCCTGCGATGACGCAGGAAATAGCGGAGGAAATGCTGGAAGATATTTTACAGAAGATGCTGGACGATGCGCATGAACGGGGCATTTTAAAGGAGGACAGCATTGTTTACCGGGATCTGTTTGATACAAAGATCATGGCGATGCTTGTTCCAAGGCCGAGCGAGGTGATCAGCCGTTTCCGCAGCCTGTATAAGGAGCATCCGCAAAAGGCGACTGATTATTTTTATAAATTAAGCTGTGATACGGATTATATCCGCAGATACCGCATTAAAAAGGACTTAAAGTGGACGACGGATACGGAGTTCGGCGAACTGGATATTACGGTCAACCTGTCCAAGCCGGAGAAAGATCCAAAGGCGATCGCGGCGGCAAAGCTGGCGAAGCAGAGCGGTTATCCGAAGTGTCTGCTTTGTAAGGAAAACGAGGGCTATGCAGGCCGTGTGAACCATCCGGCAAGGCAGAACCACCGGATCATCCCGGTTACGATCAATCATAGCGACTGGTATTTCCAGTATTCGCCATATGTTTATTACAACGAGCATTGTATTGTGTTCAATTCGCTGCATACACCAATGAAGATCGAGCGTGCGGCATTTGGAAAGCTGCTGGATTTTGTGGAGCAGTTCCCGCATTATTTTGTAGGTTCAAACGCGGATCTGCCGATTGTGGGCGGCTCGATCTTAAGTCACGACCATTTCCAGGGCGGTCATTATGAGTTTGCGATGGCAAAGGCTCCGGTTGAACAGGAGATCCGCTTTACGGGCTTCGAGGATGTGGAGGCTGGGATTGTCAAATGGCCGATGTCTGTGATCCGTATCCGGGCGGACAAGAAAGAGCGTCTGGTAGAACTGGCGGATAAGATTTTGCTGTGTTGGCGCGGATATACGGATGAAGCGGCGTTTGTCTTTGCCGAAACGGACGGCGAGCCGCACAATACGATCACGCCGATCGCGAGGAAGCGGGACGGCAAATATGAGCTGGATCTGGTGCTTCGTAATAATATTACAACGCAGGAGCATCCGCTTGGCGTTTATCATCCGCACGCAGATCTGCACCATATTAAGAAGGAAAATATTGGTCTGATCGAAGTCATGGGTCTTGCGGTGCTTCCAGCAAGGCTTAAGGATGAGATGGCGCAGTTAAAAAAAGCGATGCTCGCGGGTGCGGATATCCGGGCGGATGAAGCGCTTGAAAAGCACGCGGACTGGGTTGAGAAATTCCAGACAAAATATGAGTGCATTGATAAAGAGAATATCGACGAGATCCTGCATAAGGAGATCGGTTTGGTTTTTCAGCAGGTGCTTGAGGATGCTGGGGTTTATAAATGTACGAAGGAAGGCAGAGACGCCTTTTTGAAATTTGTTGAAGCTGTGAAGTAACAGGTCAGCTTGCCTGAACTGTTACGCTGTGAACGCTTAAAATACCGACGATTCCGAAATAATATTTACATTCCTAAAAAAATATAGTAATCTATATAAGATTACTATATTTTTTTATGGAGAAAAGAGGACGATAAGAAAAATGAAACCATGGGAAGCGAATATACGAAAGGCAGTTCCTTACATACCAGGGGAGCAGCCGAATCATCCGCATATGATCAAGCTGAATACAAATGAAAATCCATATCCGCCTGCACCAGGTGTGATGGAGAGCCTGTATGCTTTTGACGGGGACAGGCTGCGGCTGTATCCGGATCCGGAAGCGGGAGCGCTCGTAGACGCGCTGGCAAAGCGGTACCGCGTCAGCCCGGAGCAGGTGTTTGTGGGCGTTGGCTCAGATGATGTGCTGGCGATGGCGTTTCAGACGTTTTTTAATTCAGAAAAGCCGATTTTGTTTCCGGATATTACTTATTCGTTTTATGAAGTATGGGCCGAGCTGTTTGGGATTCCGTACCAGACAGTGCCGCTGAATGAGCAGCTTCGGATTTGCAAGGAGGATTATGCGGTTCCAAATGGCGGCATCGTTTTTCCGAATCCGAATGCGCCTACTGGGGAGCTGGAGAGCCTTGCGGATATTGCGGATATTATGCGGCAGAATGAGGACGTTGTTGTGATCGTGGATGAGGCGTATATTGATTTTGGCGGAGAGTCGGCGCTGCAGCTTTTGGATCAATTCGAAAATCTGTTGGTGGTACAGACCTTTTCCAAGTCCAGGGCGCTTGCAGGTATGCGTATTGGATACGCATTTGGTTCAAAGAAGCTGATACGGTATTTGAACGATGTTAAGTTTTCGTTTAATTCGTACACGATGAACCAGTTGACGCTGGCAGCTGGGGTAGCGTCATTAGAGGACGAGGCATATTTTCGCAAGACGCTTCATAAGATTAAAGCAACGAGAGAGCGGGTAAAGGAAGAGCTGCGTACGCTTGGCTTTGTCTTTGGAGACAGCCAGAGCAATTTTGTATTTGTAACGCATCCAAAGGCAGAGGCAAAGGAGCTGTTTGAGGCGCTGAAAAGAGAGCATATTTATGTGCGTTACTTTGCTAGGCCACGCGTTGATCGCTATTTGCGGATCACGATAGGCACAGATGAGGAAATGGATGTACTTTTGGATTTTCTGCGGGATTATCTGAAAACGTATGCTGATGGAAAAAATGAAAAGGCTTAGAAAGAGGTTTGTTATGTTATATGTGGTTCAGTTTATCAGAGGGTTTTGTATGGCGCTCGCCGACAGCGTGCCGGGAGTGTCCGGCGGGACGATCGCGTTCCTGCTAGGGTTTTACGATCAGTTTATCGGGGCGATTGACGATTTGCTGCGCGGAAATTTTCAAAAGAAAAAGGAAGCCTTTTTCTTTTTGCTCAAGCTTGGTATCGGCTGGGTATGCGGAATGGTGTTGGCGGTGCTTGTGCTGACCAGTGTGTTTGAATCGAATATCTATGCGATCAGCTCGATGTTTATCGGGTTTATTTTGCTGGCAATACCGATCGTCATGAAAGAAGAAAAAGAAGTGCTGTCCAAAAAGCCGGCAGGGGCGCTGTTTGCGGTGCTCGGAGCTGTGATCGTCTGTGCGATCACGTATTTTAACCCGGTTTCCGGAGGAAGCAGCATGAATCTGGAGCATTTGGATCTGCGACTTGGCATTTATGTGTTTTTGGCTGGAGCGATCGCGATATCCGCGATGGTGCTTCCAGGGATTTCCGGTTCTACGCTGCTACTGATTATGGGGCTTTATCTTCCGGTCATTACGGCGATCAAAGAAATCCTTCACTTTGACCTGGGTGCGTTTCCGACGGTATTTATTTTTGGATGCGGGATACTGGTCGGTATATTCAGCGTGGTAAAGCTGATCCGAAAGGCGCTCGAACGGTTCCGTGCACAGACGATCTATCTGATCATTGGCTTGATGCTGGGGTCTGTGTATGCGGTGATCAAAGGACCGGAAACGCTCGATACGCCGCAGGCCGCACTTACAATAGATACGTTCAGCCTGTTGTTCTTTGCGATTGGCGGAGCGGTGATATTAGGTCTGCAGCTGCTAAAGGATGTGCGTGAGGCATGATTGCTGCATGAAAAGCAGGCAAGAGCTTTTTTAGCGGGGATTATGTATAAGTCTTAATGATTTCTTCGGCAATGGTTTGCTTTGTAACGCAGCGATCCATTGCCTGTTTTTCGATATAACGGTGGGCGTCTGGTTCGCTCATTTTTAATTCGCTGATTAAAATCCATTTTGCCTTGTTGACAAGACGGATTTCTGCCATTTTTTCTTTGATAGACAGAGATTTCTTTTCAAATTGCCTAAGCCGCTCCCTGGCGCTTTCCATCCAGTTAAGGGCATATATAAAGGTTGTCTTTGAGGTTGGCTTTGGCAGCGTGAACACACCGTGTTCTACAACCTTGTCGTGAATACCGTCATGTATATCGCTTTTTACCAAAAGCAGCACAGAGGATTGTTTGCTGGTACAGATGTCAATAGCAAAACGAGTGCCGATATCGTCAGGCAAGGGAGCGTTGATAATGACAAAATCAAAGGTTTTTTCAGCGAGCATCCGTTTCGCGGCGCTGACACTGGCAGCAGTATGAATCGGGAAATATCTTGTTTCAGGGAGCAGGTCGGCAAAGGCAGAGGTGAAATTATCTCTCGCAGATACAATGAGTATACTGTAAGCCTGTTCTCTTAAACTCATTTTGCACCTCCTTCTTTTTCTTTGGCTTGCATTATTTCTTACAATAGATGTCTAAGATAGCGTCCGGTATATATTTTTTAATAAAATTGCTGTTTGCGGCGGCTGTACAGGCAGCTTTATAATTGTCTGGCAGCTGTTTAAAATTGGCAAGAGTATTTGTATCTGCTTTACACAGATTGATATCCGCGGGGGCGGGCAGTTCTATTTGATCCTTAATCCCATCAAGAACGGCATAAATGATCAGGGCGAATACCAGATAAGTATTTGCGGATGGATCAGGTGAACGAAGCTCAGCACGACGGTATTCGCCGACAGCAGCAGGAATTCTGATAAGCTGTGAACGGTTCTCGCCGGACCAGGAAATATATTTTGGCGCTTTGCCGCTTCCAAAACGGTGATAGGAGCTTTCGGCTGGATTTAAAAATACTGTCATAGCGGCAACCTTATCCAAAATTCCTGCGATCAAGTGGTTCATATTGTCCGTAGCATCCGATGATTTGATGGATATATTGATATGGAAGCCGTTGCCTGGTTTGTGTTCTAATGGTTTTGGACTGAAATCAGCGTAAAGGCCATTCCGCCAGGCGATTGTTTTTACTACTGTTTGGAACGTCATGGCGTTGTCCGCGGCGGTCAGAGGATCAGAATAGCGAAGGTCAATTTCGTTTTGCCCTGGTCCTTCTTCGTGATGCGAGCTTTCCGGCTGTATTCCCATCTGCTCCAAAGTCAGGCATACCTCGCGGCGGATATTTTCACCTTTGTCTTCCGGGGCGATATCCATATAAGCCGCGTTATCATAAGGTTCTTTGGTTGGCTTTCCATCGTCGTCCAGCTTGAACAGGTAAAACTCCTGCTCTGCGCCGAAGAAAAACTCATATCCGCAAGATTTTGCTTTTTGAATCGCGTTTTTTAAAATAGAACGTGTATCACATTCAAATATTTTTCCATTTGGATCAGTAATGCTGCAGAACATTCTTACGACACGTCCATGCTCCGGTCTCCACGGAAGCGGTGCCAACGTGTCTGCTTCCGGATGCAGAAACAGATCGGAATGGCTTTCATCGCCAAAACCAACGATGGCAGATGCGTCAATGGCAATGCCATATTCAAAAGCGCGGGAAAGCTCCGGCGGCATAATGGATATGTTTTTTTGTTTGCCGAATACATCGCAAAAAGCGAGGCGGATGAATTTAACATCTTCTTCACGCACAAATTGGATGACCTCTTCTTTAGAATACTTCATAAGCGTACCTACTTTCTTTTAATTTGCTACATACATCTGTTTGTATGGGTTTTTACTGTCCGGCGTGACGACGGTAAAAGGTTCGGATAAAAGTACGTCCATAGAATAACCGAAGTCGGAGCAATATTCGGACAGATACTCCCGGATTTCGTCTAACTCCTCTGTGGCCGCGCATCTGGCGGTAACCTGTTTGGGAAAATGAATATTCTCGCAGCGGCCGCGCAGGAACATTTTGCCTCCATGCATTCCGGTACAGGGAAAATTGCCTACAATGCGTTTATTATCTTTATGAAGCCCAAGGATGATGATCACGCCTCCGGCCTGATATTCGCCAAGGAAGCTTCCGGCACATCCGCCGATGATCATAACAGGGATTTTTTCTTTATAAGCCTTCATGTGGATTCCGGCGCGGTATCCGGCGTTGCCCTGCACATAGATTTTGCCGCCGCGCATGGCATAACCGGCAGCGTCGCCGATATTGCCATAAATCAGAATCTTTCCTTCATTCATGGTATCGCCCACAGCGTCCTGCGCATTTGCCTTTACAATAATATTGGCATTGTTTAAGTACGCGCCCAGCGCGTTGCCAGGGATTCCTTTGATTGTAAGATTCTTGTCAGACATACCGGCGGCGATAAATCTTTGGCCACAGCAGCCTTGGATGATGTAATCGGTTTCTGCTTCCCGCAGCGCTTTATTTACAGCTTTGTAATCTAAATTTGTAGCGTCAATAGTTTGCATATGATACGATACCTCCCAAAATTGTTTTTTTCTTATGATTCTCCAGCGTGAGAGATATCAAGTATCTCCAGTTCTTTTTCAGTTAAGCCGATGCCGCGAAGCATCAGCCGGTTTCCGCGTAAAGCCTCGATGGAATTGATTCCCATACCGCCCATAAATTCTTTTATTTCATGTTTCCAGGCGGTCATTAGATTTATCAGGCGTTCGCTGCCCGCTTCCGGATCAAGCCTTTTTACAAGTTCCGGACGCTGGGTTGCGATTCCCCAGTTACATTTCCCGCTTTGACAGGTACGGCACAGATGGCAGCCGAGGGCAAGCAGGGCGGCGGTAGCTACATAGCAGGCGTCCGCTCCAAGAGCAATGGCTTTTACGACATCCGCGGCATTGCGGATACTGCCGCCGGCTACAAGAGACACTTCGTTGCGGATACCTTCATCCCGAAGTCTTTGATCAACGGCTGCCAACGCTAGTTCAATGGGGATACCTACATGATCTCTGATCCTGGTTGGCGCAGCTCCGGTACCGCCGCGGAACCCGTCGATGGCGATGATATCAGCCCCGCTTCTGGCTATACCGCTTGCGATAGCTGCAATGTTGTGTACGGCAGCGACTTTTACAATTACCGGTTTTTTATATTCGGTAGCTTCTTTTAGAGAGAATACAAGCTGACGCAGATCCTCAATGGAATAAATATCATGGTGCGGCGCCGGGGAAATGGCGTCAGACCCTTCCGGGATCATACGGGTACGGGAGATATCTCCTACGATTTTTCCGCCGGGAAGGTGTCCGCCGATGCCTGGCTTTGCACCTTGCCCTATTTTGATCTCAATAGCAGCGCCTGCCTCCAGATAATCCGCATGGACGCCAAAGCGGCCGGAAGCCACCTGTACGACAGTATTTTCGCCATAGCAGTAAAAATCCTCATGCAAACCGCCTTCTCCTGTGTTATAGAAAATCCCAAGCTTTTCTGCTGCAAGCGCGAGAGACTTATGGGCGTTGTAGCTAATAGAGCCGTAACTCATGGCAGAGAACATAACCGGCATAGACAGCTCCAGCTGCGGAGGCAGCGTGTAGTCTAATGTTCCATCTTTTAAGCGTTGTACTTTTGACGGCTTCTTTCCAAGATAAACTCTGGTTTCCATCGGTTCTCTCAATGGATCGATGGAAGGGTTGGTTACCTGTGAAGCATTGATCAGTATTTTGTCCCAATAAACGGGGAGCGGCGCCGGATTACCCATAGATGACAAAAGAACGCCGCCGCTGTTTGCCTGCTTGTATATTTCATGCACTGTCTGCGTTGACCAGTTAGCGTTTTCACGCAGGGTACAGTCGCTTTTTACAATTTTTAAGGCTCTTGTAGGACAGAAGGAAACGCAGCGGTGACAGTTTACGCATTTTGATTCATCGCACGTCATAGTTTTGCGTTTTTCATCATAGATGTGGGCTTCATTCGCGCATTGCTGCTCGCATATGCGGCAGGAAACGCATCTGTTTTTATTTCTGATGATTTCAAATTCCGGATAAATAAATTCTATACTCATTAAAACGCACCTTCCTTTACTTTAACGACAACAGGTTCTCCGCCAGCTGGCGACCATATATTTTCTGCGTTTGGTTCCATGGTCCGAATAGCGGCTTCTTCACTGGAGATAAATACTTTATCATCCTTTTCGCCAACTACCATCGAACGAAGCTTCAAACGGTCGTTCAGCGCCATGAGGCCTCCTTCAAATCCTAAAACAATGGAGAAAGGACCGGTAATCAGAAGGCTTGGAAACATAGTTCTAAGATATGTATGTTTCTTTTGGTCACCGCTGTCTGTTTTTGCCGCAATGGTACTCCAAAACGGAGCAGCGATTACATTTGCAGCTTCGTCGAGCGTAAGTCCCTGTACGCGGAGCAGGTAATCCATGATATAGGTAATGACTTCCGTATCGGTTTGGAGGGTACATTTATAGCCAAACATTTCGATAAATCGGCGGTTCGTGTCATAGGAAGATATTTCTCCGTTATGCACGATGGAATAGTCAAGCAGTGTAAACGGATGCGCGCCGCCCCACCAGCCGGGAGTATTTGTCGGATAACGTCCATGCGCCGTCCACGAGTATCCTTCATATTCTTCTAATTTATAAAAGACGCCAACATCTTCCGGGAAGCCGACCGCTTTGAATGCGCCCATGTTTCTTCCGCTGGAAAAGACGTAAGCGCCGGACATTTGGGCGTTGATTTTTATAACTGTTTTGGCGACAAATTCTTTTTCTTCCATCTGTAAGGATGCAAGAACAGATTTTAGCGGCGCTGCAAAATACCTCCATATGATTGGTTCGTCTGTGATTGCCGGAATTTTTCGGGTCGGAATGATTTCTGACCGGACGATTTCAAAGCGCTCCTTTAAAAAAGCTTCGCACTCCTTACGAGTGCCGCGGGAATCAAAAAATATATGTAATGCATAAAAATCTTTATATTCAGGGTAAATGCCATAACCGGCAAAGCCGCCGCCTAATCCGTTGGAACGGTCATGCATGGGTTTCATGGAATTTGTGATCATTTCACCGGACATCTTATTTCCATCTTTGGAAATTACTGCTGAAATTGCACATCCGGAAGGGATTCTTACTTCGCCTTCGGTTTTCATAGGTTTTGCACCTTCCTTTCAGAATAAATCAAAAAGGCATCCATTTTAAGGGCAGGGAATTTCTGCTCTAAAAAATGAACGCCTTTGCTCACATTTTATATTTATACAGCGGATGGTACATTTTGTCAATCTTTTTTTTTCGGTTGAAAAAAAATAAAAAGGATTGACAAATGATTTTTACAGGTGTATGATCACAAGGTGTAAAGGCAAGGGCGTCTTTGGGATGAAGTCTCAGAGACGCTTTTTACTTTACAAATAAAATTACATATCATTTTACAGAAAAGGCAAGGGAGTCTTTTGCGGCGCAGGGAAAAGCGCCATGAAAGCTATCCTTGTCTTTTTGTTTTCAAACAAGAAGGAGTGGCATTATGAAGAGCGTATCAGATTTTTTTGGATGTAAAGTATTTGACGACAGAGTGATGAAAGCAAATTTATCGGCAAAGGTTTATCAGTCTTTGAGAAAGACGATTGATGAAGGTGCAAAACTTGATATTGGTGTAGCAAATGCCGTGGCGGCAGCTATGAAGGACTGGGCGGTCGATCATGGCGCTACTCACTATACGCATTGGTTCCAGCCTCTTACCGGCGTAACGGCAGAAAAGCACGACAGTTTTATTTCTCCTTCCCCTGATGGCGGTGTGATTATGGAGTTTTCCGGAAAGGAACTGATCAAAGGAGAGCCGGACGCTTCGTCGTTTCCCTCCGGCGGACTTCGGGCTACTTTTGAGGCGCGGGGATACACGGCATGGGATCCTACTTCTTATGCCTTTATTAAGGGAAATACATTGTGTATTCCTACCGCATTCTGCTCTTATGGCGGAGAAGCGTTGGATAAGAAAACGCCGCTGCTCCGTTCTATGGAAGCGCTGAATAAGCAGACGCTCCGCATTCTTCGTCTGTTTGGAAACAGCGATGTGAAATGTGTCCGCACATCCGTAGGTCCGGAACAGGAATATTTCCTTATTACGAAAGAAATGTATGAGCAAAGAAGGGATCTTCGATTTACGGGTCGTACTCTTTTTGGCGCAATGCCGCCAAAGGGACAGGAGATGGACGATCATTATTTTGGAGTGATCAAGCCGAGGGTTGCAGCCTATATGGAAGAATTGAACGAGGAGCTTTGGAAGCTGGGCATTTTGGCAAAGACAGAGCATAACGAGGTCGCCCCGGCGCAGCATGAGCTTGCCCCTGTCTATACAACGACAAATATCGCAACCGACCATAACCAGCTGACAATGGAAATTATGCAGAAGGTTGCGGCAAAGCATGGGCTTGTGTGCCTTCTTCATGAAAAACCATTTGCCGGAGTAAATGGAAGCGGAAAGCATAACAACTGGTCGCTGACTACAGATGGAGGCGTAAATCTGCTGTCGCCGGGCGAAACGCCATATGAAAACGCACAGTTTTTATTATTCCTTTGCGCGGTAATTAAGGCTGTGGACGATTATCAGGCGTTGTTGCGCCTTTCTGTCGCGACGGCAGGAAACGATCATAGACTTGGGGCGAACGAAGCGCCTCCGGCAGTCATTTCGATTTTCCTTGGAGAAGAATTGAACGCGGTATTGGAAGCGATTGAAACTGGTACCCCATATGCGGGAACTGAAAAAACACAGATGAAGCTTGGTGTGAACGTGCTGCCAAAGTTTAACCGCGATACCACAGACCGCAACCGTACGTCGCCATTTGCATTTACCGGAAATAAATTTGAATTTCGTATGCTTGGTTCTTCCAACAGCATTGCCTGTGCGAATATGATGCTGAACAGCGCGGTAGCGGAAAGCCTGAAAATCTATGCAGACAGACTGGAAAAAGCGGAGAATTTTGAAGATGCTCTGCATGAAATGATCCGCAAGACGATCAAAGATCATAAACATATTATATTTAACGGAAATGGTTATGACGACACATGGATTAAGGAGGCTGTGGAAAAGAGAGGGCTTCTTAACTATCGTACAACGCCGGATTGTATGCCGCATTTGCTGGATGAAAAAAATGTACGGATGCTGACGTCTCACAAAGTATTTTCAGAAGCGGAGTTAAAGTCCAGATGTGAAATTATGCTGGATAACTATTGTAAGACGGTTTTGATCGAGGCAAATACCATGATCGATATGGCAAGGACAGAGATTGCTCCGGCAGTAGGCGGTTATATACTGGAGCTTGCAAATACAGCGGCGGCAAAAAAAGCAGTTGACGCTTCTATTCCATGCGGCTATGAGGCTGGGCTTCTTAAAAAGCTTGCAAGATTGGAAGAACAGATCGCGGTTAAGGCCGATGAATTGGAAGAAGCTGTGATGAGGCTTAAGGATACGGAAGATGTTGAAACGGAGTCTTATCGGATTCGGGATGTTGTTTTAGGGAAAATGGGCGAATTAAGAGTTGCCTGCGACGAGGCGGAGACGATGACGGCAAAGAAATACTGGCCGTTCCCGACTTATGGCGATTTACTGTTTGGCGTAAAATAAG
>CAJUIL010000046.1 GCA_910586225.1 uncultured Eubacterium sp. | reverse complement strand
GCAAGGCCAACCTTGCAGCTTGTACACCAGTTGATCGGCATTTCCTTTTTATAGGCAAGTCCGGCTTTAAACAGCTTTAAAAATATCCATTGCGTCCATTTATAATAATCCGGATCGGTCGTATTCACCTCTCTGTCCCAGTCAAAGGAATATCCAAGTGCGTGAAGCTGTTCTTTGAAACGTACGATATTGTTTTTTGTTACAACCTTCGGATGGATCTTATTTTTGATCGCATAGTTTTCCGTCGGCAGGCCAAAGGCGTCCCAGCCCATCGGGTACAATACGTTATACCCCTGCATCCTGCGCTTGCGCGCCACGATATCCAGCGCCGTATACGGCCTCGGATGTCCAACATGAAGCCCTTGCCCGGACGGATACGGAAATTCCACTAATGCATAATATTTTGGCTTTGTATGATCATCGGACGCGGCAAATGCTTTTTCCTCATCCCAGATTTTCTGCCATTTCTTCTCAACAACCTTGTGATTATATACTTCTGACATAGTTTCCTCCATTTTCAGATTTAAGCTACTTAAATTGTAACAGCTCACATCCATTCGCCGTTACATGAAAAATCCATTGAAAATCGCTTCGCGATGGGATTTTTTCACTCTTGGATCACTTTCTTACGGTCTGTGCTGGAAGCGCCTGATGGAGCGGCTATGCGCAGACCTACCTAACAGCTACTTAAATTCTACCACATCATCCCCATTTGTCAATAAAAACACTTGAAGCGCCCTATGAAATATGCTATACTGGGCAGGAAATAAATAGAATCTTATTTGCCGCCGGGTAACGCTGATTCCCATTCCGTCAGGCCTTAGAGCTAAGTGTAGTATTTTTGCTTCGTACACAGTACGCTTAGTATGCTAAGAAGGAATGTATGGATAAGGAACCGGCTTTTTTTATGTTCTGCGGCAAAGCAAGACGCTAACGATTGGAGGAATGCTTATGTTTCGTGAGATGAGAAGGAAAAGCCAGAAGTTGTCCGACGCCGAATGCGCGAAGCTCTTGTCAGCAGGAACGTCTGGTGTGCTGGCGCTGCTTGGCGACGGGGATTATCCGTACGCGGTACCGCTTAGTTACGTTTATGAAAAGACGGATGACACGGAAAAGATTTATTTTCACAGCGCCCTGACCGGGCACAAACTGGATGCCATCCGCAAGCAGGAAAAGGCTTCTTTTTGCGTGATCGCGCAGGATACAGTTGTTCCGGAAAAATATACGACCTATTACCGGAGCGTTATAGCTTTTGGGAAAATACGAGTGTTAGATACAGAACAGGAAAAACAGAGAGCCGCTGAAATGCTTGCGGAAAAATACGTGCCCACAGCTTCTGCGGAAAGCCACAGCGCTGAAATTGACCGCTTTTGGGATGCGCTGTGTATGCTGGAGCTTAAGATCGAGCATCTGAGCGGCAAGGCAGCAAAGGAGCTTGTCAGCGGAGGTGGCGCGTCGTGATCAAGCGTACGGAATGCTTTCTGGAATTTACAAAATACGCATCGCTGAACGTGCTTGGCGCGCTCGGCCTGTCGTGCTATATCCTGGCAGATACTTATTTTATATCCAAAGGTCTTGGCGCAGACGGGCTTACAGCGCTAAACCTCGCCATTCCTGTCTACAGCTTTATCCATGGCAGCGGTCTGCTGCTCGGCATGGGCGCAGGCACTCGGTATTCGATCCAAAAAAGCACCGAAAGCAGCCAGACGACAGACCGTTTATTTACAAGCACTGTCTATGCGGCGCTGGCGCTTGCCCTTTTATTTGTATGCACAGGCATTTTCCTGACGGACCCGATTGTGACTATGCTGGGCGCGGACGCATCCGTTTTTGCGATGACAAGCACCTATCTGCAGATGATCCTGCTGTGCTCTCCGGCCTTCCTTATGAACAACGTCCTGCTGTGCTTTGTACGCAATGATGGGGCGCCGCAGCTGTCCATGCGCGCGATGCTTTGCGGCAGCCTGTCAAATGTCGCTCTGGACTACCTTTTTATCTTTCCGTGCCGCATGGGTATCTTCGGCGCGGTACTTGCGACCTGCCTGGCCCCGCTCATCAGCCTTCTGCTGCTCTCGCCGCACCTGGCCCGAAAAAACAACCGTTTTCATCTTACGAAATGCCTGCCTGCGTGGACGCAGCTATGGCGCGTATTTGTAAGCGGCGTCCCTTCGCTTGTCACGGAGGTTTCTTCCGGTATTGTGATCCTCGTGTTCAACATCCTGATACTGGATCTGGAAGGCAATCTTGGCGTTGCGGCATATGGGATCATCGCAAACCTTTCCCTTGTCGTGGTTTCCGTTTATACTGGTATCGCGCAGGGAATCCAGCCGATCACGGCCCACCGCTACGGAACTGGGGCGCATGGGCAGGTGCTTGCCATCCTGCGCTATGCCATGGTCACGATGCTGACGCTTTCTGCTTTCCTTTATGCAGGGATGTTTTTTTTCGCGGAGCCTGTCAGCAGCATTTTCAACAAAGAGCAGAACGAAAGGCTTCAGCAGATTGCCGTGGAAGGCTTACGGATCTATTTTACGGCCTGCCCGTTTGCTGGATTTAACATCATCCTTTCCACTTGGCTGACCTCCACAGATCATGCGCCTGCAGCAAATCTTATTTCCATCCTTCGGGGCTTTGTCATCATCCTGCCCTGTGTTTTTTTGTTTGCCGCCGCCTTTGGGATGATCGGCATCTGGTGTGCGTTTCCTTGTACGGAGCTGCTTACAGCCGCAGCTGGTCTATGGCTGTTTCAAAAGCGGAGCAAGGAGCTTCATTACTCATGATTACCGTGATCGCGCCTGTGACGCTGGCCATGGCCTGACTGCTCCGTATCCTGTTCATGGTCCTGCGCCGCTGATCCTTGGTCTGCGTTTTGGCTGCTTTGGTCCGTTTCCTTGGAATGCTCGTTATGCTCTTGCATACCAGTACCATGCCCGTTTGTGTTTTCCTCTGCAGATTCTCCCTGATGGCTGCCGCCATGCTCATGCTCAATAATGCGGGAGTGTATCTGCGCCATACTCATATGACGGCATTCCTCTACCGTCACGCTCTCGTCATACTGCGACAGCTGCAGATAGGCAGAATATTTGCCGATCGACAGCCCGTTTCCGTGTGCTTGCTCTGCAACCGAAAGATCCACGCTGACGCTGCGGCTGCCGTGACCGATATGCCTGCAGCTTTGCTCTACGCCTGCGGTCAGGACACGCTCCTTCTTTCCATCAGCCGCCACCGTAAGTACAAGCTCTTCATCGGATGACAGGTATTTTTTTATAATATCGCTGGCTGCGATTTGCTCGATCGCCTGCAGATAGGTCTTGCCCCGCAGTGAAAGCCCGTCCAGAAGCTCCTCACCCTCCGGGTTGTACGCTGCTGTGGATACGACCCGGTCGATACGGTTTAGTACCAGCTCGACCGACGGATTGACATCTATACTCACATAAGAAACCGGGGCAAGCATCCAGGAATAGCCTGCATAACCGCCCGCGCCAAGCAGGACGACCGCCATAACACAAACAGCGGCAAGCACCCTTCGCACCGGAGGGGCAAAAAAGGCATTTGGCTTTTTCCTTCGTTTTTCTGCTAAAAAACGTCTGGTTGCTTCCTTCGTTTCAGAATCCGCCGTTACATTTTCAAATGCATCATGTATCCGATTCGCCAATTCCGTCACCTCCCAGCTCCTTTTTCAGCATCCCACGCCCTCTGGAAAGCAGTGAGTATACCGTATTTTCTTTTTTTCCGAGTATGCTGCCGATCTCAGCCGCCGTATATCCTTCAAAATAATGCAGGTATATGGCGTCCTTATACCGTTTCGGCAAAGACAATACCGCCTCCAGCACCTCACGGTGGCTGTCCGCAACCTCTGCCTCCAGTTCCTGCACAGCTTCCAGCGGTACCATATTCCGCCTGAAAAAGCTTTTCAAAATATCCTTGCAGTCGTTGATCGCCACACGCAGCAGCCACGCCTTTTCATGCTCTGCGCTTGCAAATACCCCGTCATAGAGCATATATTTTAAAAAGACATTCTGAAACACGTCCTCGGTATCCGCGTGGTTTTTCAAATGATAAAAGCAGACCCGCCGTATCATATCGGCATATTTTTCCAATGCATGATTTACTTCTTCCTCACTGCGCATGGAATCCCTCCCACCGTTTATCCCTTTTTGGAACAATAAGGCAAATACCACCCGGCAAACCGCCTGAGTCCTTCTTCAATCGGCGTGTCCGGGTGAAAATCAAAATCACGCTCCAGATCTGAAATATCCGCATACGTCTGATAGACATCCCCCGGCTGCATCGGAAGAAATTCCTTTTTCGCTTCTTTTCCAAGGCAGCGCTCCAGCGTCTCGATAAAATCCATCAGTCTTTCCGGCTTATGATTGCCGATATTATAAACTTTATGCCGTACTCCTTCTATCTCCTGCGGGATATTCGGCAGAATATTTAAGATCCCTTTTACAATATCGTCCACATAAGTAAAGTCACGCAGCATATCCCCGTTGTTGTATATCTGGATCGGCTCGCCGCGCATCATCTTATCCGCAAACTTGAAATAAGCCATATCCGGCCTGCCCATCGGCCCGTAAACCGTAAAAAACCTTAGCCCCGTCGCCGGAATGCCATAGAGCCTGCTGTAGCAATACGCCATCAGCTCATTGGATTTTTTCGTCGCCGCGTACAGGCTAACCGGATGCTCCGTTTTATCCTCTACAGCAAACGGCACCTTGGTATTCGCCCCATAAACCGAGCTGGACGACGCATAGACAAGATGCGCCGCCGGATACCGCCGGAGGCATTCCAAGATGTGGAAAAATCCGACAATATTCGACTGGATGTAGCAATCCGGATGGTCAATGCTGTAACGTACACCCGCCTGCGCCGCAAGGTTTACGACAATATCCGGCCGCTGCTGCGCAAACACCTGCTCCAGCGCTTGCAGATCCGAAAGGTCGCCCTTTACAAAATGAAACCGGTCAAAGGCTTGCAGTAAAGCGAGCCTTTCCTCCTTCAGCGAAACGTCATAATAGTCGTTTAAATTATCAAAGCCCCACACGGTACAGCCGTATTCCAAAAGCGCACGGCTTAAATGATAGCCGATAAATCCGGCCGCTCCAGTGACGAGGACCAACTGGTCTTTATGTAATGTTTGAAAATCTTTACGCATAAGTATCCTTCTCCTGTTTTTCGATTGGCCATGGGCTGTCTGACCTGATTGTTTTCTTACCTTAGAGTATATACACAGGAAAGACGTATGTCAACACCTGCGGTGCTCACTTTCTAGTGTGGTGACCCGTTGGTATTTATGGTGAATTAAATCGTCAAATATTACAAAAAATAGTACGAAGTTACTGAAAGGTTTTGTCATAAATAACAGTTGTAAGATTTTAAGTATATAGAATAAATGTAAATCCTGCATAACTCCGTATAAACGTCGAAAGAATGCAATTAAAAAAATAGTTAAAAAGCAATTATTTGTTGACACGTATAAAAAATGTAGTACAATATGGTCGTAATAGATAATACGTATTAATGCTATGAAAATGAAGCTTCAGACTATTATACGTGTAACTTGTTGTTGATGTTTGGAGAGAAAGGGACATAATTTATGAAGTTAAAAAATTTTACAGCAGTTTCCGCTTGTATGACAGGGATATTCTTCGCGCAACTACTCCCTATAAATGCTGGCATACAGTCAGGAGGATTTTCGTCGGGTTCTTTAAATTATTCGCTGAAATGATGAAAAATATTTAAAAAGAAAATGGGGTGAATAATGATGAAATTTAAGACAAAAAAAGCAATGTCAAAATTCCTGCTTTCTGTATTCTGTATTGCTGCGCTTCATTCAGCCGCATGTGCAGGAAAAAGCGATAACCTGCTTAAAAACAGCACAGAAAATGCAGACGCAAAAAATACGGATGTTGTTTCTTTGAAAGACCTTACGCAGGATCAGATTTTTTATTCTGACGGGGATTTTGTAGATTTTACGTATGAAGATTTAAAAAAACACGCGGTATCCATTGTGAAGGCAGAGGTAACGGATGAACTGACCTCTGAAAACAGCATGAGCCATATGGATGAAGATGGATATGTAACCTCTTTTTGCTCTGTGCGCACCGTTAAGCTTTTGGATGTATATCAGGATTCTGCCGGTTATTCTGCAGGCGATGAAATAAAAGTCCAGGACTGGTCGGCCATTTTCGAGGAAAACGGAGAAATGCACATGGACTCCTATGGGCCTGAGCCGTTAATAAAAGGAGACACCTATATCCTGTATTTGGAAAACGGCAGTACAATGAGTGGAAGTCCTTGTATTATCAGCGGTTTTCTCGGACAGGTCAATCTGAATGCCCTATCTGCGGAATGTGAAAATTATAATATACTTGTAAAAACGATCGTAGAATTTGAATCAGATCTGTCTGACTCAGTTAAAAAAACAGTGTTATCCGCAGACGAGATCCAGCAGCCATCGTCTGGCAGCGATGCAGGCAGAGAAAGGCTAAATATTGAAACAGCTTCCGGTGATCTGGAGGTAGATTTAAGTATCGATGACAGCGTTCCAAATTCTTTAAAGGTAACGGTCCAGACGAACGAATAACCCTTCCCTGCTTTCACTGGTTTGGTTCAGTCCGGCTTCATCAGCGCATATTTCAAATATTTCCACATATGCTCCTTGACCCTGTCTGTACCAGCCTCTTCCATATCCAGCCAAAAGCAGACCTGTCTTGGTGTTCCTACCGCCATTTCGTCGATCGGTACTCCAAGCAGGCTGCTGAGCTGGAACAGCATATCAAGGCTTGGCAGCGTTTTTCCGGAAAACCATGCGTAGATTGTCTGTATGCCTGCTCCTAGCTCTGCGTGCAGCTGCTTTACGGTATATCCTGCCTGCAGGGACAAGGACTTGATCCGTTCCCCGGTTTTTTGAGCATCCAGTCCGGTTGGTGCTGGCGGATGAATGATAATTACTGCGCTTTTCGTCATTTTGTACACCTTTTATTTTTCTTTATTAATAGAATTATGAAAAAAGTCCCCCGCCTTATGGCGAAGGACTAAACTTTCAACCCAACCATTTATATTCCGCATATCGGTCAGCGGTAAACTTTCTTAGTACCTATATTTTAGCAAGCGCAAAGAAGAAAGTCAATAGGACTTTCTGTTAAAATTTTAGAACGCTGTTCATATCGAAGTTGCCTTCGCGCGGTTATAAAAAAACATCAAACACGACGCAGCAATGATGATCACATACCCAACCATACTATAAACATCCGGAATTTCCCCAAACAACAGGAATCCCAGCGCGGACGCGAAAAGAATCTGAGAATAGTCGTATATGGAAATTTTTTTCGCCGGAGCATACGTATATGCGGCTGTAATGGAAAACTGTCCGCCTGCCGCACAAAGTCCGGCAAGCAGCAGTACCGCCTGCTGGCGCAGCGTCATCGGCGTAAAGTGCAGTACGATCCACGGTACAACAGCCAGACAGGAAAAAAGTGAAAAGTAAAAAACAATGACAGGACCTTTCACCCCCATCGTACCAAGTCTGCGCACCATCGTATAGGCAAGCCCTGCTCCAAGACCTCCCAAAACACCCGCAAGCGCCGGCAAAATCTCTGTATTTTCGAATCCTGGTTTAACAATAAACAAGCATCCGCAAAACGCCACGCTGACACAAGCCGCCTGAAAAGGCGCTATTTTTTCCTTTAACAAAAGCAGAGAAAAAATAACGGCAAAAAACGGAGACAATTTGTTTAAGATCGAAGCATCGGCGATCAAAAGATGGTCGATTGCATAAAAATTGCAAAGGATCCCTGCTGTACCCGCCACACACCGCAAAACGAGCGCCGGATATGCCTTTGACTCTACGCGCAGCGGCTCCTTGTTTTTCCATACAAGCACTCCCGCCGCGGCCGCAGCTACCAGGTTGCGGAAAAAACTCTTTTGTATGGACGGGATATCACCTGCCAGACGGACGCAGACGTTCATACAAGCAAAACAAAAAGCCGACAGCACAATCATCGCCGCGCCGCGCACATATTGGTCGTTCTTTTTTTCTGCAGCGTTCATGCCTCTGTACTCCTTCCCATATCCATCGGTGTGCCAACCTCGATCAGATTTCCGTCCGGGTCATAAAAACGGATCACCTTCTGCCCCCAGGAATGCTCCATCCATCGGTTGACGTACGTGACTGGCTCCTCATAACGCTCCAGCTTGTTTGCAAAGGCTTCCAAGTTGGACTCCTCAAAATATAATTCCGAAGCGTTGCTCTGTGGAACTACCCTTTTCCCTAAAAACTGTTCCCATACTGCCCGGTCCTGCAAAACAAGCCCTTCAGATAAGATTACGTTCCCGTCGTTGTCTGAAACAACCGTCAGCCCGAACAACTGCTGGTAAAAGGCTATGGATTTTTGCATATCACGAACTGTGATCAGTATATTTTTCAATCTCATTTTACACTCTCCCTTCCCCAAAAGTGTACCATTCGTGCGTGAAATAATCAACCAAAAGAATAGCGGCCCGCCTTCCGGCAAGCCGCTAAATCTTGAATCTTATTTTAATATTGTCCCGTATTATATACAAACGCATCCGGTACATTCTTATCCGGGCTGTAATTTTCCAGGATTTTCCCATACCGCTCTCTGTAATCGTTCGTGATTGCAAGCTGCGGGATCACCTTCGTACCCTCTTCAAAGAAATGCTTAGAGCCTCTTCCCATTTCCTGTCCGCGTTTTGTATGCTTGTCTAAAGCCACATCGAGGATCTCTGGCTTTTTCCCCATTGCCGCTTCCTTGATGATGATATTTTTCAGATAATCGCTGGAACGATCCTTTTCGCTCTCACAGAGAATGCGGATAGCATGGATAAAATACATCGGCTGATCTCCGTCGTCATAAGGAAAGTTTTTGCGCATCTCATTCATGGTATTCACATAAACAGCCGCGTTCAGGTTGCCGAAGCCAATATCCTCTACTGAGATTGTAAGCAGTCTGCGCCACATTTTCTCTAAAAAGACCGGTCCAGATACATAAAGCTCATAGGCGTGCTGGCAAGCTTCCTCTACCATCGCCCTGCGGATGGATTTCTGCAGGCTGGAAATAATCTCATCAGCCGCAAAACCATTTTTTGTTACGGATGCTGCCCAAATATTATATGCTCCCATAATTTTCTCCTTATTCATTTCAATTTCTTTTGCGTTTTATTTTTGCGTTTTATCTTTCTTTATACAATTCAATCAGCTCGGAAATTACCGTCTTTAACATTTCGGCGCCCATCAGCTGATCCTCTGCATGGGTCATCAAAAGGCTGATCTGCGGCTCCTCCGTGCTCATCTCTTCCTGGAGGACATCCATATGCCCGTGATGCGCTTCTACGAAATGCGTGCTGCCTTCTTCCATTTTTTCCTCTGCTTGTGCAAACTTTTTTTGCTTTGCAAGGCTGAGCGCCTCCATATAGCAGGATTTCGCCATTCCCGAATATGTAATGACCGTCATTGCTGTTTCCGAGATTTTCTCAATATTTACCATCTGCTTTTCCTACCCTTCGATCAGCCCCATTGCAAAGTCAAGCGCTTTATCACCGTCAGCCATCGCATAAATACGCGGCTCCACACTTGCTACCGGAATATTAAGCTGTGATTTGATATTGTTTGCAGCATAGACGAGCTGAGGTCCTACCAGGCACACGTCCCATTTGCCAACCTCGTCACGGATCGCAGCGCTCGGTACCGCGGTGATTGTAATATCCATCCCGCGCTTTTCTGCAGCCTCACGGATTTTTTTTACTAAAATAGAGCTGGACATCCCTGCATTGCAACATAATAAAATCTTCATTTGAAAACTCCTTTCTTTTCCTTTTGTGACCAGTTTTACTTTAACTTCGGCCAGTATTCTTTATTTGCCTCGATCAGATCATCTAATATCAGTTTTGCAATTTTTGCACTCGGCACCGTCTTAGACAATGTGAGCGCCTGCCATAGCTTTTGATAGCTTTCTTCCATCCAAGCGTCTACCGTCAGCTTTTCCACTGCGACCTGCTGCTCCATCAAGCCTTTTTGGAATAACGGTATCTTTCCAATGCTCAGCGGCTCATAGCCGTCCTTGCCAACGATACAAGGAATCTCAACCATAGCGTCCGATGGGAAATTTTCGATCGCGCCGTTATTTTCTACGATCAGCAGCATCCGCTCCTTCGTGTTATAGGCAAGCGCCGTCGCAAGGTCTACGATAAACAGCGCGTGAATACCAATCTCCAGCTTCGTATCCTTTGCAGTCCCCGCTTCCTGGATCCTTGCACACTCACCGAATACACGTTTTTCCCTTCCGTCGATCACCTGGTTTGCTCTCGTATAATTCGGGTCTGTATGCGCCACCATATCGTCTGGAAACAGATAATACTGTAAATAAGAGCTTGGCGCAGTCGTCGGATCTACCGCTACGATATCCTTTACCTTTTTCGCCGTTTCATGCCAGCTCGCATCGGTATAATCCTCTTCACCAGAGCCTTTCGGGCAGTTGCCGTATTGCTGCAGATGCTCTGTCAGCCTGCCGATATACTCCGTACCTTCCGCGTCCTTAATGGAGGTCCACCAGCCAAAATGATTCAGGCCAAAATAGCGCACGTCCATATCCTTACGGTCCGCAAAGCCAAGAATTTTTGCAAAGCTCTGCTCCATGCCGATCGGCATATCGCAAATATTGATCACTCTGGAATTTGGCCGCAGCCTTCTGCACGCCTCCGCAACGATTGCCGCCGGATTGGAATAGTTCAGCATCCAGCAGTCCGGAGAATATTTTTCCATATAGTCGATATTTTCAAGCACTCCTGCGATCGAACGCATTCCATATGCAATACCGCCCGGACCACACGTCTCCTGACCGACAACGCCGTACTTCAGCGGTATCTTCTCATCCAGCTCCCGCATTGCCAGCTTTCCGACACGGATATGCGCCAGGCAGAAATCCACATCCGTATATGCCAGCTGCGGATCTGTCGTCGCTAAATACTCGATCGAAGGATCCTTTTCTTTGATCAAAATCTCACAAGCCTTCGCTACCTTATCCTGACGCTCGCCGTCATTGTCATACAGCTTGACCGAACGAAGCGGCAGACGATCTAGGTTATCCAACAGCATTAGGATAATTTCCGGGGTATACGTACTGCCACCCCCAGCGATCACGATTGAAAATTTTCTCATATCTTATTCCTTCCTCCTTTGCCCTATCCATTCAAGACAACTGCCTTGTATCGGACTATTATTATATCAAAAATTATTTTTCAACAAATTTCCAGTGAATTTGAAACCTTAAGGAGCACCTCCACAAACTCCTCTTCCGTCTCCACAGCCGTCAGCCTGCTGATCGCCGAGCGGTCTGACGCCATATGCCGGAAAAACTCAAACAAGACGCCGATCTGATCGTTCTGCTTTCGTTCCATCGCAAGCAGGAAGATCAGCTGGATCTCCTTCCCCTGAAGTCTGACCGCTTCCTTTAATACAGCGACACCAATCGCCGTCTTTTTTGCAAAAGTCACGAGCGGATGCGGTATCATAAACCAATCGCCAACAAAGGTCGGGTAATTCACCTCCCGCTGCAGTACATCGTTTACAAATTCATCCACATCATAAATAGAATCCGTTTCCTTAAGCGCCTGCGACAACTCCTGGATCACTTGCTCAAACTCGACCTTCCGCCGATAGACGCTGATTGTATTTTTATTAAAATGTTCTTTAATAATCTCGCGAAACCTGTAATTCATGCGTATTTTGTACACAAGCGCATTCATCGCAGCTAACGTGTACTGGTTCGGTATCCCGTCCACCCGAAATGCCGCGACAGTCGGATGCACAAAACTATCCATAATGGAAATGACTAAATCCACCGGATGCTCCGCCAAATATTTTTCCAAACTGTGCTTCGGCAGCATATCCAAAATATCGATCTGATTGGAAAAATTCGCTTCCACCCAGTTGCTTACAATGCTGTTGATGCTAAACCTCGTGGAGCTTAAAATGACCGCCTTTAGCTTCTGGTTGATATTTTCCAAAAAGTGCTCGACAAAGATCGCAATAAAGGAAATCTCATCGTCCTGAATATAGCAGTTCTTATAACGGTATACGATCGGAACCATCAGCATCGAGATCTCATATGCATACGGATACTGTTTCTTAACTTCGTTTAATATCGGATTTTTCGCCTCGTATCCAGTGCCCATCCGACGCATCATATATTCAATGTGGTTTAAAATATTGTCATAAAAGCTTTGGGACTGCCAAAGGTCAAAATGGTATTTCTCCATCACATCATGACAGAAATCCTCTAGTATTAAAATGCTAAGGTCGCTGATCTTGCTGTCCGCCGCTTCCTTTGTCGTAAGCTTAAAGCCCTGGAACAGCCCTTCCAGCAAAAGCAGGTCGCCGCTGCCAAGCGCAAATCCCTGTTCTTTTAAAAAAGTAAAAAACTGCGCCAGCTCTTCCTCCTGTGATTTCGTCTCCGCAGGCAGCACGACCTTATGGTTCTGGCAGTTACGGACGATCGTAAGGTACACCGCGCTGACGATCATATACAATCCGTCGTCGGATACCTGGACGCCCTTGCCGTCAAAGTAATCCTTGACCAGGCCGACCATCCAGTCGTATTCCATTCGGTCAAACGCCTCCATCAGGAAGGTCTGCAAAAACCATGAGTAATGACGGTTTCTGCTTGGCGCTTCATTTTTAATGATACGAAATAGCAGCTGACGGATTTTTACCTCATCATTTTCGATCCAAATACGGTCGCCGCTCATCTGCAGCAGCTCACACTGGTATTCCGCCAAAAGCTTTTTCTGAAAACGGCTGACCTCCTTGTAGGTCGCCGGCTGCGACAAGCCAAGCACATTTCCAATATCAAAAATATCCGCGCGCCCGCTTTGCAGCACCAGTCCCAAGATCATCCATCCGCGCTGCGAAGCCTCGTCTGCCGCTTTTCCATGCTCTTCGGATAAAAAATACTCCCGCACAGATGGAATATCGTTTTCTTCAATAAAATATCCCTTCTGCCTGGACGAACGGATAATGCTTCCATTCTTCCAGGCGCGGTTGATCTCTGTGATTTCATTTCGTATCGTGCGAGAAGACACCTCCAGATATTCGGCCAGCTTCGTGCCTGTCACGCCCTGCACATTATTCAGTAATATTTCAAGCAACCTGGTCTGCCTTCTCGTAAACATAATCTCACCTGCCGTTCTATGCAGCTTCTCCCTGCTCCTTTTTCAGCTCGTCCGCTTCCATCATCTTAAAGAACGGATAATAAAACACCGTCATGATCAACAGATTGATGAATACGAGCGCCACACATTTCCAATCCAGCGTCATAATAAACGCTCCGACTCCCGGCGGTAAAAATCCCGGAGGGCTTGCGATCGGCTTGCCTACCAAACCGCCTGTCATAGAAAAATATGTAATCACAGTAATAATGAGCGGCCCAAATACAAACGGAATAAATAAAAATGGATTTAAGATGATCGGCGCACCGAAAATAATCGGCTCATTAATACCAAACAGTGTCGGTACAATACCAACCGTACCGATGGACTTGAGCGATTTCGCCTTTGAACGCATCATCATAAATACCAAGCCAAGCGTCAGCCCGGAGCCTGTCACCTGCAGCACACTGTAAAACAGACCGAATGTAAAGATATGCTCTACCGGAGTGCCTGCCGCATAGTTTGCCATATTTTCCGCTTCATAGGCGATCGCAAACGACGCCCATACCGCAGAGGTGATCGAAGGGCCATGCAGGCCGAAAAACCATAAAAACTGCGTCAGGAAAATAACGATCAAAAGCGCTGGAAGCGTATCCATCGTACTAATAGCCGGAGCCAGGATACTCATAATAAACGCCGGGAATACCTTCCCTGCAAATCCAAGCGAAAGGTTCGCGATCGCTACTGCTAAAAACGCATTCACGATCAGCGGGATCAAGGATGCAAAGCTCTCACCAACCATCGTAGGCACACTGTCTGGCAGACGGATAATGATCTTTTTCTTCGTCAGTATCCTAGTCACCTCTACGCTCAAGATCGCAGAAACAATACACGTAAACAGGCCGGAAGCGCCCAGATAAGAAATATCCATCCCGCCTTCGATGGAAAGACCGCTTAAGATCAAGTGCACCATAATCGCAGTCGCGCCCGTCAGGTTATTGCAGATACCATAATTTTTCGCCAGAGCGATCGCAATAAACATCGCCGCGTAAATAGACAGCATATCAGTTGTAAACATCCCCGCATAAGTAAACACAGACATATGCGCATTCAGAAAATCATATACCGGCCCGCTCCCCAGCAGATTTGCGATCGCAAGCGGCAGCAGGCTGATCGAGCCTACGATAATGATCGGAACAACAGAAATCATACCGTCCTTGATTGCCTGCAGGTGCTTTTGCTGTTCCACCTTGTTCGCGATCGGCATCATGTACTTCATTAATGTGTCTTGAAATCCAGAATTCATACCTCTTCTCCTTATCGTAATTGTTATACCCTGTCGACTAAGGCTTTGTTGTATCAATTATAAAAAATTCATGAAATAAAAACAAATACAATTTTGCCACATGATTAGGAACTGCATAATCATATTTCCGTTAAAACTGGCAAAGGATGTGCAGATTTTTGCCTCATATTCAGCAGAACGCACAATGAATCAGATCAGGCATCCAAATATATTTGTAAATTTATGAAATATAAAAAACCTGCAGATCCTTTTCGCTTAGGATCTGCAGGCTGATAACTCTTTGCCTGTCAAACAATAGCTGCTTCTATTTCCTCTCCTGCCTCCAGCAGCGGCCGGCGCGCTCCTTTCTCATCTGTATAAAACACATCCCTGCGATGGATCTGCAGCGCATACGGATCATATGGATATCCCAAAAAATCCCAAAACGCCTCCAGCACCAGCTCTGGCTTTATATTATCCGTGCTTCCCGTGCATACGTTCAAATAAAACGCCGGACGGTCAAAATACTGCTCCTGCGGCTCTAAGATCCGAAAATCATACACAAGCTTTTTTAAGTCCATCACCTTTTCGCTTTTTTTCGTCTTTTTCGTCACAAGCACTTGCTCCGGCTCCAGAAAAAACTCCCGCAGCTTGCCCTGCAGCATTTCATAGCTGCCAAATAACTCCGGCAGCTCCTCTCCCTGCCTTGCCCAAATCTCATAATCCGCGGCGGATACAACAGACATAGCCGTTTTTGCGCACTCGTCAAGGCGTACATATCCGGTGATCTCCATGCCGTACGGCATGACGGCATTGAGCGCGTCGATCGCTTCCCTTGAGGACGGCGATGTATGCACCTCTATGTCCAAATATTCCCCGCCGCTTGTAACACCGACGCCAAGCGGAGCCGCAAACGACATCATCTGGTGTGGGCTAAAGCCCTCGGAATAACAGATTGGGATCTCACTCATGCGGATCGCTTTCTGAAAATAGCGCATGATATCCAGATGTCCGACAAATTTCATCCTGCCATATTTGCAAAATTTAATCCTGATCTTCAACGCAGACACCTCCTCCATACTTGCTTGCGCCGCATCCGCTGCACTGTACCCGACAGTTTTTCGTTACCTCGCCCCGCTTCGCAAGGTTCCATTCCCGCAGCAGGTATTCCTTTGTGACACCGCAGTCGATAAAATCCCACGGAAACACCTCGCTGTCGCTACGAACACGCATCGTATAAAAATCCGGGTCGATACCCGCTTTTTCAAACGCACGCTGCCAGCGCGCATCGTCGTAAAACTCTGACCAAGCGTCAAATACCGCTCCGTCCTCATACGCATAGCGGATCGCACGCGAAAGCCTGCGGTCGCCGCGCGCCAAAACACCCTCCAGCACGGACACATCGGTTTCGTGCCAGTTGTATTTCAAGCTCTTGCGGTTCAGCTGTGACTTTACGGCTTCATTTACGACCCTCGCGCGGCGCATATATTCTTCTTTTGGATACATCCGCGCCCACTGGAACGGCGTAAACGGCTTCGGGATAAAAAATGACGTACTGATCGTGATCTGGCACTTTCCGTTACGCTTATCCTTTGGGATCTCATAATAGCAGACCGCGATTTCATTCGCCAGCTGTGCGATCGCCTGCATATCGGCGTCCTCCTCCTGCGGCAGCCCAAGCATAAAATACAGCTTGACCTTTTGCCAGCCGCCCGCAAACGCCAGTGCAGCGCCGTGTAAGATATCCTCCTGTGTCAGACCCTTGTTAATCATATCACGCATCCGCTGAGAACCAGCTTCCGGCGCGAACGTCAGGCTGGATTTGCGGATATCCTGTACCTTGCTCATTACATCCAGCGAAAACGCATCAATCCGCAGCGACGGCAGAGAAATGTTTACCCCTTTTTCCTTAAAATGGTCGATCAAGTAAATAACCAGCTCCTCCAGCTTGGAGTAATCACTGGAGCTTAGCGAGGTCAGAGATATTTCGTCATAGCCTGTGCTGCGCAGCAGTTCGTCTGCATATTGCTTTAAGGTTTCCACATCCTTTTCCCGTGTCGGACGGTAAATCTGCCCTGCCTGACAAAAACGGCAGCCGCGGATGCAGCCGCGCATCAGCTCTAAGACCACGCGGTCTTGCGTGATCTTCAAAAACGGAACAACGGGCTTCGTCGGATAAATGGAATTGGAAAAATCCATCACGACCTGCTTTTGCACCTTCTTAGGCACGCCCGGCGCATTCGGTGTCATACTTTGAATCGTCCCGTCCGGATGGTAAGAAACATCATACAACAGCGGCACATAAATGCCTGGTATGGCAGACGCCCTGATCAAAAACTCCTTACGTGGCCAGTCCTCCCGTTTCCCCTGACGATACAGGTCAAACAGCGCGTCATAAGATGTCTCGCCCTCTCCGATATAAAACAGGTCAAAAAACTCCGCGATAGGCTCCGGATTGTACGCGCACGGGCCTCCGCCTATAACAAACGGCATATGCCCAGTACGGTCCTTTGCTAAAAGCGGGATCTGCGCCAGATCCAACAGCTGCAAAACATTCGTATAGCACATCTCATACTGAAGCGTTATGCCGATAAAATCAAAATCAGTGACCGCATCCTGAGATTCCAGCGCGAACAGCGGAATCCCCTGCTCCTTCATAATCCGATGCAGGTCCGGCCAAGGGGAAAAGACCCGTTCGCAGTATACGTCCTCTCTGCGGTTGAACATCTCATATAATATTTTCATGCCAAGATGCGACATCCCGATTTCGTATACGTCGGGAAAACAGAATGCAAACCGGATGTCCACGCCGGCTGGGTCTTTGATCACCGCGTTTTTTTCTCCTCCGATATAACGCGCTGGTTTTTCAACGCGCATTAAGATCCTGTCGCTCAATGCAAGCTTTTTATCTTGTAATGCCATGCTAATCTCCTTCCTGAACAAGCCCATCATACCATATCTGACGCAGGTTTTCAAACTTCTTCCAGCATTACCCTGCACCGCTTTTTATAGCAAGCAATCCCGTATTTCAGGATATTCTCTACCCCGTCATCTTCTAATTCCTCTTCATACCTGGTATGCGCGATCTGTTTTAAAGCCTGCTCGCACGCCGCGTCCAGATTTCCGTCATGCGCGTATTTTACTTCTATAATGATCCCCATATTTCCAGTATCCGGCTCCGCGAGAATATCTGCATAACCTTCGCCCATCTCCCGGTTGGAAGAAATCTCCCATCGGCTTTTCACACCCAGAATCCCAAGTAAGACGCCATGATAAAAGTTTTCCTTCCAATCTCTCCTTACGGCCGTATCCCGGATACTGATCGTTCTTCTCAAATACTCTGTAAAAATCCGCTCTACATTTTCCGCATCCCTATTTTGCAAAGCATCACAGAAGCGATTTAATGTGTCTCCATCCTCACGGACGTTCTCCTTGAATAATTCCATGATCTGTGTCACATAAATATCCCGGATCTCCAGATTGGGGATTGCCAGCTTCATCCGCCTTCCTTCGGCTTTTCCACGCTGCGTCAGATACCCGGTTGTATAAAGCAGGCTCCAGATATTTTCAATCGTTTGATAGATTTCCGGATACGTAAGCTCCTGATGGATTTCTTTACGAATGGCTTCTCCTGCTATCAGACACGCAAGCTCTCTCTTTGTAGCATAATTTGCCGATTCCTGGATAAACCGTTTTAATATGTCGTTGCTGCTCGTATTGATCCAGTAATTCTCAGGCTGCGCATGAGGCTCGCTCCGGATCTTGTCACAATGATTCAGCACGTCCCAAGGGCAATATATCGCAACATTTCCAAACTGATAGCCGTCGTACCAGCTTTTTACTTCCTCATAATGCTCCGCCACATCATAATATGCTAAAAGCTCTCTTACTTCTTGATCCGTAAAGCCAAAATATTGATCAAAACGCTCGTCTGCGATCGTCAACACCTTGAGATTATTCAAACCGGTAAAAATACTTTCCTTTGAAATCCGAAGGCATCCGGTCAAAACTGCAAATTTCAAGCTGTTGTTTGTTTTGAGCACTTCTCCAAGCAGACTGCAGAGCAGCGCTGCCATTTGGTCATAGTACCCATTTGCAAATGCCTTTGCCAGCGGAACATCATATTCATCGATCAGCACGATCACTTTTGTAGCATAATGCTTTTCCAACATTCCCGACAACTGCCGTAAGCTGCTTCCGAGCGTACCTTCATTCATAGTATCATCCAAAAGTTTTCGGTACGCTGCTTTATCATGTTCATTCAGCTTTTCACTGTCCAAAAGAAAGTAAAACTTTGCCACCGCTTCTATAATAACCTGGACTGCCATTTGATAAGCCGTCTCATAGGATCTTGCGTCAATCCCTTTTAAAGAAACTGAAATAACCGGATATTTCCCCATATATTCCTCACAGAGCGCCGTTTCCTTTGAAATATCCAGGCCATCAAAAATACACGGATCTCCTTTTCGTGAAAAAAAGTGTTCCAGCATACTCATATTCAGCGTTTTCCCAAATCTTCTGGGAC
>CAJUIL010000045.1 GCA_910586225.1 uncultured Eubacterium sp. | reverse complement strand
TAAAACTGATATCACCAAATTTACAAAAAGTTTATAAAGCCTGCGTTTACCGTGCGTGTACCCCTTGTTGATATTGACAGTATAACGAATCTTTTCCGAGGAAAACATAGAATATTTTTCTATTAACATTGAAATTTTTATGATTATCATTGTGCACTTCTAGTAAAATACACAAAGTTTCTGTCATTTTTTAGCAAAAACGTCAAAAATAGCAAAGTTTTCTATTCCAATAATTTTTTCAGAAGCTGCTCTCTGTGATTGATAAAGATCTCCGTTACCTGATAGCTGTCTGTTTCTTCATATTCGCACAGATGGATGCGGTCTCCGTCAAAGGACAAGATTTCTGCGCCTGGTATGCCAAGCAGGATTGGCGAATGCGTAACAATAAAAAACTGCGACGCTTCCTTGGCACAGCGGTCGATTTCCATCAAAAGCGTCAGCTGACGCTGCGGTGACAGAGCAGCTTCCGGCTCATCCAGCAAGTACAGCCCATTTGCACGAAAATGCTTCTGTGCGATCGCAAGAAAGCTCTCCCCATGCGACTTTTTATGCAGCTCCTCAGACATCACAGGTGCAAGCTTGGCATATTCCTCTTCCTTGGTTGCTACATTATAAAAGCTTTCTGCCCGAAGAAAATACCCCCATGCCGGCTGCCGGATACCCCGGACGACCCTCATAGCCTGGCACAGCTCTGAATGAGAATCATAAGTAGAAAAGTTGTAATTTTTTGTACCACCTTCCGGATTAAAACCAGCTGCTATCGCAAGCGCCTCCAGCAGCGTAGATTTACCGCTGCCGTTTTCCCCTACAAAAAACGTAACCGGGCTGTGAAATTCCAGATGCCGAAGCTTACGGATCACGGGTATGTCCCGCAAATAACTGTGCAGACTGATCTTATCCCATCTGATCTGTATCCCCTCTATAATCTGCTGATTCATCCTACTATCCCCTTTCGTATACGAAAACGTCTACAGATCCTTCAGCAAAGATACGAGCGGCCGCATTACCGTATAATAAGGATTCGGAGACTTCTGTCCGGTAAGCTTGTCCAGTCCCATTTTGATTTCATTTAAATCCTGATATTTATTCGTACGGATCACCTGATATACCGCCTCCGCCTTTGTATCATCCAATCCATGCGCAAAAAGCGCCAGAGCGGTCAGACTCAGCGCCCGCTCGTGTCTGTCGCCCGCAAACAGCCTGGACAGACGCTCTCTCAGCTGACAATCCCGCCGTACCTTTTGATACCACTCCCGGCCGTCCTCCTGTCCAAGTATCACAGTAAGCGCGCAATACCAGCCGTTCAAATTGGAAAACGAAACACATCTTGCGATTTCTTCCGCATACTGCTCTTGGGTCAGTGGGCCTGTTAAAACGCCATAACCACAGGCTGAGACTGCCGCATTTTTCTTTTTATCCTTTTTCTTTGTCTTTTTTTTCAGATTCGAGCTTTTCTGACTGATCTGAATGCCTCGATCCTGCCAAAATTCCACAGTCCGCTGAAATCCCTTGTCATTCGAATAAATACAAAATACAGCTCTTGGGTGCTTTGCAATCAAATACGCCAGCACACCGATCAACTGCAGATCCAGGGCGTTATTGCCAACCGCGCACTCCAACCACACAATACGCGGGTTATTGACCTGCCTGAGTAAAAACTCTTCCAATCGTTTTGAATGGTTCTGCGTATAAAAAGCAATCGCCCGGTCTTTCTGTTTCAGCTTCGCCGTCAAGTCCAGCCAACTATCGCCTACATTTTCCGTATCAATTAAATAATATTTCCTTTTCAAAATGATAATCCTTTCATCTGCTTATCTGATATTCGCCTGTACCCAGACAGTATTTGCTTTTTCAAGGTAAAAAATACCAATATCCATAAAATACCGCATTTTGGGGGGTAACAGTTCAGGCAAGCTGACCTGTTACCATTTTGGACAGGCAAACCTACTATACCATATTCGGGGAAAAAATGGAATTGCTATGTTTTTCCAATTTAACACTATATTGGGATTTTAATTTAGTTTTCGACACCCTATTTGTAGCAATTATGGGTAAACTAAATATGGAATGAGGTGTTTAAATAGTGGAGTCATCGAATTTCAGCGAAATCTTAAAAGATCTTCGCAAACGTTCCGGTCTAACGCAGCAGCAGCTCGGAGAACTTATGGGCAAATCAAAGTCAATCGTATCCTACTATGAACTCCAGGAACGCAGCCCTTCTCCAAATGCTCTGGTTAAGCTAGCAGCTATCTTTCATGTAAGTACTGATTACTTATTAGGTGTAGATCCAGCAAGACGGCTGGATGTTACAGAGCTTACCGAAGAAGACGTAACAACCGTCTCCTCTTTAATCGATCTGCTGCGTAAAAAGAACCGGAGTCTGCGGGAATCCCGCTGACATATACCGCATCCGGCCCCTTAGAGCTTCCTCTCCGGCAGGCCGGATGCAGTATGCAATATTACATTTCTTCTTTTTGCTCCTGAACAGCCTTCCGTAACTCTTCAATCTCCGTGTCGATCAATCCGATCGATCCTGCCGCACGTGCAAGTAAAACCCAAAAGCCAATCGCTGGAATAGCCGTAAACAACGCAAATATTTTATAATCCGCTGACAGCAGACACCTGATACAGATAATCGACCACAAGATTGCCCACATAAAAGCTACCGACTTGACTACAATTTCCATGATCTTCATGCGTTTAAGCTTCCATATGGCAAAATCTACTTTTTTTTCTCTTTTTGATATTTCTGCTTCAATCTTCCATTTATAGTCATCTAGATCATAACTCAAGCATTGTGGTCTGGACAACCCCTTCTTCCTGTTCTCTTTTGCAAACATCATTTCCCACAACCTCCTTAGATACTGTTTTATCTTACAAACCGTTCGGCAGGCATACGCTTTTGCAACACAAAACCGGTTTTATGAAAGCAACCGCCCAGGCAGGCTGCGCGATCACCATGTATATCATAGCATGAATCCTTTGTTTATTCCAGTACTATTTGTATCATTTGAACACTGTTTTGGTATTTTTTAGTATATTTCCCTTTCCTCACTCTGCTTTCATTTTCTCTCTATTCTATAATTAATCATACTCTCGTGTCTTTCAAAGGTGTATGATTGTACAAATTTAGTAGAATATAAAAAAATTATAAAAATAATCTAAACTAATAAATGCAGGCCAAAATGTCTGACCTGCAAATACTGTCTTAAATTTTCACTATATATTTTCTGGCTCTCTTATAATTTGGCCTGCCATCCTTTCCGCTCAGCTCAAAGCTGACACCGTAATAGCTATGCTCCTTATCGATCAGGCTCCAAGTCGGATCATAAACCTTTCCGCCTACCTCCGCCCAGCCGTGTCCGCCGCTTGACACCGCATAGCAGCTTTTATATCCGGCTGCGTTTGCCAAAAAAGCGAACGCCGCTCCGAACGCATAACAGTTTCCATGCCCTTCTTCAAACATTTCTCTGGCATATTCCTGCTCCCAATGTTCGCTTTTTTCAAATTCCGGTGAACCGCGGTATTGATAATGCTTTAGCAAGTAATCAAAAATCTTCTGCAGCTTTTCGGATTTTTCCATTTCCGGCTTTACAGCTTTTTCCACAATGCCATTAGCCTTTACAAGCACCTCCAGCTTTGCAGCGTTTGCGTCCGTCACGATTGCTTTTCCGTCCTGATCCAGCTCGATCCCATTGATCGTCTTGGACACCTGCATACGCCCTTTTTCAGCATTTGCTATTTTAAAAAAATAATAGCTGCCGTCTATCTTTTGCCATCCGGTGCGCTGTACGCCATTTTCTGCAAAATAATAGTATTTTCCTTCGATCTCCTTTAAGCCAACCGTCTTTTTTCCGTTTTCATAATAAAACACCTTCTGGTTCCGGCTCTTCCAGATGCCCTGCGCTATATGCGCCTGGCTCTGTGGTTTTTGACTTTGTGCTGCATAAGAAACATCACCACATAAGAAAACCGTAAGAACAGATACCGCGAGCAGTTGTATAAATTTTTGTTTCGTTTGCTTTCTCATATCCTGTCACGCTCCTAATATTCCTCTGTTTCCATACTGCCATCCGAATAGTAAATTTCTACATAACCATGTCCGCTGCCGTCGCAGTCGTCGAATTTTTCCCGCTTTACCTCTGTCCTTTCTTCTTTGCTGCTTTCTTCTTTGCTGCTTTCCTCTTTACTGCTTTCCTCTTCGGCTGATCCTTCATTCTCTGCCGAGGTCTGCTGATCCGCCGTCTGCCCCTCGCTGTCTGTTCCTGCTTTATCTGATCCTGCTTTATCAGTTCCGCACCCTGACGCAAGAACTGCTGCCAGCAGCATAACCGCCGTTACCTTTTTTACCTTCATGTTACGATTCCTCCTTGTCCTATTTTATTCTTCTAAAAACATTGCAAACTGGTCTTCCTTCCCTTGCAGCCGCTCTGATGCAAGCAGCATAGAAAACCCTTCCCGTCCGTCTGCACGGGAAATCGGAAACGCTTCATAGCAAACATCGCCGTTTACCATAATATAGATTCTGGATCGTTCCGTCAGCGCTTCCTCTGGTACTCTTCCAGTAATCTTTGTCATCGCTCCCTGCGCTGCGATCTCTAAGTCCTCTATGGGGATGGGATCGCTTTGCAGCGCTTTTTTTATCTCTGGAGCTTCCATATAGGGCGCTTCCTTCGCCATATCCGGCAAAAACCGTTCCGCACGCTCGATCACGACCGTATCTGCACGCTCCTGCTCCACATCTGGGAGGTAATAAGGCAGCGCACGTGAGAAATACGCGTTTTCAAATGCTTCCGCAAAAAACGGCAGCAGCGCATTTCCAAAAGAATCCCGGTACATCACAAGACTTCCTTGTCCTTTGGAGCTTGTATGTATTTTCGGGTCAAAATTGCTTTTTACCTCTCCGCGATAGGTATACTGCGGCATCGGCTCATAATAGATTTCTTCCTCCAACGCTGCGGCTGCCGGATACAGCATCGTATCCAGATCCCCAATAAAATCCCTGCGGACTTCACAATCCCTGTCACTATAAGATACGTGCTCCTTTCCGAGCTTTGCTAATACCGCATCTGCTGCCGCTGCTGCGCCTTCGTTATTCCAATGGGAATCCCTCTTATGATAGACAATCCGTTCCTGATTTTTCAAAACCTCGTACAGATCCACATAATTTACCTGCTCTTCTTCCAAGTAGTCCATGAAACGCTCCATATTTCCCTGCTGCCTGCGGAACGGCTGGTAATAGTACGGCATATACTCTCCATACAAAGAATTTTTATTTGGCGCTGCCGCAAAGAGAAAATCAGCTCCCTGACTATTTACATACTCCTGCACCATCGCCAGCGAGTGCGCTGTATCAAACAGCTGCCGGTCTGTCATCTGCTCTGTTCCCTGAAAATCAGCCAAGGAGTCTTTGTAAAACAGCCATCCGTCCTTCCCTGTAATGACGCGCTCCTGTGCGGAAACGCCAAACCCTTTCCCCGCAAGCAGCGCATACGCAGTCACCCATTCATTCCGAAAAGCAAAATGATCCTCAAACCATTTTCCCGCGTCGCTTAAAAAATACGGGTTCAGCTTTCCCTCCTGTACAAGCTCAGGAGATGGTGCTGCTTCCCGGTTTTCCGAGGATTCCTCCACGCCGGAAAAAGGCAGGCCCGCAGAAGGTATCAGACAGATCATCAGAAACAACGCAATATAGATCTTATATTTATCGCTCATCTACACACCCTCTCTTGTAACAGTTCAGACAAGCTGACCTGTTATCTGCAAAAATCCATTGAAAATCGCTTCGCGATGGGATTTTTGCACTCCTGAATCATGTTCTTACGGTCTTTGCAGCAAAGTGCAAAGACCTGACCGAACTGTTACCCTCTCTTGCACATTAAAACCGAAAATAAATAAACGGATTGTAAGTGCCTCCCGCAAGCTTCATCATACATACAAGCAATACGCCAAGCGAAGCAGGCCACAATATTTTCTGCATCCGCGCCGCCTGTCCCATACGCTGCACAACCGGAGCGGACGCAAAAATACCTGCTGCAAAGGCTGTCAGATGAACCGGCGTCAGCAAAGACAGTACCAGCCGCGCACCATCCTCATCAAACCGCGTTCCAGTAAACATCCTGCTGACCCAGACGATTCCCTGCTGCATATTTTCCGCACGGAAAAAGACAAAACCGATCATTACCATCAGTATCACATAAATATGCCCGCACACTTTTCGAACCCCGCTGGCTTGCGCACGAAACAACGGCACATATTCTTCTATCATAAGCAGACACCCGTGAAACAATCCCCAGAACAAAAACGTCACATTTGCGCCATGCCACAATCCGGTACAAGCGAACACGATAAATTTATTTACGCACGTCCGAAACCGCCCTCTGCGGCTGCCTCCCAGCGGAATATAAAGATATTCGCGGAACCATCCAGACAAGGAAATATGCCATCTCCTCCAAAAATCACGGATCGAAGCCGCCCCATACGGATAACGGAAATTTTCCCTAAAATGAAAGCCGAACATATGCCCCATACCGATTGCCATATCACTATAGCCGCTGAAATCAAAATAAATCTGAAGCATATAGCAGGCCGCGCCGAGCCAAGCGCCCGCAAGCTGTATCTGCTCCATCGGCGCTGCGAACAGGGTGTCCGCAATTTCGCCCATATAATTCGCAATCAGTACCTTCTTGCCAAGCCCTGCGATAAACCTGCGCATTCCCCGCGCCGTCTCCTGCGCGCAAAAGCTTCGGCAGGAAAGCTCGTGCTCAACATCGTGATATTTTACGATCGGCCCTGCGATCAGCTGCGGAAATAGTGAAATATACAGCAGTACATGAGCAAAATTCCTCTGTGCCGTCACTTCCCCACGGTATACATCAATCACATAGGACATCGCCTGAAACGTAAAAAACGAAATACCGACCGGAAGCGCAACCTGCGGAACTGGAAGCGACAGCCCTGTCAGACTATTACAAAGCTCTGTTAAAAATGCCGCATATTTAAACACAGCCAATATTGCCAGATTCACAGCAACGACCGCTGCAAGAAGCATCCGCCTGTATTTGCTGCCTTGTATCCATATCGCGCATCCATAATGAAACAGCGAAGATGCGATCATAAGAAAAACATATACCGGCTCTCCATAAGCATAAAACAAAAGGCTGACTGCCAACAGCAGTACGTTTTTTCCTGCAATCGAAGGCATCAGCCAATAAACCAATAATACAGCCGGAAGAAATATGCTGATAAACACCAGAGAACTAAAAACCATATTTTATCCACCTATTTTTTCGTTATGTTGTTGCTATACAGACATTGCCTGCCCTATACATTCACATACTTTACATTTTTAAATTTGTCGTATGTATTTTTTAACCCATTCCTTTTCTTAAGGCAATATGCCCCAGAGCAATCCTTCGCATACTTGTCCATATTTGGATCGCAAATATACCATTTCCCGCTGATTTTTACTTCTGTCCACGCGTGCTTCTGCAGGCTGCCGCTAAAGCCGTTCGTCTGTCCAAGGCCGATGCGCACACTATAACCGGTCGCTTTCTTCGCAAGAACTGCGTATGCTGCCGCATAATGATAGCAGCTTCCTTTTTTATCTGCAAACATTTCCAGCGCATAGTCCTCTTCCCAGCCGTCATATGCTTCAAACCCAGTTTTACGGCCATAATCATATTCCTTCTGCACATAAGTAAAGAGTTTTTTCAATTTCTTCTTTGCGCTGTCCTTAGACGATACCTGTGCCTTTACGATCTGTTCCGCTTTCTGATCGAGATTCTGTCCCGCTGCCTGCGCCACTTTCGTCCACAAACCCGTAAAGAGACAGAACGCCAGTGCCAGAGCGAACACTGTACGCAGATTTTTACCTGCTTTTGTTCTCATTATAAAACCTCCTGTCTATTTTTTGCAGCCGTTATTGCTGTTCTGCTCCCATAAAAATTTCCGCACCCTTTTGCGGCTTAAACGTATATACCGTATATCCGTCGTACGTCAAAATGCCATCCTTGCCATTGCCGTAACAACTCTTATAGTACTTTGCCTTCGCAGGCTTTCCGATCAATTTTTTCAAAGGCGCAAACGACTTTTCGTATTTTGCAGCCTTTCGTATTTTCTGTGTTTTTGTCTTGTTGAATTGACCGCTGGCAGAAAAACTATAGAACTTTTCATCCAGTACAATAATTCCGGTCGCCATCTCGCCAGCTTCATCAAAATAGTATCGGCTGCCTGCAATCGTTCTCCAGCTGCTCGTTAACGGCTCGCCGTTTTCATAATAGTAGCACTTGTCGTCCTCGGCTATCCATCCATCCTTTTCCGCTGCCAAAACCGGACTTCCGAAAAAAAACGCCGCGCATAATGCTGCACAGACAGCCGCACTTGAAATTCGCCTTACCATTGCTTTCCTTCCTTCTTTTTTATTTTCCGCTTTATGGCTGAACAATAGTTCCTTACTTAATTTACCATAACAGAAGTGTAAAAGCAATAGATATTCCGTCATTCTCTATTGTAGATCCGTTCCATGATACCCTGTTTGCATATCCGCTTATAAAATATCACTGGAGCTGTCATACACAAAAGAAAAACAACTGCCAGCAATACCAAGTTTCTTATCCACGGAAACGCATACGAGATGTGATACCTATTCATCCCGCAAAAAGCGGCATAGCTTGCCGGGATCCCAAAAAGCAGCGCTCCCAAGGCAGACATCCCCGCATAACCGGCTCCTTCCAGCCGCAGCAGCCTCTTTGTCTGTCTCTCTGTCATTCCGATGCTTTCCAATATCGCAAATTCCTTTAAACGACTCTGTACATTTGCCGCCAGCATATTCAGATAATTCAAGGCGGCAAGGATCCCAATTATGACGCCAAGACTGCTGCCAAGTATTTTGACCTGCTGCTCCGTATTTTTCATTTCTGCATACCGTTCCAACTTTGACTCACACGATACCTGCGGCGTATCTGCAAAAACCGCTTTTACTCTACGCTCTGTTTCTTTAGAAAACGGCTCTTCGTATTCTACCTGAACCAGCTCGGTAAACAATTCTCCAAGCAGCTGCTCCGCATAAGCTTCGCTGACAACCAGATCAGGTGTATAGCCTCCTGCAAAAAATGCCGGGTTATCATAAGCATCTCCAACCGCCGCAAGCTGGATGCTGTACTCCTCATTCGGGTGTCTGCCATCCGGAAGGAAAACCCGCGTAGTTTTTCCAGTCATTCCGTTATCTCCCTCTGTAAAATATTTAACTGCCACAGCAACGCTTCCCTGCGCAAACTCTTCCCATTCCATATCCAGCTCCATTCCCTGCTTCAAGACCGCAAAGCCTGCTTCGTCCACACTGATAAAACGTGCCGTAAACAGACCACAATCTGGCTGCTCCTTGTATCGCTGCATATCCGTTTCATAATTTCCCGGACTGTATCTGGATTGGTACAATTCTTGAAAATACGCTCCATAAACCTCTTCTTGATAAGGTATAACGACTTCTGCTGAAGCAACCCTCCTTACCGCTTTTACACCTTTTGTATTTTTCAATGCGGCTATTTTTTCCTCTGTGATCAGCTGCTTTCTGTCTGCGTCGAGCGTCGTTTCATTTTTGAACCGGGTATCATATGCATACGTTTCATTTAAGATCCGCTCTGCATCATTTTCGTGGATTATCGTATTTACCACGAAAAATACAGAAATCGCTATGGTAAAAGAAGCAAAAATAACAACCGCCTGTTTCTTATCCCGAAACAAATTCTGCCACGCCATTCCGTAAATTCCGCTGTTTCCTCTCCTATGGCTTTTTCTTTTACTCTGCTCTCCTCCGTCTTTCGTATCGTTATTTTTTCTTTTCACATTTTGATACTTCTTTCTACTCATTCCCCTATTTGTTTTTATTTTTAAAGGCGCTGCTGTGTATCTCATTGCTTCTATGGCCGTATATTCCCCTGCCACCTTCGCTGGCTGTCTGCAGCTGAGCCAGTTCGTAAGCATAGAAAATCCGCCCGCCAGCAGAAACACCCACCATCTCACAGGCACCACCAGCTGCTCTGAAAATCCCGGATCCGCAAGCCGCAATAGCCGCGGTATTCCAGCTTGCGCGATCACAAAGGCCACCAGCAATCCTATTGGTATTCCAATCAACGCATTCCACGCAGCCTGCCAGTAAACCATCTGCCTTAACGATACCGACGTCATTCCAACCGTCTGCAGCTGCCCATAATAGCGGATATCTTTGGAAATCGAAAGATACATCGTATTATAAATAAACAGATATCCGCTTACAAAAATCATCAACAGCAGCGCAGCCAAAACTGCTGCCGTTTTATAAAAAGCAGAAATGGTATCATAATCTGCCGAAAGATACTGCTTTCTCTCCAACCCGATCGCACGCTGCAGCCTGACAATATCCTTTTGTGTATAAAACGGGTGCTCCAGAGAAATTTTTAAAGTACCTTGCGTAAAATCTGTCTGTTTTACGCCCGTTGTTCTAAAAAATTGCTTTGAAATATAGGCACGGTTTTTCCCGCTGTAATCCTTATACCAACCACTAAGTATAAATTCCTTTTCTAAAGTCCCATTTTCCCCATCCTCTGCAAGGACTGTATATCGAAACGGCAATCTAAGTCCAATTTGCGGACGCTCAATACCCATAGCCTTTAAAGTACGCTGCCCAAGCATGATTTCATTTTCCCTTTTTGGATAGCCTCCTTTTATGCTTTCACAAGCAGGCATCGTCTGTTTTTCCCAGCAAACCTCATCCAGCCAGTAAACCCTTGTCTTATCCAAAAGAATATCCCGATACTGCTCCAAAACTGCACATTTTACAGCAACTCCCGCATATTTTACATTGTCCATAGAGCGGATTTTCTCCACCTGCTCTTGATTCGGTTCACTCAACTCTATGTCATAATCCATTCCTTGCATTCGAAGCTGCCGCTGCACTACTGTATCCCGGTAACTAATTCCGACTCCTATCACAACAGCAATCAGACAGGTCGTTAAAATAATCGCGAAAATAGTTACCAGATTCCGCTTTTTATTTGCTCGATAAGTTGTGCCTGCGATCTCCAATACAATCCTTTTATTCTTTACCTTCAGCATCCGGCTTTCACCTCCTCTGCTCGCAGCGCTGTCCATCCGTCCGGCTGCCCGCTTACGATGCGCCCATCCTCAAGGCGCAGGATCCTACCTGCCATCTGCGCAATTTCTTCATCATGGGTAATCATGACGATCGTCTGTCCAAAACGCTGTCCACTAACCTTGATCAGCCCTAATACATCCTGACTCGTGCGAGTATCCAGATTTCCGGTCGGCTCATCTGCCAGGATCACCGCCGGCTTTGCCGCCAACGCCCTCGCAAGCGCAACTCTCTGCTGCTGACCACCAGACAGCTGGCCAGGCATAACGTGCTGCTTATCCTCTAGGCCAAGCTCTGCCAGCATACAAAGTATATGATCCCTATCCGGTCGGATACCATCCAGCTTCAGCGGAAGCACAATATTTTCGTATACATTCATCAGCGGCAGCAAATTATAATTTTGAAAAACAAACCCTATTTTGCGCCTACGGAAAATAGTGAGTTCATCCTTTTTCATTTTGGAAATGTCCTGCCCGTCTACAATGACCTTGCCGGAGGTCGGCACGTCCAGCCCGCCAAGTATATGCAGCAGCGTTGACTTCCCGCTGCCGGAGGTCCCAACGATTGCAACGAACTCTCCCCTTTGCACTGAAAGACTGATACCATCCAGCGCTTTTACCTGTACTCCGCTCGTGTCATAAATCTTTCTCAGATCTTCCGTAATTAATATGTCCATACCTACACCTGCTTTCCATTTATTTTCATTACACAGACAGCATAGCAAATGATTCTTACTCAAATCTGTCTCAAAGCTGACACTTTTGACATATTTCCATAATTTTAAAACGCAGCCGTAACTGGCTGCGTTGATAAAAAAAGCTGGACGATCGTTCCTTCTCCAATTTGCGACCTTACCTTCACATATCCTCCCTGTCTTGCAAGCACTTCCCTTACAAGATAAAGCCCAATGCCAAAACCTGGCTGACTACTGACCTCCTTTGAGCGGTAAAAGCGTTCAAAGATCAACCCCTGCTCCTCCTCTCGAATACCAATCCCCTCATCCTGTACCTGTATGCACACAAAAGAGTCATACGAAATCACGCGCACCGCAATCTGCGACGCATCTGGTGAATATTTCACCGCATTTTCCAAAACATTCCCAAGCGCTTCCACTGTCCACCGTTTATCTGCATAACATTTTGTTCCATGCACCGACCTCACATCTACACCGCTTCGCACGATCTGGATGCTCTTTTTCATAGCGGTAAGCTCTACCAGTTGGCAGGAGAGATCGATCATTTCTTCTGCATCTGTAAACTCTGGATGGATTGCAATCATTTCCTGCTCCATATACGCTGATTTTACCAACTCTTTCATAAAAAAATCCAGTTTCTCAGACTGCGTGATTATTTTATCTGCCAACGCTTGCTCTTCCCTGCCCAGCTGCTTTTCCTGCAAAAGTCCTGCGTAGAGCATCATATTTGTAAGCGGTGTACGTACCTGATGGGAAATATCAGCTATCAGTGATTTGACGGCGTCTCGTTCCTGTTCTATCCGCTCTCGATACATTTTCTCAATACGCACGACCCTGTTCAGACGCTCGGTAACTGCCGCGTCCATCGATTCATCATATGCAGTATCCTGGATTTCTCCGCCGATTGCCCGATCTAGACGTTGCAGCAGGTTTTGATATGCTTTGGACATCCTTTTTTCACGATAGCGCCAGATAAACAGGCAGACGGCCACGCATCCTGCATACATCATTCCTATTGCTATGACACATCCACTCATCGACTCTTCTCCCATACATACCCTTTTCCATATACAGTCTTAATAAATGCTGGCTTTGACGGCACATCCTCCAGCCTATCCCTCAGACGGCGGATACCTACCGACAGCGCATTATCCTCCACATATTCCGTTCCCTCTGGCCACACCCATTCAAGCAACCGCTCCCTTGTCAAGATCTGCCCTGCATGAAACACGAGCAAATATAAAATCCTCTGCTCCGTCTTACTAAGCTCTACGCTTTTTCCGCCCTTATAAAACTCCATTGTATCAAACCGGAACTGAAAGAGCGCATCCTGGTACACAGACTGCTGCTTGCCCTCTCCTATACTGCGCCGCAGCAGCGCCCGTATTCTGGCCCGCAGCACCATCAAGCTGAATGGCTTTGTAATATAATCATCCGCTCCACATTCCAGACCTTTTACAATATCCAATTCCATATCTTTTGCTGTCAGCAGCGCAATCGGGATTCCCGTTTCCTTGCGTATTTCCCTGCAAAAATCCAGGCCGCTTCCATCTGGCAGGCTGATATCCAAAATAAGCAGATCCGGCTGGCACTGATGCATCGTTTGCTTTGCCTGCGCAATCGTATCGCACAGGATAAACTCCAGATCCGGGCTGCTCAAAGACAAGCTAATCCCTTCTGCCAAGTCATTGTCGTCTTCCAGGATCAAGATTGTTTGTTTTTTATTGTATGGTTTTGTCTGCATGAGTGCTGGCTCCCTATGCTGTTGCTTCTAAATATATTACTTTTTGGACAAAAAAAGAAAGCGGGCGATGGGAATCGAACCCACGTATCCAGCTTGGAAGGCTGGTGTTCTACCATTGAACTACGCCCGCAAATAAAATATCCCTATTCTGTGCTTTGTCAACTGACTAACTAGAGCTGACTTTCTAGCAACGAAAACATTTTATCTGTTTTTTTCCTAAATGTCAAGCTTTTTTTTTACCCTTTTGCTTTGTGCCGCACTGGTCAAAAATATTACGACGCAGGATATGTGTCGCAGGGCAGCAATTACGGGATAAAAATGAGTTTATTTTCCCTCCGCTGGGACAAATGATCGAATCTAAAATCCCAAAAGTATGCATCCAGGAGGAAGCTGCGACCATAAACGGATCATTACAAAGCATCTGGCTAACATATTGCAAATATTCCGGCTGCAGCTTGTCGTCTCCGTCTAATACTAACACCATCGACGTCTGCGCCATCTGAATACCTGCATTTCTGGCAGCGGATACCCCTCGATTTTTCTGATAATGTATCAAGACCGGGACTTGTAGATCAGACTTCTTTTCAATGTCCTTTAATATCTGGATAGAACCCTCATCTGTGGATCCATCGTCTACAATTATGATCCTTTGTGGCAATAATGTTTGCACACATAAGGATTCCACGGCTTCAAGGATCATTGTTCCTTGATTGAAGCTTGTTATAACCGCATCAATATCTGTTTCAAAGTCCTTTATTTTCATTCTCTGCTCCTGTTTTGTCCATTAATCGGATTCCTCATTTTTTCTTTTATCATACCATATGAGCATCATGATCTACAAGCGGACGCTGTACTTCAAAAACAGAGGTTATTCCTTTATAACAGAGAACATCTCTGAAATTAAAAAAACCTTTCCACATTTTTTATGTTTTGTGCTATACTAAGGAAATGATAAAGTGACAGATGATAGAAAAATGGTGAGAAAGGAATTATGACAGATGAAGATAGGATTTGACAACGAAAAATACCTTAAAATGCAATCCGGGCATATCCGTGAACGTATCAGCCAATTTGGCAACAAACTTTATCTGGAATTTGGCGGAAAATTGTTTGACGATTTTCACGCTTCCAGAGTCCTTCCCGGCTTTGAGCCAGACAGCAAGCTCCGTATGCTGATGCAGTTAAGCGACCAAGCAGAGATCGTCATCGTGATCAGCGCCGCAGACATCGACAAAAATAAAGTACGCGGTGATCTTGGGATCACTTACGATATGGATGTTCTGCGCCTTATTGACGGATTTACAGAGCGCGGACTCTATGTAGGCAGCGTATGTATTACACAATACATAGGCCAAGAAGGTGCTGATCTGTTTAAAAACCATCTGGAAAAATTAGGAATCCGTGTGTATATGCATTACACCATTCCAGGATATCCAAGCAATACTTCTCTGATCGTCAGCGACGAAGGATACGGCAAAAATGATTATATTGAAACCTCCCGCCCATTAGTGGTGATTACTGCGCCAGGACCTGGAAGCGGTAAAATGGCGACCTGTCTCTCACAGTTATATCACGAATATAAGCGCGGTATCAACGCCGGATACGCAAAATTTGAAACCTTTCCTATCTGGAATATTCCGTTAAAGCATCCAGTAAATCTTGCCTATGAAGCTGCCACTGCAGACTTAAACGATGTAAACATGATTGATCCTTTCCATCTGGAAGCCTATGGAGAAACCACCGTAAATTACAACCGTGACGTAGAAATTTTCCCTGTCCTGCAGGCAATGTTTGAAAAAATCATTGGGAAATGCCCTTATAAATCCCCTACCGATATGGGTGTAAATATGGCTGGAAACTGTATTATCGACGATGAGGTTTGTATGGAAGCTTCCCGCCAGGAAATTATCCGCAGATATTATAAGAGCATGAATGCCCTTGTATCCGCTTCAGGCAAAGAGGAAGAGGTATTTAAAATCGAACTTCTTCTAAAGCAGGCTCATGCGGTAGTAGAAGACCGCCGGGTTGTTCCCGTAAGTCTGGAAATAGAAGCAAAAACGGGAGCGCCTGCCGCTGCGCTGGAGCTTCCTGACGGCAAAATTGTTCATGGAAAAACAACCGATCTTCTCGGCGCTTCTTCTGCGCTACTTTTAAACGCATTAAAAGAACTGGCTGGCATTGACCATAAGCACCATGTTATTTCCCCGGACGCTATCCGCCCGATACAGGAATTAAAAACAAAGTACCTTGGAAGCAAAAATCCTCGTCTGCACACAGATGAAACCCTGATCGCGCTGTCTGTCAGCGCAGCCAGCAACAACGAAGCCCGCCTTGCCCTGGAACAGCTTCTCAACCTCAAAGGATGTCAGGCGCATACTTCCGTCATGCTTTCTTCCACAGACATCTGGGAACTTAGAAAACTCGGCATCGAGCTTACCTGCGAACCGAAATTTGAAAAACAGAAAATTTATAAATAAATTGGTAATCCCCAGCAGTAAAATACTTTTACCACTGGGGATGTAATCTGTGGATATACAACACGCACCAGCAAGTACTTGTCTGATCCTATCACATCTGCTCCCGAAAAGGAACTATAAAAAATCTGTATTTTCTCCTAAAATGTCATAATTACTCTATTGGAAGATTATGCTGTTTCAAAAATAAGAGCTTATCCCAATAGCCTCGTTGGAATAAAATTTTCCCATCCACTACCTGAAAAAAACGCACCCCCATAACCCCAGTAGACTGTTCTCCTTTGGAAAGCTCGCCCATCAGCTTAATCACAGCCTTTGTTTTTTCGTATTCCTCCATATCGACAATGGCGTATCTGCACCTGCCGTTTTTTGTCAGGAATACAGGCTCTCCAACCGCAATATCCGCAGCACCTCTGTATAGTTTCTCAAATTAGACACAGGCTTTATATTTGGCATAACTCTTCCTTTGACTACGCCAAGTATTTTGGCAACCTGCTCCCCTATGGTATGTCCGCCGCTTCCGCATTGCCGTCCGATTGTAATAACCTGGCCTGCCATAATGCATTACCTCGCTGCTGTTTCTTTTTGCTCCTTATTCTCAAAAATACGTTTCCAGAATACTTTCACTGTAATCAATGCAATAATTCCGGACAAAGCGTCAGAAAACGGGCCTGCCCATAAAATTCCTTCCACACCCATTGTATAACCTAAAATCAGCATAGCAGGAATCAACAGGATAATCTGCCTTGAAAGAGTAAGCGCCGCAGCCGGAACCGGCTTTCCGATTGCCTGAAAAAAAATACCTACAACTGCGCCCGACGGGATCAGAAAACAGGCAAGCAGATAAATGCGGAAACATTTTACCGCGAATTCTACATAAAGGTCTGATTCCTGTCCAAAAATACCGATGATCTGCTCCGGGAAAACCTGGAAGATAAACAATGCCACAAACATGATTGCGGTACCCAAAATAAGCGACCATTTCAATGTACTTTTAACACGGTCATGCTGTCTGCTTCCGTAATTGTATCCAAGAATTGGCTGCACGCCGCTTGCAATCCCTAATGTAACTCCGGTAATCAACTGGCTGACCTTCATCGTGACACCCAAAGCTGCCAATGGAATATCAGCTCCATATTTAGAAACCGCCCCGTACTTTACCAGCATATTATTCATGATTGCAATAACGAACACCGAAGCAATCTGTGAAATAAGGCTGGATGTTCCAAGAGAAGCGATGTTCCCCACAACCTTTACATCCGGGATAAAATATTCTTTTTTTATTTTAATTGTCTTAAATTGAAACAAACAGATAATAAAGTAAAGCGCGTTCAATACCTGCCCCAGTATCGTTGCCCATGCGGCTCCTTTTACGCCCCACCCGCATACAAAAATAAAAATCGGGTCAAGAATCATGTTTGTAGCACATCCGATCAGGAGACCGACCATGCTTATCTTCGGTCTGCCGTCAGCACGGATCGGGCTTCCAAAAGCAGAACAGATGATCGAAAAGGGGAATCCAAGTACTATGATCCGTCCATAGTCCAGCGCATAAGGAAGTACATTATCCGTAGCCCCAAACAGCCGGCAAAGCGGTGTCAAAAACAATTCAAACAAGATCATCAGGACAATTCCAGTTCCAATGACTATCGCTACCATATTCCCTATGCCTTTTGCGGCCTTTTCCGGTTCCTTTTTCCCAAGGTGCAGGCTCATAAAAGCTGCCGCCCCGTCCCCAAACATAAAACCGAGAGCCAGCATAATCGTTGAAATCGGCATAATTACATTCGTTGCCGCATTTCCAAGATATCCTACCCCCTGGCCGATAAAGACCTGGTCTACCATGTTATACAGTGAATTCACCACAATGGAAATAATGCTTGGCACTGCATAACGCATCATCAGTTTTCCAACCCTTTCTGTGCCGAGAGGGTTGGTTTTCGTTATTGTTGCTTCCATTTTCTACCTCCTGGTTTTATAAATCTGCTGAGCGGGTATCCGGCATCTTATCCATACCCGGCTCCCTTTTCTGTCAGCTCCATATTCTCCTGCATTTTCTTTAACACATCTGAAAAAATCTCTAACTCCTCTGCCCCGATACCTGCCGTCAGCCGTTTTTCCAGCAGGGAATATGCCGCTCAACCTGCTCCTTCATTTCCACTGTGTGGCTGGTTGGCAGGCGCTCCGTATGTTTAAATCCTCTTCTATAACTTTTTGATATATCTCCCTGTCTGGATATGACACCAAGACAAAGTTCCGGATCCGCACCTGCTCCCGTACCTTGTTCACAATGACGGCGCTCTCCAGGGATTTTGCTGCCTCTTCCACTTTTTTCTATGTGTTCTCGAACCTCTTCATTCCCTGCGTAAATGGCTGCTGCCTTTGCGGAGAATGATGGGGTTCGTCCCGGCAGCAATATTTTTCAATCCCTTCCGGACCAGGTCCTGCGTCAGCACAGTCGCTGTGGTAGTGCCGTCTCCTGCAGTGTCGTTCGTCTTGGCGGCAACCTCCTTCACCAACTGCGCCCCATGTTCTCATAACGGTCCTCCAGTTCAATCTCCTTTGCAATCATCACGCCGTCATTCGTGATCAGCGGAGCGCCGTAGGACTTATCCAGCACCACATTTCTTCCTTTCGGTCCAAGTGTAATCTTTACGGTATCTGCCAGCTTAAAAAACTGCGCATTTTTCTCGTTAGCATATAACCCTGTCAGACTATATGCTATATTAAAGCACACCAGCTCTTGAAAGTGAAGTGAAAATATGGTATTATCAATGACGAAAACGCAATAATCGAGGTGAAACCCATGAATACAGACCAGTTAAAGAGCTTTATCCAGGTTGCCGAAAACCTGAACTTTGCAAGAGCTGCTGAAATTTTAAAGATTACACAATCAGCGGTCTCCCGGCAGATTCATTCGCTGGAAGATGAATTGGGAACAAAACTTCTGCACCGTACTACCCGGACAGTTACCCTTACCCCCGCCGGAATCAGTTTTTTGGAAGATGCGAAAAATGTTATGGGCAGGTTAAAAGTTGCTGAGCAAAAAATACAGCGCCACCAAAGTACAAATATACAGGTCCTAACCATTGGATGTCAGAATGAAGCTAACCTGGACCTGCTCTGCAAGGTACTCAAATCCTGCAAACAGCAGATTCCCGAACTTTATCCATTTTTAAAAGTGATCCCTCACAGATCTATTTTAAATCTTTTCTATCAAGATGAACTGGATCTGCTGTTTGGTTTTCAGGAGGATATTCCAATAAAAAATGACACGGTTTACAAAGAACTGTTCCAGATACCACTGTGCTGTATTGTTCCAGCCTCACACCCCTATGCCGAACGCCCGGAGCTTGCAAAAGAAGAACTGTATCTGGAGAATATTGTCGTCTGTAATTCCTATGCAATCCCCGCCAGGGTTGCGGAAATGCAAAATCAGATTTCACAGCATATCCTGCCAGAGTCCACTTATATGTGTGAAAACCTGCAGGTACTCCTTACACTTGTAAGGGCAGGTTATGGCTGCTCTGTTCTTCCGCTTATGAATTTTGTAAACACGGATATACGCGGAATTCCCTTAAAAGACAGCGAGCCTTTATCCTATGGTATCTTCTTTAAGAAAGGTTCTCAAAGCCCTCTTTTGAAAAATTTTATCTCCATTGTAACGAATACATCCTACAGTTAACCACAAAAAACGATATGGATACCCGAAAATACTTGGTAATAGCATAAATCATCGCTCCTTTCATAGTCGAAAGCATTCTGCTTTCTTTATGTTTATTAAAACACATCAGCAGCGTATCCACCTATGCCAGATCCAAGCGGAAACGCTGCTCGGCGCTGGATGGATCACGATTGTTACATCCCTTGGCGCAGAATACAGCGGCTCCTGCACCATAAATCATGCCTGTTTGCAGAATAAAGTTATTTGCGATTGCGCTATTTGTTTGAAGCGTGCTGAAACGCACACCATACGAGACGCCGCTTTCTGCCTGCTCTGGATATTTCGCTGTAAAAAGTCTTTCCAGCTCCCTTGCGTTTTCATAAGTGATATTTTTTGTTGTTGTAATATAACGATTTCTCATAACTGGCAGCAGTTCCTCACATATTTTATCCGGGAATACATAAAGGACATCTGTATAGGAATTATAAAGTGTTTCTCCCATTGCTTCCTCGGAATAAGACTGCTCGGAAATATTCAACGTTCCTCCATCTGTTACAACACTGGTATGTTCTGCAATAAAACTATTTCTTTCTTCTTCCGTTGCTATTGTTTTCCACTGTGTTATAAATTCATTTTCTCCTAAAGAAATCTGCTCATATCCCAACATTTTCCGTATTGCATTATAATCACATAACGAAATCGCCACGACAGGAAAATCATACTTTATCCGATTGTGAAAATCAGCTTTTTTCGGAAGATACTAACTAAAAGTGCAATCATACGCCGTATCTATTTCATGCGCTGCAAGAAAATCAGTAATGATTTCATAAGAGTTATGCAACTCAATGTCATTGTTTTACTGGTCGTATTTAATTTTGAAGTAATCTGCCCGTAAAAGAACAGCGCTTTCCCATGATATCGGTGTTCCGGTGATTTTTCTTTCCATGTGACAATAAAGCTGCTGGCAAGATAAATCTATGCACCAATGAAGAAAAGCAAATCCATCAAGAGAAACAGCAGATATTGATTGAGCATTCCAGCGCCTAAAGGCAGATAATATTTATTTGCTGATGCCGCAGCACTGGCTGTTGCAAAAGCATTTCGTACAGAACATATCAGCAAGCCAGTTATATGCATATTCTTTTTTCCTTTTTTGATTAGGCAAAATACAGATCAAAGCAAAGTGAGCAACGGAAAAAGAATGTTTCCCCAATACATGAGCCGTACCGGAAACGCAAAGCGAGCGTCATAATTTTCGTTTTCTGAATAGTACGGGTATTGAAAATTCCTACCACTAAAAACAAAAAATGCCACTGTCCATAAAACCGTATCCGGGAATAAAGTCCATGATATTTCATAGGACTTTTCATAAGCAGTAAGGAGCATTGCCGTTATAAGCTGGGAACAAAATACGCCGAAAAAAATACCAATCAGAATTGAAATCATTCCCATAATCAGTGTTTCTGCGAAGAAAATTCTTCCAATGGTCTTTTGTTCCATTCCCATAATAGATTGAATGGCAAACTCTTTTTGTTTCTGCCGGAGCATATAATGGTTGACAAACCGTATCAAGAATAACAACAGCAATGTTATCATGCAGCTCCTTTGGATCCAGTCTTTCCAGATATTTATTGACCGTTTCCCAATAAGGAATTTCATCCGCGGATGTGCAGGAGGAAGCGGCCGCAGTGAGCGCAAAACCACGCCGAAAGGCGTGTTCGGTCATACGCGCAGGCGGACGGCCTGGGGCTTGGGGAACCCCAACAAGCGAGCCGGAATATCCCAAAAGGATATTCCGGCTCATTGCTTGCCTACGGTAGAGAAATTAGTAAAAGTAACCTTTCCCTTACCAGATTCCTAGCCATATCTGCAAATACACGTTTCGATTTCTAT
>CAJUIL010000044.1 GCA_910586225.1 uncultured Eubacterium sp. | reverse complement strand
CGATTTTCAATGGATTTTTGCAGGTAACAGGTCAGCTTGTCTGAACTGTTACATAATTTTCTGTTGATCGGGCATGATGTAGAAGAAAACTATTACAGTTTAAACAGGAATAGAAAACGGGGATCAACGGATGCTGTTTAATTCTTTACATTTTTTAATTTTCTTTCCGGTTGTAACGCTGGTATATTTTATCATTCCGAAAAAGCTGCGTTATCTTTGGCTGTTGGCGGCAAGCTATTATTTTTATATGTGCTGGAACGCGAAGTACGTGTTGCTCATTGCGTTTTCAACTGCCGTTACTTGGTTCAGCGGCTTTCTGCTTGGAAAATGTTCGCTGGAAGCGTCAGGAAAGCTTTCTGTGCAAAAGCTGATTCTTGCGCGCAAGCTGATCGTTGCCGTAAGCTTTTTTGTCAATCTGAGTATTTTGGCGTTTTTCAAATATTTTGACTTTATACTTGGCAACCTGAACTGGATATTGCATCGATCAGGACTTCCGATCCTGGAAAAGCCTTTTGATTTTGTACTTCCGGTAGGCATTTCCTTTTATACCTTTCAAGCGCTCAGTTATACGGTGGATGTTTACCGTATGGAAATCGAACCAGAGCGGAATATTTTAAAATATGCGCTGTTTGTTTCTTTTTTTCCACAGCTGGTTGCAGGGCCGATCGAGCGCTCCAAAAATCTTTTGATGCAGATCCAGAGGATGGGGGAGTTGGACGTCCGACAGCTGTTTAATTACGAACGGATTGCAGGAGGGCTTCAGATTATGCTGTGGGGATTTTTTCAAAAGCTTGTGATTGCGGACCGGATCGCTATATTGGTAAATACTGTTTTTGATTCTTGGTATTTTTACGGAACGATAGAGCTGGCAACGGCTGCGGCTGCGTTTTCCATTCAGATCTATTGTGATTTTGCCAGCTATTCCACGATTGCGGTTGGTGCTGCCAAAGTGCTTGGCGTGACGCTGATGGAAAATTTCAACACACCTTATTTCGCGTGCAGCATACAGGATTTTTGGAGACGCTGGCACATTTCTTTAAGTACTTGGTTTAAAGACTATTTGTATATTCCATTGGGCGGGAATCGCTGCGGCAGGCTGCGGCAGCATTTTAACATTATGCTTACGTTTTTGGTCAGCGGCTTGTGGCACGGTGCAAGTTGGCATTATGTCGTATGGGGCGGGATGCATGGCGTGTTTCAAGTCGTCGGGGCGCAAACAAGGGCAGTACGGGACCGCTTTTACGCACGAACGAATACGAAAACAAATTCCTTTAGCTTTCGGTTCGGACAGGCGGCAGCTACATCTGTGCTGGCAGCGTTTGCCTGGATTTTTTTCCGTGCGGATTCTTTTACACAGGCTTGCGGCTACGTCAAGCGCCTGTTTACGAAGCCGAATCTATGGGCACTTTCGGACGGTACGCTTTATCAGCTTGGACTCGATCAAACGGAAATGAATATTTTGCTTTCTGCTCTTATGATCTTGCTGTTTTTTAGCATTGTAAAGTATAAAAGAAAGGAAGACCCGGATGCATTTTTGGCAAATCAGTGCACGTGGTTTCGTTGGATGACGGTTGCCGTATTATTTTCTTTTATCTTTTTATTTGGTATTTACGGGCCAGGATATGACGCCGCACAGTTTATTTATTTTCAATTTTAGGAGCTTGGAAAACGGATGAACAAAATAAAAAAAGCCGTAGGCTGCTTCTTTATCGTTACGATGATCTTTATGCTCGTCAGCGTGCTGAACCAACTCACGCTAAACCGTACGAGCCAGGGCTGTATCCAGCTAAGAGACTTTTATAAGCTGGAAGAAAATACCGTGGATGCGCTGTTTATCGGAAGCAGTCATGTGTACTATAGCGTGCAGACGTGCAAGCTGTATGACGATCACGGAATTGCCAGCTATCTACTTGCATCACCCGGTCAGCCGGTATGGATGAGCTATTATTTTCTGGAAGAAGCGCTGAAAACGCAGACGCCAAAACTGGTTGTGTTTGACATTTGCACGCTCTATCAAAAGAGAGCGGACGTCGGCGATTCGTCCTGGCCAAGCCTCATCAGTATGAAGCCGTCGGTCACGAAATGGAAGGCTATTCAGGCGGTCAATAGTGAAGGAAAGCAGCTGGACGCGGTTGGTGCGTTTTTCTCATTCCCCTATTACCATACACGCTACGCAGATCTGACGAAGCAGGATTTTTACAATACCAAACACGTACGCTACAACGGATACTATCCGGATTTTACAAAGATGTCAAAAAAAGAAGCCAAAGAATGGGAACAGAAAAATCAAAATAAAACAGGATTTGATAAAATTGGAACTATTACGGAGCGTACCGAGCGGTATTTGCGCAAGCTGATCGAGCTGTGCGAGGATAGAAATGTACAGCTTTTGGTTGTCAATGCGCCTTATGCAAACCACACGCTAGAAAAGCAGCAGGCTTATAATTATATTTATAAGATCATACAAGAATATGGGGTGCCGTTTCTGGATGCTAATTATGACAGGCGTCTGGATATTGATTATGCACAGGATCTATTTGAGCCGTCCCATTTGAATTATCGGGGAAGCGTCAAGTATACAGATTACTTGGCACAGATCATAACAGATAGCTTTGAGCTTCCGGATCGGAGGGAAGATGCGCAGTATAGGCATTGGGAAAAGGTAAGCACGCTGTTTGCGCATAACGAGATAAATAGGCGGGCTTTAAAAACGGCGGATACACTGCAGGAGTATGTCCAAATGCTGGAAGAAATGGAGGATTGTGTGATTGTCGCTTTTCGGGATCCAGGCAAAGGGGCAGCCGTATATGACAACGGCATACGCATTTTTGCAGGCAGGCCGAACAGCCGCTATTTTCAGCATTTTGATCTGAAAAAAGCGGATCTGGCCATCAGAGGAAGCTGCGATTCCGTAAAGGTTTTCGTGGACAAAAAAGCTTATACGTATACGGAGAACGGACTGAATATTGTTGTTTATGATAAGATAGCAGGACGTGTTATCGGAGGCGCTGGGTTTGATGAAGAGGGGAGGCGTATTTGAAAAATGCTTTCCGTAAGTGTTTTCCAGTTTGTGGAGAATTATTGTAAAAAGGATAGGATTTTAACGGAGCATTTGTTATAATAGACAGGCGGAGTGTTGGCAGGAGCGTAGGAAATATATGGGAGGGCAGGGAAATGCTGAAAATAGGATATGGCTGTCCGGATGATATTTATTTTTATATTGATCTGGAATTTGATACGCTTTTTCGTATGGAATGGCTGGAAGATGAAATGAACCAGCGGATACTGCGGGAAGTAGACCATTGCATCTATAACGGATTTCGTATGCAGGATTTGGAGGATGGATATACATTTGCGATAGACGATATTTCTACCGGCTCCAAAGCACTGATGCTTGTCAATGAACTGGAAGATATCCAGATATGGGGAACAGCATTTGGAGATAACTGTTTGAATTTTTTATTGCAAATGGCGGAAAAAAAGGATATTACAATCTATCTGCAGCACGCGCCGGGCTTTGAAAAAGAGAATTTCCGGGCATTCAGCCTGCTGCTTGGACGGGAATATACTAGTTATGGTGAATTTTTGTCAGAGTGTATTCGGGAAATTACAGCACCATTTGCGAAGGAGTATGAGCAGGATGATTACGATTGATATTTCAGATGGAAAAACTTCATTCCGTCTTGCCTTTAGCGGAAAGTTTAATTTTATAACAGGACTTTCGGGCACACGGAAAACACTGATATTGAAATTTTTGCAAAAATATAGTCATGGGATAAAAAGTATTCATGCCAAGATCATGTTAGATGGCGCACAGCTTACCAAACAGGATATTTTTCTTTTTTCCAACGAGTTATCGACGGATGAAATTATTCTGCAGACATTGACACAAAGAACAGGGAAGCTATATGTAATAGACGAATCCTCTCCGCTTCTTCATATGCGTAATGCTGGAGAAATCATGAAAAAATCGGAGAATTTTTTTGTGATAATAACCAGAGAGCTATTAGGATATTTGCCAATTAGCATTGACTCTATTTATTATATTGAAAGACGAGGTAAAAATCTGGTTAATATACCTGTATATTGCCATGATAATGAAGCGTTAACTGTAATACAGAATAAAGTAGACTATATACTAACGGAAGATGGAAGAAGTAGCAGATTATTTTTTAAGTATTTTTTTGAAAATGAGAATTTGCAAGTCTGTTCAGAATATGCTCTTCGAAATGGAAAAAAGCTTAGTCGGGATAATTCCCAGCTTGTAAATTTTCTGGAAGAAGAGCTAGAAAACGGTCATTCACATATCCTAGTTGTTTTTGACGCCGCAGCATTTGGAATGTACTATGATATTCTGTTAAAACTACTGAAAGAAAAAAAGATAAAGACGGTAAGCATACTGGCTTGGAATTCTTATGAAAATTATTTACTGAAATGTGAACCTTTCCGAATGACACTAACAAAAGATGATGCTGGATGCAACTATAATTCATTAGAGCAATTCAGCACAAAGGTGTTAAAGGATATGATTACTTATCAAAAATCCAACCTGCCCGGTTGCATCAAAGGCATTCCATGTAACTTATGTGGGCTGTCAAAATGCAGTTATAAGGGCAAAAAAAGAGATTTTGTACAAGGCCCTTTGTTTCAATTAAAGCAAATGCAAAACAATAATCCACAAAATACATAAGGAGAAAACATATGAAATTTATAATACAACGAGTATCAGAAGCATCCGTCACCATCGACCATAAAGTTACCGGGAAAATCGGCAAAGGCTTTTTAGTGCTGATCGGAATCAGTGATTCTGATACGACAGAAACGGCCGATAAGATGATCCGTAAAATGCTGGGACTGCGTATTTTTGAGGATTCTGACGGAAAGACGAACCTTTCTTTGGATGCCGTAAATGGAGAGCTGCTGTTGGTTTCGCAGTTTACTTTGTACGCGGACTGCCGCAAAGGGAACCGTCCGTCATTTATCCGTGCCGGGGCGCCGGACGCAGCGAATGCATTATATGAATATATTATCCAAAAATGTCTGGAACAGCATGGTTCTGTGGAAACCGGAGAATTTGGCGCTGATATGAAGGTGGCGTTGCTTAATGACGGGCCGTTTACCATTATCCTTGATTCAGATGAATTCTAACTATTCGTAAAAGTGTCCTTTTGCGAATAGTTAGAAAGGTATCCGGAAAGCTCTTATCATACAATAAGCTATTGGAAACAGATATGACGCTCTCCTTTTCCAATAGCTTATAATGTAATTCTTTTAGTATTTCAAAATCTCCTTATAACGCAGGATCATTTCCACACAGCCGTCAATGCCAAGCTTCGCGGAATTTAGTGTCAGATCGTAGGATTTGGAGCTTCCCCATTTCTTGTTGGAATAATAGTTATAGTAGCTGGAACGCTGTTTGTCCTTCTTGATGATCATATCCTTAGCTTTGGATTCGTTGACCTGAAATTCGTCCATCGTATTTTTGATACGAAATTCCAGATCTGCATGGATAAAAGTATTGATCGTGCGTGGGAAATCATTTAGCGCATAATCTGCGCAGCGTCCGACGATAATGCAGGACTCTTCTTCAGCCAGCTTTTTGATCGTGTCGAACTGCGCTAGAAAAATTTTATGATTCAGCGGCATATCCAAAAACGGCGCTGCTGTGTATCCGGTTGCCGAATAAGTATCCATAACAAGAGAATACAAAAAACTGCTCGTCGGTTTTTCATCCTGTGAATGGAAAATCTCCTCGCATAGGCCGCTTTCCTTTGCTGCACGGCTTAACAGCTCTTTATCATAGCATTTGATGCCGAGCTTTTCGCTCAGCTTTAATCCGATATCTCTTCCGAGACTTTCAAATTCCCGCCCGATCGTAATGACATAGTTGCTCATAGAACCGCCCCTTCCTGATTCATATTTGATATATTTATTATAATCGATTTCCTATTTGATGTACAGGATAATTTTTAAAGCCGCTGTTTCTTGAGCAGAGCTTCAAAATATTCCGGCAAGGGCGCGGTAAATTCCATATAAGCTCCGGTTGCTGGGTGGAGAAATCCAAGCGTCATCGCGTGCAGACATTGGCCATGCAGCGCAAAAGCGCATTTGGACGGGCCATAAACCGGATCTGCCAGAAGTGGATGCCCAATGTGTGCCATATGTACGCGGATCTGATGGGTTCTCCCGGTTTCTAATTGAAATTCCAGATACGTATGGCGCACAAAGCGTTCCAGCACACGATAATGTGTTACAGCGTGTTTGCCGTTTATTACGCCACAGGCCATTTTCAGGCGGTTTTTCGGGTCACGGCCAATCTGTGCGCACACCGTACCAGTATCCTCCTTAACAAGCCCCGTCACGATCCCACGATAGCGTCTCGTTACCGAATGATCCTTAAGCTGCTGCGCCAGACTTGTATGTGCCATATCATTTTTGCATATGACGAGCGAACCGGTAGTGTCTTTGTCGATACGATGCACGATTCCAGGACGGATCTCTCCGTTGATGCCGGACAGCTGGTTCTGACAGTGGTACAGCACCGCATTGACAAGCGTTCCGCTGTAATGCCCTGGAGCCGGATGCACTACCATATCCTTCGGCTTGTTAACGATCAAAAGATAATCGTCCTCATATAAGATATCCAGCGGGATCGGTTCGGGACAGATGTTAACCTGGACCGCCGGAGGTACGGAAACGGTGACCAGCTCCCCTTCCCTGACCAGACAGCTTGGCTTTACACTTCGGCCCTCAATCTGCACCTGTCCCGTCTGGATGAGCTTTTGAAAAAATGAACGGGACAGTTTTGGGTAAATGGAAGCCAAAAATTTGTCCAGACGGATATCCGCATATTCCGTCCGGACTTCAAATGTCTGTATGCTGTTTTCCGCCATAGGCTCCATAGATAGCGCTCCTTTCCTGCGGTTATGTGCGAAGATGGATTTGTGCGAAATCCTCGTCCTTATAATAAAATAAGATGCAAACAATCAAAAAAAACGTAGAAACCGTTACGTAAATATCCGCTACATTAAAAATCGGAAAATCGATCAAAGAAAAGTAAAAGAAATCTATCACGTACCCGTGCAGCAGACGATCAATGGCATTTCCAACTGCGCCTGACAAAAAAAGGATTGCAATGATACGCAAATACCGAAAACGCTTGGTAAGCGGAATCCTGCTGTAAATATATGGAACCACAAGCAGCATACATCCTGCCATGACAAGAAACAAGACCCGCTGTCCCTGCAGTAAGCCAAACGCAGAACCTCGGTTTTCGAGATATTGCAGCTCAAACACGCCCGGAATTACAGACAAAGCGGGCTCATCCTGCAGCAAGCTTTGCGCGGCCCGCTTTGTCACCTGGTCCAGCAGGATAAGCAAAACGACGCAGATACCAAAGCGAGCAAGCTGCTTAGCCCCTGCCCGTACTTCCACTGGCTGTTCCTTTTGTTGTTCCATCGATCATTCCTCCTGCATAAATTTTATAATGATACCGGAGCCGTCCTTTTTTGGTCACAGCGTCCGTCGTTTCGATCTGAAATTTTCCAAAATGGCGCACCGATAAAATATCCTGATCCTGACAATGGTAATCGCTTTGCTGGATTTTTTTCGAATTAATGAAGGCATTCCCTTCAGAAATTATTTTTTGTGCAGCGGTTCTTGGCAATTTACAGACATCAGCGAGAATTGTGTCTAAACGGAACGAAGAAACAACGCTGTCCTTCTCGACAAACTGTGGTTCGTAATGAAAATCCGCAGATGGAATCTGCTCTGCGCGAACAACGGTATTGCGGATGCGGCTCAGGCTGTCTGCGATATAAGCAGAAGCAGATTCGATGCAAAATACAACGATGCTGTCCGAAAGCACCAAGATATCACCGAGCATTTCCCGCTTTATGCCAAGATTCATCAGCGCGCCCAGCACATCCCTGTGCGTCAGCGGCTCTGCAAATTTTGGATGCGATGGCATAAAACAAATGGCATTGATCGGATATTCCCATATATAAGAAAGAGCATCAGGGATAAAAGCAACCATCTGACGCTCTGCATGATCATAGCCACCGAAAGTCTGTGAGGAACTGTAAAGCTCCTTACGGATCTGGTGAAAAATATTTAACTCATTCAAATTTAAAAAATTAGTGAAGGTTACGATATTTTTAGTCTCTGCCCGTCTTGACAGATCGATAAAACGCTTTTTTAAATACTCTGCTTCCTGATCCATAGCTGGCCCTTTCTAAAATTCCATACGGATTGACGTCTGGTCGTAGGAATCGATCAGATTTTGAAAATCGCCGGATATCTCCACATTCGCGGGAGTAATGATAAATATGTAATTTGATATTTTCTGCAGGTTGCCGCTGATCGCAAAGCAGGAACCAGAAGAAAAATCGATAATCCGCTGTGCAATATCAACGTCCAGGCCCTCAACATTTAAAATTACCGGACGATTCATCAGGAGTGTTTCTGTAATTTCCCTGGCATCCTCAAATGCTGTTGGCTTAATGACGCATACCTCCAGACCCGAAGCGGTTGTCTTTTTGGATGACGGACGCATCGGAGTTACCTTGTTCGCCGGCTTTGCCGCTACCCGTTCGCGGTTGCGGTTAATGTCGATCGGCTGGTTGGAGCTTCCGGCATTTTTATAACCAGTATCCTCCGATTCCTTTGACTGGCCGCGGCGGCGCTTTGGCGCTACTTCTTCTTCCTCTTCCTCGTCATAGTAGTCATCATAGTAATCTTCATCGTCGTCTGGATTCATATGCATTACATTCAAAAGGGAATCTACTAAACTCATAATCTCTCCTATTTTAATCAGACTCGCAACAGCGGTTCACTGTCACGGATACGCTCTTTCACCAAAAATGCCTGTCCCAACACGCACCATCGTAGCTCCTTCCTCGATGGCCGTTGGATAATCCCCAGTCATTCCAATGGAAAGTGCATACATATTTATATTATCTATGTTTTTATCCTGAATGTCAACAGCTAATTGCCGCATTTCCCGAAAATATTTGCGGTTATCCTCCGGATCTTCCACATATGGGGCAACTGCCATCAGCCCTTCTACCCTTACGCTGTCTAAATGAGCAATCTCCTGCGCCAACAAAACAGCATCTTCTTTTGAAACGCCGAACTTCGTCTGCTCTCCCGCAATATTTACTTCGATCAGGATCGGCATTACAAGCTGGTGTTTTTTTGCCTGAATATTGATCTCCTCCGCCAGACGGTAAGAATCTACCGAATGGATCATACATACCTTGTCAATGATATACTTAACCTTGTTGCGCTGCAGATGGCCGATCATATGCCAGCGGATATCCTGCGGCAGCTTGTCGTATTTATCGCAGATTTCCTGTACCTTGTTTTCTCCAAAATCGCGCACGCCTGCGTCATAAGCTTCCTGCAGCATTTCTACCGGCTTTGTCTTGCTGACCGCGATCAGCGTTACGTCTGAACGGCTTCTGGAGCTTCTCTCACAAGCGGCCTGCATGGATGATTCAACATTTCTTAAATTTTCCTTTAACATATTTGTTCTCCTGTTACGAATTTTGTATGCTTGTATCTGCGTCTAAGATCCACTCAATTTGTGGAAATCATCTGTCCCTCCGTAATCAGATCGCCTTCCAGCGCGATGTGGTCGTACTGCGTGATCCCATAAGTAGTCCCGGCTTCCACGATTGTATAGTTATCATTGCTGAATAGCTCATTGACAAGACGGAATACCGCGTAACCACGGTTGATATTATAAACGCCTCGAAGCTTTGCCGTATTTCGTATTTCGTAGCGCTCGGAGGAATCGGTGCGTACAATACGGTCGCCGCGTTTTATTTTTTCTTCAGAGATGTAGGCCATCCATGTTTCCTTATCCGGATTCTCGTTGCCGGATTCATCTTCATTTTTGTCCAAATAATACGTTGTGACCGGAAGGAACTCCGCTTCAGTAAACGTGCCGTTTTCCTTACGGTGTTCAACGAGCAGACCGGTCTGACCGGATGACCCGCTGCCGGTGGTAAGATAAGCATTCGGTACAAGTTCAAATGCTTTTGTAGTAATCGCGCTGTTTGGGATCTTCAGCCCGCTCTGCTGGTCCAGTAAAATATTAATATCCACATACCGCTCGTCCGCATAGCGTATCATGCCGTTGTGCAGAGTTAAAATTAAATAATCCCGTCCTTTTTTACGCTCTATCGTATAGTTGGCCCAGGCAGTCGTTTGATCCTCCTTAAAGCGGATCCGCGTGACCTCCTTGTCCTGCAGCTCGTTTTTCATCGTGGCGTCCAGCGGCACGATGATCTGCCAATCCTCCTCGGTGATCAGCTTATAAAGCGGCTGGCCGCTTTGTACAAAGCCTTCGGTCTTTCGGCTTGTCTTTTCAAGCGCGGACTCGTCAAACAGCTCTTCGGTCAGATCGTTGACGGTAAGATTTTCCATTCCGTCGGTATAATAAGCGACTACGCCAGGCTGCTCTGCGCGGTATAGGTGAAATGTCTGGTTGTCCTTGGCAAATTCGGTATATTCGGAGATCTCATTCAGTGCTTCCAGATTCAGCGCTTCCATCAGCTGGCCACTGAGATCGGATTTAAATGTGTAAGTCGCGTAAAACGCACGGTCTGAATAGCCGTTTGCGTAATCACGGATCGAGCTGTGAATATCGCGCATACTGTCTTTTGTCAAAACAGCATTAGAGTCAATCGCCTCGTTCAGCTTTTCAGAGACATTTCCATTTTCATCCACTGAGCATAAAAGCGTTCCCTTGGCGGCCTTTGTATGTTCCTTTAAATAATAATCCAAACTCCCGCTCTGCGCAGCATTTACAATCGTCTCACTTCGCAGGATCAGTCCGGTGTAGGACGTGTTGACCTCGATCGTGCCCTTTTCCACTTCGTAGCCTTTAATATGTACCGTCGTCAGATAGCTGTAAATATTATAGGCCATATAAAAGGCAACAAATAAAAATACGATAACCCCGATGTTTAAATGCATTCCGCCGGGAAACCGGATAATTTTCCTTTTCCTTTTTTTCTTCCTTCCTGCCAATCGTCCTGTCCTATTCTTTCTGTTATTTTCCGGTATAAATCTTTTCGAAACAGTCCATACTATTCAAAAAGGAGGTAACTGTTATGAATTCTAAATTTTTAGATTACACGCTGCTTACACTCGTGATCGTTGGTGCGATCAACTGGGGCCTGATTGGATTTTTCAGATTCGACCTGGTAGCATTCCTCTTTGGAAATATGTCATGGCTCTCTAGGATCGTTTATGCATTTGTCGGTATCGGCGGCTTATATCTGCTCAGCGTTTACGGACGGATTCGCTCTATGGATCAAGCGTAAATGCAGTACCATGAACAGAATCCAGCCCCTTTCATCCTGGCAGCGGCCGTATGGCCGCTGTCAAGGGTGCGCAGGGCTGGATTACAGAGATATAATCACCTTTGCTTTTGCACATTCCGGCAGATTGTGTTCATCTTTTGAAATGCTTAAAATAAATTTTACATTATATTTTTCGCTGATGATATCCAGCTTTTCGATCGCGTGCTGCAGCTGGTCATCCTTAAGGCCGGCGATCGTCACGAAGCTGTCCAGATACATTTCCTGCAGATCGTGATCCTGAGATACGATACCGCAGATAAATCCTAAAAACTCGTCACAATTTGATACCGGGAAGTCTGTCACATTGATTAAACGAATCTTGTTGTTTAATTCGTACATATGCTTCTGGCTCTTGTCCAGATATACAACGTTTCCCTGTGCGTCCTTAATAGATGTATTTGCTTTATCCAGCAAATGTTTTGTCTTTCCTTTTCCTTTTTCGCCACAAATAATTTCGACCATTACTCTTTCCTCCTGCATGTTATTAGCTGACGTTTCGTAAGATAGCATTATTATAAGCTACTTTTCGTTAAAATACAACTGGTAATTCTAAAAATGGCAGAGAACAGATTTTGTAAATGCTGGATCGCTTAAAGCTTTAAAAGCTCTGCCATCAGTGTGTACAGCACGTCGCTGCTGTCTGCCTTCATCACTATGGAAATAACTGGCTCCCCTGCCGAATTCTGGCTGTATAGAGCCAGGCAGTAGCCAGCCGCATTTGTTGTACCTGTTTTTCCGCCCAATACGGTTACACTGTCCGGAGCTATCGCCTCCCCGGTTAGAAATTTATCGGTAGTTTCCCATTCCTGCGTTACAGAAGCGCCGGACGCATTGCGGTAGACAGCCGTATGCTTTGCCGTATGGGCGATCGTTTGAAACGCATCGTATTGGAACGCTGCGTTTAAGAACAGATATAGATCATAGACGCTTGTATAATGCTCCTCGTCATGTAATCCGTGTGGATTCGTAAAATGCGACTGCGTTGCGCCAAGTGCGGCTGCCTCTTCATTCATCAGCACGGCAAAGCTCTGCGTGCTTCCGGAAATATGCTCCGCAATCGCATCCGCTGCGTCGTTGCCGCTTTCCAACAGCAGACCATATAAAAGCTCTTCCATGGTAAGCTGGTCGCCTGCCTTTAAGCCACAGACAGAAGAATCTCCAGCCTGATTTGCAGCTTGCTCGCTGACCGTGACAGACTCGGAAAGGTCTGCGTGCTTTAACGCGATATACGCGGTCAGTATCTTTGTCGTACTCGCCGGATACAGCTTCTCATACAAATTTTTCGCGTAAGTAACTGTCCCGTCCTTTAAATGGAAAACACCTGCCCCTTCAGCATTTGCAGAAAGCTCCTGCGGGCCTGCGGATGCTTTTTCACTGATACATAGCTCCTGTGCGAAAAACGGAACCGTTTTTTCACTGGATGCTTCAGGCGCGGCCTCGGTTCCATCCGCAGCCTGCGGCTGTATGTAATGGATCGACGTACCATACACATCATAAGGATGCTCCAGATCATATTCCTTTGTACCGCATCCGCTAAGCAGCATACTAGCGACCGAAAGAGCCGCCAGCCGCAGCGGTATTTTCCAGCGTAGTTTACCTGTACATTTCACGCCACTCAAGATCTCCTCTGTCTAATGATTTGATTAACAGCTCTGCCGTGGCAAGATTTGTCGCCAGCGGAATATTATAGGTGTCACATAATTTGACAACGTTGTTGACGTCTGGCTCATGTGATTTTGGCGTCATCGGGTCGCGCAGAAAAATCACAAGGTCAATGTCATTTTGTTCAATCTGTGCGCTCAGCTGCTGCGCGCCGCCTAAATGTCCGGCCAGATATTTGTGGATAGAAAGGTTGGCCACCTCTTCGATCAGTCTTCCGGTCGTGCCTGTTGCAAACAGTTCGTTTTTACACAAAATTCCCCGGTAAGCGATACAAAAATTCTGCATAAGCTTTTTCTTCGAGTCGTGTGCGATTAATCCGATATTCATTTTGTATATCACCCCCGCTAATATTTTTTCGGTTGCAAGCCCACATTTAGTACAATACCAATTCCTATATACAAGGTTACGAGCGACGTCAGGCCGTAGCTGACAAACGGAAGCGTAAGACCCGTATTCGGCAGTAATCCTGTTGTTACTGAAATATTGACAAAGCTCTGAAAGCCAACCAGCGCCGCCATGCCGCAGCAGATCAGCCGCCCTGCCAGATCCTTTGCCTTTCTTGCGATAAAAATGCATTCCATCGCGATCAGCATCAATAGGATAATGATCGCCGCCGAGCCGACAAAGCCAAGCTCCTCCCCCGCTACGGAAAAAATAAAATCTGTGTGCGGCTCTGAGATAAAATTCCCGTTTTTGACAGAATCGAAGTTGTCGTTATTTAAGCCTTTGCCCCAGAGCTGCCCGGAGCCGATCGCCATGATCGAATTCTGCTGCTGATAGGCAAGATCCGGATATTTCTGCGGATAACGCCACGCCAGTATTCGATTGAGCTGGTAACCCTTGATAATTTCCTGATCCGGCTGCATGATCAGATATAATACGACAATAAACGCCGGGAGAAAGATTGCAGCCGCCCCTCCAATTATTTTATAACTAATTCCGGCAACAAACAAGAGGGTAATAAAAATTAATGTCGTTACTATTGTTGTAGACAGATCTGACTGCAGTACAAGCCCCAGAGGAAGTGCGATCAATACAGCTGAAACAGCCAATGCCCGAAAGGTACTGATCTGCTCCTGATAGCGCATAAAAAACGCGGCAAAAAACAAAATGACCACGATTTTTGACAGCTCTGAAGGCTGAAATTGAATAGGGCCGATCAGAAGCCATCTGCTCTGTCCATGAGAGGATTTCCCTTTTAGAATAACCGCTATAAGCAATCCGATATTGACCAGATACATTGGCCAGACCAGCTTTAGCAAAAACGAATAATCAAACAGGGAGAGCACGAGCATACAGCACAGTCCAAGTGTCATCCCCATAACCTGACGGTCCTGCAGGGAGTGTCTGGCGCTTCCGACAACGAGTATCCCGATGACCGTGATCGCTATGACGTACAAACACAGGCGAATCCGGTAATTTCGAAAAGAATACATTTTGAACATAGTTAAAACGCCTCCGGGCTTTCTTAAGTGAATAGTGTTATTGATATTCCGGCTGATGCTTTACGCATAAAATCGGAATATTCGCATACAGCGCAGGTACGCTGCCGTTATGCGTTTCAGACACGGTGCGTGTGATCTGGATATCCAGACCTTCCGTGTCGATTTCCATATATTTAGAAATCACCTGGATAATATCATTTTTGATCATTTCCAGCATATCGGCCGAGCAGTCTGTCCGGTCTGAAATCAGAAGCAGCTTTAAGCGGTCCATTGCTACATCCTTGGAATTTCTTCGGAAAATAAATCGTAAAAATCTCATCGCTCCGCCTCCTATACACGTTTTGTCAAGCCGCGGAACCGCTGGAACCATACTTTTTTCTGGTTCAGATCCATGATCGGCAGTTTTTCGCCGTCAATCCGGCGGCAGATGTTCTGATACGCCTGTCCGGACATAGAATCTAATCCGGATAACGGCTCTCCCTGATTTGTGGAAATGACGATATTTTCATCATCTGGTACCGCTCCGATCAATGGGATCGGCAGGATCTCACAGACATCCTTTAAAGACATCATGTCTCCGCGTTTTACCATATCCATGCGCACTCGGTTTATCAGCAGCTCGATCTGCGGCATCTGCGCATTTTTTAACAAGCCGATAATACGGTCTGCGTCACGAATCGCGGATACCTCCGGCGTTGTAACGACAATCGCGCGGTCTGCTCCGGCAATCGCATTTTGAAATCCCTGCTCAATGCCGGCAGGACAGTCCAGAAGTATGTAATCAAAGTCCTCCCGCAGCTCGTCCGTCAGCTTTTTCATCTGCTGCGGCGTAACCGCTGTTTTATCACACGTCTGCGCGGAAGGGATCAGGTAAAGAGTCGGATGGCGCTTATCTTTGATCAGCGCCTGCTTAAGCCTGCAGCTTCCTTTGATGACGTCGACCAGGTTGTAGACGATCCGGTTTTCCAGACCCATGACTACATCCAGGTTGCGTAATCCGATATCAGTATCGATCAGAACGACCTTTTTGCCAAGCAGCGCAAGCGCGCAGCCCACATTCGCCGTCGTAGTCGTTTTGCCGACGCCGCCTTTTCCTGATGTAATTACAATAACCTCACACATAATATGAATCCTCCTGATTTATAATGCTATAATAAATCTTTTGTACAAGGCTCCATGATGACGTGCCCGTCCTGAACACGCGCTATCTGTGGTGAAAAGGTGTCTCCTTCTTTTTTGCGGTGGAGAAATCCGCTCTTTTGCTTCTTTTTCCCGCCATTTTCCGGCGGTATAAACAGGATACGCCCGATCTGAAGCTGTCCGGTATCGATTGACAATGCCGCAATATACGCGGCGCCGTCGCCGTAAGCGCCCGCATGGGCAAAGCCCTCCAGCGCCCCGAATACGATCAGGCTGCCTCCGGCTGTAACCTTTGCGCCCTTTGGGACGTTGCCGATCACGACAAGACCAGTATCGGCGTGCAGATCGTCGCCCGGCTGTAAGGAGCCGTAATGGAACACGGCGTGGTTGGTGACCCGTTCGCGGATCAGCGCCTCGGTCTGTGCCAGTACACAGGCCTCCTGGATCTGCTCCTCTTCCATAATGCAGACAATATGGATGCCCGTATGCGCTTCGATGGCGGCGATCAGGTCATACTTTTGTTCAAAGGACAGTTCATAGCCTTCAAACGAAATCCCAACCTGCGCGTTTTTAAAAAACGCGCCAGATTCCTTGAATTTTTCAATCACTGCCCCAAGCAGATCCTCGAATCCCCATTCCGGATTCAGCACAAGATGAATCCCATATGCTTTGCTTTTGATAACGACTGCCTGTGTCAAAGCTGTGCTCTCCTTTCTGTCGGCTAATCTGTAATACCATTGGCTGAATTTCCAATATTTCGTGCCTGCCCGCTTAACAGCTCCTTTTTATCCTCCAGATTAAAATAATATTTTAAGATCTGCGCGGAAGCGTCTGCGGCATTGTGGGATGTATAGCCGTAGGCAATTCTGGTCGCAATTGAGATCTCCGGAGATTTAAATGGCGCGTATCCTACAAACAGCGCATGGTTTGCCCTTGTCAGCACTTGCTGCGCTGTACCGGTCTTGCCTGCTACTACCATTGGGAAATCCTTAAATTCCGCCAGGTTTGCAACAACCAGCCGATTGCCGTTTTGGATAGCTTTCCAGGCGGATTCATCCATATAGTCCATGTTTGTTTTGACTGTCGGCTTATAGGTTTCTATCACATTGCCGTTTTTATCTGTCATCTGCTTGAGCAGCGTATAGTTATAGACCGTCCCTTTGTTGGCGACTGCCGTTACGTAACGCGCAAGCTGTACGGTAGCATAATTATGGTTGGACTGGCCAATGGAGGCCATGACCGGAAACTGATTGGCAATCTGCGGGTCATTTTCCGGGATCTCGATCCCTGTCGTATCTCCAAGGCCGTAATCCTCGGCATATTTTGTGATCTTGCGGATACCCGTCGGATCGCTGTACGTATTTCCAACCAAGCTTAAGTCATAGCCCACTTGGTAAAAGAAATAGTTGCAGGAAACGCGGATCGCGTTCGTCACATCCATCCAGCCATGACGTGAACCCGGATAGATCCAGCATTCCGGTTCGTTGTCTACCAGCTTGAACTTACCCTGATTATTGATCTTGGTAGACGGTGTGATGATATTTTCGGAAAGCCCCGCAGTCGCGGTGACCATCTTAAACGTAGAGCCTGGCGCCGTACGCTCCTGCGTCGCGTGGTTATAAAGCGGTCTTGCGTTGTCAGACTGCAGCTTTGCGAAATAGTCCGCGTCTACGGTATTGGCCAGCATATTATTATCATAGCCTGGATAAGAAACAAGCGCCTTTAGCTCTCCGGTTTTTACATCCGTGATCACGCAGGAGGCAGTACATGGGTCCAGCGCCAGCTGTCCAGGTGTGATCTCCAGATTGCGGATGCATTCTTTTAAAAAGGCAAAGGCTGAAATAGTGCCGTTTTCCAGCTGCGCACGTTTCTCAGCATCCTTTTTGATCAGCTTTTGGTCATATAAGATCAGGCACAGCTGCGTACCGGTCACCATATCCTGCTTGATCAAATGCTGGTAGATCTTTTTCTGGAAGCCTTCGTTTTTTTTCAACTCCTGTGTGATGTAATCGATCAGATCTTTATAAATTTCAGATGAATCGGAATATTCCTCTTCAGTCTGGAATACATTATAATCGATCCAGCCCATATTGATGCAGTGCTCCAAATATTCCTTTAAGCTGATGGATTCCTCCTTTGTCCATGCAAGATAGGTTTCGTCTGTTTCATCCATCTTATCAGAGAGCAGCACACGGCTGTCCTCAAGCATGGATATGATATAGCTGTAATACACCTGGTATTCCTCCGGCGCAGCCGTATAGGCTTCCGGCATGGATGAAGTGCACTGCTCTCTGATCCTGGCAATGACCGAGTCAAAGCGGCTTTCATAGACTGCCTGCACAGCGCGCTCTGTCGGGCTTGCTTTTTTATGTGTAAAATGCGACGTATCGATAATACCGTTGTCGATCAGAGCAAAATAAACATCATAGATCGGAATCTTGATATCGGATGCCTGTCCGGACGAGGTATCGTATTCCCGAATATTTTCAATCGTTTTGTACAAAATACCCGCAAGCTCCTGCTCCAGCAGATGATAGACTGCCTTTTGCAGATCCGCGTCGATCGACAGATAAATGTTGTTGCCTGCGGACGGCTCCTTATGGTCGGTCGTCTCAAGCTCCTTGCCCATTACGTCTACAAACACGGTTTCGGAGCCTTTGGTGCCTTGAAGCTGCTCGTCCATAACCTGTTCGATACCGGATTTTCCGATCACGTCGGTCAGGGAATAGGAATCATTTTTTTTGGATAATTCCTCATACTCTTCTGTAGAGATTTTTCCGGTGTAGCCGATAATGGAGGCAAAATACACACTGTCATCATATTTTCGGATATAGTCCTTTTCGATTTCCACGCCCTGCAGCTCTGCCTTGTTTTCTTTGATATAGGCGATCGTTTTTTCGCTGACATCCGCGGCGATCGTTGTCGAGATATATTTTTGATAGGCGTTTTGCGACAGCGCATAGCGGATCACCATGATCTTATACTGCATTTCCGGCGAATAGCCGCTGTCTATCAGATCGTACTTCTTTTCCCCGCACAGATAGGCGATCATCTGCTCTTCTGTCGCTTCTGCTGTATTATAGCCAAGCTCTTTGTCCCACCCAAGATCCTCAATCTTTTTTTTGCCGTAAATATCCGCGCGGAACCGCATCAGGCGCGTACCCTCGACCTGGAACGCGTAATGCCCGTTTTTTTTCAGCCGGATGTTGAAATCGTTGACAAAATCGTCTCCGTTTTCTTCCAGCACAGTAAGTACCTTTGCAATAATGCCGTTTAACGCCTCGTTGCGTTCGGAGGTTTCGGAATAGGTTCCATTATCCTCTAGCGTGATCTTATACGTCAGCTCGTTATAAGCCAGCACCTTCCCATTGCAGTCTAAAATATCGCCGCGCGTGCCGTTCAGCACCCGCTCTTTGCGGATACGCAGCGTATAGTTGTTTTGATATTCCTCTCCGTTTACGATCTGGAGCGTGAACAGCCGGTGCAATAACACGCCCCCCATCAGCAGGATGATAAGAGAAAGCACAAGCAGTCTGGATTTGAAAAAGCTTTTTAAAAAATCCTTTATGGAATCATATTCATACAAATTTTATACCACTCCTTTTTTCGATGGCTTCCAGCTTTTGATTGATCTTTAGCAGCAGCGGGTACAAAAGTATCATAATGAGTACCGTATAAACCAGCTCCGGCACAATAATATGCACCAGGTAATAACCGAAATGGAACTGCCCGCGGAACATAAATTTTAACACATATACCGCCACATTGTAAACGATATCACTTACACAGATCAAAAGCATCGGCAGCTTGATGTCATCAGGAAAGAAAAATTTACGGAACATCCCGTTGCAGTAGCCCGCATACATATAAACGAGGGCATAAAACCCGAAAATCGTCCCATAAAAGGCGTCAAATATAAGTCCGGTCAAAAAGCCGATATACATCCCTTCCTTGCGTCCGCGCATAAAGCCGAATGAGGAAACGACTACGATCAGAAGATTCGGGGCGATCGAGGCTAGCGCCAACGCCTGAAATAGGGTTGTCTGCAGTAAAAAGCAGACGAAAATAATGATAAATACCGTTAACTTTCTTCTCATGCATGAAGCCCTCGCTAATCGTCTTTTGCTTGTACGGACTGCTTTTTATCTAATATGACAAGTACGTTTTTGATATGTTCAAAATCCACAGCGGGCGTGATCGTCCCGGATTTTGTCAGGTTGTTGGAATCCATGTTTAATTCGCTGATCTGTCCGATCAAAAGGCCCGGCAGGTATTTGCTGCTCGTATAAGAGGTAACGACTTGGTCGCCGATCACTGCTTTGCTATCCTCATCAATCAGATCGGAAAAGCCGATCGCCTGCTTTTCGCTCATCATTTCCAAATCGCCGTTGACAAAGCATTTATCCGAGGTCGTCAGCACCATAGCGCTGACGCTGTTGCGGTCGTCTATGATCGACCGGACATTTGCATAATTTGGCCCGACATTTGTAACAATGCCGACCAGGCCGCTACCCGCAATGACGTTCATATCAACCTCAATGCCGTCCTCGGAGCCTTTATCAATAATAAATGTATCAAACCAGTTTCCGGCGTCCTTGCCGATAATGCTGGCGCCGATTTTTTCGTACTTGTACTGCTCGTCCAGATCTAGGAGCTTACGCATATCCTCGATATCGTACTGCTCCATCTGATACGTGCTAAGCTGCGTCGTCAGCTCATCCACCTGCGCCTGCAGCTCGTCGTTTTTTTCCATGACATCACGCAGCTTGGTCAGATTGTCAGAAACAGACGTCACCCAGGAGCCGATTTCATTAATGCCCTTCTGCATCGGAATAAACGCATAACCGGCTGCCGTATTCAGAGGCGTAAACGACACGTCAAACAAAAAGCTGGCAAACATCGCGGACACACAAAGCACGGACAGCGACCAGAGCATATATTTTGCCGGGATGCGGCGGCGCGTTTTTCTTCTTCTTCTCATGCCGCGTTCCTCTATTTATAGATGCTGGATTTTAAGCTGTAGGCCAGATGCTTGTATTCGTTGTCCGATACGATCTTGATCAGTCCCTGTGCGACGCTTTCTTCAGGATTTTCACAGCAGTTGACCTTGATATTGGTGATCTGCTTAAACAGCTCGTCCAGCTTTTCGATCTTGGAGCCGCCCCCGGTAATGTAAATGCCTGCGTAAATAATATCCTTTGCCAGCTCCGGCGGAGTTTTTTCCAAGATCAGCTTGATATTTGTGCAAATGTTGGTCAGGTGGTCGCGGATCGCTTCATATACAATCGACGAGGTGATCTCCATCTCGATCGGAAGGCCGCTTACCACATCACGCCCTACGATCACCATTTTATCCTCTCGTCCTTCCAGCGCGCAGCCGAGCTGTTCTTTTAAAGAGCAGGCCGTTTTGCGTCCGATCACGAGGTTGTAGTTTTTGCGGATATAGCTAATGATCGATTCGTCCAGCCGATTGCCGCCAAAATGCAGCAGATGGCTGATTACGAGGCCGCCGAGGGAAATAATGGAAATCTCCGTCGTATCGGCGCCGATATCTACAACCATGATTCCGGTCGGTTCGTTGACGTTTAATCCAAGCCCTACCGCATCCGCGATTGGCTTTTCACATAAAAGGACGCTCCTTGGCTTGGCTTTGCTCTTAAAAAAGATATCGGAAAACGCCTTTTTTTCTACCTCGGTAATATCCGTTGGCACAGCAACGACAAATTCCGCGCCGCGTATTTTGCCCTTGGCATTTTTTTCCAGAAATTCAAACAGCATCGTCTGCATATTGTTATAGTCCGCAATCACGCCGTTCACGATCGGAAAAGTTACCTGTATCTGATCCGGCGCTTTTTCAAACATCGCATAGGCGTCGTTGCCGTAAGAATACATCTGGTTTTTGTTCACGATGGCGATCGTATTTTTTTCATTCAGGATCGATCCGCTCGCCTTACAGTAAATTTTTAAATTGGCAGTACCTAAATCCACACCATAAATATTTGCTGACATCATTTTTGTCTCCTATTTCAGGGCTTAAAGCCGTCCCTTTTCTCTAAAACTGTAGTAGCTGTGGTCGCCGATGATAATATGGTCGGAAAGCTCAACCTGCAGCATTTTTCCGCACGCGGCGACGCATTCTGTCACATAGACATCCTCATCGCTTGGCTGCGGTATGCCGCTTGGATGGTTATGCAGGATAATGATCGAAACCGCCTGCGCCTGTAGCGCCTGGATAAAGATTTCCCTTGTAGGCGCTAGGGAAGCGTTTACATTGCCGATCGTTAAGATCCGCTCGCCCAGGTATTGGCATTTGCCGTCCAGCATACAGACCACAAATTTTTCTTTCTTTTCATGCCTTAAGGCTTCCATATAATAGCCGGCTACCGCCCTCGCTGACTGGAAGCTGATTTTTCTGCTGCGGCTTGTATTCGCAATCCGCCTCGATATTTCCGCTATGCATTTTAACTGGATGGCCTTTACCCTGCCGATACCAGGCAGCTTCATCATTGTTTGGATACTGTAATCATACAGGTTCATCAGATTGAAATTTCCGCCGTCCAGAAAATCGTGTGCAAGCTCGATCGATGTTTTCTTTTTTGTTCCGGTTCGGATGAACACGGCTAAAAGCTCCGCGTCCGTCAGCGACTCCGGCCCATAATACATACATTTTTCATAAGGCCTTTGTGTATCCGGAAGCTCCTTGACTGTTAAATGGCTTTGGTCCATATCGTTCCTTCCTTTCTACTCTCTCTATCAGGCGTAGCGTAAAAAGGAATCCAATTTTATAATATTAACATATTCATCCAAGTTTCACAAGATTTCGCTCATAAAGTTTTTGTAAAGACATTAAAATTCCATATTTTGCATG
>CAJUIL010000043.1 GCA_910586225.1 uncultured Eubacterium sp. | reverse complement strand
TGCGGCCTCCTGGTCCCAAACCAGGCGCTCTAGCCAAGCTGAGCCACACCCCGTTGTGTTAACTTTTCTGTTCTCCCGAACGCAAGATAAAGTATACCCTACTATTTCCAGAATGTCAACACTTTTTTTAAATAAATTTCAAAAAAATTTCCAGCTCCCCGTGCGGCTGTATTTCCATCACAATATAAGAAGGCTTCCGGTCTTCCTGCCTAGGATAAGACAGGCTTCCGGGATTAATGATCGTCAGATCGCCTTCCTGACGTACTACCGGACGATGGATATGCCCGAACATTACCATATCCACACCCCGGCCCTGTGCTTCCCGCGTCAAATGCTCCAGACCTGCTACTACGTAATAATAATGCCCATGCGTCAGCAGGATCCGCTTTCCGGCCACTTCAACCAGCTGCTCCTGCGGAAGTTCCGAAAAGTAATCGTTGTTTCCCCTGACAGCAGCGACCGGACAGCCTGCAGCTGCTTCCAGATAATCCTCATCACCCTCAATATCACCCAAATGGATCACTAGGTCATAAGGACGCTCCTTTTCCAATACCCGATCCAGATTTTTATGTACTCCATGTGTATCACTGATGACCAGCACCCTCATAACGTCCGTCTCCCCTGTCTCTGTCTGCGCGTCCGGACTGCTTGGCAGTCTTAAATACGCGCTTGCCTGCTTCTTTTTCATCCCTCTGTTTTTGAACGCATCCCATCCGTTTCTTTTTGCTCCCTGCTGTTGCGCTTGCTGCCCAGACAGCAGGGAACGGATCTTGTTAAGCCAGCACACCTTTTTTGATCAATTCCTCCTTCATCGCACGCAGCGCGTTTCCCCTGTGACTCAGGGCGTTTTTCTGCTCCATCGTCAGCTCCGCCGTAGAACAGCCGTAAGCATCCACATAAAAAATCGGATCGTAGCCAAAGCCATTGGAACCAGCCATCTCCCAGCCAATATATCCTTCGACCGTACCTCGCGTCGTAAATACCCCGTTTCCAGGAACCGCCGCAGCGATCGCGCATACAAACCGCGCGCTCCTGCGTTCTTTTTCCACACCAGTCAGACGGTATAAAAGCGCCTGGTTTTTTATATCATAAGAAGTATCCTCTCCCAGATAGCGCGCCGAATAAATGCCCGGTTCCCGGTTCAGATAATCGATTTCCAGACCAGAATCATCTGCCAGTATGATATCATCCGGCGAAAGCAACGCAATTTCGGTCACCTTTTTGCAGGCATTTTCCTCAAACGTCGTCCCGTCCTCCACCACATCAGCTGCAATCCCAGCCTCCTTTAAAGACAGCACCTCCAAGCCGCAGTCTCCCAATATCTCACGTATTTCTTTCATCTTGTTTTCATTTCCAGTTGCAAACAGAATCCTTTTTGCCATATATCCTCCTTATGATCAAGCTGCTCGATCTCTGTTTATTTTCTATCCGCTTTTTTGTATTTTGTCCAGCCGGGCGATCGATTTTAAAAGCGCTTCGTAAATCCCCTGCGCAGCCTTACGCTGGTAGCCTGGGTCGATCAGCCTTGCAAGCTCATTCGGATTATTCATAAATCCGACCTCGACAAGCGCAGCCGGAGCAATCGAGTTTCTTATAATATAGATTTTATTTCCATCGATTAGTCTGCGTTTTTTTGCTCCTAACGCCGCAACCTCTTCGTCCAGACAGATCTGTGCAAAATCCTTTGTATCAAAAGCAGTATCCGGCGCCAGCTCATCATACATCACCTCAACGCCTTCCACGCCAGGATTGCCCTTCAGCGAATTGATATGCACACTGACAAACAGATCTGCTTCCAGATCGTTTGCAAGTGTTACCCTCTCTGACAATGACGGGTTGGAATCGTCTAGTCTTGTATAATAAACGCCGATACGGGAATCGTCCGCATCGTCAAACAGCGCCTTGATCTGCTGCACGATCGCAAGCGTGATATTTTTTTCATACTGGGTGCCCGATACTGCTCCGGGCGCACCGCCTCCATGCCCGGCATCCACGACAATAATCCTGTCGTGCTGCTCTCTCGGCGATAAGAAATCCAGATATAAATAATCTTCATCAAAGCTATAATCTGTCTCCACGATCTTATCCATCGTCAGTGCAACCGTACCGCTGCCGCCTGTGCTGGAATAGTTCAGGCTTTCCATATCATCGCTTTCACCAAGTACCATATAATCATAAATATAATTTTCATCTGCACCTGGTATCCGGATATCAATACGGCGCGCGACGTGATTTTCCACCACCTCTACATTAGATGCATCCGCGCCCTTTGGAAGCTCCAGCTGCATCTGATGCGTGATCACAATGACTTCCTCCTTCGGGGCCGATTCCGCGCTGCCTTCCCCTTTTGCCGCTTCCTTCTCCGCTTCTTCTGCCTTCTGCGCCTGCTCTTGTACCTGCTGGGTATTATAATCCATAATTTCCAGACCTGACATCTTCTCCAGGATCGCATATCGCTCCTCCCGTGCCAGCTGGTCGCGGCGGATGCTTGCGCTATATGCCTCAATGCGCTCCTCCAGCACTGGCAAAAACCAGATCGACGCACAGATAAAAAGAGAAAATGCACAAGTAAAGATTGCCGTAAAGCGTGCTAATTTCCTCTCCATTCCACGTTCCTCCCTGTCATGCTCCTTCGCTCCTTGTCCGGGGCGCGAGCGCCGCGTACGAAAAGCTTCTAAACGTAAATTATTTTTTCCTCATCAGGGCTGCGGCACGCTTCGCGCATACGCCTTAATGCACAAGTTACAGCCGGATGTGGACTCCACATCCGCCCATTGCCTTCCCTGCGCGCTGACATACCCCTCGCCATCCTTCAGGTCTACCTCCTGCGTCAGCTCATCTGCCGCATATTCAATCGCCATTGGCCGCAGCGCTCCCGGCGTTGACAGCCATATGACAACCGCAAACCTACTGCCTGCCGCTACCCGGATACACTGGTCAAACCGTACCGTATGGTATCCAGCATTTTCAAACCTTCCCTCCGATACAAGCATCCGATCATCCAAAGAGCCCGTATCCGTAAAATCCGGCACAAGATAGACCTTGTAGTCTGTATTTTTTCCAGTCGTATAAAATCCTGCCGCCGCAATATCCTCTTCTTCCTGCGCCGTAAATACATTTGCACCGTACATACTTTCTCTCTGATATCCCATCTGCCCGACCCAGCCGCACAGATCAGACTGGTACAGCCTGTTATAATTGCTGCTGTCCTCTGCTTTTGTAAATACAAGGTTATGCATCCCAATGTTCGTATCCGAATAAGACACATAAAACACTCCCTGTTCGCCAAAATCTGTCCCCCAGCTATTTTGACAGATAAATGCACCGTCTCCCAAAGCCCCTTCCTGGAAATATTCCTGTGGAAACGTATCGTCCCATCCGATGATCACAACGTCATGATTTGGTTTTTCCGTCCCAGGATAACAATACGCATAAGCTTCTCTATTATAATAAGGAGATTCCTCGTCCATATCCTGCATCGTTGTGTAAATACAGCTTTCGACCCCTCCATATTGAAAAACAGCTTTTTTGATCGCATCCATATTTTTTGCCTCTATAATTTCCATTTCCTGCACATGGCGTACCGCGGTCAGCGACGCGTCCGTCTGGCCGTCCCCATAGGGATCGTCCTCCTCCAGCACCGGCCCCTGCCATGCAGCCAGATAAGCCATCGCCATCACATACTGTCCGCCGTCCTCGATCGAACTGGTAAAGCTGTTGTTCTGGTTCATATGGTCTACGGACAGCTCCAGCCCTGTTTCCGGCAGCAATGCGGACTCCAGCGCGGTCAGTGACGCAAACGCCCAGCACGTCCCATAAGGCCCCTGGTCCCTGATCTTGGGTGCACGGCCCTTTTCCCGCAGATCATAACGCTGCGGCAAATGCGCGGCGTCATCCTCTCCATGATACGCCGTCAGCATATTTTGTTCTACATCCCACTGACAGGAATAGGACAGCTCCTCTGCCAGCAGCTCCAAAGGTACATACAGCTTTCCATGCTTTTTAACAAGCGGCTGGCTATACTTTACCTTTTCTTCATTCCTGATATAATAATCCTTGCCATATTCCAGCTTGAGTACATCTTCCTTATGCTCCACTACAAGCAGATGCTCCTCATACAAATGCGCGCCGCAATCAAAGGCCTCCCGCAGCAGATCCACCGGGATCATCAGCTTACGATCAGCATCCATATAAATGCCGTCCGTCAGATTGGAATAGTCATGCCCGCCAACACGCAGCAGCAGCTTTGTCTGATTCACATCCGCTACGATGATCGGCTCCCAGTCCTTCCCATGCAGGTCCGCACCCTGCGCCCTAGCTGTCTGCGTAAAGCTCTGTCCCGTATATTGAAATTTTACAAACGTCAATACTAACAATAAAAACGCACACCACACATATCTTTTTAATCTGTGCATACTTCCTTTTTCCTTTTCGGCGGCTTCGGACCAAGAAACTGATAAAAATCCGTCCGGAGCATTCCGTTATAGATCTTGCGCTTTTTATCCGCCCTGCGCCCGATATACCGTTCGGTATCCTCAAATCCAGTAATGATATAAAAAGACCATGCATCCAAATTCTGATACGCTTCTCCGATCTGCGCGTAAAGCTCCGGCAGATCCCGCTTATCCTCCATCCGCTCTCCATACGGCGGATTCGTAATAATAAACCCGTATTTTTTCGGATGCCTAAGCTCGCTGACACTTCTTTTCTGAAAATGGATCAAATGATCCACACCCGCGCGTTTTGCATTCTCACGCGCCACTCGGAGCACATCCCCATCGATATCATAGCCCTGGATATCTACCTGCACATCCCGCTGTACCAAGTCCTGCGCTTCCTCCATTGCCTCATACCATGTTTTTTTCGTAATCAGGTTCGTCCACTCCTGTGCCGTAAAATCCCGGTTCATCCCTGGCGCGATCCTGGCAGCCATTAAAGCCGCTTCGATCGGAAATGTCCCGCTTCCGCAAAACGGATCTACCAAAATGCGGTCTGCGTGCCACGGCGTCAGATGTATCAAAGACGCCGCCAGCGTCTCAGAGATCGGCGCCAGTCCGCTCATCGTCCGGTATCCCCGTTTGTGCAGCGATTCCCCGGTCGTATCGATCGTAACGGTCGCCTCATCCTTCATAAAAAACACCCGCATCGGATAAGACGCGCCCGTTTCTGCAAACCACCCAATATCATAATATTCCTTCATCTTTTCAACAATCGCTTTTTTCACAATACGCTGGATATCCGAGGGGCTGAACAGCTTGCTTTTGATCGAGGACGCTTTTGTCACCCAAAACTTTGCGTCCTTTGGCAGATAGATTTCCCAAGGCAGCGCCCGAATGCCCTCAAACAGCTCATCATAGGTCACGGCAGGAAATCCGCCCACCTTGAGCAGTACGCGCTCTGCCGTACGCAAAAACATATTTGCGCGGCAGATTGCCTGCGTATCTCCCAAAAACGTCACCTTTCCATCCTCTACCTTTGTGATCTCATATCCCAGATCATATATTTCCTTTTTCAGCACCGCTTCCAGCCCAAAATGGCACGGTGCAACCAACTCAAATGTCTGCATGGCTTTTCTCTAATCCTTTTCCTATTTTATGATTGACAGTATATCACATCCCGCCTATAAAGTCTACGGAATTGTCAAGACGCTTGTCCTTCTATAAAGCCAGCTTTGTAACAATTCAGCTTGCTGAACGATTACCTAGCTTTATCGAATATCATATACGCTGCGCAGACGCAGACCGTCTGTATTTCCTCTGATCACCTTTACCCTAACCTCTCCTGCATTCATATCAAAGTAATTGTCCGATAACACAAGCGTCTCATCCTCATTCTGCACCTCGACGCCGCGCGCATAGGCCGCTGCCTTTATGACGATTTCATCTTTCGCAAGCTCATACTGCAAGTGCGGATTTTTATACGCGAAATATTTTGGAAGCGAAAAAATAACGGTGCCTTCTGAAAGCTTCTCTTCTCCTTTTCGCACCTCATAGCTTACATATTCCCTGCGGATATCCAGCTGCGGCAGCTCTTGCTTTTCCAGCCAGACTGAGGATAAAGGCGGTACAATAACCGCACATTGCTCCTGCTTTTTCACATTTGCGTCATTGTCTCTGACCGCCCAGCAGACGGTAAGCCTTTCTTCCTGGAGCGTCTCATTCGTTACATTAAAACGAACGGACTTATCCACCTTAAAATGTTCCCAGTTCATATTGATTTCCTGTGTGAGCCACCCTTCTTCTTCACAGGAGATCATCACAGGCGCAAAAAAACGTTTCGCAAAATAATGCAGCGCTTTCCATCTGCCCGTATAATCAATCGAAGACCATGACGCCACCGGCCAGCAGTCATTTAACTGCCAGTATACCGCTCCCATGCACCTTCCTCTGTTTCTGCGAAAATGCTCCACGCCATACCGGATCGCATCCGCCTGCAGCATTTGCGAAGCATAAAGCACCAGCGCAAAGCTGGACGGGTACAAATACGTCTGCTGCATATAATTCATAATTTTTCCATTGGCGCTTCCGTTTCTCTGATGTCGCTCCATAATATAAGAAAATATATTCCAGTCCTTTTCATCATCCGTAAATGTTTTTACTGTGCTAAAGCACGGAAAAGACTGGAAGCCAAACTCGGAAACATAGCGGAAATAATATTTCCGGTATTCGGAAAACGGCTTGTTCCCATGCCACACTTCCCAATAGTGCACATCTCCGCGGTCCGGGTCATTCGGTTCGTCAAAGGAGCCGCCTGACGAAGGACTTGCAGGCCAATAAAAGCGATCCGGATCATATTCCTTTAGCACGCCCGGAATGATCCTTTCATACATGATCACATAATCCCGGATCTCACGATCATGCGATACCCATATCCTCGCCTTTGTAAACATCTCCATTTCATTGTTTCCGCACCAAAGCGCCAAGCTGGCGTGGTGCCGGATCCTGATAATGTTGTCTATAAGCTCTGCGGTAATATTGGCTTCAAATTCCGGTGTCAGCTCGTACATCGCGCAGGCAAACATAAAATCCTGCCACACCATCAGCCCCATCTCATCGCATAGGTCAAAAAACCAGTCCTCCGGATAATAACCGCCGCCCCATACCCGGATCGTATTAAAATTTGCCTCTTTACAGTCCTGCAGCAGCCTGCGCGTACGCTCCGGATTTGTCCGTCCCAGCAAATGGTCCTCCGGAATATAATCCGCTCCCATAGCAAATACTTCTTTTCCATTGATACAGTGCGCAAAGCTTTCACCCCATGCATCCTGATTTCTTACGATCGTTAAGGTCCGCAGGCCGATGTTTCTCTCCCAGGAGTCTTGTCTGACCCCGTTTTCCAGCAAATCTACGCGGATCGTATATAACGGTTGTTCTCCTAAGCCATTCGGCCACCAAAGCTGCGGCTGTTCCACCTGAATTTCTGCCGGACTGCCCTCGTAACAACGCTCGTATCCCTGCGGGTCCTTCCATATCACCCGATATTCCAGCCTGTCCTTTCCTTCCGCGATCACCTTTAGATTTAAGGCTACCCCTTCCCCGCCGTGCTTCTGCTGTATCCTGACTTCTTTTATTCTGGCTCCCTGATCCGCCGTCAGAAATACTTTCCGAAAAATACCCTGATCCGGAAGATGCGCGCCCCAGTCCCACCCAAACATACAATGGGCTTTTCTGATATGCACAAACCCATCCATCGCGTCCTCAGAGCCTCTGACCGGAGATTGCGCAAATTTTCTGCGGATATATTTGAGCGGAGAATGCAGCCTGACTGTCAGCGTATTTTTTCCGGGACGTATGCTGTCTTTGACCGGATATTCCCATATGCGATGCATATTCGACGCCGTTCCCGCCAAAACGCCGTTCAAATAAATATCCGCCAACGTATCAATCCCTTCAAACCGCAGAAAAATGCGCTTTTGCTCCCACATCTTCTGCTCACATTCAAATTCTGTTTCATACTCATAATCCAGCTCCATCAAAGCAAGAAGCCCGCTGGCTTCATCCTTCCAGTAAGGATCCGGTATAGCTCCATTACGATGCAGATCTGTGTAAACCGAACCCGGAACAACTGCCGCCTGCCAGTCTTGCTGCCCAGCCGTATGCATTTTCCAGTTTGCGTTTATCTCTTTTATTAACATGACATCCTCCTTATCAACCCTTCTTATCAAAAAACGGCTTTTCCTGAATCAACCTTACCATATTCTCCGATCCTTTTAAAGCCCCTTCCGCAGTCTTAGCAGCGAAAAAATGGGGCTGCCGCAAATGCGACAACCCTTATTATTTCATTGCCTGAAAAATATCATCCAGACGAATATCCGCTCTGCAGATCTTATCGTCTGCCGCTCCATAATAGATCCTTACCGTATCTTCTTTTAATAAGCAGCCGCAAGTAAATACGACATTGCCGAAAAAACCATACTTTTCATAATCCATTTCAGGCTGAAGGATCGGCTCCGCCGTTTTGTTCAGCACCTTCGACGGGTCATTTGCATCCAGCAAAAATGCCCCCAGACAATATCGGTCATTTTTATCCGCCGCATGGTAAATCTTTACCCATCCTTTTTCTGTCCGGAAAGGAACTGCTCCTCCGCCAATCCGCCCATTATCCCAGCGGTCTTCGTCCGCATCCGACACCCCGCAAAAATGCTTCTGCTCTCCCCAATGGATCAGATCCGGCGATCTTGCGATCCACATTTCCGGATTTCCGATCCCTCCCGGAACCGGACGGTTGAACGCAACATACTGCCCGCCTATTTTTTCCGGGAAAATAGTCACATCTTTATTTTCCGGAGCAAAAATGATCCCGTACCTTTGATAAGTCTTAAAATCCTTTGTACTGATCAGCGAGGTCGCCGCCCCGTTGGCTGTTACCGAAGTGTAATTGATGTAATACACATCTTCTATTTTGGTGATCCTTGGATCCTCCATTCCCCAGCTTTCGTCTTCCGAGGTTGGAAGGATCGATGGAGCTTCATCGATTGTAAAATGGACTCCATCCGCACTCCGGGCCACACGCAGATGAGACAGTGAAGTCAGATTTACCACTCTGCTCTTTTTCGCTCCCTTTGCCTTTACCGCTCTGGAATCTGAAAAGTCTAATTCCAGACAATCTTTTTTACGATACGTAACAATGTCTAATACATCCTTATGATCTTTCTTTACAACGACAGGGATTTTAACCTCGTCCTTATTTTCACAAACGACAGACTCCGCCACACGGCAAAGCAGTATTACCTCTCCCTTGTATTCTGTTACTCCGCAGTTAAAAACACCATCTACCTTAAAATCTGAACGACTTGGCTTTACGTCTGCCGGCACAATTAACGGATTTTGAGAACATCTTTCTACTTTCATCATGAACAATCTCCTTCTTAATTATTTCAGCATAAAGCTAATTCCTTCTTTAAAGTACTTGGAAAAGCAGAGGAACAATAGGATGATCGGCAGCGTCAGGATAACAGAAGCCGCATACATCGGCCCCGGAAATGCTCCCATTGGTTTAAACTGTGTTGAGATCAGCACATTTAAGGTCTGCATTTTTATATCCGGCGCGATCAGCATATCCCACATCAGCTCGCACCAGCGCTGCATAAAAATCGATAAAAACACGATGGTCGTTACCGATTTTGTGATCGGAAGCGCAATCCTCCATAAAATTTTGATATCGCCAGCTCCGTCAATCTTGGCAGCCTCAAACATTTCATTCGGAATCGTCTTAAAATAATTGATGTACATAAAAATCGCCCAGATCGATATACACATCGGTATGATCATACCTGCATAGGAATTTGCCAGCGGCTTCGCTATCATATAGCGCGGTACCAATAAAATGATCACCGGAAAAAACATCTGGAACAGCAGCGTATTCATGATCAGCCTTCCGCCCCGAAACTTTAGCTTGCTTACGGAATAACCGATCGCTAATCCGATCGCCACGGAAATGACAGCTGTAGGAAACGCTACGATAAACGAATTAAACAGCGCTTTGAGCCACATCGTTGAATTACTTGCGCCTCCCTTTCCAATCAAATATTCATAGCTGCGCATCGTAAACTCTGTCGGCGCCAGCACCTTATCCACTTTATCCCATGGCGTAACCGACTGTACGATCAGATAATAAAACGGAAAAAGGGAAATTGCGAGCAAAATCATGGTAATTACCGTGATCGCGATCATTTTCAAGCTATATTTTTTCTTCATATCTCATCCCCCTTTTAATATCCAAACTTCTGATTCAGCTTATCTGTAAAAAAGTTAATAATACGCAGCGTGATAAATATCTGAACGGCACTGGCAATCGCCATAGCTGCCCCATACCCTGACTGGAATCTTGTAAACGACGTGTTGTAAATTTCCAGCTGCCATGAGGTCGTGCTCAGATTCGGGCCTCCCCCTGTTAACAAAAACGGTTCTGTAAAGATACCAAACGCAAGTCCTGTCGCCAAAACAAATACCGTCGTCAACGTAGGCATGATCATCGGGAGCGTCACATGGATCAATTTATGAAAACCTCTGGAGCCATCCAGCGCGCACGCCTCATTGACATCCGCCCCAATGCTTTCGATTCCAGATAAGATAAACAGCGCGTAATACCCAGACATTTTCCATACTACAATGCCAACCATGATCCCAAAAGCATAGCGTTTATCGGTCAGCCAGTTAATATTCAAGTCAAAACGCTCCCGCAAAAAAGTATTAAAAACTGAATTATAATTAAAAAAATATTTTACAACTACCGAAGTTGCCACACCCGATGTTAAGTATGGAACAAAAAACAATACCGCTACAAAGCCTTTGATCTTATCCGGCAGCTTCGATACTAACAGCGCGATGACCAAGCCGCAGGCAAAGCAAAGCAGCACAATCGGCAAAAGATACCGATAGGAATTAACAAATGCAGCCCGCACCTTTGCATCAGAAAACAAAGCCTTAAAATTGTCCAAGCCTACAAACGTTTTGTTCTGCGACATCAGATTCCAATCCATCATAGACAGCCATACCGCCCAGATCAACGGGATCAGAAAAAATATCACAGAATAAATTAAATACGGGCTATTCAGCAGCCAGCCTACAAGGTTGCTCCTGCCCCCGGTTGATCGTACGTTTTTCTTCATCATGCAACCCTCCTGTTTTTGATAAGGGCTGCATAGCTATACTATGCAGCCCTGTCTAAAAACTATTCCAGTCCGCCTGCCTGCTTCATTGCTTCGATCGCCGCTTCTATATAAGACGTCGCATCCGGCGCGCTGCCTGGCTCTGCTTCCACTACTTCATTCATATAAGGACCGCTGCAAACCTCCGTAAATGCTGTCCAGATATCTGCATCCTTATCCGTTGCAAGTCCTGGGATCGCATATGGCACCCATTCCGCTAACGCTGCAAGCTCCGGATATTCACCCATTACTTCTGCAAACGCTTCATTCTCATTTAAGTCTCCGCGTACCGGGAGCATTGTCGTCGCGTTCAGCCAATCCAGATCAGACTGCGCGGAGTTTTCCTTGCTGTATACCCATTTCACAAATTCTACCGCACCCTTATGCTCCTCCTCAGAGACATTTTTTGCTTTATAAAACGTAAGTCCTTTGGAATCCGCATAGTTGTAAGGAGTATCGCCGCTCTTATTTACTAACGACGGGCCGTATACATAATTTTCTCCGTACACTACGTTGTTTTCTCTGTATAACGAAATCTCCCATGGTGCATTGATCGAAACTAATACCGACGGATTTTCCTCTACCCAAATGCTGGATAATTCGCCCTGCTGCACGCTGTTTCCAAATGCTCCGATCACTTCCATTGCAGAAATCGCCGCGTCTTTATCCATCGTAAGCTTGTTTCCTTCTACGATCGATTTTCCTCCGGAAACGCCGTTGTAAATCATCATAAAATCAAACCAGCGATCCCAGTACTGATCCGGCCTGCCAAGCGACGGTCTGTAGAAAGAATGTGTGACGCCGACCTCTGCCAATGCGTCCTTCTTTGTCTCAAACGCTTTCATGATCTCCGTAAATTCTTCCACTGTTTCCGGAGCCTTGTCATATCCGAGCGCTTTTAACCCCTTCATATTCCACTGCCATACCATTGGGTTTACATAAACAGGAAGTACATACTGCTTTCCGTCAATCGCCCAGTTTTCCATTGTTTCACTCATCTGTCTTGCTTCTACGACCTCGTTGAACCAATCCTCGCCAGACAGATCATATACGACATCGGATGCCGCTAACGTCGCAGCAAAGCCTCTGTTTACATTTTCAGAAACCGCAGGAGCCGTCTCGGTCGCGATCGCATTCTGGATCCCCGCTTCTGAGGAAGGGGATTCCGGCATTTGCTGTACCTTTACTTTTACGACCTTGCCATCAACTTCTGTCTTTGTTTCATTAAATGCCTGTGCCTTGCTTTCCCACAGATCGTACTGCACCTGCTGCGGCGCTGTCCAAAAATCAACCTCGATCTCCCCCGCAGGCTCCTTAGATGTATTGTCGTCTGCGCTGCTGCTTTCATTCCCGCTGCCGCCTTCGTTCCCACCGCCGTTATCAGCACCGCCGCCGTTTGATCCACAGCCTGCCGCTATCGCCGCTGTCATTGCCGCTGTCAAAATTAACGCTGCACACTTTTTCAATTTCATAGTTACTTCCTCCTTCATAAAAATAAAATAATTTAATGTTCAAAGGACACAAACGGATCGCAGATCGTGATCCTATGCCCTTGTACGTCGCTAACACCACAATACAATTCCGCCATTCCATCCCTGCGGATCAGCCCGCCGCTAAAGATCACATCCTTAAGGTCCTCCCGCTTGCTCGGCCCTTCCTGAAAGTTATCGCGAACAGCAATGATCTTCATTGGCGTATAGGCGCCGCTTGCTGCATCAAAGCAAAAGGCTGTTGCATAGTAATGCCTGTTCCCAGCTTCATCATATTTCGCGATATGCGCCAAAACGCCGATCTTTCCATTTTTCAGCAAATGCAGCTCATTGCAGCCGCCCCACTCTTCGTCTAAAAACTGTCCTTCCAATACGCTCGCTTTCTCGATGCTTTCTATATGCAGCTGTGCAAGTGTATCGATCAGAATAAACGCAATTTTTCCCCGGCCTCCAACGACTCCCTGCGGCCTTGTCATGACCAAGATCCTCTGATCCGGCAGCTGGCACAGCCGGATATCCTTCATTCTGTCTGGCCCATGCGCAAATCTTTCCAAATCCCGGACAGATTTCCCTTGATAAAAAACCGTTCTGTAATTCAAGCTGCCTGGATTTTCCTCGTCTTGAAAGGTTTCCACTCCGCCTATGATCAGTTTTCCATCTATCCGTGTCACAAACGGATCTTGCAACTGCAATGGCGAAATCTCCTTCCTCGCCACCCACTGATCTTTCTCCTGCTGAAAGAAAATAATTTCTGAGGATTCACTGTCTCTTGCTTCCACCCTTCCGGCAATATATTTCCTCCCCTCAGATTCAAATGGCGCCGTAATATTATAAACGTCTTTTCCATCCGCAACACCTGTAAACCGAAGTAAACTTGAATTGTCACACCACTTTTTTCCTTGAAATTCAAGCAGCATTTGATCTACCGATTTTGGCTGAATCACACAATTTTGTGACTCTTTACCCATTTTTTCCAGTTCTCCTTTCTGCAAAATTGTTTTTTTTTGAGAAGTTTTCTTGTTTTTTGTTTTATTTTGATGTAATATTACCATATCATTTACTTGAATTAAATACTTATTTTACTTGAATTTAATTTTATTTTCCATATTCTGGATACTGCGGCGTTCTGCTCCTTTCTATCACGCACTCATTCCAAATAAACACAAATAAAAAAACGCCAAGCCACAGGCTTTCACCTATAGCTTGGCACCATTTTTCCAACAGTATACCATCTGCACTTTCATTTTATCCGCGGCCCTGGACCTTTACTGCATTTTGGCGGAATTGCGCACGATAAGCTCGACTCCCATCACAATGATCCCAACCCGCTCTTTGGGATGCTCCATCCTGTAGATCAGCCGTTCCACACCCTTTCTGCCTAACAGATCCTTATATACATGAACCGTTGTAAGTCCCGGCGCTACCATTTTACTCAATTCAATATCATCAAATCCCACGATCCCTATATCCTCCGGAACACGCAGCCCCATATCCTCCAGCACCTTACAAGTTAAAATCGCCATTTTATCATTTGCGCATACAAAAACCTCTGGTCGTTCCTGAATCTTACGAAACGTCTCTTCCATTCCTTTTGCATCGTTATTTATGACATATTCTTCAATTTTATTCAAGCACGAATATTTTTTGGCGTATTCCATGCTGCTTTCAAAATCCGGAAACACCATTAACGTCCGTATCGCTTCTAAATATCCCCAAAAACGCTCCCGTACACTCGGTGAATATTCCAGACCGCCCAAAAATCCGATCTTGGTAAATCCTTCTTGGATCAAATATTTCGTGAGCTGATAGCTTCCTTCTTTATTATCCGTCATGATCGCGTCGGTCGGTTCCTCCAGCGAAATATGATCCACAAGAACAAGCGGCATATGATATCCTTTCAGACGCTTTAGGTATGCGTCCGACAGCTTTCCTATTACGATAATGCCGGCCACTTTTCTTTTTTCCACGCATTCCGGCACAGCCTCTGCCTTTTCATCAAAGGATTTTACCAATATGTCATAGCCGGCTTCCTTCGCCGCATTTTCTACACCCAGCAATACCCTGCCATAGAAATACATATCCCGAAAAAACCTGTGTTCGATCAGGATGCAAATATTTTGATCAGAATAGGCAGCTGTATATTTGTCACTCTGGTCTAAATATCCCAGTTCCTCTGCCATAGTCAATACTTTTTTTCTCGTTTTCTCTGACACACCGGTCTTTCCATTCAGCGCTAGAGATACTGCATTTATGGACAAATCCAACCTTTGCGCTATATCCGACATTGTAATCCGCTTTTCTCCCATTTGGACACCTCTATAACTTTCTGCTGCAATTTGTCATTGCCGACATATTTTTCTGCTTTCATTTTAATATACTACTTCTGCTATCGCAATACTTTCACGGAATATAACTTTATTTTTTAACTTATTTTTAGTTTTTTCAAGTCCGCTTTTCTATGAAGCAGCATCTGTCCAAGAAGGCTTGACATTTTCTATTTTTCTATTATAATAGATTCTCGTGAGCCACAAGATCTTCGCAGTTCGTGGTCCAAAAATAAAACGGTGAGTTCGAGACCTTCCTCACCTAAAACAAAACTAAAGGAGAACAAAAACTATGAGAAACAAAAAAGTGCTATTTATTTCCCAGGCGGCAATGATCGCCGCATTGTATGTTGTGCTGACAGTGCTTGCAAATGCGCTGGGACTTGCGAATTACGCAATCCAGGTACGGTTTTCAGAGGCGCTGACCGTGCTGCCGTTTTTTACTCCGGCAGCGATCCCCGGCCTTACGATCGGATGCGTTCTCAGCAATCTCCTAACGGGATGCCTGCCGCTGGATATTGCATTCGGCAGCCTTGCAACTCTGATCGGAGCGGTCGGTACTTATCTGCTGCGCAAATACAAGTTCGCAGCTCCCATTCCGCCGATTTTGGCAAATACGCTCATTGTTCCGTTTATACTTGCCTATGTATATCAATTTGAAGGTTCCATATTTTATTTTATGCTGACCGTTGGTCTGGGCGAGCTTATATCCTGCGGTATTTTGGGTATGCTGCTGCTGGGTGTTTTAATGAAATATCGAAATGTTATATTTACATCCTTTACAGAGGAATCAAGATCTTCAAGCTGAACCAGTTATCTTTTAAGCTGATATCTACTTCCCCTCCATATTTATGTACGGTATGGCGCACGCTTTTTAAGCCATACCCATGAAATTTATGCTGAGCTTTCGTTGTAACCGGAAGCTCTTTTTTAAACTGCAGCTGCTGCTCACAATAGTTTTCAATCCGTATGATCAGAAAATCCCGCTGCGAAAATACGGACACATGGATCATACGCTTTTCCTGTTCTTCCAGCTTTTTCTCGTATTCAATCGCATTATCCAGCGCATTTCCAAAAATAGAGCAAATATCCATCACATCCATAAAATCCAGCAGCGCCCCATCCGCTACGATCGTCATTTCGATCCCATGCTGCAGGCAATACAGGCTTTTGCTTGTCAAAAGCGTATCCAGCACCGAATTGCCCGTATGCTGCTGCGCTCCGTAGCTCTTAATATCCGCTTCCATCTGATCCAAGTATTCGCTCCGCTTATCCTCGTTCTCTTCAGCACGCAGCGCATGAATATGATGCTTGAGATCATGGTACTTAAAATGGATCAGCTCCAGCGTCTCCTGTGACTGCTCGTACTGCTCATACTGATGAAACAGGATCATCTCCATGCGCGCAAGATCCTGCTGTGAACGCAGATGCAGCCGTTGGATATGATAGGCATAAAAAATAGCCAGACCGCCCAAATCCACCAGCGTTCGGACGTTAAACACATCCGCCCGGTACCTGCCGCCAAACGGCGTATTTGAATAGACAAAACCAAGGTTGCTGCTCAAAAACACAGATAGTCCGATTACTGCCGCAAACAACACCTCGCGTCCCGTAATATCCAGATCATAGCCGCCTGTCGCGACCTGCCTGCCCAGCTTCCATAAAATAAAATACACAGCCCCATAAATGCCGAGCAAAAGAAAAACCGGCAGCCATTGCCTGGTAAATCCACAGCTATAATAACCGTAGCAATACAGCTGCCATTCCAGCGACGCAGCAAACTCCGCCATAACAAACGCCCGGATACAATGATATGCCGCATCTGGCGCATTGCTGTCCGTACATCCCCAGATCAGCAAATACATAAAAAACAGGGCAACCGCCATATAAAAAAACCATAAAAATCCGCTCTTCCCCTTCGTCAATACAAGAAAAACCGTCTGCACGGGAAGCGCGAGCCCCAGTATCCCGCATACCTTCCATTTTTCAAACCGCTGCCGCTGCTCCGCGATACAGACCACACACGCCAGCCATTCCGCCAGCGCCGTATACAGCCTTGGTATGTCAGGCAGCATCTGTTCTATTGTATATGCCGTCATCTCAATCCACCTCACTCCAGTACCGCGTCAGTTCCTGCATAAACACAGCTGACCGCGGACGGCTGATCAGCAGCTTTTCCCCTTTTACAACCGCGCATTTGTCCCGTACACCATCCACATGCTCCAGATTGATCAAATACCCTTTATTGCCGCGCGAAAAGTGCAGACCACGCAGCAGCTCCTCAGCCTGCTTCATTGTACCGCTGGCGACAAATACACCGTCCTTTGTATGATAGATCAAATTATGTGCCTGACTTTCCACATAGTAAATATCTGCCGCATCCATTCTCAGCACGCCGTCCCTCGTGCGGATCACAACCGGCCTTTGTATCTTCTTTTTCAGCCTTGCAATCGCGCGCCCGATTTTCTGCGTAAACGCAAAATAAGTCACCGGCTTTAAAATATAATCCAAAGCCCCGACCTCATATCCCCGGATCGCATATTGGGCTATATTGGTAATAAAAATAATAATGACCTCGGAGTCCATTTTTCTGATCTCCTCCGCAGCTGTCATACCGTCCACAAACCGCATCTGGATATCCATCAAGATCAGGTCATACTGCGCCTTATAATCCGAAGTAATGCCGTCTCCATCCCGATAAGCCTTGATCTCAAAATTCTCGCCTGTTTCCGACTGATAATCCTTCAGATACTTCTGAAGCTGATCTATATACAGCTCATCATCTTCCACAATGGCTATCCTTATCATAAAGCACCTCCCTTTTGCCGTTACAGGCTCAGGAATACGCCTGTATTTGAATCCCATTATAAAGGAATTTTTGTGACAGTACAATCCTTTTCGTTTTTACCCTTTGATCCTTTCGTCATTTTTACTAATTTTACATACTATTTTTTATAAAAAACATACATATCAAATACAATTTATGCAAAATATTTACAGTTTGTGCAAAAACCTGCACACTCTCCCGTTTCCTGCTAACATAGATACACGAACACAAAAATGAGGCGGCAGCGCCATCCAGACTGCCGCCAGACAAAGGAGGAAATGAAATGATTCAATTATTAGGAGACGTTTTAGGCCCGATCTTTACCGATCTCGGCGTCAGCGAAGCAGATTTTCAGATGTATCTGTCACAGCTAAGCGGATATATATACTTTATCCTGGCTGCCCTGCTTGCAATGATCGTCGTGCTCATACTCGCCGTAAAAGTAAAAAAAGGCCTGAAACACATTGTACGCTGGCAGGCAGTACTGGCATTCGTAGCTGCTATCACCGTTGTTGTAAATATGATCTGCTACGGTCCTATGTACAGCAACGTGTCCGGCTTTTTAAACGCATCCAAGGTAAATCTTTCTGCCGAAACGGTAGCGCAGAGCAAGGCAACTGTTCAAAAAGTCGGCGAAGAAGGACTGGTTCTTGTGAAAAACGAAGGGCTGCTTCCTCTGAATGCCGATACGAAAGCGCTGAATGTATTTGGCTGGGATTCCACAAATCCGATTTTTGGCGGAACCGGCTCCGGTTCTTCGGACTCTGCGTCTGCAACCGGTATTCTCCAGTCTTTAAAAGACGCCGGCTATGAAACAAACAAGACATTGACCGATCTATACACCTCATACCGCACAGAACGTCCGACCGTCAGCATGAGCGAGCAGGACTGGACGCTGCCGGAACCGACCGTAGACGCCTATACCGACACGATCATGAGTGAAGCAAAATCATTTTCCGATACCGCGGTTCTTGTTATCGGACGCTCCGGCGGTGAAAACGCCGACCTTCCGACCGATATGAACGCTGTCATCAAAGGCACCTACAATCTTGCGTCCGAAGTGGCAAGTGCACCAGACAATTTTACTTATATGAACAGCTCTTATACAAACAATGGTTCTTACGATGATTTTGAAGAAGGGGAGTCCTATTTGGAGCTGTCTGTAACAGAAGAAAACCTCGTAGAAAAAGTTTGCTCCGAATTTGACAAGGTTATTGTTGTCATCAATGCAAACAACGCTATGGAATTAGGATGGGTAGAGGAATACGACCAAATCGGCGCGGTCATTCTTGCACCTGGTACTGGTATCACAGGCTTTGCCGCACTTGGCGAAATCATCAATGGTTCGGTAAACCCATCCGGCAGAACAGTTGACACCTACGTGCGCGACCTGCTGAACACACCGTATATTAACAATATCGGCAACCATTCCTACTCCAACGTCAAGGACTTAAACGATCAGGTTGCTGCGGCGGACCCTGCTGCAATCGGCAATATTTCCTTCGTAAATTACGTCGAAGGCATTTACGTCGGATACAAATTTTATGAAACAGCTGCCGAAGAAGGACTGATCACTTATGAAGATCATGTACAATATCCGTTCGGCTATGGCCTGAGCTATACGACGTTTGATAAAGCACTGGAAAATTTCAACGATAACGGAGATTCTGTATCATTTGACGTTAAAGTTACAAATACAGGCGATACCGCAGGAAAAGAAGTAGTTGAAATTTATTTTACACCGCCTTATTATAATGGTGGAATTGAAAAAGCTTCGGTGAACCTGATTGATTTTGGCAAAACCCAGACCTTGGAGCCTGGCGCTTCCGAAACGATATCGTTTGAGATTGCAAAAGAAGATATGGCAGCATACGACTCCGAAGGCGTAAAAGTCTCAGGCGGCGGTTATATTTTGGAAAAAGGCGAATATTCCATTTCTGTTCGCTCCGATTCCCATACGGTCGTTGCCGAAGCAGCTTTTACCGTAGATGCAGACATTGACTACAGCGCAAACAAACGGGAAAGCGATCTGACAGCCGCAACGAACCAGTTTGAGGATTATTCACGCGGAGATTTTGAACAGCTTTCCAGGGCAGACAGCTTCTCCAACTATGAAAAAGCCTGTGCCGCTCCTTCCGAAAAACAGTACGAAATGTCCGATGAGGTCCGCACGCGTGTGACAGAAAATGCTTTCGGCACCTATGACGGTACGCTTAATAATAATGATTCGGATCCAATGCCGACCATGAATGCGAAAAACGGTCTTGTCCTTTTTGATCTGAAGGGCCTTGCTTATGACGATCCGAAGTGGGATCAGCTTTTAGACCAGTTAAGCTTTGACGATATGTCTAAAATGATCAACTTTGGCGGCTGGCAGACAGCTGAAGTAAAATCAGTCGGAAAGATCGCAACCTCAGACTGCGACGGCCCGGCCGGACTGAGCAACTTTATTACCGGCGCATATGGCTCTGCTTATCCTTCCGAAGTATTGATGGCTCAGACATGGAACAAAGAGCTTGCCTATGAGATCGGCCAATCCATGGGTCAGGAATACAAGGATGCAAACAACTTCGGCTGGTATGGCCCGGCAATGAATACACACCGCAGCGCTTTTGCAGGACGTAACTTTGAATATTATTCCGAAGACGGCGTACTGGGCGGCCATATCGCTGCAAATCAGTTGAACGGCGCATCCGAGCATGGTGTTTATGCTTATATTAAGCATTTTGCTTTAAATGATCAGGAGATCAACCGTATTTCCATGCTCCTTACCTTTGCATCTGAACAGGCAATCCGCGAAATCTATTTAAGACCATTTGAAATCGCAACGAAAAAATTTACTGGAACTTCCCGTGCGGTAATGTCCTCCTTTAACTGGATCGGTACGGAGCCAAGCTGTGCCAACAGCCATCTGCTGAAAAACGTACTGCGTGACGAATGGGGCTTTGTCGGTATGGTAGAAAGCGATTACGATGGTTCTTACGGCTACATGATCACCGACCATTGTATCCGCAGCGGCAACGACCTGATGCTTGGCTTTGCCGGGGCAGAATCCAACGCCCTGACTGACCAGAGCGCAACCGCAATAACCGCTATGCGCCAGTCTTGTAAAAATATTCTTTATACCATCGGAAACAGCGGCTATTACGCAGGCAGCAGCGACCCGTCAGGCGCTATGTCAAAAATGACGAAGCTCTTCCTGACCGTAGATATTATCGTAGGTCTGCTTATCGCAGCAATAGAAGCAATTTTGATCATCCGTTTTATAAAAAAGAAAAAGAACGCATAATACCAGTAACCGTTCAGCCCTGTCTGAACGGTTACCTATATCCTTAATAAGAAATTACCAGTCAAAACAGGAGGGTCTTGTATTGAAACAGAAAACGAACGTCAAATCCATGATAAAAAAAATGTCTCTTGCTGAGAAATGTTATCTCCTGTCCGGAAAGGATTTCTGGCAGACCCGCAGCGTAACGCATTTAGGTGTCCCTAGCGTGACCTTATCCGACGGCCCGCACGGCGTCCGCAAGCAGGAAGGCGCCAGCGACCAGCTGGGCTTAAATAAAAGCGTCCCAGCCACTTGCTATCCGACTGCCGCTACGATCGCAAACAGCTGGGATACCGCGCTCGGCGAGGAAATCGGCGCACATTTGGGCGCGGAAGCAGCTTCTCAGGACGTCTGCGTCCTGCTCGGCCCAGGATTGAATATCAAGCGCAGTCCGCTATGCGGACGCAATTTTGAATATTTTAGCGAGGATCCTTATCTAGCCGGCAAGATGGCTGCAAGCTATATCCGCGGCATACAGTCCAAGGGTGTCGGCGCCTGCCCGAAGCATTTTGCCGCAAACTCCCAGGAGCTGCGTCGTATGGCGAGCGATTCCATTATGGATGAGCGCACGCTACGCGAAATATATCTGACCGGATTTGAAATCGCGGTGAAAGAAGCCGCGCCAAGCTCCATCATGTCGTCGTACAACCGGATCAACGGCACATACGCGAATGAAAACGAGCATCTGCTGCAGGAGATCCTGCGTGACGAATGGGGCTTTGACGGCTTCGTCGTCTCTGACTGGGGCGCTTCCAACGATCATACGGCAGGAGTCGCCGCAGGCTCCCATCTGGAAATGCCTACAACCGGAGGCGACTCCGACGAAGAACTGATTCAGGCTGTGCAAAGCGGCGCTATCAGCGAACAGCTTGTAGATCAGCGAGTAGAAGAGCTTCTAAACGCTATTTTACCGCTGCGAGAGTCCGTGGACAAAGCAAAAGGCAAACCGTTTGATAAAAAAGCCCATCACCAGATGGCACGTAAGGCCGCCGAGCAAAGCATCGTACTTTTGAAAAACGAGCACAACATACTGCCGTTAAAAAAATCAACCAAGGTCGCCTTGATCGGAGATTTTGCAAAGGCTCCGCGTTATCAGGGGGCAGGCTCTTCCGTTGTCAATCCGACAAAACTGGATTCCACGCTGGATATTATTGCAAACTATCCGCTGGAGCTGGCAGGCTTTGCAGCAGGCTATCCGCGTACAGGCCCAGCTGACGCCTCACTGGAGCAGGAAGCGGTCACATTGGCAAAAAAGGCCGACGTAATACTTTTGTATATCGGACTGGATGAAATCTCCGAATCCGAAGGTCTGGACCGTACGCATATGAATCTGCCAGCCAGCCAGATCAGCCTTTTGCATAAGCTGTCCAACGTTCCTGTGCCTGTCATTGCCGTTCTGTCCGCAGGCTCTTCTATTGAAATGCCATGGCTGGATCAGTGCGAAGCTGTCATACACGGTTATCTGAGCGGTCAGGCAGGCGCAAGCGCCATGCTCAACGCCATTACCGGAAAGATCAATCCATCCGGCAAATTAAGCGAGACATACCCTCTCCAATATGCAGACAGTCCAAGCGCGCCCTACTTTCCTGCCAAGGAACGCAATGCCGAATACCGGGAAGGCCCATATATCGGCTACCGCTACTTTGAAACTGTCCAAAAACCAGTTCTGTTTCCGTTCGGCTATGGCCTGTCCTACACGACATTTGCATACGCCAATTTAAAAGCCGATGAAAAAAAAGCCGTATTTACGATTGAAAATACGGGAACCCGCGACGGTGCCGAGATCGCACAGCTTTACGTCTGTGCCAAAAATGGAACAGTCTACCGGCCTGCCAAGGAATTAAAAGGATTCGCAAAAGTATTTTTAAAGGCAGGTGAATCCAAAGAAGTCACGATCGCATTAGACGATATGGCATTTCGCTATTTTAATGAAAAAACAAACCGGTTTGAGATTGACGGCGGAGCTTATGACATCTGCATCGGAGCCAGCTGTGCTGACATCCGATTATCACAGACGATCACCGTTACCGGCACCAACGCGCCTGTACCAGCCGATCTGTCCCAGCTGCCTTCCTACGTTTCGGGCGACATCCGCAATGTCTCGGACAAAGAGTTTACGCAGCTGTTAGGGCACGCCATTCCGGATGGACACTGGCACGGTACTTTGGATATCAATGACGCCATTTGCCAGATGTATTACGCCAAGAGCGCTCCTGCCCGCCTGATCTACAAAATACTGACCCATATGCTAAACAAGAGCATAAAAAAAGGCAAACCGGACTTAAATATTATGTTTATTTATAATATGCCATTCCGCGCTATCGGCAAAATGGCGGGAGGTATGTGCAGCCAGTATATGGTAGAAGGTATGATAACAGCCGTCAACGGCCATCTTTTTACAGGACTCAGACAGATCATTTCCGGCTTCTTTAAGCAGCGCAAGGTTGCTAAAAAAGCCTCAAAAATGCATTAGCGCTATTTACCAAGCAAAAGATACAGGGAGGACAGACTATGCAACAATTTATGAAATGGTGGGAGCCAAAATGGCAGGGCTTTGAAACCAACCACCCAGAGCTTGCCAAATGGGCCTATCAGATTTTCTACTTTTTTGTATTCAGCATGGGGGTAACAATCGTACAGTATTTATTTTTCACCTTTATGCCCGGAATACTCGGAAAAGGGCTTGCCGGCACCGTATTTATGTGGCCGCAAAAGGAATTAAACCTTTTCGGTGTACAATTTACCTGGAGTCTGCTAGGATACAACGTCCTCTACGACGCATCCGGAGCAGTCCTGATCGGAGGAGGACTTGGCTATTTTATCAGCTATGAAACAGGCTCCTTTATCGCCCAGTGCATCAATTTCCCGCTGCAGCGCAATATTACGTTTAAAAGCCACGGCAATCCGGTCTACCAGGCAATGTGGTACTTTATCGCATGGGTGCTCATTTCCTTGATCTGCAATGGCTTTAACAACTTGTGGATGCCGATCGCATCGGCGTATGTAGCGCCTGCTGTATACAATCTTCTTGTAACATTTATTACCGGCGGCGTTTCGATGATTATTTTCTTTTTCGTCTTTAAGATCATATTCCCAGAAGGTGAAAAGCACTGATCACCAATCAGAATCAAAGCTGACAGAGCATGAAATTCTCATCTCTGTCAGCTTTGTTCCCAAAGAGTATCCTTTGTCCGTTTCATCCTCTTGAAAAACTAAGTGATCTGTTATACTGCCCCATTGGAAATTTATTTGAAAAACAGACCCACTGAATAATAAATAAGTAATCATTCTCCAAAATATATTTTCCAGACAGACTGCAATCTTTTTATAACAAGAAAAAAGCCTTGAAAACATTAACTTTTCAAGACTTTTCTCAACGTGCGTGAGAGGATTCGAACCCCCGACACCTTGGTCCGTAGCCAAGTGCTCTAT
>CAJUIL010000042.1 GCA_910586225.1 uncultured Eubacterium sp. | reverse complement strand
CAGCAGATGGTGCGGGTGTTTCAGAATCTGCTGGACAATGCCCGCAGATACGCCGATCGTTCTGCTCCAGTAACCGTGACGGCACAGGAGACGGGCCGACTCCATATCTGTATCACGAACCGATTGACGGATGCTCACGGCATTGAGCCGGATCGGATCTTTGAGCGCTTCTACTGCGGAGACCGGGCCAGAAGCACCCACAAAAGCTCCGGGCTGGGGCTTGCCATTGTAAAACGCATCGTGGAGCTCCATGGGGGCGAGGCCAGTGCATCGTTACAAGGACAAGAACTGTCCGTCCATTTGTTTCTCAAATAAGTGTCCGGGCAAACGAGTGCTCCATTGCAATATGAATATAATAAAATTACTGTTTCCTATGTGGGTTGCCAGTGATATATTAGATTTGAGAAAAGGCGATTGCGGGCGAAGGGGAATTGGGTTATAATCGGATTGGACACACAATTAGATGCAAGTTTTCCCGCGCTTCTTGATAATCACAGGATAGACGGTATTTTTGAAGATACAGTACGGGAGGCAATAAAGCAGGTGATCGATAAAAAATATGCGGCAGTATTGCAGGAAAAGGGTGTGCCAATGGAAAAGATCCGTGTTTATGGTATTGCGTTTAAGGGAAAAGACGTGTTGGTGGATGGTGGGTATCTCAGTGAATTAAGAGAGAATCTTGCTTGTCGCGGCTTTGATGCGGAATGTATTAATTGTGGGCTATGATGAAGTCAGAAAGAAAAGGCGACAAAATGGAAATATTGGCGGCATATGGGGAGCAATGTCTGATTTTTCTCGCGCTTTCAAACCATGGGAAAATCATTTTACGGAGGGACTGTACCTGGCGGGCGTAGAGGTTGCAGATGAAGCGGAAGCCCCGGCAGGATGGGTAAAATGGACAATTCCTGGATATGAATATTTGTATGTAAAATGTACGGAAGAGGATGTATTTGTAAAAGTGGTGAAATATATGGAAGAACAGAGGATCAAGCTAGCAGGGGCAGTCCACGACTTTAATTGTCCAAAGGAAAATGGACAGGGATATATGTTTTTTCCAATTTGTAGGCTGTAAAAAGAGATATGCAGGAATTGTGATGCCAAAAAAGGGGACGGAAACTTTTCAGATTCTAGTGCTTCCTCCTCGGCCGCATAGTTAAGAAGAACCGTGTCGTCATTGTGGAGCCATCTGGATATGGTCTGAGTGGAGAAACGGACGCACCGAGGTCAATAACAAATATGAATAAAGAATTGCACCAGTGTTTGCAGGCTTTGGGCATTGACAGATATGTTCTTCTTCCTGAGCATGAAAAACTTAGTAATGCTGTCAAGAAAGGGAAGACAATGGTCCTTAAAGGAGGACATTATATCCATTATCAGAACGAAGAACAGATTGCAGGAATTGTAAAACAATTTTTTGGTGGAATGAATGAAGCATCAAGGCAAAGCTTGAGATGCTGATTTTATCTTCTGCTTATCAGATTTTTGAAGAGGATTTATTGGACAAAGAAGAACAATACCGTCAGTCATATCATTCCTTTGGATTGAGTGGAATGATTCTGTCATGGTTGAAAAGAGGCATGAAAGAACCGCCGGTTCAGATGGCTGAGATCCTTGTACATACTACATATTATGATGCCTTTTACAAGTGGGCAGACAGTGTAAAATTTTTTGAATGAATATAAAGCAGCCAGGCAGCTTTTGCAGTTATGCGAAGCGGCCCGGCTGTTTTTGTTTCTATTATTTCTGACGAATATCAAATTCTGGATTAAATGCGTAGAAGTTCTTGGAATCCAGATGTTCTTTCACGATATTGAGCCCTTCGCCAAACCGCTGAAAATGCACGATCTCGCGTTCCCGCAGGAAGCGTATAGGATCGCATACCTCAGGGTCTTTCACAAGGCGCAGGATATTGTCATACGTTGTGCGTGCCTTCTGCTCTGCTGGGCCAAGAGAAGAGCAGCTTAGCACATCGTCCACAAAATTTTAAAAGTTCCAGTGGATTTCCACCGGGACGTCCTTTGTGCCGGGAGTCCGCCTGCCAATGGACAAATGATCGATAAAGCAGTCGGTAGCTTCGCGTGTCAGGCGTTTCAAAGGAAGATACTGGCTTCGTATTTCATGCAGGCGTGTTACCCCATCTGCAGCCGAGGCTTCGGCTGCATTTGCATACTGCGTTTGGCTTTCGGCAAGCTGGCGTTCGAAACGGATGCGCTGTGCCGTAAATTCTTTGGACATTTCCGTAAAATCCTCCTGCGAGATAAGCCCTGTTACCTTATCCAGATACAGTGTATGCAGCGCTTTCGTATACTCTGCGGCTTTTTTTTCAGAAAAAGCAATGGTTTTTTGCAGCTGCTTTTGCAGCTCCTTCGAATGATCATCGGATAGAATGCTTTGTTCCAGTGCGTCTTTATCCAAAAATTGCTCTGATAAACTGTTTAGTTCACTAAGAACGAGCTGTTCCAGAGCGTCTGTGCGGATAAAGGCGCCTGGACAGGCGTCTTTGGATACGTGGCGGTTGGGGCATTTCAGATAGCGCCGCCCGCGGCTTACGGTGGAACGCATTGTGTAGCCGCAGTATAAGCAGCGGGCTTTTCCGGCAAATAAGCCGATAGAGCCTGCCTGGAACGGCCGTGCCCTTTGCGTAAGGAGTGCCTGTACCTGCTCCCAAAGGTCTTGGCTGATGATTGGCTCGTGGGTGTTTTTTACAATGTACCACTCGCTCTTGGGGCGGGGCTTTTTTTGCTTTGTTTTATAAGAAACGCTGCCGGATCGGCCTTGTACCATATTTCCGATATACATTTCATTTGTCAGCATATGGGAGATGGTGTCGTATTTCCAAAGCGTGCTGTTTTCTGTCTGATGGTAGCGCAGGCCGTGCAGACGCTTGTATTCGGTTGGATTGGGGATTCTTTTTTCGTTGAGGATGCGCGCGATTGCCGTTTTTCCATAGCCATGCGCATACAGTGTAAAGACCTCGCGCACAACAGCGGCGGCTTCCTCGTCGATAAGCAGGCGTCCTTTCTGGTCGGGGTCCTTTTGATAACCATAAAGGGCAAAGGAGCCGATATGCAGGCCGTTTTTGCGTCTGTCGGTTAAGACGCTGCGGATATTTTCGGACATATCCTCTAGATACCATTCATTGACAAGCCCGTTGATCTGGCGGGATTTTTTATTTCCCTTGTTGGCGGTATCCGCGTTGTCGACGATGCTGACAAAACGGATGCCCCAGAGCGGGAGCAGGCCGTGGATATAGGTTTCGACCAGCTCCAGCTCGCGGGTGAAGCGGGATTGCGTTTTACATAGGATAATGTCAAAGCGGCGCTTGCTGGCGTCGTTTAGCAAGCGGTTGAAGGCCGGGCGGTTCCTGTCTGCACCAGCGTAGTCGTCGTCGCTGTAAACATCATAGACCTCCCAGCCTTGCTCGGCCGCGTATTGCTGCAGCATGGATTTTTGATTTTGGATGCTGCCGGAGTCGTCGGATGGAAGCTGCTTGTGTTTGTCCTCTTCAGACAAGCGGCAGTAAATGGCGGCTTTCGGATTCATAAGCTCATTCCTTTCTGATTTTTCACGAGGGCTTTTTCTTCCAGTGTTTCTTGTTTAAACGTGTTTTTGGTCTGATCCATCTGACTGATAAAGCGGATGTATGCCTGTGTGAGCGCTTCTTTGGAAGGGGCGGCTTTTTCATTTTTGAAGATACTTTGGCATAATGGCGGATGCTGCGGCATAGGGACACCGTCCTTTTTCATTTTTGAAAATGTATGCAGCGCTGCCTGTACATTATGCGCAGCGCGTCTGCATAACGGTTCAGGATTGACTTTCCGTTGGGAAATCGTTATACTTCTAGAGGATACAGAAACAGTCATTTTTATAAAAAAGGGGACAGGCTTTTATGAAAAGAAGGAATAAAATCTATCTGTACATGACTGTGCTTTTGATTGTGATCTATCTCGCGCTTTTGACAATTTTATGCCTGTCTGAATATACGGACAGCCAGGCGACAATACGCTCCTTTAGCGATGCGTTTTGGTATTCGATCGTGACGCTGACGACGGTTGGGTATGGGGATCTGATACCAGTTACACCGCTTGGACACGCGGTTGGGATTGTTTTTTTACTGCTATCTGCAGGCTTAATGATGACCTTATTTGGCGCCGTGCTTTCTTTTGTCACGAGTGAGGGGCTGCCGTTGTTTCTGCTTGGCCTGCAGCGGAAAAAGGATTGGTATTATTTTGCGGATTATGGCGCAGAGGCGAATGTTTTGGCTGCCAACATCTATAAAGAGGATCCGGATACTGTCATTATTTTTGGTGAAAAAAAAGACGACCAGATGGAATTTCCGGATTATCCATGCTTGTTTATCAGCGTTTCTCCGGCTAAGATCGTAGCACGTAAGCAGGGCGTCGGTACGAAATGCAAGGTTTTTCTGATGAAGGAAAACGATATCGGCGTGAACAGCCGGGCGGTCGATTTACATAAATTACCAGTGGAGGTATATGCAAGGACGACGAATGGGCAGGATCATCTTCCGGGAAATATCCGATTTTTTCACAGCTATGACTGCTGTGCCAGGCAGTATTGGCGTACGAGGCCGCTGTGTGCCCATGAAAATACGATTGTGATCATCGGATTTGGTAATTATGGGCGGTTTATCTTGGAACGGGCCATTTTTACAAATGTGATCTCCATCGATCAGCACGTTGCCTATCATATATTCGGAGACGCAGAGGAGTTTCTTGCTACGCACAGATATCTAAAGGAAGTGTTTTCCATGGGTGAGGAGTCGGAGACGTCGGATTCCCTGATCTTTCATAACGACTGCTGGGAGGGACATCATGAGGTGTTGGAACGAGCGGACCGGATCATTATCTGCAAGGACGACGAGCCGGAGGGGTGGAATATTTTTTGGCGGCTGAACCGGTATTACAGAGTATCCGGGCATATCCATCTGCACAGCAACCGCGCGGCGCCGGGTGTTTCGTACTTTGGGACGAATGAGGAGATCTATACGCCGAACCAGATCATGCGTACGGCGCTGAATCAGGCAGCGATTACGATCAATGAGATATTCCGCAGATCGGTTTCTTATCCGACGCTGAGCTGGGAGAATCTGGATGATTTTCATCGGGAGTCCAAAATATCGGCCGCGGATCACTTACTGATGAAAATGCGGATCTTGCTAAAGGATGAAACGATTACGGAGTTTACTGCCGAAACGCTTGAGAAAGCATATCAGGTATACTGTGAGACGACAAAGTCCGGGGAGATGAAAGACAATTACCGCAGGCTGGACCATATGCGCTGGCTGCGTTTTTATACGTTTTATAATTGGAGCTACGGAGCTGTACGCAACGATGCCGCCAGAGAGCATCCGATGCTTTGCCCATATGACAGGCTCAATCCGGAGCAAAGAAGGGAACGCGACGCCGCATGGGAGCTTTTGGGAAGTATTCAGACGGAGCTAAAGTAGCGTATGAAGGTAAGCAGGCAGTCCGCCTGTGCTGCTGCCGTGAAAGGAGGATATCAGGTGGATCAGAATAAAAATGCATTTCAAAACGGGGTCAGGGACGGCCTTCCGATTGCGATGGGGTATTTTGCTGTGGCGTTTTCGCTGGGGATCGTAGCGAAAAAAGCGGGGCTTGATCCGTTGCAGGGATTTATATCCAGCTTTTTAAACCACGCTTCAGCGGGAGAATATGCGGAATTTACGGTTATTTTGGCGGATGCGCCGTATTTGGAGATGGCATTTGTGATCTTGATCACGAATATGCGTTATCTTTTGATGAGCTGCGCGCTCAGCCAGAAATTCCATCCGGATACGTCCGGTCTGCACCGTTTTCTTGTTGGCTTTGGCATTACGGATGAAATTTTTGGCATCAGCATCGGCAGGCCGGGGGATCTGCATCCGTATTATAATTATGGCGCTATGGCGATTGCGCTTCCGGGATGGTCTATGGGAACGGCGCTTGGCATTGTGGCAGGCAATATCCTGCCTGCGTCCGTCGTCAGTGCGTTAAGTGTGGCGTTGTACGGGATGTTCGTTGCGATCATTATTCCGGCGGCGAGGAAAAATAAGATCGTCGGCGGCGTAGTGGCGTTAAGCTTTGCGGCGAGCTTTGCCGTATCGAAGATTGCTTTGTTTGACCAGATGTCAGACAGCATGAAGATCAGCCTGCTGACCGTTTTGATCGCCGGGCTTGCAGCCGCGTTCTTTCCGGTAGGGGAAGAGGACGCAGCATAATTCAAAAGAGGAGGCTTCACAAAATGGAACACCATATTTACCTTTATATTTTGACAGCAGCGGCCGTTTCCTGTTTGATCCGTGTGCTGCCGCTGACATTGATCCGGGGAAAGATCAAAAACCCGTTTTTGCGGTCGTTTTTATATTATGTGCCGTATGTAACGCTGGCGGTTATGACATTCCCGGCGATCATCTCGGCGCCGCAGGTTCCCGCTGCCGGGATCGTCGCTTTGCTTGTCGGGATTGCCGCTGCGTGGAAGGGGCTTAATATGATCGGGATTGCTGTATTATGCTGCGGGGTTGTGTTTCTGTTTGAGACGGTGGCAGCATTTTTTTAGTACGTATATAAGGTTGCGCTTATCCAGCCGCACCATCTGCCGCCATGTCCTCTGTCAGATCGGTGATCGGATCGCCCTTGGACTGAAATTCACACGCGTTGAAAGGAATACCGCCTGCTGCCTGCGGCCAGAGTGCGAGTGTGTGGTCGACGTAATATTTGTCAAAGCCGGACGCGACAACCTCTTCCGGCGTCAGGTTGCGGGTGAGCTGGTGTACAATGGCACAAATAATCTCCAGGTGTGCAAGTTCCTCGGTACCTACAGAAGCATCGGAAGTGTTCCGCAAGTATCATCAAAAGCATCAGAAAAAGAGGTGAAGCAATGTCAAATATTATTGAAAAAATTACGTTATATGATATTTTAGGGTATACCATCCCAGGAATTGCTTTTTTAATCACCCTGGGATGGGGATATTGGAGTTACGGTAATTTTGGCTTGCCAGAGGATATCGGCGTATACAGTGATCATACGGGAATTATAGTTACCGGGCTGGTGTTTGCCGGGTATTTGGCAGGGATGCTTGTATCGGAGATGGCTGACCTGCTGGCAGGCTTTATCAAACAGTGGAATTGGTTTCAGGACAAGGACGAGCTTCGGGATATCGAGCTTGGGATGATCGCGAAGGCTTTGAAAGAGGCAAAGGTGATCGCGGATGTTTGTGATATACAAGATCGCGCGGATGTCATGAAAAAGCATATGGGCTTTCTTTATGGTCAGGTTCAGTCCGATGCAAAGTATAGCAGATTACATAATTACGCTTCTGCAGAGCTTATCTGCAAAAATATGGCGTTTGTATTTTTTGCCTTTACAGTAGTTGCTGTTTTTGCGTGTCAGTTTTATCTGGCATTGGCTGGGCTTGTTTGCAGCTTTTTGTTTATGAGGCGTTGGAGGAGCAATTATTGGCGTAAGAATTATTATGTAGTCGTTTGGTTTATTCAGATGTATCTTTAGCGCGGCATAACGGTAAACAGGCGGCTTCCGTAATCTGTGTATGAAACTGCGTCGTCCTGCCGGAGGATTTAACGGTTAAGCGGATCATAAAGGGGACGCCTTTGAGACGGACATCCACAAGGTATCCTGGATGGATGACGATGTATTCCAGTACTTCCTGGCAGATGCGTTCGCAGCCCTCCGCGCCGTTTGCCAGGCGCGCAAAGATTTCCTCGCAGGCGTCTGGGACGTTTATTTTTTCGCATATTTCTGCAGCAGGTGTTTCATTATCGTTTGAAGCGCCTGTTTTTTCAGTTTGTATATTTTGTATGGCAGCTTCGATTTTTTCGTCATACCAGCATATTTGCTTTTGCAGTTCTTTTTTGGAGATCAGTCCTTCCAGCATCAGGTCAACAGCGCGGCGTTTTTTTTCCTGCAGCCTGGATATTTCCTCCTGCGGCAGATGTGCGGGACGCTGGCGGTCTGTTGGCTTATGGCAAGCTTCCAGCTGTTTTAATTCTGCCTGCAGCTCTTTTTGCAGCGCGGCAGGTTCCGGCAGCAGAAGGGTGATGCAGCAGCCTACGCAGGATAGGAGGCAGCGTTCCTGTATGGAACGGTTTGTGCATCTGGCCGTGCTGTCTTGTATGGCGTTGCAGCGGCAGCGCCATGCATGATAGTATGTTCCATCCTTGCGTTTTTTTGTACGGCTGATATAGCAGCTGCCGCAAATGGCGCAGCGTATTTTGCCGCTGCACCAGTAACGGCTGCTGTATCTTGTTTTTTGCTCCTTCGCAGGGCAGCGGCGCAGCAGCTCCTTTTGTGTGCGGTTCCATAGCTCTCGGCTGATGATCGGCTCGTGGTGGTCTGTACAGTAAACCTGTTCCTCTTCTCCATGGTTGTATTTTTTAGCGTGTGTCAGAAAATCTGGTGTAATGGTTTTTTTCTGACATAGGTCGCCGATGTATTTTTCATTTCTTAGGATCCGCAGGATGGTCGTATTTGACCAGCGGGAAATACGCTTGGTCTGTATGCCGGCTTCCGTCAGCTCTCTTGCTATGACGTGTGTGCCTTTTCCTTCGTCTGTATATTTGTGAAAAATGGAGCGTACGATAGGGGCTTCTGCTTCGTTCACGGTCAGCGTGCCGTTTTGTACCGTGTAGCCAAGCAGGTCCCTTCCGAATACGACGCCTTGCTCCATGCGCCGTTTTTGCCCCCATTTGACACGCTCTGACGTTTTTCGGCTTTCTTCCTGCGCAAGACAGGCCATAATGGTCAGCCGCAGCTCACCGTCTGGCTCCCGTGTGTCGATGTGATCGATTGTAAAAATTACGCCGACACCGCGTTCCTTTAGCCGTCTGGTAAAAGTAAGCGTATCGACGGTGTTGCGGGCAAAGCGGCAGACCTCTTTTGTCAAGATGAGGTCGATCCCTCCGCTCAGCGCAGAGGCGATCATGGACTGGAAGCCGGCGCGGTTTTTGCTCTGCGTGCCGCTGATGCCTTCATCGAAGTAGACTTCGGTCAGAGTCCAGTCCTGCTGTGTGAGGATATAATCTGCAAAATAGCGCTTTTGGCTTTCCAAGGAATTTGCCTGATCGTCCTTGTCGGTGGAAATGCGGGCGTAGGCTGCAACTTTTAACAGACGATCTGCCATAGCTACCTCCGTTTTCCAGGATTGTCAAGGGTGCGCGTTTCCAAGCCTTGTTCCAAAAGCAAACAAAGCTGTTCCTTTGAGAGCAGCCGTTTGCTGTGCAGCTCCTTGTATATGCCGTTTTTGAGCAGTCTTGTAAAATATTCCAGCTCTTTGTTGGGAAGATTTTCTTTGGGAAGATTTTCTTTGGGAAGATTTTCTTTGGGAAGATTTTCTTTGGAAAGAATTGTTTTTGGAAGATTTGTCTTTGGAGGCTTTGTCTTTGGAGGCTTTGTCTTTGAGAGCTTTGTCTCTGGAAGTTTTGTCTTTGAGAGCTTTGTCTGTGAGAGCTTTGTCTCTGAAGGTTTTAGAATTTCTGCGGTGTTTGTTTGCATAAGAATATTCCTTTTTGGCCTTTTTATCAGTATATGAAGCACAGCCTGGAATATGGAAGATTTTGTAACCATTCAGGCAGGTCTTTGCACCTTGCTGCAAAGACCGTAAGAACATGATGCAGGGGTGCAAAAATCCCATCGCGAAGCGATTTTCAATGGATTTTGCAGCTAACAGCTCAGCTTGTCTGAGCTGTTACAAGTTTTTATTTGTAATCATCTGGAAACTGTGCTATAGTTTTGACAAGCGCTCTTTTGGGTAACCGAAACAGAGCGGCTGCAGCATAAGAAAATGGATGGAGAGAAGGGCTGATGGATCGGCAGGATTTAACAAAGGGGCCGGTATTTTCCACGATGTCGCTGTTTGCGCTTCCGATGATATGCGGCAATATTTTGCAGCAGGGCTATAATATCGTGGATACATGGGTCGTTGGTCATATGATCGGGCCGGATGCGCTGGCGGCAGTCGGCGCTGCGTTTGCGCTGATGACGTTTCTTACTTCGATTTTGCTGGGGCTTTGCATGGGCAGCGGGACTGTTTTTTCGCTTTGCTTTGGCAGGCAGGATAAGGAGGGCTTAAAAGACAACGTCTGCGCGTCTTTTTTATTGCTTTTTTTCATAACGGCCTTACTGACGGCTGGGGCTTTGCTTAGCGTGGATGCGCTTATGATTTTTCTAAATATTCCAGGGCAGATCACGGCGATTACTAGAGAGTATCTTGTACTTGTATTTTGGGGCATTCCGGCGGTTGCGTTGTATAATTTTTTTGCGGCGTACTTAAAGGCGGTTGGTAATTCTATGCTTCCGCTTGTGTTTCTGGGCATTTCGACAATTTCTAATATCGGGCTGGACCTGCTGTTTGTCGCGGTGCTCCGTCAGGGGACGTTTGGCGCTGCAGCGGCAACGGTTTTGTCACAATATCTGGCGGCGTTTGGTATCGGATGCTATGTGCTTGCAAGAGAGGAGGAGCTGCGCGGTGCGTTTGCGGCGTTCTCGTTTCGGAAGCAAAGCCTTGCACAGATCGCGAGCTATTCGGTATTGACCTGTATGCAGCAGTCGGTGATGAACCTTGGCATTTTGATGGTGCAGGGATTGGTAAACAGCTTTGGAACAGTAGTGATGGCGGCATTTGCGGCTGCGGTGAAGATCGAAGCGTTTACTTATATGCCGGCGCAGGAATACGCCAATGCTTTTTCTACGTTTATCGCGCAGAATATTGGAGCCGGAAAGATGGAACGAGCGCAACAGGGTATCCGATGCGCGGGAAAAACAGTAGCTTTTTACTGCTTGGCTGCGTCTTTGGCAATTTGGTTATGTGCGGGCAGCTTGATGCGCATATTTATTGATTCTGCGCAGACGGAAATTTTGGCGGAGGGAGTGCGGTATCTGCGCATCGTCGGGCCGTTTTACTGTGGGATTGGCTGCTTGTTTTTGTTTTACGGATTTTTCCGGGCGGCGGGAAGGCCGGCGGTATCGGTTGTGCTGACCGTTATATCGCTTGGGACGCGGGTTGTGCTGGCATATTTGCTTTCTTCTAGGAATATGCTTGGGGTAATCGGCATCTGGTGGGCCATTCCGATCGGATGGGGGCTTGCGGATCTGGCCGGAGCGGTATATTACAAACAAATGAAAAAGCCAGAACAGTAAAAAGGAACAGTGAAAACAAGGCGGAAGGAAGCATGGGGAAACAGGTGCAGATACATAAGGGAAAGGAAGAGTCGAAAACAGATGTGATTGGAAACGAGGAAGAATTTAAGAAGCCAGCGAAGCAAAGGAAAGGGTCAGACAAACGAAGGACACACAATATAGAAAAGCTGGAAGCATTGTTTCCGGAATGTGTGTTAGAAATAGACAAAGAGGATGGCAGCAAGTACAAAACAGTGGATTTCGACCTGCTGCGGCGAATGCTTTTGGACGAGGGGCAGGAGCCTGCAGAAGAAGCGCGGGCGCAAGAGCTTGTATGGCCGGGAAAAAAGGCTGCTGCGGCACTGGCGGACGCGCAGACGGCGCAAACGCTGCAGCCTTGCAGATCAGAGAGCGTAAGCTGGGACAGCACGCACAATCGCTATATCGAAGGGGACAACCTTGCGGTCTTAAAGCTGCTGTTAAAAAGCCATGCCGGGAAAATAAAAATGATCTATATCGACCCACCGTATAATACCGGGTCGGATGCGTTTGTATATGCGGATCATTTTTCTGCCTGCGGACGGCATTCTGCCTGGTACTCCATGATGTATCCGCGCCTGCTGCTGGCAAGAAGGCTGCTGACCGAGGATGGGGTGATGTTCCTTTCGATCGATGACCATGAACTGGCTGGATTGAAGAAGCTGTGTGATGAGATTTTCGGGGAACATAATTATTGCGGGACCTTTGTAGTAAATGCGGCGCCAAATGCCCGTGATTATGGGCATATTGCGAAAATGCATGAGTATTGCCTGTTTTATGCCAAAAATATCGCAAAGACAAAAACGAACCTGCTGGCGGATACGGATAAAAAGTTTAAGTATACGGATCAAAAAGGCGGGTTTAATATCCATCCGCTTTACAACAGCAACGAAGCGTTTCATAGGGAAAATCGTCCGAATCTGTATTACCCGTTTTATGTGTATCCCGACGAGCCGGTTTCCGGCTGCTTTTATCAGATTGGCTTGGAAAAGCGGGAGGGAAGCATTGAAGTATATCCGCCGAGATCCAAAAAAAACGGTGTACCGTTTGTCTGGCGATGGGGGCGCGATAAGGCGCGGCAGTTTTTAAACGAGGAGATCATTGGCTATCAGCTGCGGGAAGGAGAGTACCGGATCGTGCAGAAAATGCGCCGCAGCCAGAAGATCATCCGTAGCCTGCTGACGGATACGAAATATGCCAGCCGAAGAGGGACAGCGCAGGTGGAAGAGCTGTTTGGTGCGAAGGTGTTTTCCTTTCCAAAGCCCTTGGCGCTGCTGCTTGACCTGTGCCGGGCTGGTATGGGAAAGGAGGATACGCTTTTGGACTTTTTTTCCGGTTCTGCTACAGCGGCGCACGCGGTGATGCTTTTGAATGCACAAGATGCCGGCAGCAGACGATTTATCATGGTGCAGCAGCCAGAGCGGACGAAGCGGCAGAGCGAGGCTTACCAGGCGGGTTATCCGGATATTTGCGCTATCGGTAAGGAGCGTATCCGGCGCGCGTCGCGGCAGATCCGCAGGGAATATCCGGGCGCGGTATTTGACGGCGGTTTTCAGGTGTGGCGGCTGGATGGATCGTAGTAAAAGACCGAAGCAGGCAGTCGTGTGCAAAACCGGTGCCGAAGTACCGATATCGGTCAGCAGCCCTGCCACATTCCGGTAAGGCATCGTATACCGCTGTGACAGATATCGCATCGAAGCGGCCAGTTCGCCGTCCGGCCCGCCGAATTGTGATAAGATCACTTGCGCAAGTTTCGGATTTGGTGTAGAAATATTTACCGGGTATTGCAGTCTTTTTTCATAACTCCACATTTAGCAGTATCCTCCTTCCCAAGGCCAAGGCTGTGTCGCCCACTGCCAATGGTCGTCGTTATTGATACCGTCCATTGTCAGAGGTCCGAACTGTGCCGCGTAGTTGGCGAGCGCCTGACGCCGCAGCTGGTTATATTTTTCATAAAATTCCAGCGCCTGCGTATCATCTGGGTGCGTATCAAGGTAAAGCGCCATATCATAGGCCATAAAGCTCACCTTATTGATCCAGGATAATAGCTCCTGTCTGCTTTTTGCCTGGTTCATCATCTTCTCACGCTCCTTCCAAGAAATGGTTTGTCAAGCTCCGGGAAGATCGTGCCGATGGCAAATGCCTGGTCTGGTTCGTAAGAGCTGGTAAACTGCTGCCACGGAACAGTAGAGATCGCAAGGAAGCAGGTGCAGTCCACCGCGTTTGAATAGCCGCCGGGCTGCATGGCATACGGCGTTGCGCCGCAGTTAGTTGACTGATAACAGTTGCACATGGAAAACTCCTGCAAGTTTTTACTATAAAGTATGCATAACAGCGGCAGGTGGTGCATAAGGTAGAAGAAAGATTTTTTAGCAGCAATTTACAGTATCAAAGTATTTTTTTAAGTACAAGCTCCAAAAAAGAGCAGAAAATGTAGATTTCCGCATAATTTTATAGTATAATGTAACAGTTCAGACAAGCTGGCCTGTTACCTGCAAAAATTTGTTGAAAATCACTTCGCGATGGGATTTTTGCACTCCTGAATCGTGTTCTTACGGTCTTTGCAGCAGGGGTAAAGAACTGCCTGAACGGTTACCGTATCATAGCTTTGAATGACTAAAAAAATAGCTGCTGCCTGCAGCAGCAAAAAATAAATAGATGGGGGAAATCATATGTACAATGATGAGAACGTAATCAAGATCAAACATGACGTCCTGTATGAAGTGGCAAAGCTGGCTTTTGACGGAACGCTGGAAGAAAAGCGTGATTTTATTCCAGAAAAGCTGATCCCAGGCCCGCAGCCGCAGTTCCGCTGCTGTATTTATAAGGAAAGAGAGATCATCCGTCAGAGAGTACGTTTGGCGGAGGGCAAAAATCTGAGAGGTCAGGACGATGGAAATGTGATTCAGGTGATTGGTTCCGCTTGTGAAGGCTGTCCGATTTCCAGCTATACCGTAACAGACAACTGCCAGAATTGTCTTGGCAAGGCTTGTATGAATGCCTGCAAGTTCGGCGCGATCACAATGGGACGTGATCGTTCGTATATTGATCCGTCCAAATGTAAGGAATGCGGCCAGTGTGCAAAGGCTTGTCCGTATAACGCGATCGTTGGCGTAAAGCGTCCTTGTAAGGTAGCTTGTCCGGTGGACGCGATTACTTATGATGAATACAATGTTTCCGTAATCGACAAAGAAAAATGTATTCGCTGCGGCCAGTGTATCCATAACTGTCCGTTTGGCGCGATCGGTTCCCAGACCTTTATTGTGGATGTGATTGAAGCGATAAAGTCTGGCAAAAAGGTATACGCGATGGTTGCGCCTGCTACAGAAGGCCAGTTCGGGGCGGATATCACGATGCAGAGCTGGAAGAACGCATTGAAAAAGCTTGGCTTTGAAGATACGATCGAGGTTGGCTTGGGCGGCGATATGACGGCGGCAAGCGAAGCTGAGGAATGGGCAGAAGCTTATAAAGAAGGCAAGAAAATGACGACCTCCTGCTGTCCGGCATTTGTAAATATGGTATACAAGCATTATCCGGAGCTTAAGGATCATGTATCGACGACGGTATCTCCGATGTGCGGCGTTTCCCGTATGATCAAATCGCTGGAGCCGGATGCGTACACCGTATTTATCGGGCCTTGTATTGCGAAAAAATCTGAAGTCAGAGATCAGAAGATCGAAGGAAACGCGGATGCGGTACTGACATACAGCGAAATCCGTACGATCCTCAAGGTGAAGGACATTACGCTGGAGCCGGCGGATAACGAATATCAGGAATCCAGCATTTTCGGAAAACGCTTCGGCAATTCCGGCGGCGTTACCGAAGCCGTTTTACAGTGCTTAAAGGAAACCGATCAAGAAATGGATGCTAAGGTGTGCAGAGCAAACGGAGCTGCGGAATGTAAAAAAGCGCTGCTTTTGATGAAGGTTGGCAAGCTGCCGGAAGACTTTATTGAGGGTATGGCCTGCAATGGCGGCTGTGTTGGCGGACCAAGCGCATTCCAGGATCAGATAAAATCCAAAAAGACAAGAGACGCTCTTTTATCACAGGCAGATGACCGCGGCGTACACGGCAATCTTGGCAATTACGATATGGATAAGTTCTCCATGCATCGCGCGTAACAGCAGAATGCAGTAACTATACGGAGATTTGAACCAGTACATAAATAACTTTTACAATTTGTTTTGAAAAAGGCAGATGTAAAAGTTATTTTTGTACTTCTTTTGTTTTATGAAAAGCAGTCTGGTAACAGGTCAGCTTGTCTGAACTGTTACGCAGTCCGAGAGGATAAAAACTGCGCTGACGAAAGGTACACGAATGAATTATAATCCATCCCAAACAAAAGCGATCACCCATACAAGCGGCCCATGCCTTGTCCTCGCCGGGCCTGGAAGCGGAAAAACAGCCGTTATCACAAAACGTGCGGAATATCTGATCACGGAACGCGGTGTCCCGCCCCAGCGCATTTTAGTCGTTACCTTTACAAAAGCCGCCGCTGGGGAAATGCGCACCCGTTTTGAGCAAATGACTTCTAAGAAGTACCCTGGCATCAGCTTTGGCACCTTTCACGCCGTCTTTTTCACGATCTTAAAGTATGCCTATCATTATAATGCCTCCAGTATCATTCAGGAAGAAGTTAAGTACCAGTTCCTTCGTGAAATTATAGCTAGAAACCAGATTGAATGTGAAGATGAGTCTGAATTTGTAAGCAACCTGATCAGCGAGATCAGCGCCTTGAAAAACAGCGGGGCGGCAGCAGAAAACTATTATCCGATGCATTGCGGCAAAGAAGTGTTCCAGCTGCTCCATAGTGAATACGCCCGGTATATGCGGGAACATCATTTGATTGATTTTGACGATATTTTAGTCTATACAAAAGAGCTTTTGGAGCAGAGGGCGGATATCCGCGGCGCATGGCAGCAGAAATTTCAATATATTATGGTAGATGAGTTTCAGGATATTAACCGTTTGCAGTATGAGACGGTGCGTCTGCTATGCGGGGATGCCGCCAACCTGTTTGTCGTGGGGGACGACGACCAGTCTATTTACCGTTTCCGCGGCTCTAAGCCGGAGCTGATGTTAAACTTTCCGAAGGACTATCCGTCGGCGCAGGTCGTCCGGCTTTCGGTAAACTACCGCTGCCCAAAAGAGGTGGTGGACAGGGCCGGAAGGCTGATCCGGCATAATACGCAGCGGTTTGACAAGCAGATCGTGAGCGCAGGCGCAGATGGAAAGGCATTTTTTCTGGCGCAGTTCGAAACGGTAAAAGAGGAAAACCAGTCTGTGATCGACCTGATCCGTATGCAGGCAGAGCGAGGGATCCGTTATGGGCAGATGGCTGTGCTGTACCGGACGAATACGCAGCCGGGGCCGCTGATCGCGAAGCTGATGGAATATAACCTTCCGTTTCGCACAAAGGAGCGGATCCCGAATCTATATGACCATTGGATCGCGCAGGACATCAAGACGTATTTTTCTCTGGCGCTCGGCAGCAGGCAGCGCGGGGAGCTTCTGCGCATTATGAACCGTCCGAATCGGTATATCAGCAGGGAAAGCCTGCCAGCTGGCGAGGTGTCGTTTGACGACTGGCAGGAGTTTTACAGCGAGCAGACTTGGATCGCGGAGCGTATTGAGCAGCTTGCGTACGATCTGCAGGTGTTGTCTAGGATCACGCCTTACGCGGCGGTTAATTATATCCGCAAGTCCATCGGCTATGACGCGTATCTATCGGAATATGCGCGCAGGCGGCAGCTTCCGGCAAACGAGCTGTTTGAAACGGTGGATGAGCTTTTGGAAAGCACGAGAGATTATAAGCGGCTGGACGATTGGTTGGAATTTACGGAGGAGTATACGGAAAAATTAAAGCAGGAGCAGCGCCGCCAGCCGGATACAGACAGCATTTCAGTGCTGACGCTGCACGGCGCTAAGGGGCTGGAATATGACGTTGTGATTATTCCGGATGTGAATGAAGGGCTGATTCCTTATAAAAAAGCGGTTCTGGACGCTGAGCTTGAGGAAGAGCGGCGGATGCTGTATGTCGGCATGACGCGTACCAGGCAGGCGCTTTTTTTGTCTTATGTCAAAACGATACGCAGTAAAAAAGCTGAGCCTTCCTGCTTTTTGACGGAAATTTTAGACAAGTTTACTATAAACGGCAAATGATTGCCGTATATTTTTCATCTTTTCGAACATAAATAGCTGGAAATGAAAGAAAAAGATATACAAACTTGTAAGCTTAATGCTATAATAAGCAAATAGAAGCGCGGCAGGCTGGTATTTGCTGCAGGCTGTGCTACAGGACTGATTACAACAGATACAGCATATAGGATTCGGTTCCAGTTAACAGGCAGACAGGAGAAGGCGGAAAAGATATGGAATATACAATCATTGAAGGAAATTATGCAAAAATCGGTGTATCTAAGGCGGCAGATACCGTATATTTTACATTTGAAGGCGAAAAAGAGCAGACGTGCGCAATTTTACTTTATACCGCAAATAACCATGAAATTCGAATCCCGGTTCCGGATGAATACTGCATCGGAGCGCTCCGTTCCGTTGGCATCCGGGGGCTGAAATGGAAAAAACTGAATTATAACTACGAGATTGACGGAAAGCTTGTTTTTGACCAGTACGCCCGCAAGATCATCGGACGTGAAAAATGGGCGGACACCGCAAGGCTGTCCCCAAAGCATACGGTACGCGCTGGGTTTGACTTTGCGGAGTTTGACTGGTGCGGCGACCGTTTTCCGGAAATCCCGCGGGAGCAGATGATCATGTATAAGCTGAATGTCCGCAGCTTTACGATGGATGGAGGCGCGTCAGGTAAAAAACGCGGGACCTTTGCCGGAGTTATGGAGAAGATCCCGTATTTGAAGGAGCTTGGAGTGACTTCATTGGAATTGATGCCAGTATATGAATTTGAAGAGATGATGCCGATGGATCAGCATAGACAGGATACAGATGGCTGGAGCGATAACGCAAAAGAGGGGTTTTTGCTGGAGGATGCGCCTGGCTGTACGTATAAGATCAACTGCTGGGGGTATGTACCAGGGGACTATTACGCCCCAAAGGCTTCCTACGCGTCTGCAGGGGAGCCGTCGCTGGAGCTAAAGACGCTCATACGCGAGCTGCATAAAAACAAAATGGAATGCATTTTGGAGATGTATTTTGATGAAAAAATGAACCAGAACATCGCGGTTGAGATTTTGCGCTACTGGGTGAGGGAGTACCATGTGGACGGCTTCCATCTGCTCGGCGCAGCGCTGCCTGCGGACGCCATGGCGCAGGATCTGATATTGCGGCGTACAAAGCTGTTTGCCGAAGGATTTAGCAGGCGGCTTTTTCAGAAAAAGACTTCATATCCGCATTTATTTGTATACAACGAGGATTTTTTATACGCGTCCAGAAAGCTGCTCAGCAGAAACAACGCGAATATGCCGGAGCTGTTAAATCAGCTCAAACGTCAGAATCCGGTTTTTGGATTTGTAAACTTTATCGCTGGGAACAACGGATTTACACTGGCGGATCTGTTCAGCTATATGCAAAAGCATAATGAAGCAAACGGCGAGGACAATCATGATGGGATTTTATGGAATTTCAGTATGAACGGCGGCGTAGAGGGTGCGACGCGCAAACGGGCTGTGTTGGAATACCGCAGAAAGCAGATGCGCAATGCGGCGGTGCTAGTGCTGATCGGACAGGGTGTACCGCTTTTGATGGCTGGGGACGAGTTCGGCAATTCCCAGCAGGGTAATAATAACTGCTACTGTCAGGACAATAAGGTCGGGTGGGTAAATTGGAGCAGTAAAAAACGTAATGAAGCGTATGCGCGGTTTGTATGTCAAATGATTGCGTTTCGCAGGCAGCATCCAATCTTAAGGAGCAGTAAGCCAATGCAGATGAGTGATCACGCGTCCAAAGGCTATCCGGATCTGTCCTATCACGGGGAAAATGCATGGATCGCTTCAAACGGGCTGTACCCGCACGCAGTCGGACTGTTGTATTACGGCGCCTATGCGGAGCGGCCGGACGGCACACAGGATGATTTTATCTACATAGGGCTGAATTTTCATGTGGAACAGCAGCAGCTTGCGCTGCCAAAGCTGCCGCGCGGCATGAAATGGTACTTGGCTGTGAATACGGCGGATAAAGACTGCCCGTATTGCGAGCTGCCGCAGCTGATAGAGAAAAAGCCGCAGATTCAGATGCCGCCGCAGGCGGTTGTGATTCTGGTGGGAAAGTAAAAGAAAAGAATTTGAGAGAACTAACAGGAGAGCAGTTATCATGATGAGAATGATACACAATGCAATCGGGCATATCAAAACGATCAACCACCACAAAATGCTGGTGATGCAAGGGTGCTTCCGGCTGGGACTGTACTGGCAGGGACTAACACACGACCTGTCTAAATATACTTGGCCGGAACTGCGCATCGGCCTGCGCTATTTCCGGGACGACCAAAGTCCGCACAACGGCGAGCGGGAAAAGTACGGCTATTCCACGGCATGGCTGCACCATAAAGGACGCAACAAGCATCACGCGGAATACTGGATCGATTATACGGCGGACACAGACCCGAAGGACCGGTGCGTGACCGGAATGCGGATGCCTGTAAAATATGTGATCGAGATGTTTGTAGACCGCATCAGCGCGTCTAAAAATTACCGGAAAGATCAATACCGGGATACAGACCCGCTGAAATATTATGAAAAACGTAAGCATTATATGGTCGTTCATGACGACACAAGGAAGCAGCTGGAAATTCTTCTGCATATGCTGGCGCAGCGCGGGGAGGAGGATACCTTCCGCTATATCCGCCGTCATATTTTAAGGAATGACCGCAGGAAAAAATGCCAGCATATCTTCAGGAAGCGGAGCTAAAAAATAAAGCCTTTGCCCGGTCACTGGATGGATAAGGCTCAGCTTTCCGGCATGGAGCGCCTGTCGGCCCATTCGCGAATCGGTCGGATGATACAGGAAATCTCCGATGAGCGGATGCCCGATATGGCGCATATGCACACGTATCTGGTGGGTGCGTCCAGTTTCCAGCCAGAGCATTACAAAAGAAAGCCCGTTTTGATAGGCGAGTGTTTGAAAATGCGTAACTGCCCGGTCGCCAGACGGGTCTACAGTGCGTGCAAGTATCGTATCTTTTTGCCGTGCGATCGGCGCGTCAATGGTGCCGTTTTTTGGCGTTATGCCTTCGGCAATGGCATAATAGGTCCGTTGTATGCGGCGTTCCCGCATTTGTTCAGATAAGCAGCAGCTGCTATAGGCGTTTTTGGCAATGACTGCAAGACCGCTTGTATCCCGGTCCAAACGGTTGATGCAGCGGAAGGGATAATCTTCCTGACGCCGCAGGGCATGATAAGTGACTGCGTTTGCCAGCGTATGATGATCATGTCCGAAGGAAGGATGGGTCGGCATACCAGAGGGCTTGTTTACGACAAGCAGATCCTCGTCCTCGTATCGAACATCGATCGGAAGGCGCTCAGGCAATAGCGGGTGTGTTCCGGTATCCGTATGCTCTTGAGCAGGCAGCTCCTCCAGGCGGACAGTCAAAAGTTCGCCTTTTTTCAGGACATGGCTGACATAAGCCCATGTATCGTTGACCAATATTCCATTTTTTGTTTTTTTCAGCTGGACGATTACACTGTGTGAGTAATGGTTTTCTTTCAAAAATTGCAAGATCGTCCGTCCATCGGCGGAGTCGCCGATCGTATAAGTTAATATTCGTTTCATATCCACCATCATACAACAAAACAACCAAATTGAAAAGGCGCGATTTTTGCAAAATCGAAAAGTTGGAAAGGCACGTAGCCGGATACCGCGACATAGAATATAAGAAAGTGGCTTTGAGGTGTGGGTTTTGAAGACTTTTTTGCCGCCTTTGGGTATACAGGAGGAGAGAAAAGCTTTAGAAGAAATGCAGGGAGGAAGCCTTGAGGCCCGAAATACGCTAATTGTACACAATATGAGGCTTGTCGCACACATTGCAAAAAAATACCAGAATGCCGACGAGGATATGGAAGAGATGATATCCATCGGTACGATTGGCCTGATCAAGGCCGTGATGACTTTCCAGCCGGAAAAAGGATCTAGATTATCAACCTATGCGGCAAGATGTATTGACAATGAACTGCTGATGCATCTGCGCAACCGCCGCAAGGTATCGCGTGAGGTGTCGATCTATGAACCGATCGGAACAGACAAAGAAGGCAACCAGATCAATTTTATGGACATCATTGAAAGCGATGAACCGGACGTTATTGAAAGAATGGACAAAAACCGACGCATCCGCGACCTGCAAAAGCTGATCCCGGTCGTTTTGACGGAGCGTGAGCGTGAGATCATTTTTTTGCGTTATGGGCTTAGGGACGATAAGCCGGTGACACAAAAGCAGATTGCGGGGAAACTTGGGATTTCACGTTCGTATGTGAGCCGGATTGAAAAAAGGGCACTGGAAAAACTGCGCAGCAGGCTGGAGCAGGCATGAATTAAAAAGGAAGAGAGAATCGGAGGGGGAGGATTTGTCTGCATGGAATGAAAAAATCTGTCTCTCTTCCAATGAAATAGGCTTAGAAGCCGAAAAATAATTTGTAATACCCCTTCCCATCACGCATATTTTATGTTATGATTCATCTATCTTTAAAGTACGTATGTTTCTATCTTCTAGAAAGAGGCCCGTCACTTCCCAGGCGCGGCGATTCATGAGATTTCCAAAATGCTTTTCTAATATGACAGGAGGAATTTATTGTACAGTATAGTATCGACTGCTATCATACGCGGGATCCACAGCCTGCCGGTTCAGGTGGAGGCGGACGTGAGCGACGGTATGCCGGTATTTGAAATGGTAGGATTTTTAGCGTCCGAGGTCAAAGAGGCGCGGGAGCGTGTGCGCGCCGCGCTGCGCAATAGCGGCTGTTATCTTCCGGCCAAGCGGATCACCGTCAACCTTTCTCCGGCAAATATTAAAAAAACAGGCTCTTCGTTTGATCTTCCGGTCGCGGTAGCTATTTTGACCGCGCTTGGCATCGTGCCGCAGGACCGACTGTCTGCGCTTATGGTAGTAGGGGAAATTGGCTTAAACGGAAGCGTGCAGCCGGTTGAGGGCATTCTGCCGATCGTGGCGGAAGCGGGCGCGCACGGCTTTACAAACTGCATGGTGCCTTATGCGAACCGTGCGGAAGCAGGCTTGATCCAAGACATACGGATCACACCGGTAAAAAGTATGGCGGAGGTGATCGGTTTTTTGGACGGGACTTATCAAAAGCTGCCGCTGGAAACTGACGATCTGGAAGCGAAAGAGGATCTGCCTATACAGACGAGCGGTCATGAGGAGGTGTATGCGCAGACAAACGGCGCACCGTCCGCACAGCGCTGCGGCGGGAACGAGCTGCCAGATTTTTCCCAGATCAACGGGCAGCGGTTGGTACGGCGCGCCAGCGAGGTAGCGGCTGCCGGGATGCATAACCTGCTGCTGATCGGCCCACCGGGAGCCGGAAAAACGATGATCGCGCAGCGGATCCCTACGATCCTGCCTCCAATGTGCCCGCAAGAGCAGCTGGAATTAGCAAAAATATACAGTATCAGCGGGATGCTGCTTCGGGAGGAGGGGATCAAAAAAGAACGCCCGTTCCGCAGCCCGCACCATACGATAACACCGCAGGGGCTTATTGGAGGAGGGCTGGTGCCAAGACCTGGGGAGGCTTCGCTGGCACACAAGGGCGTGCTCTTTTTAGACGAGCTGGCAGAGTTTCAAAAAGCAACGCTGGAGCTATTGCGTCAGCCGATGGAGGAAAAAAGGATCCAGTTATCAAGGCTGTATGGAAGCTGCAGCTATCCGGCGGATTTTATGCTTGTAGCCGCTACGAATCCATGTCCTTGCGGCGCATATCCGAACATGAACCGGTGTCGCTGTACACAGTCTGCGATCGACCGTTATCTGGGCAGGATCAGCCAGCCGCTTTTAGACCGGATCGATATTTGCGTAGAAACATCACAGCTAACGTATGCAGAGCTGACTGCGGAGGATGCGAATGAAAGCTCTGCGCAGATACGAGAACGAGTCTGCAAGGCTTGGGAGCAGCAGCGGCAGCGATACGCGGGCAGCGGCATCTATTTTAACAGCCAGCTTCCGGCGGACAGGCTAAAGGAAGCCTGCGCGCTGACGAAAAAGGAGGAGCGCTATCTTAAAGAGCTGTACCAGCAGGCACGGCTTTCGGCGCGTGCTTATCATAAGCTTTTGCGTGTGGCTCGTACGATTGCTGATCTGTCAGGCTGCGCCGCGGTCAATACCGGGCATTTGTCCGAGGCGTTCTGCTACCGCAGCCTGGATCGGAAATATTGGGAAAGGTGGTGAGCGGATGGAGGAAAAATATGCCCTCTGGCTTTCCTGTGCCAAAGGAAGCACGCCGCGTGTGCGCAGGCTGCTGCTTGACGTGTGCGGGAACGCGCAGGAAGTTTATGAGCTGACGGAAAAGCAGCTTGAAAAAATCCCAGGCCTGATGCATAAGGATATCGCAGGTATCATACAATCAAAAAAAGCGTGGGACTTAGACCGTGCGTGGCAGGAGATGGCAGCGGCAGGCGTGCGCTTTGTCAGCAGGGAGCGTACGGAATACCCGCAGCAGCTGATACAGCTTTCGGACGCGCCTTATGGTATTTTTTACCGCGGTATGCTGCCTGCGGCGCAGCAGTTCCGCGTTGCGATCGTAGGGGCAAGAATGTGCTCGGAATACGGCAGGACGATTGCAAGGGAGCTTGCACGAGAGCTTGCCGTGCATGACGCGGCGGTTGTCAGCGGTATGGCGCGCGGTATTGACGCGGCGGGGCACCGGGGCGCGTTAGACAGCGGCGGTGAGACTTATGCGGTGCTTGGCTGCGGCGTAGACGTTTGTTATCCAAATTATCACAGGCAGTTATATGACGAGATCGCGCATCATGGTGGTCTGCTGAGCGAGTATCTGCCGGGGACAAAGCCGCTTCCTGCATATTTTCCAAGACGGAACCGTTTGATCAGCGTGCTTTCGGATGTTGTAGTTGTAATAGAAGCAAAGGGAAAAAGCGGTTCTTTGATCACAGCGGATTTTGCATTGGAACAGGGACGGGATGTCTATGCGCTGCCTGGACGGATCACGGATGCGTTGAGCTGCGGCTGCAACCGTTTGATCGCGCAGGGCGCGGGTGTTATTTTATCGGTAGAAGACTGCCTTGCGCAGCTTTCGATCGAAGCAGTCCGTAAAAAGGAAACGACAGCCGGCAGCGGTGTGCGGCGGTGGAGGCTTCCTGTAGATACTGCGCAAAAGGGGATGTCTTCGGATAGCGGCTTAAAAACAGGTAATTGTGAAAAATTTGACAATTTACATAAATTTTCTCTTGAAAAAGATGAGCTGTTGGTGTATGGTTGTCTTGGTCTTTTGCCAACGGGCTTGGAAGAACTTATAGAAAAAACAGGATTCGATGTACCGGCACTCAGTCAGATATTGGCAGCCCTTTTGCAAAAGCACCGGATTGAAGAGGTGTTTATCAATCATTATAAAATAATTACGGAATGAGTAAGGTGAGGAGTAGTCATGGCAAAATATCTGGTAATCGTGGAATCACCGGCAAAGGTAA
>CAJUIL010000041.1 GCA_910586225.1 uncultured Eubacterium sp. | reverse complement strand
ATAAGAAATCTTACTCAAATTCTTTATGAATCTTTCAAGGTTATTTCACTGTTCAATTATCAATGTACTTGTTTTTAACAACTCTGATATTATATCAGATTGTTTTTCGTTTGTCAACAACTTTTTTAACTTTTTTATTTCTTATTTGCTTTAGTTGCTTGACTCGAACTTCTATATCTTATCATCTTTGTTATTTTTTGTCAACTACTTTTTTTATTTTTTTTAAAGCGCTTGTTAGCAAAAAATAAAACGGAGAAGGAGGGATTTGAACCCTCGCGCCGGTTACCCGACCTATACCCTTAGCAGGGGCACCTCTTCGGCCACTTGAGTACTTCTCCAAAGTTTATATCTGAAATCTCATTAAATTGTTATGCGCCGTAACGCAAGAGTTATTCTACATTCATTTTAAGAATTTGTCAATATGTTTTTTCAAATTTTTTCATTTTTTATTTTTTCCGTATTTCGTAGAGATTCTTGCCATCTTTATCTATAACTACAACTAATGGAAATTTTTCTACCTCAAGCCTTCGCACAGCCTCTGTCCCTAAATCCTCATAACAAACAAGCTCTGATTTTGCAATACATTTCGAAATAAGAGCGCCAGCTCCTCCGACTGCTGCAAAATATACAGCTTTATTGCGGATCATAGCCTGAATTACCTCTTTTGAGCGCTTTCCTTTGCCAATCATTGCCTTTTGCCCCAAATCGATCAGCGCCGGCGCATATTTATCCATCCGACTAGCCGTTGTAGGCCCGGCAGATCCAATCACCTGCCCTTCTCGCGCAGGTGAAGGCCCCATATAATAAATAACCGCATCCTTTATTTCAAATGGCAGCTCTTCACCCCGTGCAAGCGCTTCTGTCATCCGCTGGTGCGCAGCGTCACGCGCGGTATAGACAGTACCAGACAGATAGACATAATCTCCCGCCTTTAATTCCTTTGTAACTGCTTCAGTTATCGGTGTGTGAATATATTGATCCATGTTCATACTCCCTTTTCGTTGATACTTTTCAATCTGCAGCATAAAAGTCTGCTATTTTAATTACAGCACTCTTTTTATATGCCTTGCTACATGGCAGCAAATATTGACTGCGACAGGAAGCCCTGCAATATGCGTTGGATACGTATTGATATTAATGCCAAGCGCAGTTGTCGTACCACCAAGCCCTCCCGGCCCAATGCCAAGAGCATTGATTTTCTGCAACATTTCCTCTTCCAATTCTCTAATGTATGGTATTTTGGAATGGATACGGATATCCCTTGTCAGCGCCTCCTTAGCTAACAACGCACACTTTTCAAAATCCCCGCCAATACCAACGCCGACTACCATCGGAGGACACGCATTCGGTCCGGCTTCTTCTACTGTATTTAAAATTGCGTCCTTCACACCTTCAATACCATCCGCTGGCTTTAACATATAAATTTTGCTCATATTTTCACTACCGAAGCCTTTCGGAGCCACCGTTAGCGTTAGCCGATCTCCAGGCACGATCCGAAAATGAATGATGCCAGGCGTATTATCTTTCGTATTTTCGCGCAGGATCGGATCTTTTACAACCGATTTGCGCAGATATCCTTCGGTATATCCCTTACGGATCCCTTCATTGATAGCTTTCTCGACCGCAATTCCTTCGATATGTACATCCTGTCCCACATCGCAAAACACAACTGCCATCCCGGTATCCTGACAAATCGGAATCTGCTCTGCTGCCGCAATTTTCATATTTTCCCTCAACTGGTTTAAAATTTGACAGGCGAGGACAGCATCCTCCTGTTCTCCCGCCTGACAGATTGCATCCGTAATATCCTCGGAAAGCTGCAGATTCGCTTCGATACACATTTCGCTGATATTTTTTATAATTTCATCTGTATGAATGGTTCTCATGTCTGTCTCCTTATTCATTCTGTAACCACAGACTGAACTATTTATTAAGCTTCCCCGTCATTCAATGACATATCATCCGTAGAAGCCTCACTTTCCGTGTCGTCTTCCTCTTCCTTTGTATCTGCTTCGCGTACTTTTGTAAGGCTCGCAACCGTCACATCCGCTTCCAGATTCATCAGCTTAACGCCAGAGGTTACCCTTGATAAGACAGAAATCCCGGCAACTGGCATACGGATAATGATTCCCTCGGTCGTGATCATCATGATTTCGTTATCCTTATTAACCGCCTTTACACCGATGATATTTCCTGTCTTTTCCGTAATCTTATAGCATTTTACGCCTTTTCCGCCGCGGTTTTGAACAGTAAACTCTTCCATCAGCGTACACTTGCCCATTCCTTTTTCTGATACTGCAAGCAGCATTTCACCTTGCGTATTTAACTGCATACCAATGACTTCATCATTTGCCGCAAGATTCATACCAATCACGCCCATAGAAGTTCTGCCTGTACTGCGTACATCTCTTTCATTAAAGCGGATACACTGTCCATATTTTGTTACGAGGATAATATCCTTGTCGTTGTCTGTCAGCTTTACTTCAATCAGCTCATCATCCTCGCGTAGGCTAATAGCGCCTAGACCTGTTTTACGGATATTCGCATATTCTAAGATCGGCGTCTTTTTTACAATTCCTTTTTTTGTCGCCATGAACAGATATTCGCCTTCAGTGTAATTGCGGATCGGAATTAAAGCCGTTATTTTTTCACCCGGCTGAAGCTGCAAAATATTAATGATCGCCGTTCCTCTGGATGTTCGGCCTGCTTCTGGTATTTCATAGCCCTTCATCCGATAAACACGTCCAGTGTTTGTAAAAAACATCAGATAATGATGAGAAGTCGTCATAAGCAGTTCTTCAATATAATCATCATCAATCGTTTCCATTCCTTTGATGCCCCGACCGCCGCGGTGCTGGCTACGGAAATTATCCATACTCATACGCTTGATGTAGCCTAATTTGGTCATCGTAATAATCGTATTGGTAACCGGAATCATATCTGCCATAGAAATATCCATCTCATCATAGCTGATCGAAGTCCTTCTTTCATCGCTATATTTTTCTGAAATGAGAAGGATTTCCTCACGTATTACACCCAACAGCTTTTTCTCATCCGAAAGGATCCCCTTATAATAGGCGATCTTCTCTGCTAACTCCTGATATTCTCCTTCGATTTTTTCGCGTTCCAGACCAGTCAGAGCACGCAAACGCATATCTACGATTGCCTGCGCCTGTGCATCCGTCAGCCCGAACCGCTCCATCAGCCTTTCTTTCGCCTGAGCCGTTGTCCTGCTGCTACGAATGATCGAAATAACCTCGTCGATATGATCTAAAGCGATAAGCAAGCCTTCCAAAATATGAGAACGCTCTTCGGCCTTATTCAGATCATACCGTGTCCTTCGTGCAACAACCTCTTTCTGATGCTGCAGATAATAGGTCAGCATTTGCTTTAGGTTGAGTATTTTTGGGTCTTTATTTACAAGCGCCAGCATGATCACGCCAAAAGTATCCTGAAGCTGCGTATGCTTATACAGCTGATTTAAAATCATATTTGGGTTTACATCTTTACGCAGTTCAATACAAATGCGCATCCCCTGACGATCAGATTCATCACGCAGCGCAGTAATCCCATCTACCTTTTTATCATGTACCAGATCTGCTATTTTTTCAATCAGCCTCGCTTTGTTTACCATAAACGGAAGTTCAGTAACAATAATACGGTTTTTACCGTTTTGCATCGGCTCAATATTCGAAATAGCCCGCACCTTGATCTTTCCTTTTCCGGTACGGTATGCCTCGTTGATGCCAGCTGTCCCTAAAATTGTGCCTCCTGTCGGAAAATCCGGCCCTTTCACGATCGAGAGCAGCTCTTCTATATCCGTTTCCCGGTCGTGTTCCACCTCATTATCAATAATTTTTACAACTGCATCAATCACCTCACGCAGATTATGAGGCGGTATATTCGTCGCCATTCCTACGGCAATTCCCGTCGTTCCGTTAACAAGCAGGTTCGGAAAGCGGGCAGGCAATACAGCAGGCTCTTTTTCGGTTTCGTCGAAGTTTGGCCTGAAATCAACCGTATCTTTGTTAATATCCGCCAGCATCTCCATAGAAATTTTACTAAGCCTTGCTTCTGTATAACGCATTGCTGCAGCGCCGTCTCCATCTACGGAACCAAAATTTCCATGTCCATCTACTAACGGATATCTAGTCGACCACTCCTGCGCCATATTGACAAGCGCTCCGTAGATCGAACTGTCTCCGTGCGGATGATACTTACCCATCGTATCACCGACAATACGAGCACACTTGCGGTGCGGTTTGTCTGGCCCGTTATTCAGCTCAATCATGGAAAATAAAACTCTACGCTGCACAGGTTTTAAGCCGTCCCTGACATCTGGCAGCGCTCTGGAAGCAATGACGCTCATCGCATAGTCGATATACGACAATTCCATCGTTTCCTTTAGATCTACATCATGGATTTGATCAAATATCTTATCATCCATTTAATTTACCCCCTAAATATCCAAATTCTGAACCTTTGGTGCGTTTTCCTCTATAAATTCCCGTCTAGGCTCTACTTTGTCGCCCATTAAGGTAGTAAATGTCAGATCAACGGCAGAAGTATTCTCGTCGTCTATCATGACTCTTTTTAAAACACGTTTTTCCGGGTCCATCGTCGTTTCCCACAGCTGGTCAGAATCCATCTCCCCAAGACCCTTATACCGCTGTATTTTATTATTGCCATCCCGTCCGATTTCCTGTAAAATCCTCTCCAGCTCCTTTTCATCATACGCATACCAGATATTTTTATTTTTCTCAATCTTAAATAGCGGCGGCGTTGCCAGATAAATATGCCCCTGGCGGATCAGCTCTGGCATAAAACGATATAAAAATGTAAGCATTAACGTACTGATATGTGCACCATCCACGTCGGCATCCGTCATAATAATGATTTTATGATACCTTAATCTGCTAATATCAAAATCCTCATGTATCCCTGTACCGAAAGCAGTAATCATCGCCTTAATCTCAGCATTTCCGTAAATCTTATCCAGACGTGCCTTTTCCACATTCAAAATCTTACCACGCAGCGGCAGTATCGCTTGTGTAGCACGATTTCGGGCTGTTTTTGCAGAACCACCCGCAGAATCCCCCTCTACGATAAAGATTTCACAATTTTTTGGATCCCTGTCTGAACAGTCTGCTAATTTCCCAGGCAAAGAGGTACTTTCCAGCGCTGTTTTCCTGCGTGTCAGATCCCGCGCCTTCCTTGCCGCGTCTCTGGCACGCTGCGCCAATAAGGATTTTTCACAAATTGCCTTCGCTACCTGCGGATTCTGTTCCAGATAATACGTCAGCTGCTCGCTGACCACAGAATCCACAGCTCCTCTCGCTTCGCTGTTTCCTAGCTTTTGCTTTGTCTGTCCTTCAAACTGTGGTTCTTCAAGCTTAACGCTGATGATCGCCGTCATGCCTTCCCGGATATCTTCACCAGATAAAGGCGGATCGCTGTCCTTTAATATTTTGTTGGCCCGCGCATAGGAATTAAAGGTTTTCGTAATTGCATTTCGAAAGCCTGCCAGATGCGTTCCGCCTTCAGGCGTAATAATATTATTTACAAAGCTGTAGGTCGAATCGTTATAAGAATCATTATGCTGCAGCGCAACCTCTACCATAACGTTCTCCCTCTGCCCTTCGCAATAAATTACTTCAGGGTATAACGACTCCTGACTCCGGTTTAAGTAAGTAACAAATTCCTTTATACCACCCGCATAATGGAACTCATGCATACGAACCGGATTATCCCGCTTATCCTTTAAAACAATACGCAGCCCTTTTGTTAAAAACGCCGTTTCCCGCAAACGCTGCTTTAATGTATCATAGTCATAGATCGTTTCTTCAAAGATCGAGCCATCAGGCGAAAATGTAACTTTGGTTCCGGTTTTCTGAGGATCGCACATCCCCTCCTCCCGCAGCGGATAAACCGTTACTCCGCGCTCATAACGCTGCTTATAGACTTTCCCGTCCCGACAGATCTCCACCTCCAGCCAATTTGACAAAGCGTTGACAACAGACGCTCCAACTCCATGCAGTCCTCCGGACACCTTATAGCCCCCGCCTCCGAATTTTCCACCTGCATGAAGGACAGTAAAAACAACCTCAACAGCAGGAAGTCCGGCTTTCTGATTGATCCCAGTGGGAATGCCTCTCCCATCGTCGATGACTGTAATGGAATTATCCGGATTAATTTTGACTTCAATGTTCTTGCAATATCCTGCAAGCGCCTCATCTACAGAATTATCCACAATTTCATAGACAAGATGATGAAGTCCTCTCGATGATGTACTCCCGATATACATTCCCGGCCTTTTACGTACCGCTTCCAGACCTTCTAATATCTGGATCTGATCAGCTCCATAATTATTTTCGATAGCCATATGTCATCCTCCTGATTTTTCTGCATCGGTTATTAGTTACATTTGTCATAGCTTTGTCTTTTGTTCCACATGACCATTCGATACCTCAAATACTCGATCGATCTGAAAACGGTTTTTTACAAATTCATCCAATCCGGTACAAGTAATGATCGTCTGTATATCATGAATACTCCCAAGCAGATAATTTTGCCTGCTGCTGTCTAACTCAGATAATACATCGTCTAAAAGAAGCACCGGTGTATCATGAATGCTTCGCTTTACCAGTTCGATTTCCGATAGCTTTAACGATAATGCTGAAGTACGCTGCTGTCCTTGGGAACCAAACGTACGGATATCCACATCTCCAATCTGAAACAGCAGATCATCCCTGTGCGGGCCAACTGAAGTCTGACAATACTTTAAGTCCTTATCTCTTACTTTTGCAAGCTCTGCCTCAAACTGTCCTGCCTGTACACTTGGCTCATAGGTTAGATTTAGCTCTTCGCGGCTGCCGGAAATATTTTTATGGATCTGGTATACAATCTCACGCAGCTCCCCGATAAACGCGCTCCTTCGTCGGATGATCCGCTGTCCATAATCAAGCAGCTGCATATCCCAAACAGAAAGCGTATCGATCAGCTCCCTACGATAGGTTAAATCCCGAAGCAGCTTATTTCTTTGGTTTAAGATCCTGTGATAATTTGTCAGATCAGACAAATAGATCTTATCTAACTGGCATAATTCCAGATCCAAAAAGCGTCTGCGCTGCGAAGGGCCGTTTTTAATAATATTTAGATCTTCAGGTGAAAAGAAAACCATATTTAAAATGCCAAACAATGCGCCTGCCTTTTTAAGGGGAACCCGATTGACCGCAATTCCTTTGGAACGATTTTTCTTCAGGTGAATATCAATCTGATACTCCTTGTCATGTTTACTAACAAAGGTACGGATATGAGATTCTTCCTTTCCGAATTGAATCATATCTTTATCCTTACTGCCCTTATGCGATTTTGTAGTACCGCTGACATAGGCAGATTCCAGTACATTCGTCTTTCCCTGCGCATTATCTCCAAATAAAATATTCGTTCCATCAGAAAACGCAAGCTGCAGTTCTTCATAATTACGAAAATTTTTCAATTCAATGGATTTTATCCTCATTGTGATATTTGGATTGTCTCCCCATTATATGAGACAACATCTCCATTATGCAGTTTTTTGCCGCGCTGAAGTTCTGTTTTACCGTTCAAGGTGACTTCGCCACCCTGAATGACAATTTTAGCTTCTACACCTGACCCAACCATTCCGCCCAGCTTCATTGCTTGGCCAAGCTTAATAAATTCATCTTTTATTTTTACTGTTTTCATAATGCCCTCTTTCGCAAACGCTTGCCGCTAGCGTGCTGCAGAATTAAAATTTACTGGAAGGATTAAATAAACATAATTGTCATGATCATCCCGAATGTAACATGGCGCTTTTGCATTTACCATATACAATGTGATTTCTTCTTCATCAATGACACGAAGAGCGTCAATAAAAAATTTTGGGTTAAATCCTATCATAATATCGCCGCCTTCTTTCTCTATTTCGATATTTTCATCCATTGATCCTATCACAGAAGATATCTGCAGCTCCATGGAAGTATCTGTGATGTCCATAATGATCGGTTTTTTATCCCCTTCCTTTACAAGGAGCGTCGCCCGGTCAATACATTCCAGCAATTCTCGTTTTTTAATCCTGATTTTTGTTTCATAAGCTGAAGAAACCATCTGTTCGATCTTAAAATATTCCCCGTCGATCAATCTGGAAACAACTGTCGTTCTTTCAAATTCAAATATAATATGATTATCCGTAATAAAGATATCAACAAACTCTTCAGATGATCCTGGCAATATTTTACTGATTTCCTGTAATGCTTTTCCTGGAACAATAACTTTTTTATCCTCGCAGCTTTGCTTTAGCTCAATATTGCGAATAGATATCCGGTGACCGTCTAGAGAAACAACCTTCAGCTTATTCTCATGAATTTCAAACAGCTCTCCTGTCATTAATTTATTTGTATCATTATCAGCAATGGAAAAAATTGTTTGCCTGATAACTTCTTTTAATGTAAACTGTGTGATCGATACTGGTTGATTCTTTTCAATATCTGGTAAATAAGAAAAATCTTCTCCTGACTTTCCTATAATATTAAATTTTGCTTTTTCACATAATATCGTTGTTTTTAATTTTTCATCCGATGTGATAATAATATCATTATCCGGAAGCTTCCGGACGATTTCTGAGAAAATTTTTGCATCTAACGCAATAATACCTGGTTCTTCTATGGTACCTTCAATCACTGTCTCGATACCAAGCTCCATATCGTTTGCAATAAGCTTGATGCTTTCACCTGAAGCGTCGATTAAGATACATTCCAGAATAGGCATTGTCGTTCTTGTTGGAACTGCTTTTATTGCAATATTTACGCCGTAAAGTAAATTCACTTTTGAACAAATCAGCTTCATGTGTATAACTCCTTTCGGGGTGAATCTTATAAATAATATAAATATTACTTCGTAATAGTAATCATAGGGGCTGTGTAAAAGTGAAAAAGTACTGTAAGCCCTTAAAATTATGGATAAACAGCAGCTTAAAACTACGTGAACAACCTTACGTGAGCTGCTTGATAATATGTTTATAACTGAAGTGTGGAAAATCTGTTAAAAATTCGCTGCGCATAAAAATAATGGTTATCCCATAGTATTAACAAAAAATACCAGGGTTATCCACAGTTATCCACATTTTTTTGTGGATAACTGTGGATAAATCCATAAGATTTTATCCTGATAGTGGGAAAAACAGCGTATTCTTAGTTCGGATTGATCTTTTTGCGTATAGTTTCGATCAGGTTTTGCGTAGTCGTGCTGTTTTGGTATTCGGCTTCAATTTTTTCAATACCATGAATGATGGTAGAATGGTCACGTCCGCCTAAAATCTCTCCGATTCCGGCAAGGGAAGCGCCGGTCATATTTTTACATAAATACATAGCGATTTGGCGTGGCCTTACGATATCGCTGCTTCTTGATTTTGAAATGAGCTGCTGTGGTGTTTTTTGAAAATGCTCCGCTACGATTTCAATAATAAGCTGAGGTGTGATTTCCCGGTGCATATCCGGATTGATAATGCTTTCCAGCTGTTCTTTTGCCGTATCGATCGTAAGCTCTGCATTTGTCAAACGCGAAAAAGCCATCAGGCGGTTTAATGCGCCTTCCAGCTCCCGGATATTTGACTTAATGTTCGTAGCTATGTATTTAATGATTTCATCGTCAAATTTGATATTGTCCATTTCTTCCTTGCGCCGCAAGATAGCCATACGTGTTTCGTAATCCGGAGATCCGATATCGGCCATACAGCCCCATTGGAACCTGGAACGAAAGCGTTCCTCCAGCGTTGTCATTTCTTTTGGCGGTTTATCGCTTGAAACGACGATTTGTTTGCCGGCGTTATACAGGACGTTAAACGTATTGAAAAATTCTTCCTGTGTCCGGTCTTTTCCTATTATAAATTGAATATCATCTATTAAAAGTATATCGACGTTCCGGTATTTGTCTCGAATGGCATTGATCTGCGAGTTGCTGCCGTTTCGGATGGCGTCGATGACTTCATTTGTAAATACCTCTGAAGGTACGTATTGTATTTTTAGCTTCGGATGGTTGGCAAGTATGTGGTGAGCGATGGAATGCATCAAATGGGTTTTCCCCAATCCTACGCCGCCCCATAAAAACAGCGGATTGTACTGCTTTGCGGGATTTTCAGCTTCTTCTGCAACTACAAGAGAAATTGTATGTGCAAGCTTATTATTGCTGCCAACTACGAAAGTATCAAATGTATAGTTTGGATTCAGGTCATGGTTTTTATGAACGGCAGAATCCTCTGAAAGTGCGGTTGATTTGGCTGGTTTCATTTTTTTTGCGTCTTCAGGTAAAATGAACTCAATTTCATAATCAACTCCTGTCACTTCAGCTATCACGACTTTCAATGGAGTCAGATATTTTTTTGTGATATAATTTAATGCGATTTGCTCCGGAGGGGCGAGAATATAGATTTTTTCGCCTTCTATCCGAAAAATTTCCAATGGTTGTATCCAGGAATCAAAAACGACATTGGAAAGTTCATACTCTTCTTTAACTGTTAATAATATTTCTTGCCATTTTTCCTCAACTATCATATCATTTCTCCGTCATATTCATACATTCTAAAAAAGCAGATAAAAGCCACACTATATATCATAAACCAAAATGACGAAATTAGCAATGAAATCTTCAGATAAAAAGTGTGAGTCTGAAGTGGACAAAATGTCTAAAATGGAAAAGCAGCACTTTTTAGGGATGTGTAAAATGGTGCCTTATTCACAGATTCAAACCCAGGATCTTCGTTTCTTTCAGAAGTTATCCACAGTACTTCAGTCTGCTAAAAGCCTTTAAAATCAACATTTTTTGTGAAAATGGCTGAAAATATGTGGATAAGTATGTGTATAAGTTTTTGTTGATAATTAAAATGTGGATAACTTTTTCGTGAATCTGGGTGGATGAGGACAAGCGATTGAAATTTTTATAAAAAAATGATAAAAAGATAAGGTTTTTCTTGACTTGCGAGATTTTTTTGTTATAATTGTAATGGTATTTTTTCAATAAATAGGATTTGCATAGAGGAGGTGCATGTAGTATGAAGATGACATTTCAGCCAAATAAGAGACATAGATCGAAGGTGCATGGCTTCAGAAAGAGAATGAGTTCAAAGGGCGGAAGAAAGGTATTGGCTGCCAGAAGATTAAAAGGAAGAAAGAAGTTATCAGCATAGGCCACATCTTTTGTGGTCTTTCTTCTTATTATTTTGTGATAAAACGGTTATTTTTAAAAATGAACGCTGTTGAAAAAATTCCATAGAAATAGCCGTTTTTTGCAAGGAGTAGGAGAAACGTCTGAGTTTAGGAAGGGACCATGAAATTTTCTGAATCGTTAAAAAAAAATTCTGATTTTCAAAAGGTATACAGAGAAGGAAAGTCTTATGCAAACCGCTATCTTGTTATGTATATTTTGGAAAATGAAACCGAATGCAACAGAATTGGCATTTCTGTGAGTAAGAAGGTTGGAAACAGTATTGTCAGACATCGGTTAAAACGATTGGTTAAGGAAGCTTACAGACTGCAGGAGCCTTTGTTTCAAGCTGGCTTGGACATTGTTGTTATTGTCAGGACTTCAGCAAAAGGTATTTCTTATTGGGATACAGAAAGTGCGCTTCTGCATCTTGGAGGTCTTCACAAGATTATAAAAAAAGAAGATGGTAAAAATTGAAAAAGATAATAATTTTAGGTATCAAATTTTATAAAAGGTATTTATCGCCGATGAAAACTGTGAAATGTCCTTATTTTCCATCATGCTCAGATTACGCACTGGAAGCTGTCAGTAAGCATGGACCCATAAAGGGCGGACTTTTGGCCGGATGGAGAATTTTGCGCTGCAATCCTTTTTCAAAAGGCGGTTATGATCCTGTCCCATAAGGAGGTATTATAGTGACTACGATCATACTGACACAGTATTCCGGATCGATCTTAGGCCCGATTGCAAAGGTATTAGGCTGGATCATGAACTGGATCTATCTGTTTTTGTCAAATGTGTTCGGAATAGAGAACATTGGTCTTACAATTATTGGATTAACGGTAATAATTTATATGTGTATGCTGCCGCTTACGGTCAAGCAGCAGAAGTTTTCTAAGCTGCAGCAGAAAATGCAGCCTGAGATCAAGGCGATCCAGGACAAGTATAAGGGCCGGAGAGATCAGGAAACGCAGCTGGCCATGAACGAAGAAACACAGGCATTATATGCAAAGTACGGGATATCTCCGACTGGGACATGCCTGCCGCTCTTGCTGCAGATGCCGGTATTTTTTGCGTTGTACAGAGTTATTTATAATGTGCCTGCATACGTATCTGGTGTAAAGGAAGCTTTTGACGGCGTTGTTGACGGAATCGTTAATACACCCGGTTTTCAGGGAATTATGGAGAAATTTCTGGAAAGCTTTAAACTGACACAGCAGATTGGAGCGGATTTTAACAGCACGGATCTATCAGCAGTCAGAAATTTTATTGTAGATTCAGTTTATAAGATGCCGACTACAGGATGGGATGGACTGCGGGATTCCTTTCCAGGGCTTACAGAGGTTATTAATTCTACTGAAGTTCAGTTAAATCATATGAATACGTTTCTTGGACTGAATATTTCAGATTCACCGCTTTCGATCATCACGAGCAGCTTTCAGTCACATTCGTATTTGCTTGTAGTTGCCGCTTTGCTTATACCGCTTGTTTCTTATGCGTCACAGATGATGAATATTAAGCTGATGCCGCAGGCGGATACGGATCCTGACAATCCTATGGCAAGGCAGATGAAAACGATGAATTATACAATGCCGCTGATCTCGACCTTTATTTGTTTTACTGTTCCGGTCGGACTTGGTATTTACTGGATTTTCAGTTCGTTGACAAGAAGTGTACAGCAGTATTTTGTAAACAAGCATATCCAAAATCTGGATTTGGATGAGGTTATTGCTAAAAACGTGGAGAAGCGCAAGAAGAAGCTGGAAAAAATGGGGATCAGCGAAAATCAGATACGAAATGCCGCAAGCTTGCGTACAAAGGGAAATGTACAGCTTTCTTCTTCGATGTCGAAGGCTGAGCGGGATGCGAAGGTGGAGCAGGCCTATACTTATAGAAAGACTGCGAATCCGAACAGCTTAACGGCAAAGGCCAATCTGGTAAAGGAATTTAACGAGAGGAATAATAAATAAAGGGGAGATTTTTGTGATGGAGTTTATTGAGGTAAGTGCAAAAACAGTCGGTGATGCAGTTACGGATGCTTTGGTTCAGCTGGGGGTAACGAGTGATCAGTTGGAATACGAGGTAATCAATGAGGGGAGCACAGGGTTTTTAGGATTTGGAAGTAAGCCGGCGGTGATCAAGGCACGTCGGAAATATTCGCCAGAGGAAAATGTAAAGGAATTTCTCAACAAGGTATTTGAGGCGATGAAGCTGGAAGTTGAGATCATTACGAAATATGATGAAGAAAATGGGGTTATTGATACAGAATTTCGCGGAGAAGAGATGGGAGTCTTAATTGGAAAGCGCGGACAGACTCTCGATTCTTTGCAGTACTTGACAAATCTGGCAGTTAATAAGCAGACAGATCATTATGTAAAGATAAAGCTGGACACTGAAGATTATCGCAAGAGGAGAAAAGACACCTTGGAAAATCTGGCAAAGAATATTTCATACAAGGTGAAGAGAACAAAACGTCCGGTTGCGTTGGAGCCGATGAATCCATATGAGCGGAGGGTAATACATTCGGCGCTTCAGAATGACCGTTTTGTATCTACACATAGTGAAGGGGAAGAGCCTTACCGTCATGTGGTTGTTACATTAAAAAGAAATTAAAGTATGATAAGATACAACTGAGACTGTGTTCAAAATTATTTGAACACAGTTTTTTTAGAATTTGGAGGTTTTATGGATACAGATACGATTGCTGCGGTTGCAACTGCAATGTCCAGCTCAGGCATCGGAATTATCAGGATCAGCGGAGCTCAGGCGATTACTATTACAGATCGTGTGTTTCGGGCAAAAAATGGGAAAGCGCTAAAAGAATGTCATTCACATACGATTCATTATGGCTGCTTGATGGACGGAGAAGAAACATTAGACGAAGTGCTTGTGATGTTGATGAAAGCGCCAAACAGTTATACAAGAGAGGATACAGTAGAGATCGACTGTCATGGCGGCGTGCTTGTAATGCAGAAAATTTTAGAGACGGTGATCCGCCAAGGCGCTCGTCCTGCAGAGCCAGGAGAATTTACGAAGCGTGCGTTTTTAAACGGAAGGATCGATTTGACACAGGCCGAATCTGTTATTGATATTATTAATTCTAAAAATGATTTTGCTTTGAAAAGTTCAGTTCGTCAGCTAAGAGGATGTGTATTAAATAAAATACGTACGCTTAGAGAACAGATCATTCATGAAACGGCGTTTATAGAATCCGCGATTGATGATCCAGAGCATTATGATCTGGATGGATATGGGGAACATATTCTGAAGGTTACTTCAGAGTTATTACAGGAAATACAAGGGCTGCTCGATACGGCTGATCAGGGAAGAGTACTCAAGGAAGGAATTAATACTGTTATTGTCGGAAAGCCAAATGTCGGAAAGTCGTCTTTACTCAATCTGCTGTCGGGCACAGACCGGGCGATTGTGACAGAGGTAGCAGGAACGACAAGAGATGTGCTGGAAGAGCAGGTAAATCTGAACGGTATCAGCTTGAATATCATCGATACTGCAGGAATCCGAAAGACAGATGATGTAGTCGAAAAAATCGGAGTCGAGCGAGCGAAGGAATATTTACAGCGTGCGGATCTTGTCTTGTATGTAGTTGACAGTTCAAGAGCGCTTACTGAAGAGGATAAGGAAATAGCAGATTTGCTTCAGGATAAGAAAGTGATCGTTCTGATGAATAAGTCAGACTTAGAGTCTCAGGTAAGCATTGAGGAATTGGGATTTTTGTCAAAGTTTGTGATTTTTATTTCCGCGAAAGAAGGAGATGGAATAGGAGAGCTGACTAAGAAGATACAAACAATGTTTTTTCAGGGAAAGCTTTCATTTAATGACGAAGTTATTATTACGAATATCAGACATAAAAATGCGTTGGTACAAGCGCTGGAAAGTCTGAAGCTGGTAGAGCAGAGCATCCGGGAGCAGATGCCGGAGGATTTTTATTCGATTGATTTATTAAATGCATATAAAGCTTTGGGAGCTGTTATTGGAGAGTCTGTAGAGGATGACTTAGCAGATGAAATTTTTTCTAAATTCTGCATGGGAAAATAGCAGTAGGATCTTTGAATCAGATGAAATGATGAATACAGAATGGAGGATCTATTATGGAATGTCCTGATAAATCTGAAGGGAGAAATAAAAACCAACTGGTAGAAAATTATGATATAGCTGTTGTTGGGGCGGGTCATGCAGGATGCGAAGCGGCGCTAGCCTGTGCGCGGCTTGGACTGGAAACGATCATATTTACAGTGAGTGTGGACAGCATTGCGTTGATGCCTTGTAATCCCAATATAGGAGGAAGCTCCAAAGGACATTTGGTCAGAGAAATTGATGCGCTTGGGGGGCAGATGGGGATTAATATAGATAAGACCTTTATCCAGTCTAAGATGCTGAACCGTTCGAAGGGGCCTGCAGTACATTCCTTGCGTGCGCAGGCAGACAAAGCGGATTATAGTATGCAGATGCGTATGACTTTGCAGAGAACAGACCATCTTACAATTCGGCAGGCAGAAGTAGCTGAGATTATTACGGAAGATGTTAAATCTGTATATAGTTCTAAAGAAGATAATAGTTCTTATCAGGAAAATTTTAATAGGGTTGAAGCACTTGACTGCTCTTGTAAAGATAGTTTAAGTGGTGCTGCTGAAGGTGATAATTCTTATAAAGATATTAGAGCTTTTGATGAAGATGTTTGTCAAGAAGAAAAATATAATAAAAATAATTTTGATTTAATTAGCAGTCAAAAGATCATAAGAGGAATAAAGACAGTTTCAGGCGCTACCTATTATTGTAAAGCGGTTATTTTATGCACAGGAACGTATTTGCGGGCGAGGTGTCTGACCGGGGAAATGATTACTCATACTGGGCCAAATGGTTTAATGGCGGCAAATTATCTGACAGATTCTTTAAAACAAAACGGAATTGAAATGCTACGTTTTAAGACAGGTACTCCGGCCAGAATGGATAAGCGTACGATTGATTTTTCTAAAATGCAGGAGCAGAAGGGCGATGAGCGTGTAGTTCCATTTTCCTTTACTACGAATCCGGAAGATGTGCAGATTGATCAGGTTTCTTGTTGGTTAACCTATACAAACGAACAGACACATGAGATTATTCGGGAAAATTTGTCAAGGTCGCCGATTTATGCCGGAGTTATTGAAGGGACTGGGCCGCGTTATTGTCCTTCGATTGAAGATAAGGTAGTGAAGTTTCCAGATAAAGAAAGACATCAGCTATTTATCGAGCCTGAAGGAATCCATACAAATGAGATGTACGTTGGAGGGATGTCAAGCTCCTTGCCTGAAGATGTTCAGTACGCGATGTACCGTACGGTACCTGGTTTAGAGACAGCTGAGATTGTACGCTGCGCTTATGCGATTGAGTATGACTGCATGAATCCGAATCAGCTTGATCCATCCTTGGAGTTTAAAAATATCCGCGGTCTTTTCAGCGGCGGACAGTTTAATGGAAGCTCTGGTTATGAAGAGGCCGCTGCACAGGGATTGATAGCAGGAATCAATGCGGCTATGCAGGTTTTAGGAAAAGAACCGCTCATATTGGATCGATCAGAAGCTTATATCGGGGTATTGATTGATGATCTGGTAACAAAGGAAAATCATGAACCATATCGAATGATGACATCCAGGGCAGAGTACCGTCTGCTTCTTCGTCAGGATAACGCAGATCTGCGTTTGACAAAAAAGGGCTATGAGGTTGGATTGATTTCGAAGGAACGTTATGATCGGGTTGTTCAAAAGGAGCAACAGATCCAGAAGGAGGTCGAGCGTGTCTCTCATGTGACAATCGGTGCGAATCAAAAAACGCAGAACTTTTTAGAAAGGTATCAAAGTGTTCCGTTAAATACAGGTGCAACCTTATCTGAGCTTATTCGCAGACCAGAATTAAATTATGATTTATTAGCTGAACTGGATGAGGAGCGGCCGGTTCTGGATGATGATGTTGCGGAGCAGGTTAATATCAATATTAAATATGATGGTTATATCAAACGTCAGATGAAGCAGGTAGAAAGTTTTAAAAAGTTGGAGAAGAAAAGACTGGAAAAGAATTTTGATTATGCTGCGGTTAGTGGGCTTCGCATGGAAGCAAAGCAAAAGCTAAACCAGTATCAGCCGTTATCTATTGGACAAGCTTCCAGAATCTCAGGAGTATCTCCTGCAGATATTTCAGTACTTCTTGTGTATTTGGAGCAGTATTATCATAATAGAAATAAAAAGTAGCTTTTTCATAAGGATTAGCTATTCAACAAGAAAAAATGGAAAGTAGCTTCTCAATATACATTAGTTATTAAATTAAGATATAAAATGGTGGAGGATATGGAATATAATTTTGATAAATTTGATCATAAGCTGTCTCAAATGCATCTGTCAGTCACAGATGCAATGAAAGAGCAGTTTTGTATTTATTATGATTTACTTTGTGAGTGGAATAAGGTAATGAACCTTACCGCAATCACCGAATTTGATATGGTTGTGGAGAAGCATTTTTTGGATAGTGTCGCCTTGGCGGCTTATATTAAATTAGATGGTAGGCAGAAGTTGATAGATATAGGAACAGGAGCAGGATTTCCGGGAATACCTTTAAAAATTATGTTTCCTGATATGGAGGTAATGTTATTGGACTCTTTGAATAAGAGAGTCAGATTTTTACAGGATGTTATTGCAAAGCTAGGTTTGGAAAAGATTCAGGCAGTTCACGGCAGAGCTGAAGAGTTAGCTCACCAGATTTCTTATCGGGAAAATTATGATCTGTGTGTATCTCGTGCAGTTGCAAATCTGAGCAGTCTGTGTGAATATTGCTTGCCTTTTGTGAAAGTAGGGGGAGTGTTTGCTGCTTATAAATCTGCTGGAATTGAAGAGGAAATTACTAGTGCAAAGAAAGCTATGCAGATTTTAGGAGGGAAGTTCCGTAGAGTAGAGGAGTTTCAGCTGGCAGATACAGAGTATCAGAGATCTTTTGTTTTTGTGGATAAGAAGAAGCCTACTTCTAAGAAATTTCCAAGAAAAGCAGGTGTGCCAGGGAAAAATCCTATTTTGTAAAAATTAAATCTAACTTTATATAATGGTCTGAGAGTGAAGAGGGAAGAGCCTGCGCATTTTTGTACAGGCTCTTTTAAATATCGTTATTTTTATCAAAAGCTATTATTTTTTTGAAAGCTCTAAGAGTATTTGTATTATAGTTTCCGGAATTTCCATTTGCGGAAGAAGACGACAGTGCGAGATGCTTATCGTTTGGATCGCAGGGTTATATTTTTGATATTCTTCTATCGTATTTTTATAATTTTGATTTCCAATGAAACAAATTTTATGGTTAATTTTAGGAAGCGTATGAATAAGATTAATCGTTGTATAATTTCCGGCAATGCTTCCATAGAGATATTTACCGGATGAATGGTTGTAATGCGCATAATAGTAGGAAAGATCGATTGCATTTTCAGGAATATTTTGTTCGTTATAAAAATACTTATATTTATAAGCATCTGCTATGCTTTCTTTACTCATAATACAATTATACAGAAATGTGCCTAAAACAGGAAGCTGCAAGATCATTTCTTTTGCTTTTCCCTCTTTGGATACAGGCGTATATAATTGCTGCAGTGGTGTTGGATTGATGACTGCAATTTTATCAATGATTTCAGAATACATATGTGCAGCCATTAATGTAAATGAACTGGAAAATGCCGATGCACAAACAGTTGCTTTTTTTCTAATTACTTTTTTGATAAAATCTCCTGTTAGCTGTACATACATATAATTAATGTAGGTAACATTTGGCTTATCAGATTTTCCGCAGCCTGGTAAATCCAAGGCAAAGACATGAAAATGCTTCGATAATATATCAGAAATACAGTTCCATTCTTCTTTAGAAGAGGAAGGAGAAAGATTGTGTATAAGAAGAAGTGAAGGATTTTCACTATCTCCCTTTTCTATATAATTGATCTTCATATTCTTCCATAAAAATATTTTATCGTTTTTTGAAGGTATTACGGGTGTGTTTTGTACATCAGTCAGTTGATTGAACAAATGCATTCCGGTAAGTAGAAGAGTGGAAATAGTAAGTATTTTTTTGACAGGTTTATTCATATGGAACCTCCTTTTTGTGAATCTAGTTATACTTTTTTAAAACTATTATACCTTATTTTGGTCAATATATGTTTAAATATTTTATTAAAATTAGATTATTATCGATGTTTCACGTGAAACATTTTAGATCGTGTATCTGAGAGTGAGAAAGATCAATAAGACAGATGGCAATATATTGTCCATCTGTCTTATTTTAAAATAGTTTATATGCTTAATAATTTTCCGCGTGAATTTCAAAATAGCTTTGTGGATGATTACAGGTCGGACAAATTTCAGGTGCTTTTGTTCCTACAATGATATGTCCACAGTTGCGGCACTCCCAAACTTTTACTTCGCTCTTTTCAAATACAGAGGATGTTTCAATGTTTTTAAGTAAAGCGCGATATCTTTCCTCATGATGCTTTTCAATAGCTGCTACAAGTCTGAATTTCGCTGCCAGTTCATGAAAACCTTCATCTTCAGCCGTTTTAGCAAAACCTTCATACATATCTGTCCATTCGTAATTTTCGCCGTTTGCGGCTTCAGTGAGATTTTGTATTGTATTTCCAATACCGTTCAGTTCCTTAAACCACATTTTTGCGTGTTCTTTTTCATTATCTGCAGTTTTTAAAAATAAGGATGAAATTTGCTCATATCCTTCTTTTTTAGCTACAGAAGCAAAATAGGTATATTTGTTTCTTGCCTGTGATTCTCCTGCAAAAGCGGCTTCCAGATTTTTTTCTGTTTGTGTTCCGGTGTATTTTGTTGTTTTCATATGTTTTACTCCTTTATTTGTAATATTAGATTTAGTTTTGAGTCTAAACAACGTAAGCATTACATTTTCATGCGGTTGGCCTTCTGATTGGATAGGGTATAAGACCTGCCTGGACTGTAGACACAAAATTTCAAATCTTGTTCAATTCTTCCAGCAGCATTTTTAATACCAATAGGTCGTCCTTCACTTCGTGATCTTAGTCATGAACAAGGTTTTTCAGATCATCTTCATTATGAATATTTGGAAATTTAGATGGACTGATCACATCTTTTCCAATTGGTTTATTTCTGATTTCTGCAATTTCAGGCGTTACCTTGCTTCCTGGTAAATGGCCTCCCATGCCTAGTTTTGTTCCTTGACCAATCTTAATTTCAATCGCATCGGATGTTTTCAGGTTTTCATCAGTAACGCTGTATAGATTTGGCACATATTCAAAAATATATTTACAGGCTGCGTCTTTTTCCTGAGGCAAGATACCACCTTCTCCGCTGCACATTGCTGTGCCAGCTGCTGCGCTTCCTTTGGAAAGATCAATTTTGTTTCTTTTGATAGAGCACCAAAGGACATATGAGAAATATAGACTGGCATAACAAGCTCCATTGGCTTTTTCGCACGCTTTCCGATAATTGTTTTCAGTGATACTTCTGCGTGTTCTTCTAAAGGCATTGGATTTAATTGTGCTCCAAGTATTAATATATCATCCCAGCTGGGTATTTTCATTATTGTGCCCATTGCCTCAATAGCAGGCTTTCCATTAACAGCCATTTCTTGGATTTCTTTCATATAGCGGTAGCTGCTGGCGAGCTTTCTGGTTTCTTGCGGATAGTTCAAATCCAGGCATTCTGTGTTGTTAGAAAAAGATTGTTCACTCGTCTGTTCTGGAACATTTAATACTTTTATTGTTTCTTCAGCTTTAAACTTTTCTGGTGGCTGTTTGCAGATAGGGCATTCTGCTAATTCAGAAAATGGCTTGCCTTCTTTTGCTTCATCATATAGATAGCCGCAGATGCTGCACATCGTAAATACTTCATTTACTTTTCTCTGCACTTTGGGCAGAGATAAAATACTTTCAGATCATAAGATAAAATACCTTCTCCAAGCTGTTTTTCAAGTTTTTTTGTCAGATCCTCAAAATTGATATCAGATAATGCACCACACTTTCTACAGATCAAGTGGTCATGCTTGCGGATCGTGTCGTAGCGGTCAGGAGAGTTTTCAATAGATAGTTTTTGTAATAAACCTTCCTGGTATAGAGCATTTAAATTATTATATACGGTTGCCAGAACTATTTTAGGTTCTGTTTTTTTTAGTTCGATGAAAATCTGTTCGGCTGTCATATGAGCCTTTGACGTATTAATTAATTCTAATATCAGTTTTGCATATCTGCCCAATGTTTCACCTCCTTCTATTTAGAATCATTCTAATTATAACATTATATTTTATAATTGTCGATAGTATTTGTAGAAAATAGCTGTTGTTTTTTAGAATATAAGAAATGATAGTAGTTGTGCATTATATAGTTAAACAAAAGGGAAGTTATAAGAATATAAATAATAGCTACTGATTTTAGAATATAAGAAATGCGAGTATGATATCATATATTATAAATAGTTTATACTAAGGGAATTAAGATAAGATTCTTTGATATCGTATAAGAAAAATTATAAATATTTTTTATTATGTGGAATTGAGAATAGTTCTTTAGTATAAGGTATAGGAAAATTGAAAGGCATGATAGGAGAGTACGCTTTACAGCGATGATATTGAAATAAGTACTTATTATACATATTATGAGCAAAAAAGGATGGGAAATTATGCAATATTTAATCTGTGCTAAATGGAAATTGTTGTGTTCAAATACTAATTTGATTATAAGAGAAGCTTGTATAACGGGTTTATGCAGTATATAAATTACTTTGAAGAGAGAAGCTTGTATATGCATATATGTATGTAGAATTACTTTTATGTGTTAGTGACGCAAACATAGTATGGAAGCATTATAAAGTTCTATGCTTATAATTGCTGCATAGAATATTAAGAATAGAACTTTAAAAGTTCTATAAATGTTTCACGTGAAACATTATTTATATCAGTTTACAAGATATAAATAAAATTAGGATAAAAGATTTATTTGTAAAAAAGTAAGAGTTATCATCTAATTTCGATTTTTTTGGATTCATGTATTTGCTTTAATTTTTGCAAATTCGTAGGTAATATTTTTTAATAGGTGTATGTTTAAATAATTTTTTAGTGTGTATATCAATAACGTAAACACAATAGATGCGAACATAATAGTATAATTTGCTTTCAATATATTATTGGAATACTCTTCTAAATATTTTGTCTTATAATTATTTTCAAAGAAATAGTAAGGAAACTAATGCATTGTGATTCTTTAAATTGTTTTTCAAAAGAATATCATGAGAGATATGCTGTACTTTAAATTTTGAAAAACTCTAACTGATAAAAATATATATGATAACACACTTTTTTATAATTAATATGAACAAGTATATGTTTTGTTTTTAGTTTATCTTCAGTTATGAATACAATCGAGGATGTGTTGTAATATAGATGCTTCTTTTATATAGCATATAAATAAAAGTTTGTTTTAAGTGAAATATTAGGTTTAATATCACGTGATTGGTATACTTAAATGATAATTGCTATTTAGAATTTATATATTCTATTGAATTATATAGCAATAGCTCATAATAATGTAGGATTATCTTTGACTCGGAGATGAGGTCAAAATAGATAAAAATTGATAGAATAAACTGTTTATCAATGGATTTATAAGAAAATTTGAAAAGTATTTAAAGCAGGTTGCATAAACAAAAAAATGTTTCACGTGAAACATTGAAAATAAATTATTATATTTAAAATAAAATTTGCTTTTTTATATAGTTATGTGAGATGAAAAACAGAAAAGTAGTGGAAAATGCTAAAAGTAAGTTTTTTTAAAAAATCTATAGAAAATAAAATAGGAAAATGCTATAATAGGTCTCATCTAAGATATTTGCACACTGTAAATAGTCAGTATATTTTTAATTAGTAGTTGCGCAATAGTTTGAAGGATGTGATGCAAATGTCGGCCGCAGCGCCGCGGTTCAGAAAGGAAAACGAATGGGAAGAATCATTGCTATAGCAAATCAAAAGGGCGGAGTAGGAAAGACAACTACCGCAATTAATTTATCTTCTTGTCTGGCAGAGATGGGAAAAAAAATTCTTACGATAGATTTGGATCCGCAGGGGAATACAACGAGTGGCATAGGCTTGGATAAAAATGAGCTGGAAAATACAGTGTATGAGCTTCTGTTAGATGAATGCTCCGTAAAGTCCAGTATTTATGAAACGCAAGTAGAGGGGCTATCTATTATTCCCTCAAATGTTAATTTGTCTGGAGCAGAAATAGAGCTGTTAGGTGTTAATGATAAAGAATTTTTGTTGAAGAATGCCATTGATTATGTCAGAGATGATTTTGATTTCGTAATTATTGATTGTCCGCCTGCTTTAAATATGCTGACTGTAAATGCAATGACAACAGCGAATTCAATTCTCGTACCAATACAGTGTGAATATTATGCATTGGAGGGATTAAGTCAGCTGATACATACGATTGACCTTGTACAACAGCGTTTGAATCCTGATGTGATGATCGAAGGTGTTGTATTTACAATGTATGATGCAAGAACAAATTTATCAATGCAGGTTGTAGAAAACGTAAAAGAAAATCTGAATACAGTTATTTATAAAACCATTATTCCAAGAAATGTAAAACTGGCCGAGGCGCCGAGTCACGGACTTCCGATTAATTTGTACGATAAAAAATCGGCGGGAGCGGAAAGCTATCGACTGTTGGCAAAGGAAATAATAAATAGAAAGGATTTGTGAAATGCCTGCAAAAAAGAGTGGTCTGGGAAAAGGGCTGGGTAAAGGATTAGATTCGTTGATTCCAGATAAGGTAGGAACTACGGTGGAAGCAATCGAAGAAGATAGCAAAAGCAAAAATGAATTTATGGTGAACATCAATAAAGTTGAGCCTAATAAAGAACAGCCAAGAAAAAATTTTGATGAGGACGCACTTTTAGAATTATCAGAGTCTATCAAGCAGTTTGGAGTTTTGCAGCCGTTGCTTGTCCAGGACAAGGATACTTATTATGAGATTATTGCGGGCGAAAGAAGGTGGCGTGCGGCAAAGCTGGCAGGAGTAAAAGAAATACCTATTATTGTAAAGAAGCTGTCGCCGCAGGAAATTGTAGAGATTTCTCTGATTGAAAATATACAGAGAGAGGATTTAAATCCAATCGAAGAAGCGATTGCATTTAAACGTCTTTTAACTGAGTTTCATTTAAAGCAGGATGAAGTAGCAGAAAGAGTATCGAAGTCAAGAACAGCCGTAACAAATTCGATGCGTCTTTTGAAGCTAAATGAAAAGGTACAGCAGATGGTAATTGATGAAATGCTGACAACCGGACACGCAAGAGCTTTGTTAGCGCTTGAAGATCAAGAAATACAGTTTTCCGCGGCACAGAAAATATTTGATGAAAAGCTGAGTGTACGAGAAACAGAAAAGCTGATCAAGAAGCTTGTAAAAGGTGATGCTTCTGATAGTGATAAAGCGAAGGCTGATGATGAAGAAAACAAACGGTTGAAGGTTATTTATCACGATCTGGAAGAAAAAATGAAGCAGGCTCTTGGAACTAAGGTTATTATCAATTTTAAAGATAAAAATAAAGGAAAAATAGAAATAGAGTATTATGATTCTGACCAGTTTGAACATTTACTGGAAATGTTCCAGTCTTTAAAAAAGTAAAATCTATATTTAATTAAAGAAGTGAGGGAGTAAGATGAGTATCTGTGATTATCTGGGCGTAGAGCTGGAATATGTTGTCTGGGCACTGGCGGGAGCTGTTGCTTTACTGCTACTGATATTGATCATCAATCTGTGTATGATTGGCAGCCTGAAGAAAAAATATAAAAAGTTTATGGGAGATACAGATGCGAAAGCTTTGGAAGAAAAGATTGAAGAACGTTTAGAACAGCTGAATGATCTGGTAGAGTCGCATTATACAAATAAAGAGAAAATTGAAAAGCTGGAAAGTCACATGAATGTCACATTTCAGAAAATAGGTCTTGTTAAATATGATGCTTTTAACGAAATGGGAGGTAAGCTTAGTTTTTCTCTGGCGCTATTAAATGAAAAGGACGATGGATTTGTAATTAATGCCATGCACAGCAGAGAAGGGTGCTATACGTATATCAAAGAAATTATAGCAGGTAAATCGGTGATCGTGCTTGCTTCTGAAGAAAAAGAAGCCTTGGAAATGGCGTTAAATTATAAGTAGAAAATATTGCAAAAGTTTGAAAAGTATTATATAATAAAAATAACTAAGCGAAGAAGGGAGGAAATGTCAGGATGCATCGCTTTCTGCGCACGATAGGCTTTAGTGAGTTAAGAAATAAAAAGCAGTTGGATGAATTGATTGAAGAGATTATAAATCATCCGGATACGGAAAAAATTGCGGTTGATTCAGATGGCTGCGAAATAATCGAAATGATCAAATTGTTTCATGAAAGCTTTGGAATCGCTGTATGTGGTCAATACCAGGAAAACGGTCAGTTTTCGATGGACTATTATTATCCGGTTTTTATAGGGCAGGAAGCTTCTACGAATGAGCAGATTGAAGTCGAGCGTCATGCTGGCAATGAATCCTATGCAGGTATTTGCGATGAAATGCGGTTGGGAGTTACATTGATATTTTATTTGCAGAATGTAGCTGATTATCTGAATCAAAAAGCAGTACGCGAATCGCCGTTTCAAAATGTAACAACGGTATTATCTGCGCTTGCTTATAATGGAAAGATCATTCTTCCGATTGGTAAAAATGAAGAACAGATTCGCAATACAGAAAAAAACAGGTTGAATCATAATTATCTTATGGCAGCAGCACGCGACGGTGATGAAGAAGCAATCGAAAGTCTGACTTTAGAGGACATCGATCTGTATTCTATGATATCCAAGCGTGTTGAAAAAGAAGATATTTTCAGTATTGTAGAAAGTTATTTTATGCCTTATGGGATTGAAAGTGATCAGTATTCGATCATGGGAACAATACTGGATGTAAAAGAAACTTGCAATCGTGTGACAGAAGAAAAAATTTTGATCATGAAAATTAATTCCAACGACATCATATTTGATCTATGTATCAACGAAAAAGATTTGATTGGTATGCCGGAGATTGGAAGAAGATTTAAAGGAAATATTTGGATGCAGGGAAAGATAAACTTTCTTGACTAATATATGTATCAAATTTGCACCTATAGCTCAGCAGGATAGAGCGACCGCCTCCTAAGCGGTAGGCCGCTGGTTCGAATCCAGTTAGGTGCATTATTAAATTGAGAGGGGTTAGAATCATGCCACAGGATAATAAAGAGATAGCAGAAAAGAGAAACGGTCAGGTAGTAAAAATTTCGATTGTCTCACTTTTAGCAGCAGCGCTGTTCATGATCGAGCTGTATGAAATTATTACTGATCCGGCAAATATGGTTGTAATCGGCGCTTTAGGTGCTTTTCTGCTTGTATCAGTATTTGTAGACGTATTATTTATTGGAAAATTAATCGAACAAAGAGCAAAGGAACAGGAAGAAGCTTTTGAAAATGTTTATCGTTCAGAAAAAGCTTCTTATTTGTTAATGCGAAAGTATTTTGATCAGATGGATCAGAGAATGGAAAGTCTTGGCGATCTTTCAAACCTTCCTTATAAAGAATTGATTGCTGCACAGAAAGCATTAGCTAAAGCGCAGATCAATCGCGGAAAACAAAATACAAATGCTCTTTTAATCTCAAATGATAGAATGATGCAAAAGCTCAGTAATATGCAGAATGATATTGCAAGCATTCTTACAAATACGAGTATGCAGGAAAATACAATGATGGAAATGCCAGTTCCAGAAAGCAATCCAGGGCTGAGCGAACAGGATAAGGAAATTTTTCTGCAGGGAAATAGGGACGTATTGGAGCATCAACAAGAAATTTTGCGTAATATAAAAGAATTAGAAGTATCTCTTCGAAAAGAAATTTTAGAATCAGCCGATAAAGTGGCATCTATAAAATCTCAGCAAATATCTGTACCACAACCACAGATGCAGATACAGGATAATGAGGAAATGATTGCTCCATTAGAGTTGGATCATGATTTTTCATTTGGTGGTGGGGAGGACTCTATACAAAGCCTGGAAAATTCATCAGAATCAAATTTAGATAAATTATTGCAGCAGATGGATATGCCAGAAGCTTTGGATATGCAGCTGAAACCAATGTCAGAAGAACCGCAGTTACAGTCAATATTAGAAGAACCGGAATTACAGCCAATATTAGATGAACCAGAACTGCAGCTGGCAGCAGAGCAGCCACAGCTGCAGCCAATCACACCAGAACCACAATTACAGGATCTTATGGCAGAGCCGGAATTACAGCCGATATTAGAAGAGCCACAGCTGCAGCTAATTACACCAGAACCACAATTACAGGATCTTATGGCAGAGCCGGAATTGCAGCCGATAGCAGAAGAACCGCAGTT
>CAJUIL010000040.1 GCA_910586225.1 uncultured Eubacterium sp. | reverse complement strand
TCATTGGATATGCTTAATTCTTCCCATTTTGTCTGCTTTGTTTCCATGTTTCCCACTTTATCCACCTGCTTTCCTTCAGCAAATCACTGCCGGAAAACTCTGTATGTTCTAAAAGCCCTGCTATCTATTTCTATTATACACAGCCTTCCGGCAAATTACAATAAGCCAGGAACCTGTCTCCTGAAACCACCCATCTTTTCGCCCTTACTTGTGATATGGCTCATGCCGCAAAATCCGAAAACTTCTATATATCTGCTCCAGCAAAATCACGCGCATCAACTGATGCGGAAATGTCATCTTGGAAAAACTAAGCTGCAGGTCAGCGCGTTTACGCACCGCCTCAGACAGACCCAAAGATCCGCCGATCACAAATTGGATATGGCTGGCCCCGCCAACGCCGAGCTGACGGATCTTTTCAGAAAGCTCTACAGAATCCAGCATTTTCCCTTGTATCACAAGCGCGATCACATATGCATCCGCACGGATATGCTTTAACAGCCTTTCGCCTTCCAGCTCCAGGATCCTTTTGGTTTCCGTCTCAGATGCGTCGTCCGGTGTCTTTTCATCCGACGTTTCCAGTATTTCCAGCTTGGCATAGCGTCCAAGGCGTTTTACATATTCCGCTATCGCGTCACGATAAAACGCTTCCTTTATTTTTCCGACTGCTAAAATAGTAATTTTCATCTTCTTTCTCCTAATTTTCGTTTTGCATATTTGAATTTCCCATGGATTTTCATCGGAAATATGGTATAATAATTTCATCATATCGGATGTTAGTCCGAAAAATAACCCAGGAGGAAAATTTTTATGTGGTGTCCTAAATGTAAGGCGGAGTACCGTGACGGCATTGCCATCTGTGCGGAATGCGGCGTACCGCTGGTTGATGCGCTTCCCATAGAGGTAGATGCTTCGACGGCGGAAAACAGCGTACGAATGCTCAACCGGATCGACGGCCGGGAAAATCTAAAGGCGCTGTCAAACGGCAACAAGGCCTACGTACAAATGCATACAAAATACGAAGATATGAAATCCACCGCCTATTCCTTTATCCTGGTAGGCGCGGCAGGCATCATCCTGATGCTGCTGATCTTCGCGGGCATTGTCCCGCTGCAGTTCGCCGCCTATATGAAAGGCATTATGGGGGTCGTAATGGGCGGTATGTTCCTGCTGTTTTTGCTGATCGGCGTCCGCTCCTATCTGCAGCTTGGCGGCTTGAAAATACAGGTACAAAAGGAGCTTGCGCAGACAGAAGCGGCTAAAAGCTGGTTTTTTGATCACTACAGTGCGCCAGACATTGACCATAAGGCCGCCGTACGTGGGGACGAGCCGCTGCAGCAAAAATACTTTCAGCGTACCAGCTTTTTGCTGCAGACGCTAAAAGAACAATTTCCGGATTACGAAGAAGCTTTTTTGGATTATCTGGCCGAGCAGTTTTATGAAGAGCTATTCCCGCAGGATTAGATACAGGCAGGCTGCGGCAAACGACAGAACAAAGGCATAAAGAACGACACGAGACAGAGGAGGAATTTACAATGAAATTACTGGAGGAAAAGGTATTAAAGGAAGGGGCTGCGATCAGCGAAAATATTTTAAAAGTGGACGGATTTATCAACCACCAGGTAGACCCGGTGCTGATGAAGGCGATTGGAGAGGATTTTGCCGCGCATTTTAAAGACCAGGGCATTACAAAGGTCGTAACGATTGAAAGCTCCGGTATCGCTCCGGCGCTTATGACGGCATCCGCCATGCAGGTTCCGCTGCTTATCTTAAAAAAATCCCCGTCCAAGATACTGAATAAAAATATGTACCAGACAGTTGTCACCTCTTTTACTAAGGGTACGAGCTATGAGCTGACGCTTGCCGGACATTTGATCAGCGAACAGGACCATGTGCTGATCATTGACGACTTTCTGGCAAACGGCGAAGCCGCTACCGGCGCTATCCGCCTGCTGCGCAAGGCACACGCTACGATTGCCGGGATTGGCATCCTCATAGAAAAAACCTTCCAGCCGGGACGTGCAAAGCTGGAAGAGCAAGGCTTTAGCGTTTATTCCCAAGTACGGATCGCCAAGCTGGAAAAAGACCATATTGAACTGCTTGCGCAAGAAGAAAGCAGTACGCTCTGATCTTTGAGTCTTTAAAACTAACACCGCCTATTGCTAGGCGGTGCTTTTTGCAATAATAACCATTCCAATATCATTGCGCACGATAACTATAATTAACCTGTTTAACCTCACTACTATTCCCGCTCCCATCAGCAACGATCACCGACAATACCGAATCCCCTTCCGGCATCGTAATCCCTCCGGTATACAGCGTCCCATTCTCCGACGTCAGCGTAGTCCCCTGCGTCCAGCTATAATAAGCCTGATACCCGATCGGTACATCTATCGTGATCCTTTGCTGCGTCGTATACGTACCGCTCTGCGGATAAACCTCCGGCTGGCCCGGACGAGTGGCGGAGCCGTCTGTCGCGCCCGTAACGGAGCCGTCTGTGATACCCTGTTCGCCGGACATCGCAGGCCCCGCGGGTGTTACCGCGTTAATCCCGATCTGGTATTCTCCGGAAGTCTCTTCCCCGTAGGCTCCCCGTTCATTTTTGCAGACTGCCCGCACTGAATAAATATAATCCTGCTCCAGCGTGATTGGGCCTGTATAAGCAACGCCTGCTTCCTGTGGTGAAGAACCGTCTAATGTATAGAAAATGCTGTTTTTGCCCTCGCTCGTGATCGCAAGCGTCTGGCTTGCGTCATAAACGCCAGGCGTCAGCTCCAGATACGGTGTATCGACGAGATATTCGTCCAGCATAGCGGCAATCGCGGAGTTTGGCGCGTCCGCAGCCAGTTTTTCGATACCCTTTTGATTTTCCTCCGCAAGATACAGTTCCAGCAGCTTTTCGTATGCCTGATAATTATCCGCGTCCAGCTTAATGATCTGTTTGAGCGTTTCTTTTTGCGCCTTGCTGTCACCGGTTTTTTCACAGATCGTATTTTTCAGCGCCAGATAGGCAAGGCTGTCCGGTTCCCCTTTTAGCAAAAGCTCTGCAGAGCTTAACGCGCCTGGATAATCCTCTGTTGTCAGCATTTTCAAGCAGTTTTGATATTCAGCTTCAGTTTTTCCGTATACGTATTCCGTAGAAAAGCTCTGCGCAAAAAACGCAATTCCCGCAAAAGCTGCCGCGCCTGCTACAAGCGCTGCCACAAGCTTTCCAGGCTGCTTTTGCGGCTCCTGCTCATATTCATCTCTGTCGTCTGTTTCTTCATAATCCTGTTTACTGATCGTACTCATTCCTTTCTGGTCGTCCGTTTTCGTAACGGTCTGAGGTCTGTCCTGCACATACAGTATGGATCCTCCGGAAATATGGTTGATAGTTTCCTCCTCCCATACGGTATGCAGCAGTTCTTTTTCCATATTTGTATAATTAAATTCATGGGAAACGGCTGCCTTACAGCGGCCGCATATCTTATCCGACGGCGCAAGGAGCGCTCCGCAATTTGCACATTTCATCCTGCCAGCGCCGCCTCCTTACCGCGTCAAAGCTTCCACACAGTTATGCATCAGCATCGCGATCGTCATCGGGCCAACGCCGCCCGGAACCGGGGTGATTGCCCGCGCGTGCGCAGAGGCGCTCTCAAAATCCACATCCCCGCACAGCTTATCGTCATCGCCGCGGTGGATGCCGACATCAATGACAACAGCGCCTTCCTTTATATAGGAAGCATCTATCATTTTCGGCTTACCGACTGCTACGATCAAAATATCCGCCTGTTTACATACTTCCCGCAAATTCTGGGTTCTGGAATGCGCGATCGTAACTGTAGCATTTTCCCGCAGCATCAAAACAGCCATTGGCTTGCCGACAATATTGCTGCGGCCGACCACGACACAGCTTTTCCCTTCGATGGAAATGCCAGAGCGCTTGAGCAGCTGGATAATGCCCGCTGGCGTACAGGATACATATCCCGGCAGTCCGCTCACAAGCGCGCCGACATTCTGCGGATGAAAGCCGTCCACATCCTTTTTCGGTGAGATCGCCTGTATGATCCGGTTTTCATCCATATGCTCCGGCACCGGAAGCTGGACTAAAATACCGTTGACCTTTGGATCCTCATTCAGCTGCGCAAGCAGCTGAAGCAGCTCCTCCTCTGTTGTCTCCTCCTCAAGCTCGTAGGAACGTGATTCAATGCCGATATAAGCGCAGGCCCGCTTTTTGTTGCGCACATAAACGCTGGATGCAGGATCCTGCCCGACCTGGACTACCGCAAGGCATCCCGTAAGCCCCTGCTCCTTCAGCTCTGCCACCCTTTGCTTTAGCTCGTCCTTTATTTCCTGTGAAATACGTTTTCCATCAATGATATTTGCCACTCGTTCCCCTTCCTTTCTACAAAACCTCTTCCTCATACTGCGCAAACTGCTCCGGGCTCATCAGGATCTTACGCGGCTTTGTCCCTTCCTCCGGCCCGACAACGCCTGCTTCCTCAAGCTGGTCCATGATGCGCGCCGCACGGTTAAATCCGATTTTAAAATACCGCTGCAGCATACTGACCGATGCCTTTTCCTTATCCATCAAAAGCTTTGCCGCATCTGCAAAATAAACGTCTCTGTCATCGCCCGGCCCCGCATCCTGCGCAGACGCGCCAGAGCCTGCGGCAGCATCAGCCACCTGCTTTTCGATCGTACTGTTGTATTCCATCGTACCGTTTCGATTTGTCAAAAATTCTACGACGGCAGATACCTCCGCGTCGGAGACAAACGCCCCCTGCACCCGTACCGGCTTTTGGAAGCCCTGCGGATAAAACAGCATATCGCCCTTTCCAAGCAGCTTTTCCGCACCGTTCATATCTAGGATCGTCCGGGAATCAATACCAGAGGTAACCGAAAAAGCAATGCGCGAAGGCATATTTGCTTTAATCAGTCCGGTAATAACGTTGACGGATGGACGCTGCGTCGCGATGATCAGATGGATGCCTGCTGCTCTGGCAAGCTGCGCCAGACGGCAGATCGCATCCTCTACGTCTCCCGGCGCAGCCATCATCAGATCTGCCAGCTCGTCCACGATAATGACGATATACGGCATTTTTTGCGGTTTGTTTTCCTCTGGGATATCCGCGATCTTTTTCACCTTTGCGTTATAGCCCTTCATATCACGCACGCCATAATCGGCAAATTTCTGATAACGGTCCATCATCTCAGAAACGGCCCAGTGAAGCGCGCCTGCCGCTTTTTTCGGGTCGGTCACAACTGGAAGCAGCAGATGCGGGATACCGTTATAAACGCTCAGCTCAACGACCTTTGGATCGATCATGATCAGCTTAACGTCGTCTGGGTTTGCCTTATATAGAATGCTCATTATGATCGTATTAATGCAGACTGATTTTCCGGATCCTGTCGCACCCGCGATCAAAAGATGCGGCATTTTGCAGATATCCGTAACGACAGCCTGACCGGAAATATCCTTTCCAGCCGCAAACGCGCAGGAAGAGTTTTGTCTGCCAAACGCATCTGATTCGATCAGATCCCGGAACATGACAGGAACCGTCTCCTTATTCGGCACCTCGATGCCAATAGCCGCTTTTCCCGGAATCGGCGCTTCGATACGGATGTCCGCCGCCGCAAGGTTCAGCTTGATATCGTCCGCCAGATTCACAATCTTGCTGACCTTTACACCCATTTCCGGCTGGATCTCATAGCGGGTTACCGAAGGCCCGCAGCTGACATTCAAGATCGCAACGTTGACGCCAAAATTTTTCAATGTCTGCTGAAGCTTAAGCGCCGTTTCCTGCAGATGCTCTCTCGAATCCCCAGTCTGCGATGGGTTTGAAGCCTTTAACAGATCCACCGGAGGCAGGATATATTCCCGCTTGACCTTCGGCGGCGCCTGCATCATCTGCATCTGCACGTCCGCGACACCACCCGCTGCCTGCGCTGCCGACTGCTTTGGCTGCCTGCGGATCGACGCGGACCCAGAAGCGGCTGCATTGGAAGGCTTCGACAAGCCGCCTGCAGCAGGCTGCGCTGCTGGATCTTCAGTAACAGGCGCTACGGCCGTCACACGCTTTGGCGCAGGGGCGGCTGCCTGCAGCTGTTGTGCGATCAGCTCTTCCGCCGATACAGGCGGCAGCTCCAGCATTTCCTCCGGCTCTGGTTCCTCATCCCATACCGATGCAAGAGAAGCTGCCTGTGGCTCTTCAATCGTACTTATTTGGTCAGGATCCATTGAAATGCCCCTCGCGTCATCCAGTGCTTCACCTGTCGGAATTTCCTCATGATCTGAAAGCACAGCCGCTTCTCCGCCCAAGCCAGCCAAAGCTTCTCCAGCAAAATCCCACAGCGCGTTATCATCCGTCTGGCCCGTATCTAACGCGCCGAAAGGCTGCTGCGGCTCATCAGCAGATAATCCCGTATCCGTACCGCCTGGCAGCAGCTCTGAAAATAAATCGCCGGTTTTTAAGAGAAAATCATCCGGTTCATCCGTTTGCTCCGTACTGGCGGATGACGCCATATCCGCAGCCGATCCCAATTCGGAAGGCGCCTGCGCAGCCTGGCTGCCTGCGTCCGGCTGTCCGACATTTGGCTGCAGCGCAACCTTGCGGTTTGTGATCGGTATGATCTTATCAAAGACTTCCATGTCGGAGTCTGCTTTTTTCGGTGCCGTCGGACGGATATTTTCATGAAACGGCAGCACCTCGCCGTAGCCCATGCCGGCGGCTGCAAGCCCCTGCTGCAGCTGCGGTTTTTCCTCCTGCTGCGGTATTGTCTGCCTGACGCTCGCTTCCTTTTGTTTTGGCATCGGCTGATTCATCATATAAATAGGAAAATCCTGCAATAACGCTGGATCCGGCCGAATTTCGCTGACGTTATCCGATGCGCCGGGAGCCGATGCGTTTTTCAGGCTTGTATCCGTAGACACGCCCGTTACTTTGTTGTCAACACGCCGCTGCCTGCGCTCGTTGTACTGCTGGCGCTGACGTATCGTTTCTTTTTTGGCAGAAGCATACATTTTCCTGCTTCCAGACTGGATCGGCTTCCATAGAGAACGCTGCGTCACAAGCACAATGCAGATGATCATCATAATAATATCGATCACATACGCGCTGACCGTTCCAAGATGCGGCTGTATCAGCCATGTCAAAAGCCCTCCGAGCAGTCCTCCTCCAGACTTGCTGCCGCTGGACCACACATAGGAATCGAGCGGTGACTTTGTATCGGCGCTGCCGCTGATCAGCTCTAAAAACATACAGACAAATACAAAAAGCACTCCCGCCGCCGCTGCCTTCCTGACCGCTTTTTTATTTTCCTGATTGGCAATGATAAACGCTGTCCCGGCAAACAGCAGGATAGGAAATATGTAAGCAGTAAGGCCGAACAGACCGAAAAAGATACTGCTGATAAAATTGCCTACTGCTCCGGCAATCCCAAAGTTGCTGATAAACAGGATGATCGAGACTGCCAAAACCGCCCACAAGATCACTTCGTTTGTAAACGATGCAGCCGGATTGCCGCTGTTATCAGGCGTTGATGATGAACGTTTTTTCGCCATTACACTTCTCCGTTTCTAAAAAATCAGATTACGCCAGTACAAAATACGCGCTGATGGAAATCACACCAATGATCAGACAGTACACAGAAAAGATCGTATACTTTTTCTGCCGGACTACATACAGCATGATCTTAATGCAAATATATCCAACAATCGCCGCTACCAAAGTACCAGCCAGGTAATTGATCCAATCCGTCTGCGTAACCGTTTCCTCCCCCAGCTTAAACAGCTGCAGAACGACCGACCCAAGGATCGCCGGAATGGACATAATAAACGAATATTTAACCGCAAATTTACGGTCAAAGCCGCTTAACAGACACGCCGTGATCGTCGTACCAGAGCGTGAAATACCCGGAAGTGTCGCAAATCCCTGACAGATGCCGATAATAAACGCATTCGTGTAGCTGACGTGCCTTGGTGTTTTCTGTCCCTCCTTACAGCGGTCCGCGATAAACAAAAGAACCGACGTAACGATCAGACAGATACCCGGTACGATCAGGATCGTTGAAGCCTGCTCGATCAGATCCGACGCCGCAACCCCAATGATTCCGGTCGGTATCGTAGATACGATGACAAGCATGACAAATTTACGGTATCCGTTACAAATAATCCTGCGGTACTGCTTCTTTTTATTGCCCGCAAGCCGTGACACCGCTGTTGCAGCATTGATAAAAAAATCTCCGATAATGCCAAAGCCCTCGCAGATCATTTTCCAAATATCACGGAAATATACCGCAAAAACAGCAAGCAGCGTGCCGAAATGCAGCAGGCAGTCAAACAACAAGCCTGTCTCCTCCAGGTCAAACGCAATCTGAAACAGCGCAAGATGGCCGGAGCTGCTGACTGGCAAAAATTCGGTGATCCCCTGGATCAGCCCCATAATGATCGCTTCCAATAATGACATAGTATGCCTCCCTGCTAAAGTTAAAACAAAAAACGAAAACCGTATGTTTTCGCTTTCTGCTATAAAAAATCATATGAAATTATATTACCATATACTGGAGGAAATGTCATTTACTTTTCGCAATTTCTAAAAATTTTATTCGGCTATCATCTGATGCAGCTTTGCCAGCGCCTCTTTCATTCCTCCGACCTCGCGGATGATCCCCTCCTTCACAGCCTCTTCGCCTACAAGTATCGTTCCAAGATCCTTTGTCAGCATCGTTGTATTCATCATCAGCTTCTCCAGCCTGTCCTCCTTCGCGCCGCAATGCGATGAGATAAATCCGATGATACGATCCTGCATCTGCTTAAAATAATCGTACGTCGGCGGCGCCCCGATGACCATACCGTTCATACGCACCGGATGGATAACCATCGTCCCAGTCGGCACAATAAACGAATAATCCGTAGAAACCGCAAGCGGCACACCGATCGAGTGGCTGCCTCCGAGAACAAGCGATACGGTAGGCTTACTTAGGGAAGCTACCATCTCCGCGATCGCAAGCCCGGATTCAATATCGCCGCCAACCGTGTTTAATAATAGCATCACGCCGTCAATATTTTGCGCATCCTCAATTTCCGCAAGCTTTGGCAGTACGTGCTCATATTTGGTCGTCTTGGTATTTGACGACAAGCACTCATGCCCTTCGATCTCACCGATCACAGACAGCAGATAAATTCTGTGGTTGTGGTAATTTTCATCCAGCGTTACCGCTCCGTTGTTTTTAATATTTTCGTTATCCGAAAGTTCCGCTTCCAGTTTTTCCTCACTCATACAAGATCCCTCGCTTACTTTTTTGAAAAGTATGTGCGGTTTTCTTTGTTTTATACAGAAAAAGACCATAGCACAAAAACGTGCCATGATCCTTTCCCATTCGTTATCTCTTTATTTATCTCCGATCAGGTAATTATACAGACCTTCATATTTAAACTTAGAAGCATTCCATGAGAAATCTTTCGCCATCCCACGGTCGATCATATGATTCCAGTCCTTCTTCATATCGTAAAATACTTTCTTTGCGTAATTGATCACATTCAGCATCTCTTCGCCATTGTAGTTGGTGAAGGAGAAGCCGTCGCCGCTGTTTTCATATTCGTTAAACGGCTGTACGGTATCTTTTAAACCGCCTGTTTCACGTACGATCGGCGCGGTGCCATAGCGGAAGGAGATCAGCTGCGTCAGACCGCACGGCTCAAACTGGGACGGCATTAAGAACGCGTCCGCTGCTGCGTACAGCTTGTGCGCCAGATCATCTGAATAGCAGATATTCGCAGATACGCGGTCGCCGTACTTCCATGCATAATGACGGAACATATTTTCATAAGCAGGATCCCCGGTTCCGATCACAACAAGCTGCGTATAATCGTCTACAATACGGTCGATCACATAATTGATCAGATCCAGTCCTTTCTGATCTGTCAGACGAGAGATCAGGCCAATCATAAATTTCTTTTTGTCTACCGCAAGTCCAAGCTCCTCTTGGATCCGGGTCTTGTTGTTCACTTTTTTCTTACGCCAGTTGCTTGCGTCATAGTTACAGTAGATCTTTGGATCCGTCGCCGGATTGTAAATATCATAGTCAATACCATTAACAATACCCTGCATATCCATATGTCTTGCGGACAGCAGACCATCCAGCCCTTCCCCGTAATAAGACGTCTGAATCTCCTGTGCATATGTATCGCTGACCGTCGTAATATAATCCGCGTATACAAGACCGCCCTTTAGCATACTTGCATCCCGGTTAAATTCCAGCTTATCTGGTACAAACAGGTTGTTGGTCAGACCGCTTAAGCCTTGGAAAACTTTCTTATCCCAGATTCCTTGGAATTTCAGGTTGTGGATCGTCATAATGGATTTCATGCCCCAGTAGAACATATCGCCCTGAAATTCATTTTTTAAATAAACCGGGATCAAGCCGGTCTGCCAGTCATGACAGTGTACAAGATCCGGCTGGAAATCGATCGCTTTCAGCATCGACAGTACAGCCTTGTCAAAGAAAATGAATTTTTCAATGTCACAGCGGATATCGCCGTACGGTACCGCACAGTTAAAATATTCCTGGTTATCGATAAAATAAAACGTAACGCCATCCATTTCATATTTCAGGACGCCGACATATTTTTCTGGAAGCATCGGCCCTGTTCCCATATAAAAATGCGTCACATACTGGAACTGGTTACGGAAATGTTCTGGAATACACGAATAATTCGGGATCACAACGCGTACATCCCAGTACTCTTTGTCAAATTCCTTTGGCAACGCCCCACATACATCTGCAAGTCCCCCGGTCTTAATAAACGGCACACATTCCGATGCTGCAAAAAGTATTTTTTTCATAAATAGCTCCTCCATTTATTTTTCATAAATTGTAAAAATTATTGTAACAGTTCAGCTTGTCTGAACTGTTACAAATTATTTTATTCATCCCAGTTATGATACACCGTCTGTACATCGTCGTCCTCATCCAGCATATCCAAGATCTTGTGGATATTTGCAAGATCTTTTTCATCCTGCAGTGTAACGTATGTCTGTGGAATCATTGTCACCTCGGCCTGCGTCATCACGATCCCCTGTGCGCTGAGCGCATCGCGCACCGTGGCAAGCTCTGCTGGATCTGTCGTTATCTCAAAGCTGTCCTCTTCCTCGGCAAAATCCTCCGCTCCTGCGTCCAGCGCCGTCATCATCAGGTCATCGGCGTCCATATCGCACTCTTCCTTATCGATGAATATCTGACCTTTTTTATCAAACATATATGAAACGCAGCCCTGCGTGCCAATACTTCCCTGTCCCTTTGAAAAACAGTTGCGCACATTTGCAGCAGTACGGTTTTTATTGTCGGTCAGCGCGTCCACGATGATCGCCGTTCCTCCGGGTCCGTAGCCTTCGTATGTTACAACCTCGTAGTTGACGTTGCCTGAATCTCCGGCTGCTTTTTTGATACCGCGGTCGATCGTATCGTTTGGCATATTATTGGCTTTTGCTTTTGCAATAACGTCGCGCAGCTTAGAATTATTTGCCGGATCCGGGCCGCCCTCTTTCACAGCGATCGCAATTTCCCGGCCGATCATCGTAAATGTTTTTCCCTTTGCAGCGTCATTTTTTTCTTTTTTATGCTTGATATTCGCAAATTTGGAATGTCCTGACATATAGAATCCTCTTTTCTGTTTAAGTACTGTATTTCCGTAAGCGTTCAGGCAGGTCTTTGCACCCTGCTGCAAAGACCTTAAGAACATGATTCAGGAGTGCAAAAATCCCATCGCGAAGCGATTTTCAATGGATTTTTGCAGGTAACAGGTCTGCTTGTCTGAACTGTTACGTATTTCCGCATATTTCTATTTTATCATTTTATCGGGCAGATGACAAGGACTATTCATTTACAACCTTTACGGTCTGGATCATTTTGTTCTCCACATTCCTTACGTCAAAACGGTAACCGCCATAGGAAACCGAAAACGTCTCCCCGTCCGACGGGATCCGGTCAATGATGGAGATCAAAAATCCGTTCAACGTATCGTAGTCCTCCTCTGATTCCAGCTCCAGCACGTCCGTGACATCATCAAAAGAAGCCATTCCATACATGACAAAGCTGCCGTCCGGCTGCCTTTCGATCAAACGCCTTTCCTTATCATGCTCGTCAAAAATATTTCCGACGATCTCTTCCAAAATATCCTCCAAGGCAACCAGTCCGCACGTCTGCCCATATTCGTCTACAACAATGACCATGTGGGCTTTTTTCGCCTGCATTTTTTGAAACAGGTCGCTGATCCTGCGTGTTTCCGGGATAAACTCGCTTTTGGAAAGCATCCCTTCGATATCCTTGATCTGCCAGCTTAAATATTCTTCCTTCCTGCTGAATGCCATGACCTCCTTGATATGTAGGATCCCGATAATATTATCGATATCATCCAGATATACCGGAAATCTGGAATACGGCTCATTCAGCACACGGTCCACGACCTGCTGTAAATTCATCGTACCGTCCAGTGCACAGATATTCGAGCGGTGCGTCATAATGTCCTTTGCTTCTTTGTCCGTAAATTCAAAAATATTTTGGATCATTTCCACTTCGTTCGCCTGGAGCACACCCGTCTCTTGCCCTTCATTGACCATAGAAATGATCTCTTGTTCCGTAACCTTATCCGCGCCCTTGCGATTCAGCTTTTTCAAAAGATCGCTGAACCAGTTGTTTTTTTCCGCATAGTTTAACTTGGGACTCGCGCCATCGTCCATAAAGCTCTCTCTCCTTTTTGATTCCTTTGTTTTTTCTAATATTAAAATATCATTTCTTATTGCATACGTCAAGCTATGTAGCGGCTAATTGCAGGCTGACACATAGCGCTTTCTCGATTTTTTTCATCACTTCCCCGTCCAAATGGCACACCTTGTCTTTTAACCGCCGTTTATCGATCGTACGAAGCTGCTCCAGCAAAATAACAGAATCCTTGACAAGCGCGTAACGGCTGCTGGACAATTCTACATGGGTTGGCAGCTTTGCCTTGTTCATCTGCGAGGTAATGGCTGCACAAATGACAGTTGGGCTGTGCAGGTTTCCTACGTCATTTTGGATAATGAGCACTGGACGAACACCGCCCTGCTCTGAGCCTACAACCGGCCTTAAATCTGCGTAATAAATATCTCCACGTCTAATCAACATTTTTTTCACTCCACAAAATAGGTTATACGGTGAGTATTACCAGTTTTATCGAGTGTATACATCTGCATCCGGCGGATTTTTATTTTTCCTGCCAGCCATCCAAAACAGGGACGCCATTTTTATAATAAACTCTTGGTACCCGTGCAGATATGCCGCAGGCAAATTCATAGTTAAATCTGCCGGACAGCTCTCCCAGCTGTTCCAGCGTCAGGCTCTCTTCCCCATCCTTTCCAGCCAGCGTGACCCTATCGCCCGCTTTGACGTCTGTGATGCACGTCACATCTACCATAAGCTGGTCCATACAGACTCTGCCCAGTATCGGTGCACGCTGTCCATGGATCAGCACATAGCCTTTATTCGACAGGCTTCTTGGATACCCGTCGCCATAGCCTACGGGGATCGTAGCGACTGTTTTTGGCTCTTTTAGCGTATAAGTCCAGCCGTACGATACGCTTCTGCCCGCTTCCAGCCGCTTGACATAGGCCACATGGCTGATAAGCTCCATCACAGGCATTAAGTCTATACGCTCCTTATGCACCTCGTCAGAAGGCCACAGCCCATACAGGATAATCCCGGCCCGGACCAGATCCATATGAGCCTGCGGCAGATCAATAATAGCCGCACTGTTGGCGCAATGGCAAAACGAAAAAGAGACGCCCGCCTCCCCCGTCATCTGTATCATCCGTCGGAATTGCTCCAGCTGGTATTGCGCCGCATCTTTGTCCGCTTCATCTGCCTTTGCAAAATGGGTAAAGATCCCCTCTGTCTGCAAATGCGGCAGCTCTGCGATCTGAGCGATCAGCTGCGCGCTTTCTTTCGATACCCGCAGCCCGATACGGCTCATCCCGGTATCGATCTTAATATGTACCCGTACATCCCGATGCAGCGCCTGCGCAGCCTTCGAAAGCTGCCGCGCCATCTCTAAGGAAAAGACCGTCATACAGATATCCTGCGCGATCAGGCTGGTATAATGCTCCGGAAATACGTAGCCAAGGATCAAAACAGGCTTTTGGATGCCATGCCTGCGCAGCGACAGCGCTTCCTCCGCCGTTGCGACTGCAAACCCATGCAGACCCTCCATTGGCTCCAAAACCTCGGCGATCGGCAGCGCGCCATGTCCATAGGCGTCTGTTTTGATCACCGCGACAATGCCTGTGCCAGACTGCAGCAGCTGCTGGATGGAACGCAGATTGTGGCAGATGGCGTCTAAGTCGATCTTTGCATAGATCCGATTATGTAAATTCATCTCGTACTCCTTTTTCATAGGCTTTCCTTGCATATGCCTGTGTCCATCACGCCGCCGATCTCCGCCAGGATATCTCTTGCAAGCACACTGTACCTTCCGTTTTTCTTTGCGGCCGCTTCTCCCGCAAGGCCGTTTATAAAAACACCTGCCTGTGCCGCCGCTTCCGGTTCCATTCCCTGTGCGAGCAAGCCGGCGATCACCCCGGTCAGCACATCGCCGCTGCCGCCCTTTGCCATAGCGCTGCACCCGGTATCGTTGAAGCAGGTCCCCGACGGCCCGGCGATCACGGTAACGGCATCCTTTAATACGCATACTACGTGATACCGCGCGGCAAATTCCTCTGCCGTACGGCGTATCGAACGCTGGATCTCGCAAACCTTCCTGCCTGTCAGCCTTGCCATTTCACCGGGATGCGGCGTTAAGACCAGCTTAGCCGGCGTATCCGTAAGCAGCTTTGGCTGTTCGGCGAGGATATTGAGCGCATCCGCGTCAGCTACGACTGGAAGGGAAGCGTTTTTTAATACGTACGAAACGATCTGCCGCGCAGCCTTTCCTGTGCCAATGCCAGGACCAAGTATGACTACATCCGCCCACGCAAGAGCCTCCGAAACCGTATGCTGCAGCATCGTTTCGCTTTCCTCCTCGTCATAGACAGCAAGCACCGCTTCCGGCAGCGCGCCCTGCAAAACAGCCCGGTTGGACTGCGTTGTGCAGATCTTGACCAAGCCGCAGCCGATACGGTATGCCGACTGTGCGCAAAACAGCGCGGCGCCTGCCATATTCGTACTGCCCGCGATGGCAAGCACACGGCCAAACGTACCCTTATTCGAGCGGGACGGGCGTTTCGGAAGCTGCCGCAGATCCGCAGGCTCCAGCATATGGCAGGACGGACGCTTGTTTAACCAGCTGTCGTCGGTAATGCCGATCTCTGCAAGGATCGTCTTTCCGCATTTTTCACGGCCAGGATATAAGATCTGTCCGGCCTTTTCATAAGCAAACGTTACCGTCAGGTCTGCCTGAAAGCAAGGCTCATATACGGCACCGTCGTCGCTGGACACGCCGCTTGGCATATCAACCGCAGCCTTTAAGCCTCCAAGCGCATTCATCGCCGTGATCCATTCGGCGTAAATACCTTTTGGCTCTCTGGACAGCCCGACGCCAAACAGCGCGTCAATCACACAGTCGCACTGGATATCGGACGGGAACCGCTCTGTAATATGTATGCCGTAACGGGCCAGGATATCCCGCTGCGTCTGATTTTCCGGTGTCCGCTTTCCGGTATCCGGCACTTGTACAACTGTGACCTTACACCCCTGCTGCCACAACAGTCTGGCAACCGCTAGTCCATCCGCGCCGTTATTGCCGTTGCCGCAGACAATGCAAAACGCGCTGGCCTTTGGCACCTCGCGCAGCACCTGCCTGACAACGCCAAGCGCCGCCCGCTCCATCAGCACGAGGGATGGAACGCCAAAATGCCTGATCGTATTGCTGTCGCAGGCCATCATTTCCTCACTGTTTACAATCCACCTCATAATATGCTTCCTCCTGGATCTGCTTTGTTACTTATGATCGTTCTAATAATCGCTCCGGCTGCGCAGCATATTATAAGAAAGCTGCATCAGGCTGTCTGACAAATGCACGTTTTCCACTACGACGTTTTTGTCCATCAGATCCAGATCCACATGGGCAAAATTCCAGATCGCGCGGATACCGAGCCGTACAAGACGGTTGGCGACCTGGTCCGCCGAATGCTTCGGCATCGTAAGCGCCGCGATATCAATCTGGCAAGTGCCTGCAAAAGCCTCCAGCTCGTCCAGCATCATGATCGGGATCCCTCTCTGGGAATGCCCCTTAAGAGCTGGATCCACGTCAAACAGCCCGATAATGACAAACCCAAGCTTTTCAAACTTGCTGTAGTTGGCAAGCGCCTGCCCCAGATTGCCCGCGCCGATCACAATAATGTTATGCTGCTGCTCCAGCCCTAGTATCCTTCCGATCTCATCGTACAAATACTGTACATTGTAGCCGTATCCCTGCTGTCCAAAGCCGCCGAAATTGTTTAGATCCTGGCGTATCTGGGAAGCCGTAACCTTCATTTTCTCACTCAGCTCATTGGAAGAGATCCGTTCTACCCCTTCATCCAGCAAATCTCCTAAATAACGATAATACCGCGGCATCCTGCGGATAACCGCCTGTGAAATTTCTTTACCCAATACCGTATCCCCTTCTGTCACAAATTCTCTGCGGCCGCCATCAGGCAAGCGCCGCCTGTTCATTCAGCGCTTCCCATTTTTCGTACAGCCCCTCCAGCTCCTCCTCCTTTTGCTGTATCTGTGTATGCAGCTCCATGACCCTTGCGGATATGACAGCTACCTGCGGCTTTGCCATCTCTTCCTCCAGCTCTTGCTTTTCCGTCTCCAGCTGCTCGATCCTGCTCTCCGTTTTTAGCAGCTCATTTTCCAGCTTCCGCTGCGCCGCCTGCTGGAGCTTTTTCTGCTTCCAGTCCTCCTTGCTGTCCGTTTCCTTTACCTGCATGGACTCTGCAGCGCCATCTGTCTCAAGCGGCGCTGCTTTTTGCTGTGCCGCGCGCTGGATGTCTTTTTTTTCCAGATAATAGTCATAATTGCCGATATAATTCAACACCTGGCGGTCATGCAGGTCTAAGATCCGGGTGGCAGTCTGGTTAATAAAATAGCGGTCGTGCGAGACAAATAATACCGTACCTTCATAATGCACGAGCGCCTGCTCTAAGATTTCCTTTGAGGTAATATCCAGATGGTTCGTCGGCTCATCCAAAATGAGAAAATTTGCTTCCGAAAGCATCAGCTTCGCCAGCGACACGCGCCCGCGTTCCCCGCCGCTCAGGTCGCCGATCCGCTTAAACACATCGTCATTCGTAAATAAAAACGCCGCCAGCACATTCCGAATCTGCGTATTCGTAAGCTGCGGATAATCATCCGATATTTCCTCAAACAGCGTTTTTTCTGCGTGCAGTACCTGGTGCTCCTGATCGTAATAACCGATGTGCACATTCGTACCAAGCGTGATCTCCCCCGCGTCCGCAGGCAGCATTTCATTAATGATTTTTAGGATCGTCGTTTTTCCGGTCCCATTGCTGCCGATCAGCGCCACGCGTTCCCCGCGGAACACCGAAAAATCCACATCCGAAAACAAGCGCTTCCCGTCAAACGCTTTTGCCAGCCCTTCCACCTGCATCACGTCGTTTCCGCTCGTAATACAAGGCGTAAGCCGCAGATGGATATCCGTAAGCTCTTCAGTAGGCTTTTCCAAACGTTCGAGCTTATCCAGCATTTTCTCACGGCTTTCTGCCCGCTTGATCGATTTTTCCCGGTTAAACGATTTTAATTTTGCAATGACCTCTTCCTGGTGCTTGATCTCCTGCTGCTGGTTATAATAGGCCCTGAGCGCTGCGGCCCGTACCTGCGCCTTTTTCTGCGCGTACATTGTATAATTGCCGCTATAGCTGTTTACCTGATGCTGAAAGACCTCGATCACCTTGGATACGATCTTGTCCATAAAATAGCGGTCATGCGATACGATCAGTACCGCTCCTTTATAATTCAGCAGATAATTTTCCAGCCATTGGATCGACTCCATATCCAAATGGTTTGTCGGCTCGTCCAAAAGCAGGATATCCGGCCTGGTTACCAAAAGGCGGCAAAGCGCCGCGCGTGTTTTCTGGCCGCCGGATAATTCCGCCTGCGTCTTATCAAAATCCGCTTCCGAAAAGCCAAGCCCGGTCAGCACCCCGGTCACCTCGCTGCGGTACGTATAGCCGTCCGCCAGCTCAAACTGATGCACCAGACGCTCATATTTTTCCATAAACGCACCAAGCTCCTGCTGCGGGACTTCCTGCATTTTTTCTTCCATCTGACGGATTTCCTGCTCCATAGCAATGACAGGCTGCTTGGCCGAAAGCACTTCCTCATAGATCGTACGGCTGCTGTCCATCACCTCGTTCTGGGCAAGGTAGCCGACCGTTTTGTCTTTTGCGATCGACACCATGCCGCTGTCTGGCTCCAGCTGCTTCATGATAATTTTTAAGAGCGTTGACTTTCCGGCGCCGTTGATCCCTACCACCGCTGCCTTTTCATACTCTTCGATATGAAACGACGCGTTTTTTAATATTTCATCCGTTCCGAACGATATCGATATATTTTGACAGGAAAGTATCATAAGAACCTCCAATCTGTATCCTTTTTTCGTCGCTGAAAGCACCTTTGGTGCCAAAAAACCGGGTGCCGCATTTCGCAAAATGCTGCACCCAGTCAAATCCTTTTGCTGTTTTCGCAATTTTTTCAGCCCGGATACGCGCTCTGTATTTACGCGTAAATTTGTTCCAGCCCTTTGCGGATCTCTTTGATAAATTGTTCGCTGTTTAATACAACCGGATCAGCAAGCTCTGTGATCAGGGCCAGGTCCTTTGTCATTTTCCCGGATTCGATCGTCTCGATGCATACTTTTTCCAGATTGTCCGCAAACGCCATAAGCTCCGTAAGGCCGTCCATTTCCCCGCGTTTTCGCAGCGCGCCCGTCCAGGCAAAAATAGTGGCAACAGAGTTTGTTGAAGTCTCTTCTCCGTTCAAATGCTTATAATAATGACGCTGTACGGTACCGTGGGCAGCCTCGTACTCATAATAGCCCTCTGGTGATACGAGTACAGACGTCATCATAGCAAGGGATCCAAACGCTGAGGAGATCATATCGCTCATTACATCGCCGTCATAATTTTTGCACGCCCAGATAAATCCGCCCCTGGACTTCATAACGCGGGCTACGGCATCGTCAATCAGCGTATAAAAATACGTGATTCCTGCCGCGTCAAACTTTTCTTTATATTCCTGGTCAAAAATCTCTTGAAAAATATCCTTAAAGGTGTGATCGTACTGCTTTGAGATCGTATCCTTTGTCGCAAACCAAAGCTCCTGCTTTGTGTCAAGCGCATAAGTAAAGCAGCTTCTCGCAAAGCTTTCGATCGAAGCTGTCACATTGTGCTGCCCCTGGATCACGCCAGGCCCTTCAAAGTCAAAAACTGTTTCCCGCAGCTGCGTGCCGTCCTGCCCGGTAAATACAAGCTCCGCTTTTCCGGCGCCCGGTACCTTGATCTCTACGTTTTTATATACATCGCCGTAAGCGTGTCTTGCGATCGTGATCGGCATTTCCCAGTTTTTCACACAAGGCTCGATACCTTTTACCTTGATCGGCGCACGGAACACCGTACCGTCCAAGATCGCGCGAATCGTACCGTTCGGGCTTTTCCACATTTCCTTTAAGTCATATTCTTCTACCCGCGCCGCGTTTGGCGTGATTGTCGCGCATTTTACGGCAACCCCGTATTTTTTTGTTGCATTAGCGGATTCTATCGTTACCTGGTCGTCGGTTTCATTGCGGCAGACAAGGCCCAGGTCATAGTATTCGGTCTTTAACTCCACGAACGGCTCCAGCAGCTCGTCTTTGATCATCTTCCAGAGAATTCTGGTCATCTCATCTCCGTCCATCTCTACGAGAGGCGTTGTCATTTTTATTTTATCCATTTTTATCCTCCTGATTTTCCTGCACTCTTATACGTTTTCTGTCCAAATCATTGTATACAAAGTTCCCTGGGTTTGTCAATGGATGTACCGCTTATTATCTTATTTTTTTTGGAAACCTATACAAGCAGCCCTCATAGTATAAACCATAAAACAAATAAAAAATGGAGGCAATCATTATGAGTGATTTAGCTGCTACAAACTGTGGATGTGGAGAAAATACGAGCTGCGGATGCAGCTGCGGATGCGGCGGCAACAATTCCTTTATCTGGATCATCCTGCTGTTATTCTGCTGCTGCGGAAACAACAACGGCGGAGGCTCCTTCTTCGGCGGCAACGGATGCGGCAACAGCTGCGGATGCGGCGGCGAAAACAGCTGTATCTGGCTGATCCTGCTCCTGCTTTGCGGATGCGGATGCGGCGGCAACGGCTTTTTCTAAAACCGTTCTCTAATAAGCGCGGAAGGCTTTTCGCCTTCCACGCTGCATAAAACATGGAATGCATACGAAACAGTATGCGGATGCGAAACGGCTGTCAGGAAATCGCTCCCGACGGCCGTTTTCACATCGGTATCCGGCTCCATGCCGCAAGCGGGCACGTTATGAGCCGGATCTTCGCAAACCTTTCAACTTCCTATTTCCACGGAAAACCTCTGCCTGCGGGCGGCCTGCGGCGCTGTCTTAAACGCTGCGCCTGCTCGGTCTGCTGTGTCTGCTCGCTTCCTTGTATCTGCGCGAGCGTCAGCTTCTTTTTCTTCATGCAGTCTTCATCTACCGTATATACTTTATTTCCGTCAATGACCAATTTTCCCATAATGATCCCATTTTCTATTCTAAATTATTTTTAATCAAATCCATATGCTGTGCTTTGGAAAACCTCCTCATTTATTATACGAAAATACCAAAAATTTGTGTCATATCTGCGCCCTGCCGCTCATACATTAAATAAAAAAGGAATTTTTATGGACAACAATTACATACCAACCGCCTTTGATGAAAAGACGCAGAGCAAGGATCTGCAGATTTTAAAAACCGCGCTGCCCTATATGCGCGGCTCCCGCCAGAAGGAAATCCTGATGCTGATCAAAGCGATGGAGCTGAAAAAATCGATCGACCTGATCGACAGCGACGATACCTCCTTGTCCATCTGCTCCACGGATAACCCAATGGAAAATACGCTGCATATGCTCGGTGATATCCGCCAGTTCTGCAGCGAAAAAGAGCAGGAAAATATTGATATGATCCTGAATATTTTCTCAATGTTTTCGACCTATGAGACGATGTTTTCCTGATGCTTCGTATGATACAAGGCTCTGTCTGCCGGAACCTTTCTGCATTTTCTTCATATGCTGGTAACAGGTACAAAGGTATCATTACTTTTAAATGGAGGACTCTATGAATTTTGACGATGTATTCACCGCACAGAACACAAATGGGATATCGCCGGAAAAGCTGGCGTTTTTAAAAGCCATGTCCGCAAGGCAGTCCGGCGGAAACGCAAAAGACATGATGGCCGCTCTGATGGCTGCGTCCAGCAACGCACAAAAGCAGGGCATTTCGTTCAATGAATCCGAACGGGATATGATGTTGGAAATCCTGTTAAAAAACCTGCCGCCTGAAGAAAGCAAAAAAGCACAGGGTATGATCCAGATGATGAAGCGTATGAACGGCAAAAAGGGCAAGCCGTAAGCATCCTGCATACAGCTTGACATTTCGACAGATACAACGGCACCAGCCTGCGGCGGGAACTCCCACCGCAGGCTGCCATGCTTTAGTTCAGCTTCGTATAGCTGCCATCGTCCACTGGCAGATCCGCGGAGCTTTGAAAAGTTTTGCTTTCACGCATTTACTGTGCAGGAACGGCAGGCGGTTTAGCCTGCTTTTTTTCTGAAGTATCCGTCAATATTCTTTTTGATATCCGCCGGCTGCTGGCTTTTGATCAAGTAGCCTTCTGGATGCAGCGGCATCACTTTTGTAATACTTTCCTTATCTACCTTGCCTGTAAGGAAAAAGACCGGGATTTTCGCAAAATCCTCCTCTGAACGTATCATTTCAAGCACCTGCAGCCCATCGCATACCGGCATTTCATAATCCAGCAGCACAAGGTCCGGACGATTCAGCGTCATGCAGCGGATACCAGCCATTCCTGAATTTGCAGTCGAAACTTCATAATCCTCTCCTAAAAGCTGCTGCATAGCCAGACGGACCGTATCCGAATCATCGATCACTAATATTTTTTTCTTATTTGTCGGCGCATTCTGCTCTTCATTGTTTTTCAGATAATTACGCACCTCTGTAACTGCGTTTTCCGTCACGATAGACGACGCTCCTGCCTGCTTTAACGTATGCGGCGGCATTGCGCAATACGCAAAGTATCCGGCTGGCGTGCTAAACAGCAGACTGCACTGAGGCTTTGAAAATACTTTCTGGAACTGTTCATAGGACAGCAGGTTTTCATCCTTAAGCTCAAATCCCGCCGCCGCAGGCAAATGCTCCAGTACACTCTCTACAAACTGCCGTATCGCATATCTGGACGCATTTACAAGTACGACATTCAGCTTATCCGACTGATGTCCCATCATTTTGCCAACCGTTTCCACGAGAAGCTGTTCTTCAAATATCATAAAGACTTCCCATTTCTCGCCTTTTGCATTGGCATAAATGAATCTGCAGTAAATGCCCTTTCCAAACTTTTCACCACTGTATCGGTCACTGATCAAACGCGTATCCAGCTGGAACATATCTTTCACTAAATGCATGATCAGCTGCTTGACAGCCAGCTCCTCTTCCTCCGGCAGTAAATTCCCCCACTTGCTCATTTCTTGTCCGGTAATCGCACGGTCCTCTGTCAGCGTATGGCCGATCAGCCATCCTGCACAGACACTTAAAAAATGGCTGACCGCATCCTTGGAAAAATTAGACCTGGTCAGCTCCAGCTCTAGCGCCGGAAGCGTATTCTTGCGGAAATTGTCATGTACACGCCTGTGCGACTCATATCCCATATAAGAAATAGAAGCCATATAGACCTCTTCCTCTGCAAAATGCTTCATTGCATGGTCCTTGAAATATTTAAGCCCCTCTTCGCAGACCCACTGAATTTTATCCTCCTGTTCGCTGAATATGAACAGACGGTTCATAATGCTAAAAAGCTTCTTATGCTCCCTGTCTATCACATCTACGCCTATGTTAAACCGATCCTGCCATATGAATTGATTTCCCATGATGTCCTCCTTTGCCACAGTGCAGCCTGATCACTGTAATTCCTCCTTTAATTTTAATTCCCCGATTTTTGTTCCACTACAAAACAAGATTGGCATCCCCAAAACGCAGACAGCCGTATGTACGCCCCCATGCAAACAAGCCGGCTTGTCATATCTGCCCTCATAACCCGCGCAGCAGTTCAGACTGCCTAACATACTGCGTCCTGCCAAAAAGCAGAAATATCTGATTTTTGTATCAATGATACTTGTAACGTATGGAACCTATCCTTCTCATGGTTAGCTGCAGGAACACGGTTCAAAGCGGACTGCCTGAACCGGCGGCCGCGTGTCACACCTTCCTGCACTCTGCAGCTGGAAAACCGTATGGCTTCCGACTGCTTTTCATCTTCTTTTCATCTCAGAATTCCTAGTGTACTGGCAAGTCAGTATACTAGAACTGAAAAGTAAGGATTGCGAAGTACGCATAGACAAAAATTATTGTTAAAATAGAACTTGTATACGTACAGTTTAGCACAAAATACCAAAATTGCAAGCGCATTCCACCGTTAATCAAAACAATTTTTCACAAACTTAGCCCTGTTTTACGAATCAGACAAGATAAATCCTACAGAAAGAAAGCACAGAAGCTTTTTGGCTGCCGTGCTTTTTGGTCAATTCCCTGCGTTTTCTATTCGGTTTTCCTTCTGTATATTATAAATCGTCTGGTTCCGCTTCCTCCGGCTGTTCTCCAAAACCTGTCACCTGCACGCTTTTGTCCCGATACAAAATGTACAACGCTGTATTTGCACTTACATCCAGCGCCGTCAGCTTGTTTTCTTGGCAGGACAGTGTTTCCAGAGCCGCGTTTGCACTCACATCCAGCTGTGCCAGCTCATTCGAACGGCATCCAAGACGCCGCAGCCTTGGATTCGCGCTCACATCCAGTCCTTTCAGCTCGTTGAAGGAGCATTCCAAAGCCTCCAGCTGCGGAACTGACTGTACGTTCAGCTCTGTCAGACGATTCTGTGTACAGGTCAGCACCTTGAGCGCCGCGTTCGTATTGACGGTCAGCTCACTCAGACGGTTTTTTTCACACCTTAGCCTCTCCAGAGAAAGATTGCTGCTCACATCCAACGCCGTCAGCTTATTCGCGCCGCATTTTAGATCCGTAAGCGCCGCATTTGCGTCAAGGTTTAGATCTGCCAGATCGTTTGCATTGCAATGCAGGCTTTTCAGCGCCGGATTTTTTTTCAGATCCAGCTTGGTCAGACGGTTGCTCGTGCAATGCAGGACCTCCAGAGCCGGAAGCCTCTGCGTATCCAGTGCTGTCAGACGGTTGTCATTACAGACCAGCTTGGTCAACGTCTGTGCCTTTTTCAGGTTCAGGCTGGAAATACTGTTGGAGCTGCAGTAAACCTCCTGCAGCATTTTCGTGCCGCCAAGACCGAGGCTTTTTAATTTGTTAAAGGAACAGTTCATATAGACTAGTGCCGCGTTTTTTGACGTTTCCAGCTTCGTCAGATGGTTATACGAGCAGTCCACGTACGCCAGCTTTTTCGCCTCGCCGATCGTAAGAGACGTCATCTCATTTGACGGACAGGAAAGCCTTGTCAGCTTTGGATTGCCGCTGATACTAAGGCTCGTCAGCTGGTTTGCTCCGCAGCTAAGCTCGGTTAACGCCAGGTTCTTTTTCAGATCCAGCGCTGCCAGCCTGTTCTGGTCGCAGCTTAAAGCAGTCAGCTCCTTATTTTTTGCAAGATCAAGCCCTGTCAGGCTGTTTTTGCTGCAGTCTAAGGCTGTAAGCGCTGTACTCCCGCTTGTATCCAGCACCGTTAGCTTCTGATCAGAGCAGTCCAGATAGGTTAACGCTGCATTTTTCGTAATGTCCAGCCCCGTCAGGCTTCCTCCGCTGCAGTCCGCATACGTAAGAGCGGAAAATCCAGACAGGGAAAGCTCCCCTTTTAGTCCCTTATCCGGCCATACGATCCGGGTCAGCCGCAGCTCCTTTCCTGTATTTGTCCAAGTATACTGGCTGGCATCGTCTGGATCCCTGCTGATGGACGCATCCGTCTGTGACTGCAGGACCTCCTTTAGCGCGGACACATCCTGCGCATTTTTCTTCTGTCCAGCCTTTTTTACAACCGTAACTGTACACGACGCGGTCGCTGTCGTACCTTCAGCGGTTTCGATGGATGCTGTGACCAGCGCGCTTCCTTCTTTTTTCCCATGGATCAGACCGCTTTGGTTCACAGAGACGATCTCCTTTTTGCTGCTTGTCCAGACGATGGTCTGTCCCTGCAGGCTGTCGTCTGTAACCTCCGCCAAAAGCTTCAGCTTTTTTCCCTTTTGCAGCGTATATGAAGTCTGGTCCAGAATAACCGCGGACGTGTGTATAGCCGCTGCGGTTTTCACCGGATACGGCCGCGCCGCAGAGCCGATGAGAAAAGCTGCAAGCAGAACCGCGGCTGATTTCTGGATCCGTCTGGCTGTTCGTTCCATTTGTCTGTTTTTTTCGCCTATGAATTTCATAGCTTACCTGCTACTAAAAACATATACAAATGCGTATATGCCTTAACAAAGCATCTTTATGCAGTTTTGTAATTTCATTTTAGTAGTTTTTCCTTTCCTTTTATTTAAAGCGTCTGCTTTATTTTTGCACAAGGTTGACGATTCTTCCTGGCACGTAGATCTCTTTTACGAGCGTTCCGGTCAGCTTGTCCGCTACCGCTTCCTTTGCCAGCGCGATCGCCGCTTCCTTTGCAGCGTCCTTGTCAATCGAGATCGTAGCCTTTACCTTCCCGTTGATCTGGACGGCGATCTCCACCGTTGCTTCCACTGTCTTTGCTTCGTCATAAGACGGCCATGTCTGCTGGTAAATATGTCCGCCAAAGCCCATCACTTCCCAAAGCTCTTCCGTCATATGCGGTGCGACAGGGTTGAGCAGGACAAGCAGCGTTTTGTATTCATCACTTGTCAGGCTGTTCTTTTTATAAAACTCGTTGATAAGCGCCATCATTGCCGCAATCGCGGTATTATATTTCAGACTTTCAAAATCGCTGCTGACTTTTTTGATCGCCTGGTGCATTTTCGTTTCAAGCTCTTTGGAATAGCCGTTTTCTGCCGATACCATATCCTGCAGCTTCCATACGCGCTCTAAGAATCTGCGGCAGCCCTTTACCCCGTCCTCAGACCAGGAAGCCGCTAACTCAAACGCACCGATAAACATTTCATACGTACGCAGCGTATCCGCGCCGTACTCCCTTACGATATCGTCCGGATTTACGACATTGCCTCTGGATTTGGACATCTTTTCGCCGTTTTCACCTAAGATCATGCCATGAGAGGTACGCTTCTGGTATGGCTCCGGACAAGGCACCTGCTTTTGATCGTATAAAAATTTGTGCCAAAATCTGGAATATAATAAATGCAGCGTCGTATGCTCCATTCCTCCGTTGTACCAGTCAACCGGCATCCAGTAATCAAGTGCTTCCTTGCTCGCCAGCGCTTCCTGATTGTTCGGATCGGTATACCGCAGGAAATACCAAGAAGAGCCTGCCCACTGGGGCATCGTATCTGTCTCGCGCTTTGCCGGACCGCCGCAGCACGGACAAGTCGTGTTCACCCAATCTGTCATTGCTGCTAACGGGGATTCGCCGTTGTCAGTCGGCATATAGCTGTCGACCTCCGGCAGTTCTAGCGGCAGCTCGCTTTCATCAAGCGGCACCGGACCGCATTTGTCACAGTGTATAATCGGAATCGGCTCGCCCCAGTAACGCTGACGTGAAAATACCCAGTCTCTTAATTTATAATTTACTTTTGCCGTGCCGATCTTTTTCTCTTCCAGAAACGCGATCATCTTTTTTTGCGCTTCCGTTACATCCAGCCCGTTGATAAAATCCGAATTAACAATCACTCCAGTTGCCACGTCTGTAAACGCTTCTTTGGAGATGTCGGCCTCTTTGCCGTTTTTCGAAACAACCTGCAGCATCGGCAGGCCAAATTTTTTCGCAAACTCCCAGTCTCTTTGGTCATGCGCCGGAACTGCCATGATCGCGCCTGTACCATAGGACATCAGTACATAATCCGAAATCCAGATCGGGATTTCCTTTCCATTTACCGGATTGACCGCTGTCAGCCCGTCTATGCACACGCCTGTCTTTTCCTTTGCCAGCTCTGCGCGTTCAAAATCAGATTTGTGCGCCGCCTGCTCGCGATAAGCTTCGATCTCGTCTAAGTTTTTTAAATCGTCTTTATATTTTTCCAGAATCGGGTGCTCCGGCGATACGACCATATAAGTAACGCCAAAGAGCGTATCGGAACGCGTCGTATAAATACGCAGCTTTTCTTCCTTATTTTTAATTGAAAAATCCACCTCGGCGCCCTTTGATTTTCCGATCCAGTTTCTCTGCTGTGTCTTGACCCGTTCAATATAGTCCACATCGTTTAAGCCTTCGATCAGCTTTTCTGCGTAATCCGTGATCTTAAGCATCCACTCGCTCTTGACCTTGCGTACGACCGGGGAACCGCAGCGCTCGCAAACACCGTTTACGACCTCTTCGTTCGCAAGGCCAACCTTGCAGCTTGTACACCAGTTGATCGGCATTTCCTTTTTATAGG
>CAJUIL010000039.1 GCA_910586225.1 uncultured Eubacterium sp. | reverse complement strand
ATAGTATAGGTTGTTCAACTTTTTCTGTCCACACTTATATACTAACACCAATATTGCCACAAAATGTAATTCAATCAAGCATTTTCCTTTGCCGCTTCCTTCAGACGGCGTCCGAATAGCCACTCCCACTCTTTTTTCCAAAAACCCCCTCCAACTCCCCCGCATCCCAACCCTCAAATCCGCAAATACTATTCTATAAAATTACAACCCGTTTTCCCCCATATTTGCACAGTTACTATTCACGGCCCTGGGGTCGCTCATAGTAACGGTTCAAGGCGATATGGAAAGTTTGCTTCGCAAAATCGCCCCGAACTCCTGAATCATGTTCTTACGGAACGCGCAGCCAGTGCGCATTCCTGACCCGTGAAAAGTAACTTTGCACAGCCTCCATGCAACAATCTGGGGTGCTCGAACATTGTAAATAACCAGCTTAGAACTTATAATAAAATCATAACGAACAGAGAACCGCTTTCAGCAGAAGGAAGGGATTTTTATGGCATTAATTTACATCAATGCCCGGTGCAAACGAATGCTGAATGTCCTGCTCACCCAGTCCGATTATATATCTGTCAACCGTATCGCCGAAGCTTTGAATATTTCCCGGCGTACGGTTTATTATGATATTGAAAAACTGAATATCTGGTTGGAGCAGGCGCAGCTTTCCAAGCTGGAAGTTGTACATGGAAAGGGCTTGTTTTTATCCAGCCGGGAACGCGAGCAGATCCAAGCTATGCTCAGCCAGGATACGAAGCAGCCGATCTACACTTTTTCACCGGAGGAACGCGCGAGAATCATCATTTGCTATATTATTTATTCTCCAAAACTTATTTATCTGGAACAGCTGATGGAATGTGTAGAGGTCAGCCGCAATACGATCTTTACAGATTTAAAAGAGGTTTCCAGACTACTAGAGCAGTATGATCTGACACTCGACTACCAGCCAAAGCAAGGCTATCGTGTCATCGGCGACGTAGTACGAATCCGCGCGCTGTTTATCCTTTATTTTAACGAGCTTTCGGGACTTTTTAACAGTGGTATTATCAAGTTCTATCATCCAGACCAGATCCAGGGATATCTGAAAAAATTAGAACAGATCGAAGCGGAGCTTGGCATCAGCTATGTGGAAGGCGTGCTGCCGTCTATCGCAACGCTGCTTCCATTATTATACCAGAACAGGCGTTCGATTGCATTTACCGGGCTGAAGCAGGCGGAAATTGAAAAGACGCATGAATATGCTTTGACCAAAAAATATTTTCCGGATCTAAAGCCGGAGGAGCAGCTATATTTGTCCTTGCATCTGCTGGGCTCGCGTGTGAACCTCGTTCCGGATGAATTTTTTGAAAGCAAGCCGCAAAATGATGTGTATGATCTGACGACCGCACTGATTTCCGAGTTTGAAAAGACTGCCTGTGTGATATTTGACAATCCAAGGGAGCTGGAGCGCGCCCTGTTTATCCACTTGAATACGTCCTTATATCGTTATCGGTTCGGTATTCAGATCGGAAATATCCTAGGCGACGACGTCATAAAAGAATACCCGGATCTATTTGCGATCACCAAGACTGCGGCAAGACGTCTGGAAAAGCAGATCGGTTTTCCGATCCCGGACAGTGAGATTGCTTATCTTACGCTGCATTTCGGCGGATTTTTAAAAATTTCCAGCTCCAAAAAAGATCAGCTGCGCATCCTGATCATTTGTGTAAACGGAATGTCTACCGGAAATATGATCAAGCGGGAAGTACAAAAACTCCTTCCGTTTGCAAAGATTGTCGATGTCGTAGCCGCGATCGGGCTGACCAATGTGCAGGATATCTGCGACCTGATCATTTCTACGGTAAAGATCAGCAGCGTTGTACCGTCGATCACCGTACATCCTGTGCTGACAGAATTTGACCGCAAGTCTATCCTGACACACCGTCTGGTCGCTCCGCGAAATGTTTCGCTGCAGCGTAAGCAGATTTTCCAAGTCGTACGCCCCTATGTCAAGCCAGAGGACTATGACGCCCTGCTCCAAGATCTAACGGTCTATATGCAGACCGAACGCGACGAACCGCAGATCGAAGCCGCGGAGGACTATGACCTGCTGAGCATCCTGGACGATTCCCGCATTCATGTGATCACAGAGCAATGCCAGTGGCAGCAGAGCATCCGCATGACCGGAAAATGTCTGATCAGCAACTCCAGCATTCAAAAAGAATATTTGGAAACGATCATTTCCCAGCTGCACTATTACGGGCCTTATATGTTTTTGACCGACGATGTGATCTTAGCACACGCAAAGCCTGAGGACGGTGTAAACTGTCTGGATATATCACTTGGGATCTTCCGCACGCCTGTTAAATTCTCTGAGCACAGACAGGCAAGGCTGGTCATTGTCCTTGCCGCAGAGGATCAGGAAAAACATTTGAAGATCCTGCAAGACATATTAAAAATCGTCAGTGATTTCGAAGGTATGGAGCAGCTGTGCCAGTGCTCTACTGCCTCAGAAGTGATCCTCATATTACAGCAGCTCCTCACTTAGATCCACATCAAAACGCGCCTGCCAAAAATCTAAGCTCTAGATTTTTGACAAGCGCGTTTTTTCAGCCGTTTACTTTTTGCTGTACCTCGTTTAATTTTGGAATCGATATCTGTCCTCCGATCGTCTGTACGGATATGGCGGAGGCCGCTGAGCTTTGCTTTAGATTATCCAGCAGCGGCAGGCTCCGGTACAGTCCATAGGCGAATGCCCCATGGAAAATATCACCGGCCCCAGTCGTATCCACCGCCTTGACCGGATACGCCGCAAGCCTTTGCAGCTCGCCATCCTGCTCATACAAAAGCCCCTGGTCGCCAAGGGTAATGACGACGGTCTTTTTGTTGATCTTCTTTACCTTCTGAAAAATCCGTTTACACGACTCCCAGTCGTTCAGATCGATCGGATGCGACGTATATTGTCTTGCAAAATCCTCGGAGCAGACGAGATAGTCTGCATATTTTGCCACGTTCATTGTCGTATCGCGGCAAGTTCCTGCATCGATCACCGAAACCGCATCCGGGTATTTTTGTATCAGCTCGATACTGATCCTATCCTCATGCCCATCACTTAAAATAACATCCGGCTCCAGCCCTTCTTCTTCATATTCTATCTCCGAAAATACAGCCGGTCTGTTAAATATTGTACGATTTCCTGTCTCTGTATTCACAAAAATATAACTGTACGGCGTTGCTACCTGTTCATCCGGGATCAGATGATCCGTCCTTACGCCATAGCTTTTTAAAATTTCCCTGAGCTTTTCGCCGTATTCATCCCTGCCGATCCTGCTTACAAGCTGCACCGGCGCACCCCAGAGCGCGCACAGGCAGGCGGCATTCAAAGCAGGCCCTCCGCCGCATCTTGTTTCTGTCTGCATCCGGTACTTCCGGTTGTCTGCTATCGGCTCATGCACCGGTACCGTAATATCAAACGCCGACTGTCCCACACATACAATTCCCATACTCTGTCCCTTTCCACACTTACGCGCTGCCAAACGTCAAGACTGCTATTCCATTGCTGCTGCATCACAGACAGCTCCTACCTTCTTTAAAATGCCGTCGTAATCAATTTTGTGAAAGTCTGTAGCGTCCACGTCGATCAAATGGCCCAGCACAAATTTATCATACCCCTTGTGCAGGCATCTGTCCACAAAAATATCATAGGTCACAAGACAGTCCGCCCCGGAACGGTCCTCCATAACGTCGCCCTTATGATAACGGCTTACCATATGTCCAAGATGCCTGTCCGGATCCAGATCCCGCATTCTTGACCTTTCGTACAGCGTGTCGATATCGCCCAGCAGGCGGATCGTAACCGTCTCGTAGCCGTATTGCTCCGCCAGCCCCTTGAGCCGTCCCTTTTGCTTTTCGCTGAACGGATAGTCTGAAATAATAGACGCGCCTTCCATCATATTCCGCTCTAACGCGGCATAATACTCCTCCCATGCCAGCATTTCCAGACGGGTTTTTTCCTCCAGGCTGTCAAAGCCGTATGCGTCCCATTTACGCTCCTTGTATTCATCCTGGTTCACCGTCACAAGCTGCGGATACTTTTGCAGGATCAGCCTGCACAGATAGCTCTTTCCAGTCGCAGGATATCCAGCCAGCAATATCATGCTTTTTTTCATCTAAGCCCATCTCCTTTGCAAAAAAACGGGCAGATATTTCCCATTCGAACATCTGCCCGCCAAACTTTATTTCCCAATTTTTTAAATATTTCTAATCCCCGATCTTAAACAATGTCGCTTTTTCCGTAACGATCTCTTTGATGCGGTCATTAGCCGGTCCGAGCAGGTTTCTTAACGAGGTAAGCGGTGTAACGTCCTCTGCTGTAAATGTCTTGCCTACGACCTCGATATAAGATTTGTTTAATTCCGTTCCTACATTGATCTTTTTCATGCCTTCTCTGACGCATCTTCGCATATCCTCATCCGATACGCCTGTACCGCCATGCAGGACAAGCCCGGTATCCCCAAGCTTTGCTTTCAGCTCCTCTAACAGCTCGTAATTGATCTTTGCCTTAGATTTGTACTGCCCGTGTGTCGTCCCGATGGAAACCGCCAGCGCGTCCACGCCTGTTTCCGATGCAAAATGCAGCGCATCCTCCGGCTTTGTATACATAGCCGCATCCTTATCTACTACAACGCCATCCTCAGCACCGCCGATAGAGCCGACTTCGCCTTCCACGGATACGCCGTGTGCGTGTGCATATGCTACTACTTCTTTTGTATTTTTAATGTTTTCTTCAATCGAAAGTGAGGAACCGTCGTACATAACAGAAGAATATCCACAGTCGATCGCTTTTTTTAATGCTTCTACACTCTTGCAGTGATCCATATGTAACGCTACGTTCACCGTAGCCTTCTGCGCGATGGCTTTTACCGCTGCGATCAGCGGTTCGAATCCGATGTATTCCGCGGTTCCCAGCGAGGTCTGCAAAATGACCGGAACGTTCAGCTGCTCCGCTGCCTCGATCATTGCTGGCACCATTTCAAAGCAATGTACGTTAAATGCGCCGACTGCGCCTTTTCCTTCGTTTTCCTTAAAGATATCGATTAAATTTTTATACATTTTTTACACCTGTACTTTCTCTTATTCGGTTTTTGTTTACTGACACGATTACATTTTTCCACGCAGCATATCCTTTGACATCTGCATCATTTCTTGTACCTTGGCGAGGTAATAGTCCAGCTGCTCGTCGTTTTTATTTTCCGCCGCCTGCTGGCGCTTTTTATTGTATAAAGACATCAGGTCTGTATACGCCTTTCCCATAGCCTTTTTTAAGCTCAGGCTTTCTTCATAGTACTTGATCGCCTGATCCAGCTCTTGTGCCTGAAAAAACAGTGACCCAATCTCATTCAAAAGCTCCACACGGTCGTCGCCCTGCTTACCGTCAAGTTCTTGTACCTTGGCCTGCGCCTGGCTGACCAGCTCCTCCTTATTGACAGCCACCGTCTCCTGCACCTTTTCCGCCTTGTTTTCTTTTTTCTTTCCAAACAGAAACACGATATTTTCCCTCCGTTTCCCTGCGCGTTATTGCGATATTTTTAACCAAAGATTCCTGTAATGCTCTTAATGATCATAAAGAAGAATCCGGTTACGACCGTATCCACGTCTGTACACGTAATGTTCTGGAACCCGATCTGCGCAAGCATCGGTGAAAGGAAAGCCGGGAGCAGCATAATAAAAATACCATGCGCAATACATCCGACGATCACGCCGCGGCGTCCGCCGAGTCTGTTTGCAAAAATACCTGCCGTACCGCCTGCAAAGAAGTTACTCATTACCCCAGGGATAACAAGCGGAACCCCAAGCGCCGGAATTGCCGTAATACCCATACCGATCAAAGAGCCGACTGTTGTAAAAATAAATCCCATAATTACAGAATTTGGTGCGTATGGAAACAGTACCGGACAGTCCAGAGCCGGCTTTGCGTTCGGAACAAGCTTCTGCGAAATACCCTGGAACGCAGGTACGATCTCAGCCAACAGCAGACGTACGCCTGCCAGCAGTACATACAGACCTACGACGAACTGCATCGCCTGAAGGAATGCGTATACCATAAAGTTTGTGCCCCCGCACAGCTCCGCGCTTGCCGCCGGGCCTGCAACTGCTGCTACGATCAAATAAAATGGAACCATGACAACCATAACGGAAAGATACGTGTCCTGTAAAAACTCCACGCTCTTTGGCAGCTTTAATTCTTCGCATGATTTCGTCTCGTCGCCGACCAGCTTTGCGATCAGCGCGGTAAACATATAGCCAAACGTACAGAAATGTCCAAGCGCGATATCATCCCCGCCTGTGATCTTGCGGACAACAGGCTGCGCAAACGCAGGCATAAGCGTCGCAAAAGCTCCGCCGACAATACTGGAAACAAGAATAAGCGGAACACCTCTTAATCCTACAAACCAGGCAAACACGATACAGAGTGTGGATTCCCACAAAAGCGCCTGCCCCGTCAGGAAGATGTACTTAAACGGTGTCACACGCGCCAGGATAATATTTACAATAAAAATCCCAGCCAATGAAATCGCAATTTCCCCACCAAGTCCAAGCTCGCCCATTGCCTGACCGTTAATAGCCTCGATCGAAGCAACCACGCTGTTCATGCCGTTTAATCCAAATCCTTCGTTGAAGATCGTACCAAAATAGGATAAAGAACCCTGCATGACCGAAGAGCCTGCTGACAATACCATAAATCCAAGGATCGTCTTTACCGTACCGGAAATCACCGTTCCGGCCGGCTTTTTCTGCAGCAGCAAGCCAAGCAGCGCGATCAGCCCGATAATAATGGGAGCCTGCGTCAAAATATTGTTGATAATAAAATTTAATACCGCCATAACTTTTCTCCTTTTTTCTAACTAAGTAACTAAATCGCTCCTATCTCCTTTAACACTGGTGTAAGCTTTTCCCGGATCTCATTTTTATCTACCAGACGCTCTAAAAACACGACCGGACAGCTTAAGGTAAGATGTGCAAACTGTGTCTCAAAATTCTTTCCTGAAATAATAATATCCGCCTTCTGTCCGGCTACGCTGCTCAGGTCGATGTGGTCCATTTTGACCTCGACACCCATCTCCTTCATTACCGCTTCTGTCGTCATCTGGCACGCAAAGCTGCTTCCTAAGCCGTTGCCGCATACTGCTAAAATTTTTACCATATTCTTTTCCTCCTTTTTCTATCATTTTTACTGTAAATTTTCCTCTGCTGAAACCAAAAGCCCGTATATCTGCTGCGGCTCTGTGGATCCTACCAGCTCCAGCACTTTATTCTCATCCATGAAGATCGATGAAAGCACCTTCATCGCATCCAGATGAGAATTTGGATCGCTCGCCCCCAGTGCGATCAACACTCTGACCGGAAAGTCGCTCCCTTCAAAAATAACCGGCTTGCGAAGCAGCGTGATCGCCAGCTGCTTTTCCAGCACGCCATCTTCTGGCCTTGCGTGTATCAGTGCAAAATCTTCGGCCAATACAAAATAAGGTCCGTACTCTTTCATGCATTCCAGTATGGCTTTTTCGTAGTTTTCTGTAATGTAGCCGCCTGCCAAAAGCGGTTCCAGACTCATATGGATCGCGTCCTTCCAGTCCGCCGCTTCCTCCATAATACGAATATTTTCCATTTTCAGCATATCCGCTATCATCCTGGCCCTCCTCCTTTCTGTAACCTTTCTGTGAAAATTATACCAAGGTCTGTTTTGTAAAAGAAGTCCAACTGTTTGCATACAGCATTTGCAAAAGCTGTTAATTTGCACAAACGAAATCCGAAAACAATTCCGCTGCACGCAAAAAAAGCACAAGGCATCCTGTTTTCAAAGATACCTTGTGCATATTTTGTGCAAATGCTCCTAAATTATTTTATTCCCCTGGCCGCCTGTTGTTAAGCTTCTACGCCAAAATGTTCAAATAAGATCCGCTCCGCCTGTGCGCTCCAAAGTCCGCGGTTGTTTTTGCACGCTTCATCCAGCTTTTGGAACAGCGGGTCTGTTTTTCCTTTTTCCGCAAAATCCTCGATCGCGGTCAGCGGCATATCAAACTGTGTATAGGTAAGCTTCTTGCCGCCTGGAATGCTCGGCAGATTTAACGTTGCATCGGCGATACTGTCAATGCCGCCAACGTGCGTAACCATAACGGCCGGCTCGATCTTTCCTTTTGCAGCAAGATCATTCGCTTCGATCAGGTCATCGTTATTGCCGCCCGTCGTACCTACGATATGCTGGCTTGTGTAATGCACATCGTAAAGATTAATCTCTGCTTTGAACTGGTTGTCTGTCGGGCCTGCAAAGAAGTTCATGCAGCCGTCAAACGCAAGGATTTTATCGCCCAGCTCTGCTACCGCGCGGTTTGGAATATAGACAAATACGTCGTCATATCCTTTTCCTCCGGTAAGATCTACCAGCTCTTTTACCGGATCCGCCATTTTTGCAGTATTTACGTAAAGCAGCTCCACACCGTTCTTTTGCGCATAGGACTCCGGTATTACCTCTCTGGCACGCGCCAGCTTCGCATCATCGATGTCGGTCACTACAATGCGCTTCGGCTTGTTTTCAATCTGGATCCCGTAGCTGACCGCACCCAGCCCCATCGGCCCACAGCCGCCCAGGATAATAATGTCGCCGCCTTCCTTCGTGCCGACTGCCAGGTCATGATTGCGCTTATTTGTATGATAATTGCCATGGTAGCCGCCGATAATACAGCTCATCGGCTCGCCGAGCGAAGCTTCGAAAAAGCTCTCGCCCTCGTACGGCATCAGGCATCCCAGCTCCATAACCTCATGCGGGATCACGCAATATGTGCAGGCGCCGCCAAAAAATTCATAAGAATAACCCGGAGATGCAAGGCTGCCTTTATAATTGAGCGCTGGCTGCTGCGCAAATTTCATGCCCGGATGAAACTGATCCTTCCATTTTTCGCCGACTTCAACGATAACTCCGGCAAACTCATGTCCGATTATGATTGGATTCGTATCGATATTCTGCGGCGCACGCTTATGCTTTTTGCCCTGCTCTACCAGCTTGTAAGTAGACATACAAATACTGTCGCTCATTACTTTTACTAAAATCTCATCGTCCTTGATTGGCGGAAGCTCAAATTCCTCCAGTCTTAAATCCCTTGTTCCATACATTCTGACTGCTTTTGTTTTCATACCGCATTCTCCTTTTCCTGATCTAGTTCTGATTTCTGCTCCTATATTATTTTTTATCCAAGTGTTTTTTTACCCAACTGTTTTTTATCCAAGCGCTTTTTATCCAAGTGTTTCTATCACAACCTGCTTCACCAAGTCGTCCACAAGCTCTCTGGACGGCGGCTTTGTGCCGATCGTTGTAACCGCGCCCGCTGATGTCGCGATACACATCCGCACAGTCTGTTCATTGTCCAGCCCTTCGTCCCACGCATACGCGAGCGCCGCTACCATAGCGTCTCCAGCGCCAACGGTGGAATGCGCCTTGACGCTGAGCGCCGGACATTTCACCTCATAGCCATCCCGTACAAACATTGCGCCGCTTTTTCCCATGGAGACTGCGACCGTTCCAATGCCCTTGCCCCGAAATTCCCTGGCTGTCTGCAGCAGCTCTTCGACTGAGGCCCGGTAATCGTATCCAGCATATTCCTCCAGCTCCACACGGTTTGGCTTTATCATATCTGGGCCGGCGTCCAGTGCATTGCGAAACAGCTCGCCGTCCGCGTCCAGCAATACCTTTGCGCCATGTGTATGTACACGCCGGATGATTTCCGCATAAATTCCTTTGTCTACGCCGTTTGGAATACTTCCTGCCAGAATAAACAAGGTCTGATCATCTGCATAGCCTTCCAGCTTTTGTATCAGCTGTTCCATCTGTTCTTTTGAGATATGCGGGCCAGGCTCGTTCAGCTCGGTCACTTCTCCAGTCTTTTCAAATACCTTGGTATTCGTCCGTGTCTCGCCGTCTACCCAGATAAAATCGCCCGGAATGCCCTTTTCCTGCAATACGGCTTCGATCGTACGGCCTGCGTTTCCGCCTAAAAAGCCTGCTGCAATGCTTTTTCCGCCCAGTTCGCGGATCGTCTTGGATACGTTGATCCCTTTACCGCCCGCGTCGTATTCTACTTTTTGGATGCGGTTTAATCCGCCCCGCTCCAGCGCCTCGATATCCACCGTCTTATCAATCGCCGGATTCATTGTAACTGTTACTATCATGCCCGGTTACTCCTTTCCTGTCAAAATCTGGTATACAGTATCCACATCTCCCGTTGCAAGCCGCTGCGCTGCAGTCTCATCCAGCATCTTATCCGCGATAATAGCAAGAATGTCCAAATGCTCCTCACCGACACCTGCAATGCCGATCACCACATTTACCTCGTTGCCGTCCCAGTCGATCGCCGTTGGAAAGGTCATGACCGCAATGCCGGACGCCTTCACCTCTTTTTTCGCCTCTTCCACTCCGTGCGGAAGCGCCAGCCCGCTTCCCATAAAGGTCGAAAACGTCTTTTCCCGTTCTACCATCGCATCTACGTATGGCTGGTCTACATAACCGCTGTCCACAAGCATTTGCCCGACTGTACGGATAACCTGCTCTTTTGCTGCCGGCTCACAGCCTACCCGGATATTTTCCCGGTACAATAATTCCTTTTTTTCTTCTTCTTTTTTCTTTTTAAAAAACATGGCTTTTCCTCCTGCTTTCTGCGCTCTGCATTTTGCTTTCTGTTTTCATTATAGGCACATCCGGTCCACTTTTCAAAACAAAGAAAAAGGGATTTGTCATAATCAAATAGCGCCAGCTTTAAAGAGCGCTGTTACCATCATCCTGTAAAGCTCCCAATATATTTATGAAAATATTTTTTCAGGCTTCTGGATAAGGCGGTACGTATCTCCTCCTTATCTCCTTTGCCTACCAGTTCCAAAAATTCGTATTCTTCGATCAGCATACTGCTGATATATCCCATAATATCCCCGTTCAGCTTCGCATTGGCGTCTACCGGAGCCAGCATGACAAAGACGATACCAATGCCCTTAAAATACGGATTCGCAAACGGAGCCAGATCCTTTGTCATACAAATAGAAAACGCCGGACGCATCACCCCTTTTGTACGGGCATGGAACAATGCAAAGCCAAACTCTGCAAACACCTGGCTGGCAATCTGCTCCCTGCGCAGCAGATCCTCACGGATCATCTCCTGGCAATCCGAATACGGCGACATTTTTTCCCCGATGGCGATCAGCAGCTCTCCAAAGCTGATACGGTTGTCTACCCGGAACAGATCCATGTATTTGATGACCGTATTGATCTGCGACGCAACCAAGTTGATCTCCTCCAGCTGCATAGAAAACTCATCCGCTTCCTTTTGCTTTTTCGGCATGCGCTCGTACTTGGTTATCATATGCCGGATATTGTCTATATCCTCCTCGTTCAGCAGCGGGTTGACAAACACGACCGGAATATCCGGCTGCTCGATCGGGATACTGGAGATAAAAAAATCCGTCCTGCTCATCACATAAGGCGTCACCTCATACTTGCCGTACGCAGTCAGCTGCATCCTGCCATGAAATACCTTCTCCAGCTTGGAGGCCATCAGCCGGGAGATCCCGATCCCGCTTGAGCAGATCACGCCTACCTGCACCTTGCGTATTTTTTCCTTCCTGCCCTCCAGCCGTACCATCGCCGCCCCAAAATGCACCGTTAAAAACCCGATCTCCTGCTCCGGCACCTTCTTTCCGGTATATCCCTCCAGCACCGCCGCAACGTCCTCACAGCGCCGGTACATTTCTGGATATGTGACCTTGATGTCCTCCAATACCGGATTTTGGATCGACATCCCGTAGACGAGCCGGATCAGCGTAGGCTGCAGATGCGCCAAAAGCCCCTGTATAAATCCGTCGTCCTGCTTTAACAAATACGCCTGCTTTTTGTCATAAGCATCTATCATTTCGTTTACAAGCTGCTGCAGTTTTTTGTTCTCCAGCTGCATCTGCGCGTCCTCGCTCCACTGGATCTTTTCATGCTTGGCCCCCTTAAGGTGCAGGCAGATATATGATACCTCCACCTTTGGAATGTCGATCGCAAATTCCTGCTCCAGCTTTTGCACGATCTTTTCCGCCAGTTCATAATCCTCATCCCTGGTAATGTCCTGCTTCCAGTTTACATCATACTCCATCACTTCATTTTTGCGGATGCGGTTGATAGCGATGGAAATATGGATGACCAGCCCCACATATGAATTTTCGGTCAGTGTGAGTACCCGGTCATGATCCAAGTTTGTCAGGCAAACCATGACGCGCTTTACTATATCGTTGTTTAGGATCTGCCCGATATTGCCCTTTTTCAGTACCCGGTACGAGGACAGGTCATAGCCGTCCTCCCCGTATACCTCCCGCATGATATCCGTATCCAGATTCTCATCAATAAACGCACGTATTGCCCTGCGGTAGCTTTCCTCGCTGCCTTCGATCGATATGCCGCTGCCCGGCTTGCGGATGACAAAAAGCCCGTAACGCGCAAGCCATCCCTCGACTGCTTCCAGATCCGCGCTCACAGTCGCCTCGCTGACCTCAAATTTACTGCTGTAATAAAACAGCTTGCGCAGGCCCTTTTCCTTTAAAATCTCCAGCACCAGCCGCTTTCTGCGCTCCTCGCGGTTGCTGACATCATAATCATCACCCGCGCTTAGCGCAGCAAGCAGCCGTTCCTTTTCTTTCCTGCTGCCTTCCAGCCAGATACCGACCCCGGTCTTTGAAACGAACGCCAGATCATAATCCTTTAGCGATGCGCTGACGGATTCCAGTTCCCTTTGCACCGTCCGCCTGCTGACACCGATCTGCTCTGCCAGATATTTTACGGAAACAGCAGCGGACTCCTGCAGCAAGCGTTGTAAAATCTGTTTCATCCTTGGTGTCATTTCCATAAACGAAGGCTTCCTTTCTTTCTTCCCTGTTGCCGTATTGCTCCTGCGGGACTGCTGCTACGCATTTCGCTTCTTTAAGTCTGCGACAAGCGTCTCATATTCCGGCGCCGCCAGGAAATTTGTGATCAAAACAAGCTCCGCATTTGGATTGCTGTGCGCCGCGCGCTCTCCAAGCTCCTGATGCGTAACTACGATCTGTACATCCTGCGGGATCGAAGAAACCGGCGTATGGATCACCTCTATGCCCGACAGCCCCGCAGCTGTGATCTTCTTTTTCAATACCGTTGCGCCCATTGCGCTTGATCCCATACCAGCATCACAGGCAAACGCAATCTTGCTGATCCTTCCGCCAGTAGCCGCGCCTGTCTGTCCGGCTGCTGCCGTACCTGTCCGCTGCGCTGCCGCGCCCGGCTGCTGTGCATCTGACAATCCCTTTGACTGGCGTTTCATCGCGTCTTTTTTCGCCTGCGCTTCTTCCAATGAAGTATCCTTGCCCATAAATTTCAAAAGCGGGACGGAGATCAAAAACGATACAGCCGCAGACAGCAGCACACCCGCAAACAATCCCAGATAACAATGGCGCTCTGCCATCATCGTAATCGCGATAATGCTTCCCGGAGACGCGGTAGATACAAGGCCCACGTCAAACAGGCTAAAGCACAAAACACCTGTCATGCCGCCCGCGATTGCGGATAACAGCAAAAACGGATTCATCAGTATGTACGGAAAATAAATTTCGTGGATCCCGCCTAAAAAGTGGATGATTACCGCGCCTGGCGCAGAGCTTTTCGCGCTTCCTTTTCCTGCGATACAATACGCCAGCAAAATCCCCAGACCAGGGCCAGGATTTGCTTCCAGCAGGAAAAAGATTGATTTTCCGGCCTCCTGTACCTGCTGGATGCCAAGCGGTGAAAAAATACCTTGGTTGATCGCGTTATTTAAAAACAGTACCTTGGCAGGCTCGATTAAAATGCTGACAAGCGGCAGCAGGCTATGCTCTACCAAAAATCCAACACCCGCGCTCATTGCAGACGTCAGGCCGTTTACAAGCGGCGTGATCCCGACCATCGAAAGCAGCGCAAGAATGCCGCCGATAATGCCGATGGAAAAGTTGTTGATCAGCATTTCAAATCCAGCCGGAATATGTCCGTCCATCATCTTGTCAAACTTTTTGATCACAAGCGCAGACACCGGGCCAACAACCATCGCGCCTAAAAACATCGGGTTTTCCGAAGCAACGATCACGCCCATCGCCGCGATCGCTCCGGTTAACGCGCCCCGGTCGCCTGCAACGACCTTACCGCCAGTATAGGCGATCAGCAGCGGCAGCATTACATGGGACATCGGGTTTACCAGCTGCGCAAAAGCAGCGTTTGGTATCCACCCCTTTTCAATAAACAGCGCCGCGATCAGTCCCCATGCGATAAAGGCGCCGATGTTCGGCATTACCATGCCGCTTAGAAATCTTCCAAATGTTTGTACTCTCTCCTTCATAGTCACACCTCGTTCAGTTTTCTTTGCTTTCGCTGGCCAGCGTTCCTTGTTGTGATTATTATACTTTGGATCAGGGCCTTTTATCAAGAAATAGAAAAAGAGATTTGGCACTATGCGATAATGCCAAATCTCGTGTAAAATGATTTTATAAAATAATTTACCAAAAGAGGAATGTCATGAATTTACAAAACGATTTTAACAAATTAGACAGATCGATGTTTTCGGTTATTGTAAATATAAGGGGAAAACAGGCTTTGTACGGTAATCGCTCACAGGCTTCCGGACGGACAAGCAGCAAAAGCAAGGAAACGTAAAATCCGCAAAGCTTCTAAAAATCAGCACCAGATCAAGGCAGAAACGCTGTTCAGCGCTGGATGGATCACGGTTGTTACATCCCTTGGAGCAGAATACAGTGGCGAAGAAATCCTACACCTATACAGGAACCGCTGGAACATAATGCTGATATCGGCATAATGTCCTTTGCATGAAACAATATAGATTATCTCGTCTTTCTCGTAGTAAACAATTCTATTGGTATCATCAATGCGCCTGCTCCACATACCACTTAGATTTTCTTTTAGCGGTTCGGGTTTTCCGATACCCTCAAAGGTGCTTCTCTGAATGTCCGTGATAAGCACGTTAATTCTTTTCAGCGTTTTCTTATCCTGTGTCTGCCAGTACAGATAATCGCTCCACGCTCTATCTTCCCATAGCAGCCTCATTAGTCCACCTCTATCAAGTCATGCTCTGCGAAATGGGCTTTACCGTCCTTAATATCACGCACGATATTTTCCAAATGACGAATATTGCTCTCGGAATAGAAAGACCTAATTCAGAGCACGCCTGTTCCATGCTCTTTTTTACATCTGCGTCCAGTTTGAAATTGACATTAACTGCCTGTGACATATACAACACTCCTTTCTTCCTTATAGGATATGCAAAAACAAAGAAAAAATCAAGAAGTTGACCGGAAAGGAGCCTTGCAGCTTTCATCCTCCCAGATAAAAAGCCCTTCGAACAGGCTGCCCCCGCCGGCATATTTCAAAGAGAAAAAATAGTCCAGCATACTCATTGTCAAAGTCTTTCCAAACCTTCTCGGCCGGGTGATCAGCGTTACCTTGTCCCTGTTTTCCCACCATTCTTTGATGAATCCGGTCTTATCCCATAAAAGCAGCCGTCTCTTAAAAGATCTCCGAAATCCTGCTCCCCGATCGGCACTGTCCTTGCCATAGCTCTGCCTCCTGTCCTGCTGCACGCCTTTCATTTAAGCATACGAATGCAAAACAAGTGCCTTCCTCCGCAAAAAGCAGAGAAAGACACAAGTAGTAAACAACGCTTATTATTTTACAATACGTACCTTCAATACGCCCTTCATCGCCTTCATTTTTGAAACAGCTTCCTCTGTTACCGACGTATCCAGGTCAAACATGGAATATGCGTAATCACCCTTGGATTTATTCGTCATATTCGCAATATTAATATCACATTCTCCAAAGATCGACGTAAACTTACCGATCACACCTTTGCTATTTTTATGCAGCACAGCTACGCGGCCCTCGGTCGTGCATTCGCCCATATCGCAATTCGGATAGTTGACAGAATTGCGGATATTGCCGTTTTCCAGATAATTGCGGATTTCCTGCGCTGCCATCACAGCACAGTTATCCTCAGACTCTTCCGTGGAAGCGCCCAGATGCGGCGTAACGACACAGCCTTTTTTGCCGGCTGTTACATTGTTCGGGAAATCGGAAATATACCGTTTCAGCCTGCCGCCGGCAATCGCGGCTACTACAGCCTCTTCATCCACAAGCAGATCTCTCGCAAAATTTAAAAGGACTGCGGTTGGCTTCATCATAGCGATGACCTCATCGTTGATCATCTTCTTTGTAGAATCCAAAAGAGGCACATGGATGGAAATATAATCGCATTCGCGGTAAATATCTTCCACATTGCGTACGTGCCGTACATTCCTTGACAAGTTCCATGCCGCATTGACTGAAATATATGGGTCATAGCCATATACGTCCATATCCAGATGCGTTGCTGCATTCGCAACGCGGATACCGATCGCGCCAAGACCGATCACACCCAGCTTCTTGCCCGCGATTTCACATCCTGCAAATTCCTTCTTCTGCTTTTCGGTCAGCTTGGAAAGCTCTGGATTGTCTTTTTCCGCATTCACCCAGTTTACGCCGCCGTTGATATCGCGGCTTGCCATCAGCATCCCTGCCAATACCAGTTCCTTCACGCCGTTTGCGTTTGCGCCTGGCGTATTGAATACTACAATGCCCTGCTCCGCGCAGCGCTCCAACGGAATATTGTTAACGCCTGCGCCTGCGCGGGCAACAACCTCAAGACTTTCCGGAAACTCCATCTCATGCATGGACGCGGAGCGCACAAGCGCTGCCTGCGCGCTGCTCATGTCCTCCGTTTTCTGGTAACCTTCCTCTAATACATCTAATCCAATCTGTGCGATTGGGTTTAAGCATACATATTGAAACATTTTCATTTCCCCTCTGTTTTGCGGCGGCAGTCCGGATCGCTGACTGCTGCGTTTTGCCTGTTACATTCTACAGCCTGGCAGCCGTCCGGATACCTCCTAAACGGCTGCCTGCGAAAGATATTGCCTGTCTGCGGAGCATCCTTTGGATGTTTACGCCTTTGAATTGGCTGCTTCAAAATCCTTCATAAATGCGACCAGCTTCTCCACGCCCTCCTGCGGCATCGCGTTGTAGATCGAAGCGCGCATACCGCCGACGCTGCGGTGTCCTTTCAGATTGACAAAGCCGGCTTTTGCAGCTTCCGCTACAAATTTTGCATCCAGCTCGCTATCTCCTGTGACAAACGGGACATTCATCAAAGAACGGTCCTTCGGTGCGACAGTTCCCTGGAACATTTTGCTTTCGTCCAGGAAATCATATAAAATCTTTGCCTTCTTTTCATTTCGCTTTTGGATCTCTTCCAGACCGCCCATATTTTTCAGCCACTTAAATACTTTCCCGCAAATATAAATGCCATAGCAAGGCGGCGTATTATACAGCGAATCCGCATCTGCCTGCGTCTTGTATTTTAACATCGTAGGCGTGCCCTCCAGCACATCCTCGCTGATCAGATCCTCACGGATAATGGCGATAACGACACCCGCCGGGCCAACATTTTTTTGTACGCCGCCGAAGATCACGCCGTATTTGCTGACGTCAATCGGCTCTGACAAAAAGCAGGAGGAAACGTCGGCAATCAGCAGATGGCCCTTCGTATTTGGCAGCTCTTTAAATTTCGTTCCGTAGATCGTGTTGTTTTCACAAATGTATACATAATCCAGATCATCCGGAATGTCCAGATCCGAGCAATCCGGGATATAGGAAAACGTTTGATCCTCAGAAGAAGCCAGCTTCACCGCTTCTCCATAAATCTGCGCTTCCTGGTAAGCTTTTTTTGCCCACTGTCCGGTAATGATATATCCGGCTTTTTTATTTTTCATAAAGTTCATCGGGATCATCGCAAACTGCTGGGAAGCTCCGCCCTGTAAAAACAGTACCTTATAATTGTCCGGGATCTTCATCAGATCACGGATATCCTGCTCCGCTTCTTTGATGATCGTATCGTAAACCTTGGAGCGGTGGGACATTTCCATTACGGACATCCCGCTGCCCTTATAATCCAGCATTTCCTCCGCAGCCTCACGCAGCACCTCTTCCGGCAATACGGCCGGGCCTGCGGAAAAATTATAAACTCTGCTCATAAAATCCTCCATTTCATCCTGCTTTTGTTTCGTTCTGTTTCTCCAAATCCTCTTCGGAAAATGCTTCGCTGATCGGCGCGCCCGGCGCTACCATTGGCCACACCTTATCGTCGCTGTCAATCATGCAGTCCAGCACTACCGGGCCGTCAGCCGCCAACGCCTGATCGAGCGCCGCGTCAAATTCTTCTCTCGTTGTAGCACGGATCCCCTTTGCACCCATCGCTTCCGCAAGTTTTACAAAATCAACCGCGTCACGCAGCACCGTCGCCGAATATCGCTCCTCATAAAATAGATCCTGCCATTGGCGCACCATGCCAAGCACATGATTGTTAAACACCACCTCGATCAGCGGCAGCTTTTGGCGTACCGCCGTCGCTATCTCGTTCATATTCATACGGAAGCACCCGTCGCCCGCAATGTTGATCACCGTCTTATCCGGATTGGCTGTCTTTGCGCCGATCGCCGCGCCAAGACCGTATCCCATCGTCCCAAGCCCGCCGGATGTCAGAAAATGCCTTGGTTTCGCATATTTATAATACTGCGCCGCCCACATCTGATGCTGTCCAACCTCGGTCACGATGATCGCGTCGCCCTTCGTCTTTTCATAGATCCGCTCGACCATATAAGGCCCGGAAAGCCCCTGCGGATGGTACGTCATCGGATGCTTTTCTTTCAGTTCATTGATATGCGCAAGCCATTCGTCATGCTTTTGCTGCTCCAGCTGCGCATTAACCCGTGCCAGGCTTTCCTTTAGATCCCCGATCACACTGGACGTAACGAGGATGTTTTTGTTGATCTCGGCAGGATCAACGTCAAACTGGATAATATCTGCCTGCTTCGCAAATTTTGCCGCGTTTCCGATCACGCGGTCGCTAAAGCGCACGCCGATGGCAAGCAGCAGATCGCATTCACTGACGCCGTAATTCGACGTCTTTGTACCGTGCATTCCAAGCATTCCGGTATATTTCGGATCGGTCCCGTCAAACGCGCCCTTGCCCATCAGGGAATCACAGACCGGAGCCTGCACCCGTTCGGCAAATTCACGCAGCTCTTTGGAAGCTTCCGCCAATATTACACCGCCGCCGACAAATATGTACGGTTTTTTTGCCTTGCGAATGGCCTGCAGCGCTTTGTCAATATCCTCCTGACGGAGACGCTGCGTAATGCGCTCTGGCATCTTTATGGCTTCTTTTGTATAATCCGCCTGGTTCGCAGTCACATCCTTTGGAATGTCCACAAGCACCGGGCCTGGCCTGCCTTTTCTGGCAATCGTAAACGCCCGGCGCAGAATGCCTGCCAGATCGGCTACATCCTTTACTATAAAATTATGCTTTGTGATCGGTGTTGTGATACCTGCAATGTCAATTTCCTGAAAGCTGTCTTTGCCAAGCAGCGGAACATTGACGTTGCACGTAATCGCCACCAGAGGGATCGAGTCCATATACGCGGTCGCGATCCCCGTCACCAGGTTCGACGCGCCCGGCCCGCTCGTCGCAAGGCAGACGCCGACCTTTCCGGTACTGCGCGCATAGCCGTCCGCTGCATGGGACGCTCCTTGCTCATGGGAAGTCAAAATATGCCGTATCTCTTCTCTATGTTTATATAATTCATCATATACATTCAGGATCGCCCCGCCCGGATATCCGAAAACGGTATCAACGCCCTGTTCTTTCAGGCATTCGATCAAGATCTGCGCTCCTGTCAACTGCATGGTTTTCTGCCCCCTTCTTTTTGTATTTTACACCTGCTGCTGTCAGCGTACATCCGGCATCTGCATGACCGCGCCGCGGTTGCCTGATGTTACCATAGAAGCGTAGCGCGCCAGATAGCCGCTTGTCACCTTAGGCTCCCTTGGCTGCCATTTTGCCTTTCTCGCCGCCAGCTCCTCGTCGGATACCGCCAGCTCCAGCTTCATTTCCGGGATATTGATCCGGATCGTATCGCCTTCTTCTACCAGCGCGATCGGCCCGCCGACTGCTGCTTCCGGTGATACGTGCCCGATCGACGCACCGCGGCTCGCCCCAGAGAAGCGTCCATCCGTGATCAGCGCTACTGAAGAGCCAAGACCCATGCCCGCGATCGCAGATGTCGGGTTTAACATTTCACGCATACCTGGTCCTCCCTTTGGCCCTTCGTAGCGGATGACTACAACGTCGCCTGCCTGGATGCTGCCGCCCTTGATCGCCGCGATCGCATCTTCCTCACAGTCGAACACCCGCGCCGGGCCTTCGTGCACCATCATTTCCTCCACGACTGCCGAACGCTTTACGACAGAGCCGTCCGGCGCCAGGTTGCCCTTTAAAACAGCGAGCCCGCCTGTCTTGCTGTACGGATTGTCTAATGGACGGATCACCTCCGGATTTTTATTGACCGCGCCTTGTATATTCTCCCCGATCGTACGTCCAGTTACAGTCATGCAGTCCATATGGATCAGTCCGATATCGGCTAACTGCTTCATAACTGCATATACGCCGCCTGCTTCATTTAAGTCCTCCATATAGGTCGGGCCTGCCGGAGCGAGATGGCACAGGTTTGGAGTCTTTTCGCTGATCGGATTCGCAAAAGAAATATCAAAGTCAAAGCCAATCTCATGCGCGATGGCCGGAAGGTGCAGCATACTATTTGTCGAACAGCCAAGCGCCATATCGACGGTCAGTGCGTTGATAACCGCATCCTTTGTCATAATATCCCTCGGACGGATATTCTTTTCCAACAGCTCCATAACTGCCATACCTGCGTGCTTCGCCAGCTTGATACGCTCAGAATACACCGCCGGGATCGTGCCGTTGCCCTTTAATCCCATACCCAGCGCTTCTGTCAAACAGTTCATCGAATTTGCCGTATACATTCCAGAGCAGGAGCCGCACGTCGGACATGCTTTTTCTTCGTATTCACGTACATCCTCCTCGCTCATCGTACCTGCCGCATAAGAGCCGACTGCCTCAAACATCGAGGACAGGCTGGTCTTGCGTCCCTTTACGTGTCCTGCCAGCATCGGGCCGCCGGATACAAATACCGTCGGTACGTTGATTCTTGCCGCCGCCATCAAAAGGCCCGGCACATTTTTATCACAGTTCGGAACCATTACAAGTGCGTCAAATTGATGGGCAAGCGCCATACACTCGGTCGAATCCGCGATCAGATCCCTTGTTACAAGGGAATATTTCATTCCAATATGCCCCATAGCAATACCGTCGCAGACCGCGATCGCCGGAAATACAACCGGAACCCCGCCTGCTTCGGCAACGCCGAGCTTTACCGCGTTTACTATTTTATCCAGATTCATATGGCCAGGCACGATCTCGTTATAAGAGCTTACAATGCCCACCATTGGTTTTTTCATTTCTTCTTCCGTAAAACCGAGTGCATTAAACAAGGAGCGGTGCGGCGCCTGCTGCATTCCGGTTTTTACTTGGTCGCTTTTCATAATCATGTTTCCTTTCTATATTTATTGAAACTGCGCGCTCTGCCTGCCGCAGTCTTTTCATTCGCTGCAGATCCTCTCACAGATCAGATCGCCCATCTGTGCTGTCCCAACCTGCGTCACCTGCGCTTTTTTGCCTTCTTCCTGCGGCATAATATCAATCGTACGGTATCCATCTTTTAATACCTGCTTCACCGCGTTTTCTACCGTATCCGCTTCCTGATCCAGATCAAAGCTGTAGCGCAGCATCATAGCCGCGGATAAGATCGTTGCGATCGGATTTGCAATGCCCTTGCCTGCGATATCCGGCGCGGAACCGCCGCTTGGCTCATACAGACCGAATTTTGTGTCATTCAGGCTGGCGGACGGCAGCATTCCGATCGATCCGGTCAGCATAGACGCCTCGTCCGATAAAATATCCCCAAACATATTTTCCGTCAAAATAACGTCAAACTGCTTCGGGTCTTTGACTAACTGCATCGCACAGTTATCTACAAGCATATGTTCATAAGCGATATCTGGATAATCCTTCGCTGTCTCTTCCACAATCTTTCTCCACAGACGAGAAGAGTCCAGTACGTTTGCCTTATCCACGCTTGTTACTTTTTTACTGCGTTTTCCCGCTATATCAAACGCGCGCTTTGCGATCCGGCGGATCTCCTCTTCATTATAGGTCAGCGTATCCTCTGCCGTCATAAGGCCGTCCCGTTCTTCTGTCACCCGTTTTCCAAAATACAGGCCCCCGGTCAGCTCGCGCATAATCATCATATCAAAGCCGTCTCCGATCATATCATCCTTTAGCGGACAGGCTTCCTTTAATTCTTCATATAAATATGCCGGTCTTAAATTCGCAAATAATTTCAGAGCCTTGCGGATTTTTAAAAGCCCAGCCTCCGGCCTTAACGACGGAGCTAATTGATACCACGGGGATGTCGCCGTGTTGCCGCCGATGGAACCCATCAGTACAGCATCGGAAGCCTTCGCCTGCGCAATCGCCTCATCGGTCAGCGGAACGCCGACTGCGTCAATGGAACATCCTCCCATTAAAATATCCTCATAATCAAACTGGTGTCCAAATACGGCACCGACCTTGTCCAGTACTTTTCTTGCTTCCGCCGTTATTTCCGGCCCGATCCCGTCTCCGGCAATAACGCCAACATGATATTTCATATGAAAACTTCCTTTCTCTTTTATTTTTTCTTACAGTCTGCCGTTTACTATCATATAACTTTTGCCCCGATTTTTCAACCATGAAATAAAAAACTGTCTGAAATTACCTAAAAGAAGGCCGTTTCAGACAGTTTCTATGTCACTCATTTACCCTTTTTGCTTTCGACTGCTTTCGCCGAATCCTCCGGCTTTTCCACAACCGAAATTGCTGCGCGCTGCATTGGAATACGGCAGTTTTTATTGTTTCCAAATTCTACGATCACTGTATCATCCGAGATATCAATGATCGTTCCGTAAAATCCGCTCGTCGTCAATACGGTATCGCCTACCTCCAGCGCTGCGAGCATGGCGTTTTTCTTTTTCTGCTCCTTCTGCTGCGGACGAAGCATAAAAAAATACATAAATCCGACCATAATAACCAATGTCAGTATCATACTTGCCATACCGCCTGCCGGCGAAGCTGCTGCTGACGCTGCAAGAATACGTGATGAGATCATGTTTTTCCTCCTAAGAATCTCAAAAATTTGCACCTGATAGCAGGTACACAAATAACATTGTACACAAATATCTGCAATAGGGCAACCTATTTTAGAAAAAATTTACTGATTTTTATAAGGCAGTGCGAAATTCTACCTGCAGTTTACCGCAAAATATACAGATTCTACCTGCAGGAGGTTGTATCGCTGCCATTTCGCATTTATAATCAGCATACAGGAGATATCGTTATGTTTGAGATCGACAAAGTAAAATTTGGTAATTTTTTATCCGCCCGTAGAAAAGAAAAGGGTATGACGCAAAAGGAGCTGGCCGGGCAGCTGTTTTTATCTGACAAAGCCATCAGCAAATGGGAGCGTGGAGTTTCCCATAGTTAAAGATACCACATCAGATATGACGAACCCACGCTTATACAGAACTGCAAAAGAGATAAAGGCTTGATGTAAGTAATAACTACTGCATCAGGCTTTTTTCTTACACTATTCCTATACAAATATCTATAACGATGAATTGAAATTTTCACATTTTCGTGATATGATATCATGAGTGATTATCATGGCAAGGAGGACTATATGGCTGTAACATATAAAAAACTATTTCACTTGCTTATAGACCGGGGCATTCCGACCGCCGAATTGACGGAGAAAGCTGGATTTAGTGCTAATATTCTAACCCGACTAAGGCGTGACCAGTATGTATCTTTGGATAGTATCGAAAAGATATGTCTTGCTCTTGGTTGCAAGGTAGATGATATTCTGGATTTTATTCCCGATGAAAAGGAGAAAGAAAATGGCTGATATTAGAAAAGAACAAGAGCGTGATGAACTCCATCGGGCGATATGGGCGATTGCTGATGAACTGCGTGGAAGCGTGGACGGATGGGATTTCAAGTCCTATGTGCTGGGTATGATGTTCTATCGCTATATATCTGAAAACCTAACAAATTACATCAACGAGGGAGAGATTGAAGCCGGAGAAGTGGACTTTGATTATGCACAGTTGTCCGATGAAGATGCTGAACAGGCTCGTGAGGACTTGGTTAAAACTAAGGGATTCTTCATTCTGCCCAGCGAGCTTTTCTGCAATGTCAGAAAAAAAGCCGCAAATGACGAAAATTTGAACATGACCTTGGAAGCTGCCTTTAACCACATTGAGGAATCAGCAAAGGGCAGCGAAAGCGAAGATAATTTTGCGGGATTGTTTGATGATATTGATGTCAACAGCAACAAGCTGGGGGCTACCGTTGCCAAACGTAATGCGAACCTCGTGAAGCTGATCGAGGGCGTGGCAAACATGGGCTTGGGCAACTACAAGGACAATTCTATTGACGCTTTCGGTGATGCTTACGAATACCTTATGAGTATGTACGCATCCAACGCCGGAAAAAGCGGCGGTGAGTTCTTTACTCCCCAAGAGGTTTCCGAGCTTCTGACCCGCATGGCTGTTGCTGGGAAAACAGAGGTCAACAAGGTTTATGACCCTGCTTGCGGTTCTGGTTCTCTGCTTCTGAAAGCGGCAAAAATCCTCGGTAAAGAGAATGTGCGTCAAGGTTTCTATGGACAGGAAATCAATCTGACTACATACAACCTTTGCCGTATCAATATGTTCCTGCATGACATTGACTTTGACAAGTTTGATATTGCCCACGAGGACACCCTGCTGTATCCGCAGCATTGGGATGATGAACCGTTTGAGGTTATTGTTTCAAATCCCCCTTACTCTATCAAGTGGGAGGGCGATGACAACCCTGTTTTGATAAACGACCCTCGTTTCTCTCCTGCCGGAGTGCTTGCACCGAAGTCCAAAGCTGACCTTGCTTTTATCATGCACTCTCTGGCGTGGCTTGCTACCAACGGAACAGCGGCTATCGTTTGCTTCCCCGGTATCATGTACCGTGGTGGAGCTGAAAAGAAAATTCGTCAGTATTTGATTGACAACAACTTTATTGACTGCATCATTCAGTTGCCGAGCAACCTGTTCTTCGGAACTTCCATTGCGACATGCATCATGGTTCTGAAGCGCAGCAAGTCCGACAACAAGACCCTGTTTATTGATGCTTCCGGCGAGTTTGTTAAGGTAACGAATAACAACCGCTTGACTGAGGAAAATATCGCCCATATTGTGGACGAATTTGTTTCCCGAAACGGTACGCAACACTTTTCCCACCTTGCCAACTATGACGAGATCAAAGCGCAGGACTACAATCTATCTGTCAGTACCTATGTTGAGCAGGAGGATACGAGAGAAGTTATCGATATTGTGAAACTCAATGCAGAGATTGAAGAAATCGTAGCCCGTGAACAGATTCTCCGTGAGGAAATAGCGAAGATTATCGCAGAAATCGAGGTGGCACAATGAATAGTAACTTGAAAATACCGTTTTCTGCGCCTCTCAATGAATTAGATACAGAAACCCAAACCTACGGATGCAGGCAGAACAATCCTGATATTTGTGCTAATAATAGTTTATCAGATGTATGCGCTTTTGCTTCTAAAGATTGTATCTGTAAGAAACCATCACGAGCATGGAAGAAACAATATCTCAAATTAAAGGGGGAGAAAAATGAGTAAATTGGATTTGTTGATTGAAAATTTCTGCCCTCAAGGTGTGTCTTTCAAGCCTTTAGGCGAGGTTGTTCGCTTCCTTAATGGTCGAGCGTACAAACAAGCAGAATTGCTTGATGAGGGAAAATACAAGGTTCTTCGAGTGGGGAACTTTTATACGAATGATAAGTGGTACTATTCTGATTTAGAATTGGATGAGGATAAATACTGTGAAAACGGAGATTTGTTATATACATGGGCAGCAACACTCGGTCCGCAAATTTGGTCTGGCGAAACGGTGATTTTCCATTATCATATTTGGAAACTCGTGTTTGACGAAACGGTGTTGAATAAGAGGTTCTTGTATTACTTTTTGGCGAAAGACATAGATGATATATCAAAGTCATTAACAAAATCTACAATGCCCCATGTTTCGATGGCGAGCATGAATAAACGCTTAGTTCCCATCCCTCCAATGGAAGTGCAGAGTGAAATTGTCCGTATTCTGGACAATTTCACGGAGCTTACAGCGGAGCTTACAGCAAGACAAAAACAATATAATTATTATAGGAATAAGCTACTGACCTTCAATGGTGTGGATATTCCCATCGTCCAGCTCCGTACTGTTGTCAAAAAGAGCTGTTCCGGCTCTACTCCTACTAAAGGAAATTCTGACTACTATGAGAATGGCACTATTCCGTGGATAAGGACGCAGGATGTTCGCTTTAATGAAATTACTGAAGTGGATAGCTATATAACTGAAAAAGCAGTTGCAGAGACCGCAGTAAAATGGATACCGGAGAATTGCGTGATTGTTGCGATTTCTGGTGCTACCGCAGGAAGATGTGCTATTAACAAGATAAAAGCAACCACCAATCAGCATTGTCTGAATTTGGAGATTGATGAGAGCAAAGCCTTGTATAGATACATCTACTACTGCATTTACAACAAGTATGATGAACTCATTAGCAGAAAACAAGGAGCAAGAGGCGACCTGAACTCGTCTCTGGTACTGTCTCTTGAAATTCCTGTTCCGGCACTTGATGTTCAGAAACGCCTTGTGTATGTTCTGGATAACTTCGATGCTATCTGCTCTGACCTCAAAATCGGACTGCCTGCGGAGATTGAAGCAAGACAGAAGCAATACAAATTCTATCGTGATGCTCTCTTGACTTATGCTGCAACTGGCAAGATAATCTTGACAGACAGACAGACGAGCTTAATGGCTTGATCCTGCTTTGTCAATATGTTTTTGGTTTTGTTTCTGTTACGCTGAATATGATTTCTGAAAACCATGACAGTAAGAGAAAGCCTATCACAAGCGGCAACCGTGAAGCTGGCGAGTACCCTTACTACGGTGCATCCGGCATTGTTGATTATGTGAGTGGTTATATCTTTGATGGAGATTATCTGCTTGTTTCCGAGGATGGCAACAATCTGGTAGCACGAAGCACACCGATTGCGTTTTCTATATCGGGCAAGAATTGGGTAAATAACCATGCTCATGTTTTGAAGTTTGATTGTTATACAACGAGAAGATATGTCGAGTTCTACTTGAACTCTATCGACCTTTCACAATTTATTTCTGGTGGAGCACAACCGAAGCTGAACCAGAAGAACCTTAACACAATACCTATTCCGCTTCCTGCTATCAAGGAACAGGAGCATATTGTAGGCATACTTGACCGCTTCGATGCCCTCTGCAATGACATTTCTTCCGGCTTACCAGCAGAGATTGAAGCGAGGACTAAGCAATACGAATACTATCGTGATAAGCTGCTGTCATTCAAGGGAGAGAATATATGATGAAAAGCGAAAAAGGTTTTGCGCCTTTTGATTTATCAAAAACCAGAAAGTTTGATCGTAAAAAAGACCAAGAATCTTTGAGACAAAGCTTTTATAAATTAGCTGCTCAGTATTTCGAGGTATCTTGTTTTACAATAAAAAATTCAAATTGGATGCCTGTAACATTAGCAAATGTAGCATTTTCATGTGAGTTATTTTTGAAAGCAATATTATATGGCTTTGGCGTGGATTTCTCAAAGACGCATGGATTAAAGGGACTGTTTGAAAAATTGCCCCAGAATGAGCAGGAATATATATCGAAAAATATTGGTATAAAAAATAGGGAAAAAGAATTTTACTTATGCCTAAAAGAACAAGATCAAGCATTTCCTGAGTATAGATACATGTGCGAAGCAAAAGCAATGTCGGCAAATCCCGTGTTCTTGTTTGCGTTTGCGCATATTCTAAAATTTGTTTATGAATCGTTAGTTAGAGAAAACGGAAAAGATGAAGAATTGAGGTGATATTATGAGTACCTACCATATCGTACTTTCAACCAATGAAAGTACGGTTGTAACCGAATATGAGCCACAAACCAAACGCTCTGATGCTTACCAGAGTGAAGCGACTCTGGAAGCAGCATTTATCAAAATGCTGGGCGAACAGGGCTATGAGTATGTGACCATTCACAACGCCGATGCACTCATTGCCAATCTCCGCAGACAGTTAGAAATACTCAATAACTATCAGTTTACGGATAAGGAATGGGACAGCTTTTTCAAAAGCAAGATTGCCAATGCCAATGAGGGTATCGTGGAAAAGACCCGAAAAATTCAAGAGGACTATGTTCAAAATCTGACCCGTGAGGACGGCACGACGATGAACATCTCTCTGATTAACAAGAAGAATATCCACAACAACCGTTTGCAGGTCATCAATCAGTATGAGGAAAGTGCCGGAACGCACGACACCCGATATGATGTGACCATTCTTGTGAACGGTCTGCCGCTGGTTCATGTGGAGCTGAAACGCCGTGGCGTTGCTATCAAGGAAGCGTTCAACCAGATCAACCGTTATCAGCGTGATAGCTTCTGGGCTGGTTGTGGGCTTTATGAGTATGTGCAGATTTTCGTTATCTCCAACGGCACATTCACAAAGTATTATTCCAACACCACCAGAGCAAGTCACATTAAGGAAAGTGAAAATTCCTCCAAGAAGCACAGCAAGAAAACTTCCAACAGCTTTGAGTTCACTTCCTATTGGGCAGACGGCAATAACGAGGTCATTCCCGACCTTGTGGATTTCACAAAGACATTCTTTGCGAAGCACACCATTCTGAATATCCTGACAAAATACTGCGTGTTCACATCCGAAGAATTGTTGCTTGTCATGCGCCCCTATCAGATTGTTGCTACCGAACGTATTTTGAACAGAATTGAAGTGTCCACCAACTACAAGAAAACAGGCACTATCGAAGCCGGAGGATATATCTGGCACACCACAGGAAGCGGCAAGACCTTGACTTCCTTTAAGACTGCCCAGCTTGCTACGAACCTGCCGTATATCGAAAAGGTTCTGTTTGTGGTTGACCGTAAGGACTTGGACTACCAGACCATTAAGGAATATGACCGCTTTGAGAAAGGTGCTGCCAACGGAAACAAGAGTACCGCTATTTTGCAAAGACAGCTTGAGGACAGCACTTCCCGAATTATCGTAACGACCATTCAGAAGCTGGATGTGTTCATTACCAAAAATCCGAGCCACCCCATCCGCAACAAGCATATTGTTCTTGTGTTTGACGAGTGCCACCGCAGCCAGTTTGGAGATATGCACACCCGAATTGTGGGAGGGCAAATCAAAAAGGGCGAAAAGACAATCAAGGTGGACAAGTATTTCAAGGACTATCATATCTTCGGATTTACTGGTACACCTATTTTCGCTGTCAATGCCGGAACAGGCGGCAATCCGGATTTGAGAACCACAGAGCAGGCTTTTGGTGCGAAGCTCCACACTTACACCATTGTGGATGCCATCAACGATGGAAATGTTCTGCCATTCCGTATCGACTATATCAACACAGTCAAGCAAAAGGATGGAAAGCAGGACAAACAGGTTGCCGCTATTGACACCGAGGAAGCATTGAGTTCGCCGGAGCGTATCACAGAGGTTGTGAAGTACATTTTGGAACACTTCGACCAAAAGACCATGCGAAATTCCTATTACAGTCTGAAAGGTCAGCGAATAAACGGTTTTAACTCTATGTTTGCCGTCAGTTCTATTCCTGTCTGCAAAAAGTATTATCTGGAGCTAAAAAAACAGATTGCAGAACAGCACAGAGATTTGACCATTGCCACCATCTTCTCATTCGCTCCAAACGAAGCGGATAGTGCCGATGGTATTCTGGACGATGAAAGTTTTGACACCGATGACCTTGACCAGAGTTCCCGTGACTTTCTGGATAGGGCAATTAAAGACTACAACAAGATTTTCAAAACCAATTTCGATACATCAAGCAAGGGCTTCCAAGATTACTACAAAGACCTTTCCGATAAGGTTAAGAAGCGTGAAGTCGATTTGCTGATTGTAGTCAACATGTTCTTGACGGGCTTCGATGCAACAACACTTAACACCCTTTGGGTAGATAAGAACTTGAAAATGCACGGTCTGATACAGGCATTTTCCAGAACGAACCGTATCCTCAATTCAGTTAAGTCCTTTGGTAATATTGTCTGCTTCCGTGATCTTGAAGAAGCTACCAACGATGCGATTGCATTGTTCGGAGACAAGGAAGCAAACGGCATTGTCCTCTTGAAATCCTATGAGGATTATTACTACGGT
>CAJUIL010000038.1 GCA_910586225.1 uncultured Eubacterium sp. | reverse complement strand
GCTTTATATTAGTTCAAGAAATTTTACACTGTCTGCCCACTTGTAAAAGGCATAATAATAGCAGGATACAGATCAATACCTGAAATACCTTTTTCAAAATTTTCATGAAAATTCTCCTTTTATATATTATATTTTACAGGGGTGAGAAATCATTTCATAAAATATAACATATCCGGAAAAAATTACAATGTATCAGAAGGCATTTGAGACACAAGTGGGCCATTTGTTTCCTTAACATACCTATTTTTCATTCTTTGATTTTTCCTTTATAAAGCTTTTATTACCCGAAAACAGCGCGTCTTGCACACAAATAATCTCTTCATTCATTGATATAGGAAACCTGCGTCTATTTTTCCTGGCATCGATCACGATCTACGATCCGCATTTCTCCCATGCCGATCGCAGTCTTAATTCCAATGCCGGAAAACTCTGCAAATCTTGCCAAAAGCCGTACATATTTTGCCATTGCATCCGTGCCGTTGATCTTGATGCCAAGCTCCCCTTTAAACGATGGGATCTTAACACCCTCCAGCGGGAAGGCTGTGCTTCTTAACCGATACTGCGAAATAGTGCTGCAGGCTATCAGCTGCCTTAGCATATCTTCATCCGGCAGCTGCGAATCGGCAATCGCAGCGCCATATTTATGCATCATGCTTTGATAAATATATCGTAACTCCGGCAAGACCACATATCTGCCGCTGCTTTTAAAAGAAGTCGGTGTTACAAATTCCAGATTCACATATTTGCTGAAACTGTTGGAATAAAACTCATCCATAAGCTGCTGATAAGGCGTCACTTGAACCGTTTTGCTGCAGATTTTAAGATGCATCCGTTTCTTTTCAATATCAAATTCCTGAAACCGGTCATCCAGCAGCGGATGAATGATCTGTTTATATGCCTGCGCTGTCAACGTCTTAACCCGCCACTCCTTACGACTGCCTCCCAGCACATACTGGCTGTAAGGCTTTAATCCCTGCTCATGCAGACGGCTGGCATAGCTTTTATCTATGCGCTCCATCAAAACTCCCTGCAGATTGGACGACTGAAAATATCCAAAATCAGGATGATCTGCTTCTAATTCCAGTTTCAGTTCTGCTAACATACTTACCTCCTGAAAGCATTTTTCTGATCCGCATCCTTTTCCACCCAAACCAACAATCAAATGGTCTGACAATACATTCCAAACATCTCAAATCATTTTGCCCGCATCCTCATCCGTCAACGCACATGGATTTTTTACATATTTCCAAATGAAATCTCCGTCAATCCACACTTCTTTTCCCCTGAATGCAAATCCATAGATCCGGATACGATCCTGTCGAATGCCTTTTGCGATCAGATCTGCCGCATACTTCCTGTCTATAATCTGATCAAGCGCTGACTGCACGGTATGTTGTAATGATGTCTCTGTCGGCTCTTGCACTTTAAATTCCAAAATAATGCCATCATCATGATTGGCATCGACTGGCTCAAGCAGTACATCATACCTTCCCAGACCGCTCTCACGATTAGATGTTACACAATACCTTCCTCTCAGATCTGCGATCAGTCCTAACACAAAACCATGATAAAAGAATACTGCCGCACCCGGCATACTTTACGGAAAAAAACTGTTCTGTCATACGCATGGTCAAAGTTTTCCCAAATCGTCTCGGCCGGGTGATCAGCGTGACATCATCTCCATTTTCCCACCATTCTTTTATAAAGTCTGTTTTATCAACATAAAAGTAATTTCCTTCTATAATTTCCCGGAAATCCTGTTTTCCAATCGCTGCTTTTTTCATCCTTGCCTGCCTCCATAGATCTATGCTCATTCCCCCATCCCTGTATAATATTTTGATGTAAGCGGATTTACCCATGTCATATTTTCCCGGTACTCCTGATAAGAAATCTGTTCCAGACTGCAAAACAGCTGAAACAGATCCAATACGAAGCATTGAAACTTATGAAAATCCTGGAATCCGACCGGGCCTAATCCATGTGCAAAAATAGAATGGTTTCTTAAAAACACCATCTTTCGGATCTGTTTCAAACGTTCCGTACTCTCACCAGACGGATCTGCGGCAATCGGATCTCCAAGCGCGTGCAAGATTACAAATCCTTCCATCAGCGACACCTGTTTTTGCAGACGAGGTGATTCACCTGTTCCAAACAGCTGTTTTTTGATCTCACAGACTTTTTGTTTCAGCAGGTCATACCGGTCTTTCGAAGAAAGATGCGCAAATTCCGGCGTACGTTTTAGATTGTATTTCACCTTTTTATAATTCATTCCGGAAACAAACAGGTTATACTCTGCCAGCCTTCGCTGCTCTATCATTTCCAACAGGCGGTAGAACAGCAGCGTTGCCATATCGTATTTTTCCTGCTGTTCCCGGACCAACCCATTCTGGCACATCGTAAACATCAACGCCGTAATGATATCTTTGTTTTTCAGGATTTCTATATTTTTCTTGTTTTTCATCAATGGGGGTATTTCTTTTAAATAGCTAAGGATCACTTCCTGCTGTTCGAGCAGTGTGCAAAAATCCATCATTAAAAACTTCTGGTGTTGTTTTCTGTCTCTGCGAAGCTGCTTGTTTAACGCAGACATATGTTCGTAAGCAGGCAGAAAGTCCAAGGCATCCCATGCTTCATATGCTTTGGAAAGCAGATATACCAAATGCAGCTGCCGGCAGGTATCCGGATCAGGTATGCTTTCTTTTAAAATAGCCAGTTTTTCCTGTGCGCCGGCATAATTATACTTTTCAAAAAGTGCAAACGCCTTCTCGATCTCCAAATCTCCGAAAACCGCAAGAGGATTGCTGATATAAAAAAGTGTCTCTGACCCAGGCTCCGGCTTTCTGAAATCGTTCATATAGTTTCGCGTGCCTACATAAACGAGCTGGATGTCAATCATTGCACCGGCCATCGCAGCGGCAGCTGACATTGCTTTCGTACCGCCGGTAAAATCAATGTAAATTTTTTTCGGCTTATCCCATTCCAAATATTGACGCTTAATCTCTCTGTAAATATCAAGCGGATCCCTTTCGCTTACTTTGTTCTTTTCATAAGAATCTGGTTCCAGCTTACAGTATTTCACAATCTTATATAAAACATCCTCGGTTTTTTCCGTATACAAAAATAAAATCCTGTCCGGCTGAAACAGTTTCATATTCAGCACGATCGGTTCATAAGACGTACCTACAGATACGATAAAATAGTCCGCCTGCTCAAAAACCTGCTCCCAGTTGCGCGCAATAAAATCCGCTTCGATCAGCTGCATCATATCCGTCTCGTAAAACGCGTCTGCAAGCCTGCGCTGCTGCTCCGTCTTACGCTCCATCTGTTTCCATTGCTCTGTCAGCCTGCTAAGCTCTTTGTTCATATTACCTTGTCCTCTTTTTGTATATCTGCTTTATCTGCATCGCGCACCCTTTCACTACTGTCGTTTTACAACCTCTTCTATCGAAGGCAGAGCTTTTCTTCTGCTTCCAAACGATTTCAGATCCATATACCGTGTCTGTTCGTCATCCGGAATGTGCCGGGAATCCTTCATGCGGAAGAAATCTTTGATATGCGGCAGATCCGTGATCTTACGTCCGCCTAAAAAGCGACTTATACTTTCCTGATACGCCGTGATCATTTCATTCACACAAATATCCCGAAACGGCTGCAGCTCCAGTGTTTGTGTTTGATCGTATGCTTTTTTCAGGTCAAGCGCTTTTGCTTCTGTAATGTTTAAGGCAATTACCCCATATCCATACGCTTTTGCCTTTCCGACATTCATCCAACAGTCCGGATCCAGACGCACCGCCCAAAGAAGCAGGCCCAGTTCATCCTGCGTCATATTTTGAAATCTTATTTTCCCCCGGAACCTGACGCCTTGCGCAAGCGGATGCATACCGGATACTACTTTTTGGTTTTTCCCGTTCATTCCTGCCGTATTGACCGGCGCCTTTGTGTGCAGCCAGTATTGTTTTGCCCCGCGCAGCGTGAAACCGTCCGTGTTGTAGGTATTCGCCGGACCGCGTAAATTCGGCGGCTGTTTTAAATAGTCAAAATAGCTGGTCGGCTTTGGCTCCGCCAGGATCAACTGCTGCTCGGATGCCGCTTTCGCCCCCTCCGTTACAACTGCGTCCGAAAAAGATACCTTTGAGCGAAAACTCCCATCCGGTCCCGCATAGCCAAAAATCGCCCGGTTGTAATCTATCCGGTCCTTTTTGCATTTCTGTTTCAGACCATCTCTTACCGTATAGTCATAAAAAAGCCTTAAGCGCGGCGTAAAGCCAAAATAAAGCCTGCCGTTTGGCTGCTCTACATAAAAAATGGGCTTTTCTTCCCCTTCGGACGGCAGATCAAAATGCTTTTTTCCACCAAACTGATTTAATGTTTTTTCTCTTTTATTTAAATCGATCCGAAATGCCCGTACATCTTTCTCCGGTATTGTAATCGTTTCTTTCTTTTTATCTATCTTCGGGATAATATACAATACTTTTTTCTCATTCATTTTCCCGGTGCTGACCGCATACCCTTCATTTGTATACTCTCCCGGCTCTCCTACCGCGGAAATATCCTTCAAATTTTTCACTTCATAAGATACCGATATGTGATATGGCCGGTATTCTTTATTCGGTGTTCCCTTGTAATGCACGCCTCTGGCATTTTCGTATCTGTCAAATGATACAAATTCATGCTGCAGAATGCTCTTGCCGTTCGGACGAAAAACCTGATAAGAAAAATGATCCGGATGCTTTAAATAATCATTTACGATCTTTCTTTCACTCAGTATATAGTAATTCATGTTCCGAAATTCTTTACGGATGGAATCTACACAGGTCTTGTAGATCGTATACGTTCCGCCCTCATTTTTCACATATCCTGCACGTACCTCCAGCAGCGCGCCTACACGGTATTGTCTGCCCGCATCATTGACGGTGACCGTTTTCGCATCTAAGATTGTTTTATACCGATCGTCTTTTGCTTTATTTGTCACGTCCCGGTACATCAATGCATAATCGTCAATATCATCCTCATATCCAGCCAGTCCTAATATCTGCACATTGCTTCGGATCAGCCCACGCATCGTACTCCCCGGTATGGCATACCTGCCCTGCGCGTCCTTCACAAATGCACCCTTTCCATTGTCTATCAGAATCGGCGTCTTTGCTTCGATCTCATAAGTAAGTTCGCCCGTGAACAGCTCATCCGATATCCGGTCATGCATCACCTGTTTTCCCTGCGGATATTCATACAATTTCTCTGAAAAAGGAACAAAATTATACGGCGCACCTACATAGCCGGATGCTTTATCATCCGAGCCTTTGCAGCCAAAGACTTTCCCACCGCCCTTAGAACCATATCTGTTTGTGCTGCCTTTCTTATTTTTAAAATTTCCGACTCCCATCGCTTACACCTCCTCGATGCCCGCAAGCCTTGTCAGGCTGACATATGCCTGCCCGTCTTGATCATAAGACAGATATTCACATACGCACAATGTCTGTCCGAGCTTTTGGTAACGTTCCTGCAGCCGGTATTTTTTTATAAGACGGTCACAACTTTCAAATGTGACAAACACATCACCATCCGCTTCTTCCTCCTGCATTGCCTGCCTGTCAATCGCTTCTGTGATCCGGACCGCTTTTAAGCATCCGTCCTTTTCAAAAAGATGCAGTTCCTTTTCCTGATCAAAAAAACGCGCCTCCAGACATTCCGACCAATCCATCTGCGGCAAGTCTTTCGTCCTGCAGAACAGGATCTCGCTCATCCTATATAAAAGCGCATAAGTATACTCCGTGATCTGTGTCAGTGCATGATCTGCTTCTGTCTTTTGTATCCGGTAAATCATACTGCCTGCTCCTTCCCATATACTGCCTGCAGACATTTAGCGATCAGCCCATGTCCGTCTGCGATACTGCCTGCATCTCCAAACGTTACCGTTGCTTCCGTGTGATGTTTCTCGTCTTTCATCACGATCCGCTCCACCGCGATCATACCTTTTCCTACTGCATAACCGCTGCCGATATTTACCATGCCGACTGCCAGATCCCGTAAAGCAAGCAGAAGCAGACCGCTCGTACTGTCCGGATTATTTTTATCTTTGACCGAGATATGAAATTCCAGTTCTCCGGCGATATTTTTCTCCTGAAACAAGCCGCCGTCCATGACGCCGCCTGTAAACTTGTCGATATGGATGCGGCTTGACAGTTCCATCCGTTCGTTTTCTTCTTTTTTTCCAACAACCGTGTCATAAAACACGATATTTCCGGCTTTTCCGTCTCCTGCAGGATCCTTTGTATACCCAAACGTATCCTTGATCAGCTCCTGACGCCCCAGATAATCTGCTATTTTTTCCATCTGATTTCTAAGCGCACCTTTTAAAGAGCTTCCCGGCACAATGTGCTCCTGCGCAGCATTTTTCAGATTTGTACAAAAAGACATTTTTCCTCCGGCATTTGTTATCGCAATGCTCTTCACAAGCATACTGCCTTCCGTCCGTCCCGATACAAATATTTCATATGCCGGCCCTTGTCCAGCCTCCGTCCGCAGTCCAGTCAAAATATCATCATATGCATCCGCCGGCAGCTCATCCTCCTTTGCCCACGCTCTGCGGTCCTGTGCCTGCGTCATCGTAAACACTTTTTTGCCAAGCGCCTGCAGCTTTAAAAATCCGCATCCGCTGCTTTTTAGCCCGCCAAGCTGTACAAGACCCTGATGAACAGCCGCAAGCATCCGTTCTGTTTGCTGCGCCATGCTTTCTTCATACAAATAAATGTAACATACAAACTCTGCTCCGGCGCCAATATATTCCACCTGAAACTTATGTCCCGACTGCTGACCGGTACCCTTGATCGTACTGCTGCCGCAGCTTCCTGTCCTGCGGTCAATGCGTACGCGCGGACGCAGCTCCAGAACCGGTCTGTCACCGGAAAAAATCCCGTCGGTAAAACAAATCCTGCTCCCGCACCCTGCTTCTCCTGTGCCAAACAACTTCTCTGCCGCGCTTTCCCCATATTCTTTTGCAAAATAATCCCTGCATACACCGGCGATACTGCTGGCCTGAATAAACGGAAGATCATCGATCGGATGGATCAGTACTTCTTCCTTACTTCCCATCGCATTTCCGATATGCAGCGGTTGCGTACAGCAGGCTGCAACTCTGTATTTTATAATCTTTTCATATGCGCAAACCGCCATTTATCTCTCCTCCTCTTTGTTCCGGTACCGGATCATGCGTATGATCAGCTCCAGCCGCATACGGTCGGCATCATCCGCTGAAAAGATCTCCTGCTTCGGAATGCCCATAACCTTATGTGCATTTTTCGTACGTACGCACAGCAGTTCTTCCGGATCTGTCCCGAAAATATGGCTGACATACGCCTTAAGCTCCCTCATACTGTTTTTTTCTTTCTGTACCCGGTTTTTCTGCTCCTTTTCTCCTGCATAGTCCAAAAAAGCATAGATCATACGTTTTGCCTCCTGCGGATCATACTTGTACGCAGCCGCAAACGATTCGAGCGTTCCAAGCTGGCTGTCTGAAATCTTTTCTGTTTTTATCGGATGATCCACTACATACCGGTTCAAAGCCTGCTGTAATCGCCTGCGGTAGAAGCCTTTTGCTGCTATTTTTAACGTTTCGTCATCACCAGTTATTTTTGGAGCATCCACCACCTGGACTATGCTGCGGCAGTCCGGCACCGCCTGCTTATAACGGATCTTGTCGTAATGCTCTAAAAACAGCACCCGGCCAAAGCCTTCATTAACGCGTATTCCAATCCCCTGATCACAAACGGCATACATCCGCTCTTTGGTCAGCGTTCCATCGTACTTCAGCAAAAATACACTCCCCTGCTCATACATCGTCACCGAAGGCACCGGCCCTTTCCAGACACGGCTGTATCCTTTTACGATCACAGTCGAAGCAGAGCAGCTTTCGATACGCAGATTTTTAACGCCCAGCTGTGCACCGAGTTTTTCCGGATCCAGCCCGCAGATCTCCCCGTTTGCGCCGCGCATAGCCGTATTTGACAGCAGCATCATATAGCAGGACGAAGGCTGCTCTTCTTTTACAAGCACTTCTTCATACGGCAGTCTGTCCGTATATGTGCATTCCAAAATTTCACATTTTCCCAGTCCCGCGCTGCGCCCGCTGCCAAGGATGACCTGTCTGTCAAATACGCTTCGGATCCGCTCCTTCAGACTTTCTTCCTCAACTGCAATATACCCGGTAAATACATATCCGGCCGCAATGTACTCATTCCGAAATACATTCTGCTTTTCGCCAGCCTTCAAGTTGATCTTTATTTTCAGATCCGATCCCGTTTCAATCTGATAATAATCCACACAGTCCCCGTTTATCCGGCAAAACCTGCCAAGCGCCGCTCTTTTATAACCTTCGCAGGAATCTCTGTCCGCAATCACATTGCGGATCTCTTTTTTTCCCTTTGCGTCGGTCTTATCTTCATAAAATCCCTTCGGAGACGGCAGCAACGCCTGATCGTGATCGGTCGGAAACGCGTTCAGATATCTGACCTTGGAAGAAAATAGTATTTTTTTTATCTGTTCGAAATCCGGTTCCGCCGCCAGCGCATTGATCACAAGCCCACGGATAACCGTTCCCGGAAGATACCGAAAGGTCATCGTCTGGCCGCTCTGGCTGGTAGCCGCATCCGAAACACGCACCGGCTCTACATTACGCATTACAATTTTTAAATAGTCCGACATACGCTCTTCCTCCTTATTCAACTGTGGTAATCCGAATCTTTCCAAATCCACGATTGCGCATCGTACCGATCCAGCGGATACCGGAAAAAACTTCTGTCAACAGCTGCGCATCACTGCCGCTGCAGGATACTTCGCTGTAAAAACTCAGACCTTTATTCACACAGCGCAGGCTTCGCAGCGAACCTTCCTTTGCAATGCCGTCTTCGGTAAGCCTTGTAAATGTACGCAGATGCGTCAAGGAGTCAAGGATTTCCTGTTGGTAGCCCGCGCTGTCCGTATCTGCTTCTGCCAGCATACACTGTTTGACATGATCGGACAGCTGAAAATCGGAAAACACCAGCTGCCGCGGATTTTCCGCTGCATCGTTTCCTTCTTTTCCAAGCAGCGCGTCTGCTCCTGCACGGATCTGAGATTGTTTCTGCTCTCCCTTAGGAACCGTCCAGAACAGATATTGCTCAAGCGCTTCCCGGAATACGCCTTTAAATGTGCCGCCCTTGTAATAAGGAAATCCATATTCATCCGTCAAAACCGAAAGATCTTCGCCTCCGGGAACGCTCATGCCGTTTCCAAATATCGCATCCGATAATAACTGCATTCTGATCCTCACTGTACTTCCTCCTTACTGCATAATGGCAGAAACGTATCCATCATCTCCACAACATCCGGTAAAAGCATCGATCTGCCGCCAAGATTTTCTTTTAACAGCTTGCGCATTTTGTGAAATTTCAAATAATATTCGATCTCCTGCTCACCTTTTCCAAACACCGAACGCAGCTCCTTGAGCATACCTCTGGCATAGCCTTCTTTCCATATCGTGTCCACAAGGAAATCTTTAAACACGTCATACTGTCTGAGCGGTTCTGCTGTTTTGATTTGTTCCGATGCAGATACGATATAGGGCCTCTGCAGGATACACTTGCCATCTGCGTCTATATAATCTTCCCGTATCTGTTCCAGCGTATCTTTGATCTCACCAAATTCAATATGCCAGTCGATCACCGATACATCGCTGCCGCTTCCATCTTCACTCAAAGACGCTCCATATTTTTTGGCATTGCTGCATAAACGCTCCGCCAGCTCATAAGCTTTATAAAACGGATATTTTTGGTGTACGATTGCTACTCCGGCACACGCCGCATATCCTTTTCCATCTACAGCATTTTTCTTATCTGCAAGCGCACGTAAAAAATAGGCCGCGCATTCCGTACCGATCCTTCCTTCGGATACAAAGCAAATATCATCTCCAGCCGTAATAATCCTGCGCACCGGCAGCCTGTTTTCTTTCAGATCCAGCTCCGTAAGCCCGCCGTTTTTGATATTATGCGCTACAAACTCCGCCATTTCCCTATAAGCTTCTTTAAACTGTTCATCAATAGACCGACTGAAAGCCCTTATATTTTTCTTATAATGCTCCCATGCGTCCTGCCCATAGTTTTTTTGTATGCTTTCCACCCTTTTGCCCATTGCATTGCCATCTATGTGCACAACGGCAATAAAATTTGAATCCTCTTTTGAACCGCCCAGATCATCAAATTTTCGTGCCAGATGAAATCCCTGTGGTAACAGCTGTTCTTCGATTTCTTTTTCTTTCTGCGGCATCTGGTCATAGCTCTTTTGTTCTCCCAGTTCCCCTTGAAACATTGGTTTTTTTGTATTTACATCCATCTTTTCCACGCCAAAGCTGCCCTGGTGAAAAGCAGACAGGCGCACCGATTTTTTCCGTTCCAGTTGTTTCAGCAGTTCCTTAAGATTATCACCCGGCGTCAGACAAGCATCGTATCCGTATGTAGCCGCAAAAATTTCGATACCCGGATAATCCTTGCGGATGGTTCTTGTTACTTTTTTTGTAAATGCGATCGCCGTTTCCTGTGCGGCAAATTCCAGTATCGTATGCCCGCCTCCGTCGTAGACAAGATTTTGTTCCATGCTGAAAATCTCTTTGTCATGTATTGTCTGCTCCAGATATTCTCCGCTTGTAATCCACGCAATATCAGCAGAATTTAATACATTACTGCGCAGTTCATTGCTTTGAAAAATGTACGCCTGCTTCTGAGAGACTTCCAGAATTGTTAGATAGCGTTCGTTCATGCTCTGCTCCTTATCTTCTTGTTACAGCGTCCGATTGTTGCTGCATCAGACCGTTTCCGATGGTGTATCCTGCCAGGCTGATTCTGCCTGAATAAAAGCAAGAAATTCCTCATAATATGTTTTCAATAAGCTCCCCAGCCTTTCTGCAGTCTGCGGAGATATCCGAAATCCCATATGGCTGATATCATTGCGAAACTCTTTCACACAGCTTCCCAATACTACCAACTGCAGCGGCATCGTACGGATCATTTCATCAATCTGACTGTCATACTTTTCCACAGCCTTCGGATCCATGCCTCCGCGGATCTCCATAAGAACTTTCTCCGGCTCCCGCTCTCTGTATGATTGAAATTCCTGTACGGACGTTTTTTTCGTACTCATTCTTTTGTTTAATCCGGTAAGTATTCGCCCAATCACATCATCTCTTGTAGCTTCCGTTTTATCGTCCAGGTTATATCTGTAACACAGATACGTTTTGACCGTTTCTTCCAGCGCCGTATACCCCTGCTGTATCATATGATTGTCAATGCTCCATTTCACAACACCTAACCCAATCTCGTAATTTTTCTCTTTGTCAAAATATTCCTGATACCTGCTCTCAATCTTTTCCATCAGCGGATACAACGGCTTTATTTCTCTTGCGATATGTTTTGACTGCTCCGTACTGTTTTCTATTAAATGCATATACGCATTCTTAATGCTTCTTCGGTAAGCGTTTCCTATTTTAATTTCTTTTGCATCCGTACCCCGGTTCGTATAGATGCATTCCGCCAAATTCTGCATGGCATCTACTTTGTATTTCACCGGCTTCCACTGATCGATTCGTTGTTTGAATACTTCCTGACCGCTCTCCAGTCTTATTCGATGAATCTTCTCATCATAGACCGCCTTCATTTTTGCAGCAATGCCATACTTCATAAAAGCCTCGGCAGCATTCGTCCAGTCCAATATTTCATTATAAACAGTCAGATCAATCACCGGCGCATATTTCACGCCATCCCTTACCTGCGCCGCTTCAAAGGCGCCATAGTAAATCCCTTTGATGCTGCAGTTTTTCAGCACTTTTGCATAGTTCATCACTGTAACCGCAAGCAGCGGTATCGACCTGAAGCTATGTGTAATGTCAAAAACAATCTCGTCCCCTTCACCAATGCTTTCATAAATCGTCTCAAACACAGACCAGATTTCTTCTTCGGTTTTCGCATCCAAGACCGATATTTCCGACACTTTTTCAAACAGCTGCGGCTCCTGCGTCTGCAAGATTGTACACATTCCTGCTTTGCGTTTTCCTTCCTGCACTTCACGCTTTTTTTCAGATGCCCATCTTTGCGAAAAAGCTACGTCCTTATTATCATAGTCACGATCCATCCAGTTTTTGGTCCTTGCACCATCCGTCAATAATATCGTTATTTTTCCATCGTTTAAAATCTGTTCCTTCCAGGAATGCATCAAGGCAATCTGAACAAATTGCTGCTCTGCTGCTTCCTGTTCTTTTCCCGTAAATTCGTAAACAACCGGTTCATACAAATTTGTTCCCAGCACAGACAAAAAATGTACGCCCATAATCCAATCTTCTCCTTTGTCAGTTTCCTTTATTTTTTAAAGCAAGCTCTGCTATCAGAAACGCACTGTCCAGCGTCTTTACCGCGCATAAAAATCCTGCATGATGGCAAAACATAAAATCCTCTACGCCCGTCAGCACAGAAAGCTTCCCGGCATCCAGTCCCCGCCAGCTTTCCGGAAACGGCCGTTTTAGCTGCTCCTGCTCCTGCTGCAAAGGAACTGCCTGTATATTATAACCACCTCTGATCGAAGGGTAAACGACATAGTAAATATCCAAATCTTTCACGGCTTCCTTCCACGGCATCGCACGTTCCAAATATAAAATGCCGCTGCCGCACTTTTCCGCCTGTTTGCGTACTATTTCAAAAGCATTCTGCTCTGCCTTCCTATGCCGAAACCGTCTTTCCAAAATTCCTTTTGCGAACACTACCGCTTGTTCAAATGCTTCTGCCTGATCCATCTCATCCTGCCAGGATGGATTGAAATCCGCCACGATCTGACAGATCATATTTTTTTCTCCGGTATTGTCCGACTGGTCCAACGGCTGAATAAACGCGGCGTCAAAGTCTCGTACATCCTTTTCAGAAAATAAACGCGTGCCAAACTGCTCCCACAAAAGCCCGAAAGCAGCATATGGCACGCCGTTTGTCCGGATCCTGCTGTCTTTTTGATGATGGTCGAACTGCCCGCCTCCAATATCAAACACAATTCCATCAAAAGATTGCGGTACGGTATTGCCTCGTTCAATTTGAATTTCCGGATTTAAGATCCGCAGAAATGCGGTGGAAAATATATCATCTGCATGAAAAACGCCGCCATGCGTGAAGCCGCGGCTGAAAAAGTCCGTATGATCTGATGAATGCATATAACTGCCTCCCTGCTTAAATTACAACCACATCTTCAACTGTTTCCTCTGCTTCCTTTCCAAAGGTAATTACCTGTCCTTTGCCTACTATTTTATAAACTCGAATACTGTCTTCCTCTCCTGCAAATGCCGGCAGACGCTTCAGAAGCTCTTTGTACTTTTTCTTTGTAATGATTGCCTCGAAAGCTGATTTTTGAATACGAAATCCATAACCAAGCAGCAGCTTTGATAATTTTGTCCTTGTTTTATTATTGATAATATCATATATAATCAAAACAAATACTTTATCATTATCCGGATTTTCTTCGATATCAAAAAAATAATTTTCTCTATCCATCGTCTTACCTGATCTGAATGGGCTTATAAATATCAGCATCAGCATATGTAATCGCCTTTACTAATGATTCCATCTGCAACGCAATACCTCTACGAAAGCTGACAGCATAGTCAACATCATCTAAATATCTGACCTCTGTCTGCAGCTTCTTTTCCAATTTTGTCAAATATATTTTTATTCCATTTTTTGTCAGATAGCATCCTGGTTCCTCGGCATCTTTTACAAAATGCACCTTTTGAATCTCATGCCCATTGACCATGCTCATAACGGTCGCATCAACAATTACTGCCCGCCACTCTTCCATCATATCACTTGCCAGCGTTGGATGCTTCTCATTATCTCTATGCAAAAATCCGAAATAGGGATTTAATCCTTTTGCTTCAATTTTTCCATATATTTCATTTAATAGAATGGAATAGCCAAGACTGATCATAGAGTTAAATTCATCTTGCGGAGGCCGCTTACTGCGTCCGTTAAAAACAAACTCTGAATCAATCAGCTTAGAAAGTCCGCTGAAATAAGCTTTTGCACCTTGGCCCTCATATCCCATTATTTCTGGTATATATAAGCATTCTGCAACTTTCTCTCTGCAGTTTCTTATCTGATTTAACTGTTCTCCTACGGAACAATTTTTACTTTTTTCATAACGCCGCAATACTACCAGTTGATTTTTCAGCTTTGCACGTATGATCTTTTTTGAAAACTGTAGAGCAAAATCTGACTGATACAATGCACACTGTTGCCGTTGTCTTTTAGCATTGATATGCCCAGTAGACTGAAGCCGCCCAAAATAACTGCCGCCCTTTGAATAATAAGAAACTGGTATTCCCCGCCTTAAGCATTCCCGTACACACTGTGTCGTCATCTGTGCATATCCCATAATAGCAATACTTTCCAATGTTTCAGCAGGAATCATCTTTTTCATACCATCTGCATATTTTACAACAAACCGATTTGCTTCGATTCCGATACAGGCGCTATTTTCATTCACATATAATAAACTCATAGTATTTCTTACTGCTGAAACGATAACCGTTACCATATTCCGGCAGTCATTCCTTCTGTTTTTTCTTTCTATCTGTATTTGTAAGCTTGTTTGTTCCGTTTCATTAATTGTTTTAATTTTATCGTATTTGCAGGGATAAAGCAAGTGTATTTTTTGAAGTTATTAAATATTTTATCGCAGTTATGCAGACGATACTTGGTTATTCGATAAATCAAGTGTATTTTTAAAGTTGTTAAATATTGTAAGAATGTAGTGACCGCCAAAAATGCTGTGTATTTCAAAAACGTTTTCTGTTAGCCGAGTACATGACCGTCACATGGGTTATTAAACTTTTGCTATCATAGTCTACTCACTTTTTCCTTGAATGTTACTGTTCCTTTGTGGAGGGGACTTAACTTCTTAACAATATGAAGATGGGTGTCTCACATCCTCTTTTGAAGTGTTGCCGTCCACTTATGGGGGTTCTTATCTTCTTAACCATTTTCAGAATCTATTTGAAGTAGCAATGTATCGTTGCCGTCCACTTATGAGATTCTCATCTTCTTAACCATTTCGTGGATAAGGAAGTTGAACTTCTCAACAAGTTGCCGTCCCCTTACGGGGTTCTTATCTTCTTAACAAAGCCAGTTTATTAAAGGATATGCATCCTCGGAACAGTTGCCGTCCCCTTACGGGGTTCTTATCTTATTAACCATTGTGGATGTATCACACCGGTATCCGAAAATGTGTTGCCGTCCCCTTACGGGGTTCTTATCTTATTAACAATTTTCTATTTCATCAATTCTGGAGAATGATTCGTTGCCGTCCCCTTACGGGGTTCTTATCTTATTAACCTTAATGAAATGCGTAAGTGCACATGTGTTGAGGAGTTGCCGTCCCCTTACGGGGTTCTTATCTTATTAACAAGTACAGAAACCATGTTTTCGAGCGCGTGTTCTCTTGTTGCCGTCCCCTTACGGGGTTCTTATCTTATTAACAAGTAGGTGGGGAAACAGACCATATTTCCTTGGCGAAGTTGCCGTCCCCTTACGGGGTTCTTATCTTATTAACCCTATTGGATCCATCTATTAATATGAGTAATAGGTTGCCGTCCCCTTACGGGGTTCTTATCTTATTAACCTTTATGGAGTAAATTGATAGATGATCAAGATTTGTTGCCGTCCCCTTACGGGGTTCTTATCTTATTAACATAGTCCATCCTATAGGTAAATCAAAATCATCAAGAGTTGCCGTCCCCTTACGGGGTTCTTATCTTATTAACAAGAAAAGACAAGAGACATTCAACAGCTATGAATGGTTGCCGTCCCCTTACGGGGTTCTTATCTTATTAACTAAGAGAATTTAGTACATCTGGTGATTCATTTGGTTGCCGTCCCCTTACGGGGTTCTTATCTTATTAACATGACAAACAAGGTAACAGATGGCACAGGAAAAGCGTTGCCGTCCCCTTACGGGGTTCTTATCTTATTAACTTGTCTATGACGACAGCATGAATCTTGGTTTTGATGTTGCCGTCCCCTTACGGGGTTCTTATCTTATTAACATGGAAAGATATCACTGTACGTGGAAAAGATTATCAGTTGCCGTCCCCTTACGGGGTTCTTATCTTATTAACCTTTGTCTTCCTGTTGAACATTCATCCAGGCTCCAGTTGCCGTCCCCTTACGGGGTTCTTATCTTATTAACGAAACAGAAAAGCAGCAACAGGTATATTGGGCTTTAGTTGCCGTCCCCTTACGGGGTTCTTATCTTATTAACGATTTACGCATTGACAAAGAAAATCCTTGACCTTAGTTGCCGTCCCCTTACGGGGTTCTTATCTTATTAACCGCATGAATACGAACCGGAAGTGAAGAAGGATAAAACGTTGCCGTCCCCTTACGGGGTTCTTATCTTATTAACTAGAGCGTAATACTGGCAACTTAGAAGCAGAAATGTTGCCGTCCCCTTACGGGGTTCTTATCTTATTAACAACTGAAACAGGAATTTGTAAACTGCCTGAAATGTTGCCGTCCCCTTACGGGGTTCTTATCTTATTAACTTAACATAAAACATTATGTCGATGTCTGTTTTATGTTGCCGTCCCCTTACGGGGTTCTTATCTTATTAACAATGGCTGAAAACAACTGCTCTGTAACACAGGCACAGGTTGCCGTCCCCTTACGGGGTTCTTATCTTATTAACTCATACGGTAATGCATATTCAAAAATGATACCAGTTGCCGTCCCCTTACGGGGTTCTTATCTTATTAACTTGACCGAGCCTTTTTTCACCTGGAAGATCAGGGTTGCCGTCCCCTTACGGGGTTCTTATCTTATTAACATCGAACCCACATTACAGGAGTCGGAGTCCTGCGTGTTGCCGTCCCCTTACGGGGTTCTTATCTTATTAACCCTGTCCTCTACAGCCCGCCATTTGTGCTTACTCCAAACCCCTTTTGCGTGGCAAAACCATTTTCTGCCCATTTTTTAACGCAAAAAAATCAAAAACCCCCTGCAACCCCTTTAAAATCAAGCTGCGTGGGAAAACACATCTGATGCGTGCTCGTCAATACCAATTATACTTCATCTTCATTCCCTTTGCAATCATCTTCTCTAAAATTTTCCTGCTGAATAATTGATGCATAGTAACAGTTCCTTACTATGCATTTATCCAATCATCCTAAATTTTATTCTTTTTGAAAAAGCAACGGACACAGCAAATAAATCAACCCCATATTCCACACCCAGAATAAAAAATAGATTTATAGCATAACATATTAGGTGAACTACCTATTGTCTAAAGCCAATGGGCTTCCTGCTTCATCGACCTCGCAACCTACTATCTCCACAGGCGTTAATTCGGGCTGCACCATCCCTATTTATATTTTATTATCTTATGCTATTGGCCGTAATCCTTCTGCTAAAATATTCCTTGCAGCATTACTATCTCTATCATGGTTTGCTCCGCAAATTGGACATACCCATTCCCTTACGGATAAATCTTTTGTTTCGGCATTAGGCATTCCGTAGTAATACCTTATTCCCCTAACAAAAAGATAAGAATCAAATGATAGTGCATAAGAAATATTGCTGTTTCTCTCATATTCCTCATGCGCTTCCAGATGTTTGTGGTATTCCAGATAACCAAAATAATCATAATTAGGATCCGGCGCTTCTCCGGACGGGGCTTCGACGGGTTCTGATTCTGCGTACGGTTTATTTTCATACACCTGAAACGGCACAGCCACAGATCCATTTTTATCAATCGCCCAATCTTCCATTCATTCGTGCTAAAATCAGCAGTATGTTCCGCCACTAAAACCAAGCCGCCGCCATGTCCGATTTTCCAACTCCTCAGTTCTATCTGAAAGGCTTACGGATGTATCGTCTTCCACCTTTTGCTGCACTGATATTTTCTCTGTGTCAGATACGGTATCTTCCTGATTTTTATCACTGCCAGACGACCCATCTGGCGTTTCTGGATAAATAAAGCATCAAGCACGCTAAAATAGTTTCCATAATCCCACTCGTCCTTCCTTACACCATCTGATCCTCGTTCCTGCAAGTCTTTCTCCTTTTGTCTAAAGACACCCTCTTCTCCATTACAAACGCACAGCCTAGCTGCACTCATTCCTTCTGGCATCTGCGATACATAACTGCCTGTCTAAGATAAAAGAGCAGCACAAATAGGACAATACAGGCAAAAGCTTCCACAAGCTGTACCGGAAAGCGTATTACATCAGGCTCCACCGCCAGCGGAAACCCGACGCTGCAGGGAATCCCATAACAGCAGCCTGCCATAAAGCATCCGATTCTTCCAAATGCATGAAATAATGGAAAACAGGGAGCAGCTGTCTGCAGCAGATCGTCCGTATTTATTTTTCGAACCTTTCCATACAGATACAGCGCGCCGATCGCTCCCAATAACCCGCCATAGAACACTAATCTGTCTATGGAAAGCATACTGCTTCTTTTCGTAAAGAAAAGAAATGAGACCATAACACCCAGCGCTACAAAACCCCCATAAAATGGCACTATGATATGAATATATGGCAACATAGTTACTCTCCCATCATACATCCATAAGCTGGCCTTACATTCCCATGCGAATCCATCAACGGAAATTTTACCCAGTAACAGCTCAGGCATGAGCTTCCAAACATTCCACCATAAATTTTTTTCTCTGAAAATAAATCTTCAAGTGTGGAGTCCTCGCCAACGGTTAGACCAAAGCAGTCAATGCATCCGTAATATCCAGCATTGGAAAAACAGCCGCTTTTCATATTCACACAGCCAATGCTGTTTAGACAATCACTATTTTCCTCCAATTTCCCAATTTGATTTACGATATATACTTCTTCCGCTGTTTGATCCACATCCATTCAGCAGTAAAAAGCATAATCCAGCATTGCTAAGATCACCGTCGTAATTACTTTATCTTTTCGCATAATTGTTCCCGTTCCTCTCTCTCTTTTTTGACACGAAATGGAATCATGTTTTTGATTACATAAACTCATAGTATTATAACTGAAATTTTGTTGTTTTAGGTATGCTGCCAGCAGACTCAATTCTATTTTTCTTTGCTGATATTATCTTACACGGCAGTTCCTTAGATTTGGTAAATCGTTTAATATAATAAAAAAAGGAGAACCAGCAAACGTTTGGTTCTCCTTTATCTGCAATATTATCTTTTACATTTTCTATTACAATACACTAGCTTGCTCCCATATCACTCCAAGGACTAAAAGCTTCCTCCGGCACAGGATTTGGAAGAAAGGTTGCGCTAAATTCATTTGGCCGCGACGAATATACCTGCACGGTGAATCGGTATGGGCCGCCCTCCTCCGGCAGCATTTGCGGATCTATCCAGATGCCGCCATATCCTAATGATAAAATCTGTTCCTTTGTCCAAATATTATTTCCTACAAAGTCTCCGGATGCATTATATACACGCACATTAAAGCTGTCCATATTTTCGTATGCGTCCAGATTGCTCCATACCGCAAAGCACTGTGACATTTGCTCGCCCATATTTCCCCTTTTCCATTGCAATCCGGCAGGAGAAGGCAGCGGGGGCGCGGATTCACCCGTATACTGAAAAACATCTGATATGACATATGAGCTATCCGCGTACTGCTCCCCATCCCCTTCCGCAGATACCGCAAAATAATAAAACCCGTTTTTCTCAAGCTGCGCTGATAAATTCACCTGATAGGTAAACTCCTCGCCTCGATGCCAGTTATTTCCTCTCATAGAGCCTTCCTTTTCCCAGTTGTCTTTTTCCAGGTCCGGTGGCACAGCTGTTTCTTCCCAATACAATCTCCAATGATATGCCACCTCGCCGTCTTTGCCGGAATCAGGCACATTTTCCCATAATGCAACGCCAGTATCCCCATTCCAATGCGGATTCTCCGGCGCAGGTAAGGCTGTTAAAGCAGTATGCCCATTAACAGGAAACTGTGTATACAGATACCATGAAAAAGCGGCCAGCAGCAAAAGCAGCGATGCCACACCGCACAAGACATTTCGTTTACCGTAAAAAAAAGCCCGCTCAAACTGCTTGACAGACTGGTACCGTTTCTCTGGGTCAAGCCTCATGCATTTTTGAAGAGCATACCGATAGCGCGGCTTTTGAGCCTGATCCCCCAAAACCTGCTCTAACGTAACGCCAAGCGCATAAATATCCGTCCGCGCATCGGTCTGCGCAAAGCCATACTGCTCTGGCGGCGCATACCCCCGCGTACCCAAAAGCCTTGTATCGGACTCCATCCCGGCCTTTGTCACACGCGCTGCATCAAAATCGATCAAACGGATATGTCCGTCTTGCGCAAGGATGATATTCGAGGGCTTCAAGTCCCGATGGATGATCCCTCTGCCATGCAATGCCGCCAGAACATCACACAATTCCCTGACAATCCCTAACAACTGCGATTCCGATAGCTCCAAGCTGCCTAACAACTGCCCTTTTATGTATTCTTCAACCACTATCGTCTCATGCTCCGACAGCTCTACCTCATATAACCTAGGCAAACCCGTATGCGGACAGCTCTTAAGCGCCTGATAAACTTCCTGACGCCCTTTGAGCCTTTTTCGGATAAAGACTTGTTCCCCATCCTTCTCACGTACAAGATGTACCGTACTTTTTTCACTCTGCTTCAGCAGCTTAATTTCAACAAATTCCATGATTTTCCTGCGTTTCCTTCTTGTCAGATTTTCATTCATTTTGTATAATTATAACAAATAACCAGAGGGAGACGCAATATGAATCGACGATCAACGGAAGAATTGTATCATGAGATCAAAAATGCAACCAATATGGAGGATTTCCTGACCAAAAACCGAACGGAAATGCTGCACCATACACTCTGTGAGCACCTGCAGATGCTGTTGTCGCAAAAGAAACTAAGCCGTGCGCAAGTCGTACGCGGCTCGCAGCTCGACCGGGCCTATGTTTACCAGATCTTTTCCGGTGAGAAAACGCCGTCACGGGATAAGCTGATCGCCCTGTCGTTTGGACTTGGTCTTACGGATGAGGAAACCCAAACAATGCTCAAGCTGTCCGGCAACCGGGAATTATATGCAAGAGATGAACGCGACGCCCTGATCTTATTTGCGCTCCAGCACAAATGGACGATCATGGATACGAATGAGCTGTTATTCAGCCATGAGCTGGCTCTGCTTGGTACACAGCGTATGTAAACTCTCCAAATCAATAGCTATCCAGATTACTGATCTAAATCTGCAAGAAAATATGACAAAAATCCGCAATGTACACCAGGTACACCTCCGATTTTTGCCATGCACACAAAAATTGACCATGATCTTTTTACCAGTCTGACAAGCGCTTTATGTCCACGATCTCAACATCCGCCGCAAACCGTTCTGCCAGCGCACACACCGTAACACAGCACCCCTGATACCGATACTCCTTCAAATACATCCGCCGCTCCTGCAATATACTGGCTGCCTGCCCATACTGCGCCTGTCTTTCCTTGTCCTGCTTTTCATACCACGCCTGCACCTGATCCCTGTCCGCCTGCACCAGTGCGCCCCGTATATCAAACAGATCCATCGGCAGCAGCATCCCAAGCCCGGTCAGCTTTAACACGCTTTCTTTTTTCGTCCAGTAACGGCTGAACAGCTCCGCCTGCTCCTGCGGGTTTTTTATGGACTCCAGGCTGTCGTATTCTGACTTTGTAAAGTAACGTCTGGCAATATGCGGCCTATAAGGACGTATCTTTTCAATATCGCAGCCAATAAAAAAATCCGCCGCTTCCGTTGAAAAAGGTGTTGGCGAATCCTGGCTGTCCCAGACGCTTACAAGCACAGCATTCTCCGTATGCGAAAGGCTGAACGCAAGCCCGGCGCACAGAGGCTTTCCGAATGCCTGATACGTCAGCTGCGCCCCAGGCGACAGCCGATCCAAAACGTAATGCAGCAAAAGTCCGGCGCACAAGCTCTGCTTTCTAGCTTCAGAATGGCGGATACGGCAGATTTTTTCTATCCGCTCATCTGGCAGCACTCCGGCATATATTTTTCGAATCTCATCTGACGCTGCCTCTGGTAAGCACGCGCAGTCCGCTACATAAGCCTTTATCATAAATGCCGTTCCCGTTCCTTCTGTGTCAGCTCCGCCTGTGCAAGCAGGTCCGGACGGCGCTCTTTTGTGCGCAGGATCGACTGTTCTCTGCGCCAGGCGTCTACATTTGCGTGGTTACCAGATAACAGGACAGCTGGCACAATTTTCCCGTTCCATTCCTCTGGGCGGCTGTACTGCGGATGCTCCAGCAGGCTGCCTTCCAAGGATTCCGTACTGGCCGACTGTGCGTTCGTCAGTACGCCCGGCACCATGCGTGCAACCGCGTCCGCTACGACCAGCGCAGGCAGCTCTCCGCCCGTTAAGACATAATCGCCAATAGAAACATAGTCTGTCACGATTTCCTCCAGCACACGCTCGTCAATCCCCTCATAATGGCCGCACAGCAAGATCAGATCTTGCTCACACGCCAGCTGCTTTGCCATACTCTGTTTAAATACCGCAGCCTGGGGCGTTAAATAGATCGTGCGCGGATGCAGCTGCGATTGTCCGCGCCTGCTTTTGATCTCTTTTGCAGCCGCCTGCCAGGCGTCGTACACAGGCTGCGCCTGCATCACCATACCTGCGCCGCCGCCATACGGATAATCGTCTACTTTTTTATGCTTATCTGTCGTATAATCACGGATATTGACCGCGTGGACCGATAAAATGCCATTGGAAACCGCCCGGCCGATAATGCTCGTATGCACGACCTGCTCGATCATATCCGGAAATAATGTCAATATATAAAAATGCATTTACTTTGCACCGCCTTCGCTCGCTTCCAAAAGTCCCGGAAGCAGATGGACAACCATTCTGCCGCCCTCCACATCGATTTCCTTCACACAGTCCTTGATCGCCGGAAGAAGCAGATCCTTTTTGTGCTCGCGCCCGACTACATAAACGTCGTTCGCGCCCGTCTGCAGAATATCCTTAACGATCCCAAGCTGCTCTCCTTCTTCTGTCTGCACGCGCAGCCCTGCAAGGTCGGCAAAATAATACTCGTCCTCTCTAAGCTCCAGCGCGTTTTCCCGCGACACGTACAGCTTTGCGCCCTTAAATCCTTCGACTTCATTAATATCGTTTAAACCTGCAAATTTCACAATGACAATCTGCTTAAAAAACCGGACATGGGCAATCTTAAGGGACAGGCGTTCTTTTCCCGTATCTAAAACGACATCCTTTAACACCTCATACCGCTTCGGCTCATCCGTTGTCGGGTACACCTTTACTTCCCCGCGCAGCCCGTGTGTACCAGTCACCGCGCCTACCTGAAATAAATCTTCCATAAAATAAATAAGCCTTCCTAAAAAATGCTGTAACAGTTCCGATCGATCCATACATGATCTGCCCCTTGGACATTTACTGCACAGACCGTAAAAAAGCATTGTAAAACTATTGCCGTCTCACAATGCTCTTTCCTGCTTTTTGCAGCAGGCAGGCTAACGCCACACCTTACTGCATAATTTCCACAATAACCTTTTTTTCTGCCCGCGAAGCTGCCGCCTTTACAACGGAACGGATTGCTTTCGCAATGCGGCCTTGTTTGCCAATGACCTTTCCCATATCCATTTGCGCTACGCGCAGCTCAATTACGATGGATTTATCATTCTCGGTTTCCGTCACTACGACCTCTTCCGGATGATCGACCAGCGATTTTGCAATCACCTCTACCAGTTCCTTCATATGCATCCACCTCAAAATTATTTCTCGATTCCTGCAAGCTTTAAAATCTTAGCTACGGTTTCTGTCGGCTGCGCGCCGTTAGCCAGCCACTTCTTTGCTGCCTCAGCGTCTACATGAAATTCACTTGGATTTTTCATCGGATCATATGTCCCGATCTCATCAATGCTCTTGCCGTTTCTGGATGTTCTGGCATCTGCAACAACGATTCTATAAAAAGGATTCTTTTTCTTTCCAAGTCTTTTTAATCTGATCTTAACTGCCATTTTTTTCACCTCCTGTTATCAACTATCTATGCTAAAACGGAAGTCTGAACCTTCCCATTTTGCCCCGTTTCCCTTTACCGCCCATCAAACCGGTCATCTGCTTCATCATCTTGCGCGTCTGTTCAAACTGCTTGACAAGACGATTCACCTCTGCAATGTCCACGCCGGCTCCATCTGCTACCCTGCGCTTTCTGGACGGATTTAAAATTCCCGGATCGCTGCGCTCCTGCGGCGTCATGGAGTAAATGATCGCTTCGATACGCGCCATCTTCTTTTCATCCATTGCCGTTTCTATCTCTTCCAGCTGGGAAGAGCCGATTCCCGGCATCATCGACAGCACGCTGGATAGGCCGCCCATTTTTTTCATCTGGTTCATGGATTCCAGATAGTCGTCAAAGCCAAACTCTGCTTTTTTAAACTTCTGCTCCATTTCCTTTGCTTTTTCCTGATCGATCTCAGCCTCCGCCTTTTCGATCAGCGTCAGGATATCGCCCATGCCAAGGATTCTGGATGCCATTCGGTCCGGATAAAACTGCTCCAGATCCGATAACTTTTCACCCATGCCGACATATAAGATTGGCTTTCCGGTCACGGCCCGTATCGAAAGCGCCGCGCCGCCTCGCGTATCACCGTCCAGCTTGGTCAGTATCACGCCGTCAATGCCGATCTTTTCTTCAAACGTGCTTGCTACATTCACTGCGTCCTGTCCGGTCATCGCATCAACAACCAAGATCGTCTGCGCTACATCAAGCTCCTGCTTGATCTGCGCCAGCTCCTCCATCATCGTATCATCAATGTGCAGCCGCCCCGCAGTATCTAGGATCAGTACATTGCAGCCATTTTTCAGCGCGTGTTCCGCCGCCGCCTTCGCGATATTGACCGGAGAATTTTTATCTCCCATCGAAAATACCTCGACGCCCTGCTTGCGGCCGTTGATCTGCAGCTGCTCGATCGCTGCCGGGCGATATACGTCACAGGCTGCCAGCAGCGGCTTTTTGCCCTTCTGCTTGAGCTTTCCCGCAATTTTCGCCGTCGTCGTCGTCTTACCTGCGCCTTGCAGACCCGCCATCATAAGGATCGTCAGCTCAGAGCCAGGCTTAAGCGCCAGCTCCGTCGTCTCAGAGCCCATCATTTTTACCAGTTCGTCGTTTACGATCTTAATGACCATCTGTCCGGGATTCAATCCGTTCATGACATCCGAACCGATCGCCTGCGCCTGCACTTCTTTTGTAAAATTCTTTACAACCTTAAAATTTACGTCCGCTTCCAATAATGCAAGCTTGACTTCCTTTAATGCCGTTTTGACATCATCCTCCGTCAGACGTCCCTTGCTGCGCAGGTTCCGGAATACATTCTGAAGTTTTTCTGATAAGCTGTCAAATGCCATTTTCTGATTTCCTCCATTAAGATCATGCCCATAAGCAAACAGCCGTGCGGCGCAGCCTATGAAAGGATGCTACGCTTCCTCCAATATCGCATTGGATATTTGTTCAATGAGGTCGAGCACAGCTTCATCATGACTGTCCCGAAACGCCCTGGTCAGCGAATGGATCTCGGCTACCCGTTCCTTTGTACGCAGGAACTTCTCCACCAGATGCAGCCGCTCCTCATAGCCCTCCAGAGCCTTTGTACAGCGCCTTATCATATCGTGGACACCCTGGCGGCTGATGCCTTCTTCCTCAGCAATCTCGCCCAGCGACAGATCGTTAAATACAAAATCCTCGTATATTTTCCGCTGGCGGTCTTTTAGCAGCTCGCCGTAAAAATCATATAAATATGCCTGCTCTAATTTCTGCTCCATAAAATGCACTCATGTTTTTCAAAGTTATTTAAGCCTTTGGTATCGTAACATAACCTTCTCTATGTGTCAAGCATTTTTTATTTACAGAACGTATGTTTTTTATCATACGGAATCAGCGCTGCGGAACCTGTTGCAATTCTATAAAAAGTAGGTTATTCTTAAATAATCATACAAGCATCATCAAGAAAGAGGTGTCCAAAATGGCAAGATCAAAAAACCCTGCAAAAAAACCGGAAACACTCGTACCTTGGACTGTTGCGGTCAAAAATTTTGGCAAAATAGAACAGGCGTCCGTTACGCCCGCACCGCTCACTCTGCTGATCGGAGATAACAACAGCGGCAAAAGCTATTTGATGACGCTGCTCTACGGCCTTTGGACTGTTAATTTCTGGAACGACCGTTATATCTTTTATGAAAATTCATCCGTTTACCAGGATTGTATAAGCCTTTCCCGGCAGATCTGGGAAAGCTGCAAAAAAGAATCCGAAGCAGAGTGTATCATACAAGGCAAGCGACTGCAAGCATTCCAGGAGCTTTTAAATGAACTGTTGGCTCAAAACAAGGAAAAACTTCTGAAAAAACTGTTTAACCGAAAAACATCTATCGAAGAGCTGCGCATCACATTCCCTGCGGACGCAGTATTTGATTTTCATTTTTCGATCCGAGAAAACGCTCATGGCAAAAAAGTATATCAGGTCACTGGCCATCATACCCGCTGGGCAACACTTGTCGAAAACGACGCAAAAAGCCTCGGCCCGTTATGGCAGCTAACACGTATGCTGCAAGGAATGCTGCAATGGGATACTATGCAGCCTGTCTATTTTCCAACGGCAAGAACCGGATTTTTGCTGACCTACAAAGACCTGACACGCAATGCGCTGCAGGAACGCTTCTCTTTAGAGGAAACCGCTAAAAATCTGTTGACAAAGCCCAACACGGATTTCCTGACAGCTTTAAGCAGCATCCAGGCAGAAACCCAGCTCGACCGATGCCCCGAAATCGCTGCATTTATGGAAAAGCATCTAATCTGCGGCCAGATACACGTATCGGATGAATTAGTGCCCGCCATCGAATATTTGCCTGACGGCTCAAGCTCGCACCTTCCCATGTATGTATCCTCAGGAGTTGTAACGGAGACTGTACCTCTGCTGTTGTTTTTGCGGCATTATCCTTTTTTGGACGCCTTATTGATCGAAGAACCGGAAATATCCCTGCATCCGCAGCTGCAATGGGAAATGGCCCGCGTACTGATACGTCTGACAAATCGCGGCATCCCAGTCGTCGTTTCCACACACAGTGATATCATCCTACAGCATATCAACAATATGATAAAAGCAGACGGCATACAAAAAAAGAACTGCTTTTTAGAACAGACCGGATACGAAGCAGCCGACCTGCTTTCCAAAAATAAAGCAGCCGTATATCAATTTGACGGGCAATCAGGCGGCAGAACGCAGCTAAACGGGCTCCCTTGTGGAGACGACGGGTTTGAAGCATTGACCTTTTATCAGACATTAAAAAATATAAACAAACAAATTGACTGGATCGAAAACGAAAGAACTGCCCAAAATGAGGAATCATAATATGTTTTGTGAGGATCTTCAAAAAAGACTGGCATTGTTTAGTCATGAAATATATGAAATATCTGACACGCAGGTGCATTTGACTGAAAAAACGAAAGAAGGCTGCGCAGACCTTTGTCTTACAGTCCATCGTCCATGCATTTTGTTCCGAAATCTGGAACATAAAAAACCGGGATATTTTAAAAACCAGAAATGTTCCGACTATGTTATATTCGAATCTGCATCCGGCCCATGGCGCCTGCATATCTTTGAATTAAAACGTTCTGTCGGTAAAAGCGAATGGACACAAATAAAAAAACAATTTCTAGGAGCTGTTCAGAACGCCTGTGCACTCGCAGGCGTATTGAATATCCAGATAGATTGGGATCAGATTTATGTATATACCGTATTTCGCAATGACAAATTCCTAAACCTTGCAAATCCAGCAAAAGAAAGAATGCGTATGTATGAACATTCTTCTGCAAATGAAATGGAAAACGACTGGAACGATCACAATTTGATCATGGATTATCCCGGAGCAGGCTCTTTTAAACACTTTAAGATAAAACTACATATTGAAAGCGGCATAGGCGATTTCCAATTACCCGAACAAAAATGAATGCCAGTTTACCGATTGAACTTGTTGCTAATAAAAATATACATTTCAATCAAATCAATGAAGGGAATCTAGTCATGATAAAACTAGGTTATGCACAAACAGATATAACACCCAAAATTCCGATGCCGTTGATTGGTTTTAATCGAACAGATAATACGTCCAGAGGGGTATTAAAACCATTAGCCGCGCAAGTGTCCATATGGGAAAGTAAAGACTGCCAATGCTTGATCACGATTGACAGTATCGGATTTAAAAAGGAATTGGCTGATATCTTGCGGATTAAAGTGAGCAATATTTTAGAAGTGCCATTTGATAAAGTAATGCTGTGATTTTCACATTGTCATTCTGCGCCAAATATAGATGTTTCAAAAGAATATTTTGAAATGGTATAAAAGAGCCGGCATATTGAAGGTATGTGGTTTAGACAAAGAAGAAAGAAAATTGCTCGTAATTCGAGTAACGGCTCATTGCAATGTATTGAAACGCGACAATTATTTGATATCACCGGATTATTTTGGAAGTATTAGGGAGCTGCTGCAGGAGAACTATGGCTGTCCGATTATGGTGATACAAGGTTCAGCCGGAAATATAGCGCCCAAGTATTTTAATTCCGCAGAAACGCCAATAGATGCAACAGGAGCGCAATACCATAGATCAAGCACAGCCTTAGAAGATATGGCAGCTGTTGTTTTGGAAAAATTATCGCAGCGGATAGCGTTGATTGAAGTATCTGATACGTTAGCGATTGATATGTATGTAAGAAAAATGCATTTGTATGCAGATGTACCATCTCTTACGGTGGCGGAAAAAGTTGCACAAGAAGCAAAGAATTATTGCGGAATAGACGGCAGGCCATGGTTAGAGGAAATAAAAAAACTGCATTATGCAGGAATATATCAGCAAGAAGAAACGGTAGAAGTTCAATATTTTACGATTGGAAAATGGTGTATTTGCGGATTGCCATATGAGTTAATGGTTGAGTTTGCGCTTGAGCCAATGGAGAAGTTAAATGATCCGTTCTTTTATGTAAATGGATATACAAATGGATGCTTGTCCTATTTTCCCACAGAAGAAGAGTATGATAAAGGCGGCTATGAAGTTTATTGGTCTATATTAATATATTATAAATATTACAATAGAGTTTTTCCTTTGGAAAGAGATTCGGCAAGTAAACTGACCGCGTTTATTATCGAGAATGCACCAGAATCAAAAGCAGAATACCTCTAAACAGGCACATCTGCGGAGACAAGGAGATTTCCAATTACTGGAACAAAAATGAATGATAATACAAAAAAGCAGGGCATCTTCTTACATTACATAAAAAGATACCCTGCTTTTTTTTGATGATACGATAGATCCGTCCTCTCATACCGAAGCCGCCTAAGCTCTGCTGCCAGTCATTTCAACATAAAATCGGTAAGCGTTCACATCCCCACTCATCGCCAAAAATGCTGCTACTACCTGCGGTCCGTATGTTTTCTTATAATCTGCAATTCTTTCTTTCAGTGTCATTCTGCTGCTCTGTATTACCTTTGCTGCTGCCCCTGCTTTTGTTTTCGTTATTGCTGTCATATTGTTATTCTCCTTTTCCTGATTTATATTTGCCAATTTCTATTTCCTCTTGACAATGACTATCATACTGCATTACTATCAGGAAAAACAGGTGGATATTTGACTTGTTTTAAGTCGATATTGACTTGATGCATCGAAAGCAGAAAGGAAACCTTATGCAAAAGCCATATAACGAGATCATTCTGGAAACAAGTCCGCTCGGCGTCCGGTTCGCATTCCATACAAAGGAAGGCGGCTATTGGCCGCTGCACTGGCATGAGGAGCTGGAAATCCTGTACCCATTAAACGGCGAAAGCGATGTAACCATAGAAGGCGTGACATACCGCCTGCCCAATAAGCAGCTTATCGTGATCGATTCTAAAAAAATACACAGTACGTTCCATTACGGCGACCATGCGATGTTTTTGTGCATTCATGTCACAAAAAAAGCACTGGAATGGTATTTTCCGAAAATCCAGGATTTCCATATCCAGTGCTGCCCCAACGCAATACCCGATGAACACTTTGCGCAATATTTACAAATGAATCAGCATCTGCAGCGTATTACGGAGCTTTATATTACAGATTCTCCTGCGTCGCTGTTAGAATCTGAAGGACTCCTGCTGCAGATCTTATCGTGTCTGCTTTTGTACTTTTCCTCTGATACAGCTCCGTTTTTGGCGCCTGCAGACAAGCTTGCGATGGAACGCGTCCGACAGGTCATCCAGTTTGTGGAAGCAAGTTATCAAACGCCGCTTTCCCTACAGGACGCCGCTGAACTTATTGGTATTGGAAAAGAGTATTTCTGCCGTTTTTTCAAAAAAAATATGGGGATCCCGTTTTTGCAGTACGTCAACCAAGTGCGCATCTCCCATATTTACCAAGACTTGATCCATACTGACCTGCCAGTACAGGAAATCATGGAAAAAAATGGATTTACGAACCAGAAGCTATGCAATCGTATGTTCAAAGAACTATACGGCTGCACGCCTTCTAAAGTACGCAAATCCACGGCAAGCACACTCTAACAATTTCTCGTATACCTGCATTTTGGAAAATTGCTGCAGCCGAAAAATTCCCCAAATTTCCCGTTCCTTTTACGCAGCTGCCCACCGCACACCGGACAAAGCTCCAGCGGGACATCCTGCTGGAGGTCTGCCATCCGCTCAAAGCATTCCTGGTTCATCATGCAGTCCTTGAGCGCACGATGCGCCCCCTGTGTATCAATCTGAAAATACTCTGCCAAGTCGGTCAGCTTGTGATGCCGAAGCTGCGGCAGGCATTGTCTTGCCATATAAAGCGTATCGATATAATCGTTTTCCACATCCCGTCCAAGCAGCTCCCGCGCCGCCCGGTAAATAAATCGCAGGTCAAACGACTGGATATTATGCCCTACCAGCACATTGTTCCCGGCAAATTCCAGAAATTGCGGCAGCACTTGCGCAAGTAACGGCGCATCCGCCACCATTTCGTCCGTGATCCCGTTGACCCTAGTCGCCTGAGCGGATATGTGGCATTGCGGATTGACCAAGGAAGAAAATGTATCTGTGACCGTTTTTTCCCTTACCTTTACTGCGGAAATCTCCACAATCTGATCGCGCAGACAGTCCGTTCCTGTCGTTTCCAAATCAAAAACAACATAATCTGGTACATATTTTGCAAGCCGTTTTCCTGTATGATATTGTGTCATTTGTATTTTATCCCCCTGTTTTCCATTTCCGTTTTTACGCCCTTTATACTCTGGACAAACAACAAGGCACTTTCCATTCATCCTATGAAAAGTACCTTGCCGCCGCTCGTTTTTTCAGTTTTTTATGTATCCGACGATTCCTGAGAGTTTGCATCTTCTTCCAAAAACGCGATCAATTTCTGTGCATCCTGCTCGTTTTTCGCGATCAGCGCCATCTCCGGCACATCCCCATTTGCAAACATACGTGTCATTGACAAATACTGGCTTAACTTGGATTTCATGTTCAAGCAGTCACCCTCTCCGGTAACAAGCTCCACATTCATCGCACAGCTGTCAATTACCTCAAATAACTTGTTTACCTGGTTTACTCTTTCTACTTTAATCTTCATTTCCAAGTTTCCTTTCTTTGTTAAATCTTTCTCCTCTAGTATAGCAAGGGAAAAAATGTATTGCAAGTGAATTTTTTGTAACAGTTCAGACAAGGTAACAGTTCAGCTTGTCTGAACTGTTACCAGACAAGCTGGCCTTCTACAGATTTGTCCTCACAAGCTTCGGCTGATATCCCTGACGCTCCAGCGCTTCCATGATCTGCTTTTTATGCTCCGTTCCAAAGCTTTCCATTGTAATTCTAAGCTCGACCGCCGCGTTGCGGTTCGTAGAAACGAACTGGTTGTGCTCCAGCTTGATCACATTTCCCTGCTCCTTCGCGATCGTATCCGCAACCTTGCACAGCTCACCCGGCTTATCTGGCAGGCGTACCGATACCGTAAAAATACGGTCGCGGAAGATCAAGCCCTGCTGCACAACCGAGCTCATCGTGATCACATCCATATTTCCGCCGCTCAAGATCGAAACGACACGCTTACCTTTTACATCCAGATGCTTAAGCGCCGCAACCGTCAGCAGACCAGAATTTTCTACAATAATCTTATGATTCTCCACCATATCCAAAAATGCCACGACCAGCTCGTCATCCGACACTGTAAGGATTCCGTCCAGATTTTCTAAGATATATGGAAAAATCGTTTTCCCCGGCGTCTTGACTGCCGTACCATCAGCTATCGTGCTGACACCATCCAGCGTCACAACTTCGCCCGCTTCAAACGAAGCCTTCATACAGCTTGCCCCTGCAGGCTCTACGCCGATCACTTTTATTTTCGGATTTAACAGCTTTGCAAGTGCCGATACGCCTGTCGCAAGCCCGCCCCCGCCGACCGGCACAAGAATATACTCCACTAACGGCAGCTCCTTAAAAATCTCCATTGCAATCGTACCCTGTCCGGTTGCAACCGCAAGGTCGTCGAACGGATGCACAAACGTATATCCATGCTCCTGTGCCAGTTGGTACGCCTGCTCACACGCTTCATCATATACATCCCCAAACAGCACGACCTGCGCGCCATAATTTTTCGTACGGTTTACCTTGATCAGCGGCGTCGTCGTTGGCATAACGATCGTAGCTTTAACGCCATAGCATTTTGCCGCGTAAGCTACACCCTGTGCATGATTCCCGGCAGACGCCGTGATCAAGCCCTTTTCGCGCTCTTCCTCAGACAAGGTACTGATCTTATAATAAGCCCCACGCAGCTTGTAGGCACCGGTATACTGCATATTCTCCGGCTTAAGCCAAACCTTGTTCCCAGTCTGCGCGCTTAGGTAGTCACTGTAAATCAGTTTTGTTTCTTGGATGACTTCTTTTACTTTTTCGCTTGCTTCCTCAAATTTATCTAATGTCAGCATAGGTTCTCCTTTGATATGCGTTTTTCAATCTTTTGTCAGACCTATTTTCGCACTTTCTTTTAGAATAGTCAATGATCAAAGAAATTTATTTGAGTTTTTTTGGGAATTTTTATTCTTTCTACTATTCAATTTCTCTTAGCCGTTCTACCAACGTTTTCTTATCTAGAATCTTTATGACCGTTTCAGAAATAATAACTGGTGCAGCTAAAACGAGTACCGCATATCCTAATAGATACCAGATTGGAAAATGCCAGTGCAGGTAATTCGCGCCCACATTTTTCAGGGCACAAATTAGAACGTAGCCTGCCGCTGTTCCAAATACAAAGGTTGCGGTAATATTTCTTACTACCAGCATGATCCCCTCTCCAATAATCATTTGCGATAACTGCCGTGTGCTCATTCCTATGGAACGGAGCATGGCAAATTCCCGTTTTCTAGACATGACATTTGAAACAAGGGTGTTAACTAGATTGATCAGTGCAAATCCCATGAGAAACGCAGACAATCCGTAAATCATATATTGCAGTGATAAATATGAACTTTCATTCATTTCCATTTCTTCTGAAAGCGTTCTAAAAACCAATGTAGGATTTTCAGCGACAATCGTTTTGATAAATTCCTTTACCTGCGTATCCGTTTCCCAATCTTTAACTGAAATAATAAATTCGGTATTCAGACTATAACTATCGGAAATCATGTTTTCAATAAGTTCTTTCGGCATTAGGAACCATCCGCTATCTATGCACAAACGTCTGCCATTGTCGTTTTTATCATTGTAGAGGCCAACAATGTTGTCGATGCAACCCGCTATTTTAAAATAGTCCTCTCGATAATCCGTACCATCAAACCAACGAAGCAGAACCCTATCGCCCGTTCGGAACCTCCAGCCGAAAATTTCTTCTGCCGTATCATTATTCGTTATAATGATTTCTTTATTCCTGACCATTTGGTCATAATCAAAAGCAGACCCGTTTTTACTATATCTGCTAAGTAGTTTCACCTCTTCTCTGTCAAAGGGTGTTACACTATCATCCGATCTGCTATTATTGTATTCATAAACCACTTCCAGACACTCTGCGGCCGTAATATTTTTTACTCCGGGAAGAGACGCAATTTGACTCCTCAGTTCTTCATTTAACGGATGATTCATTTGTATATCAGCCATGCCGTGCTCGGCAAGCTGCGCTGCATTCGAAGAAATCTTAAGCATATATTCCCCGAAATAAAATTCAAGCTGACGGGAATATTCTTCTTTATCATAAGAGCTGAGCAATGTTGTCCCGCAAAGAAAAAGCACCCCAGCTATCCCAAGGGAAAGCACTGTCATACGGAATTTTTTTCTGTTCCGTCCCGCGCTTATTTGGGCAAGCCCAAAAGGAGTCATCTGCCTATGTTTTCCTATTTTGCCGTCCGGTTCATACCCGCTTAATTTTGCCGCTTCAACTGGAGGTGTACAAGCTGCAATTTTCGCGGGCTTTCTTATGGAAAACTGAACTATGATCAAATCTGCAGCAGCGGTAAGCAGCCATATTGCAAGCGTATTCGGGAAATAAAATCCCGCAGGTTTTAAAACATATGCAAATGCTGTACCAATCGAAAGGCCAACAATAAGTCCCGCAAAAGCAAGAAACATCCCTTCCATATTTACAGTTTGCCGAAGCTGCTTTGAAGTCATTCCGATTGTTCGAAGCTGCCCAAACTCACGTATCCTGCCCGTTATCGAAATATAAAAAATACTGTAAATAACAAGTATGCTTATCAGCAAAATTACCGCACTTATTCCAACGACCGTAAATAGTTCCGCAGACGTGCGGCTCTTGCTGTTGACGAACCAGTTGTTTTCATTGATATTGTAACGCTCTATGCCATACTGCTCCCCAATGTTCCTTATTTCACTTAAAAATTCTTCTCTGCCCATATCTTCTGCGCTGCAGATTCTAACAGCAGCAGAGCAAGGGACATTTTTTAGCTGCGAGCCATTTTGGGCGTATTCCTCTGAAAACAGCACCGTGAAATTCTTTACTGTGGTTTTGTAATCCGTGTATCCTGAAACAACATAATTTTCGGTAGTTCCGTCAAGCCATGTCACAGCTATTTCAGCTCCTATTTCAGCTTCTTTTCCGAGACATTCCATATATGCCTTATCAACCACGATCTCGTTTATTTTTTTCGGATAATGTCCTTTTGTAATCTCTGTTGCCGACGTTTTTATCCTGCCGGCGTTATTCTGGAAATATCCAGCATTTAAAGCATATCCGTCTGTCTCAAAGGAGTTCCCAAGTTTATAGATCACCATCTCTTCCATACGTTCGTCATTTTTCAGGCTTTGTATTTGTTCATCTGTTATATTCGCATAAATAACGTGCTGCATAGAAGCAAGCTGCCGTTCCTCTTCCTTTTCCTTTCCTGCCGAAAAACCCGCTAATCCTGAAATCAATGCCGCAGTCATGGCAATGGTTATCATAACAAATATATTCCGCATCTTCCCTGCTTTTAAGCTGCGGAACGCTATTTTGCGCACAATTTTGCTGTTGTTATTCTTTCTCATAGTCACCGCTCACCTCACTTTATGATCTTTCCATCCTCAATACGCACAATCCTGTCTGCAAGCTGTGCAATGTCAAGATTGTGCGTAATCATCACAAGTGTCTGTCCAAAGCTTCTGGCAGTCTGCTTCAAAAGCCCTAATACCTCATGCCCTGTTTTGCTGTCAAGATTTCCTGTCGGTTCATCGGCAAGAATGATTGCAGGCTTTGACGCTATGGCTCTTGCAATAGCTGTGCGCTGCTGCTGCCCTCCCGAAAGCTGATTTGGAAAACGGTCGAGCTTATCATCAAGGTGAAGCATTTGAAGAACACCGACGATAAATTCTTTATCAACTTTACTTCCGTCAAGTTCCAGCGGCAATATTACATTTTCATATACATTCAGCATAGGAACAAGATTATAATTTTGAAAAACAAAGCCAATCTGTCTGCGTCGAAAAACAGTAAGCTCATCTGCCGTCATTCTTCCAATTTCTTTTCCATCAACGATAATACTGCCCTCAGTGGGATTGTCAAGACCGCCAACCATGTTAAGGAACGTACTTTTGCCGCTTCCCGATGTTCCCACAACTGTAACAAACTCTCCTCTGTCAACAGAAAAATTGATGCCGTCTAAAGCTTTCACAAGACTATCTCCTGAACCATAATATTTTTTTAGATTTTCTGTTTTAAGCACATTCATCTTTCTATTCCTCCCATATCCCTTTTTGGATACTTTAAGCCTCAAATGTCACAAAATCCTCTCAAAATTATGAAAATTTTGAGAGGATTTATTTTATAGGGATAGAAATTATAAATTCAGCGCCATGATCCGACTCTGATTTGACGGTGATAAAACCGCCCTGACCTGAAATGATCTGGCGCGAGAGGAATAACCCAATCCCCAACCCGTCAACAGAAATAGCGTTCTCTGAGCGGTAAAATCGTCCAAAAATCTTTGCCTGTTCCGCTTCGCTAACCCCAACGCCGCTGTCTTTTATTTTGATCAAGGCATAAAAATTATTTTTGCATACACAAACACGGATACTCCCATTTGGCAGAGTATATTTCACAGCATTATCAAGAATATTAAAGATGGCTTCGCACGTCCATTTTTTATCACAGAAAACAACAATATCTTCGCAGCAGTCCACATTGACAGAGATATTTTTCTGCTCTGCCAAGGGCATGATCTGTGCAAGAGCGTCCGCAATCACTTCAATGACAGGTAATTTATTGGAAGAAAATGAGATCATTCCATTTTCCAGCCGTGACATTTTTGCAAGCGATATAAGCAGAAATTCCAGTTTTTCTGTCTGTGCAAGGGATAGTTTTAAAAACTCGCAGCGTTTCTTTTCGTCAATTTTCCTTTCGGATAAAATCTGAATATACATTTTCAGATTTGCAACTGGTGTTTTTGTCTGATGCGAAATATCAGAAATTAAAGCATTCAGTTTTTCTTTCTCCCGGCTTGACTGTTCGCTTTTCTGATTCAAAATTTCATACAGGCGTTTCAGCTTTACATGGATCTTGCCAGAAAAAGTATCATTTATAAATGTAAAATCCGGATTTTTTCCCGCAAGCATATCATCGAGCGTACTGTCCAATTCTCCCTGAATTTTAAGTCAGTTTAATTTAAAATGGCTTATTTCCCTTTATTTAGCCGCTTTTC
>CAJUIL010000037.1 GCA_910586225.1 uncultured Eubacterium sp. | reverse complement strand
ATATCGCATTTAATGAAGAGCAGAGCCGCATGAGGAAAGGGTATGCGGCGGAAAATATGAATATACTAAGACATATGTGCCTGAATATGCTCAAACAGGAAAAAAACTGCAGGATGTAGATAAAAGGCAAACGGAAAAAATGTGGATGGGATCATGAATATTTAATAAAAGTATTAGAGACCCTTGTGCCTTAAAACAACATACATCCATCCAAAAATAAAACCTGGCGGCTTTTTGAACGGCAGGTTTATCCGTGTTACCCTCTGAAAAGAATTTGTTTAAATATCTAAAAATAATCATTTCATCTAAAGAAAGACCTTGCCATTTCAAGCATGGTCTTTCGATTTTTCAAAAACTATATATGTAATATATCTCACATAAAAATCATGCGTTTATCGTGGTACAAGGGCACAGGAAGCCTGCAGTCTTACAGTTGTGGATATACAGTTCTACCCGGACAGGACAGGCATAATCATTCATGGCAAAGGCAAAAAGCTGCGCAGGATTGGAATACCATTATCTGCTTCTGAAATATTAAAAAAATACATAAACCACCGCACGATAACAGAAGGGCAGGCATATATTTTTCAGCCAAACACACGAAAAAATGACTGTTTCGTGCATTGAAGAGATTTATGCGAAATACATTGAAACAGCAAAATCAGAAAATCCAAAGCTGTTTAAGGATAATTATACCCCACATTCATTGAGACATACAACAGCAACCCATATGCTGGAAGCAGGGATTCCCTTAATTGTGGTAAAGAACTTTCTGGGGCACGTATCTTTACAAACAACGCAGATCTATGTTGAGGTAACCTGGGAAGCCATGGACCGGCAATTAAAAGCATGGAATGAAAAGTAGTTTCTTAAGGATACAGAAGAAAAATGTGATCGAAAAAATGATAATATACCAGGAAAAATACCTGCTTGTATTTCTAGATGACGGCGAAGTCCCACTGACAACAACGCAACGGAGTCCACGCTCCGCGGCTTCTGCATCGGAAAACACAACTGGCGGCTGATCAACACTGTATGTGGTGCAAAATCCAGCGCCATCATCTACAGCATCACAGGAACTGCAAAAGCAAACGGGTTAAAAGTCTATGAATATGTGGAGCATCTTCTGACGGAGATACCGAAACACATGGATGACACAGACTTGTCATTTCTGGATGATCTGCTCCCATGGTCTCCGAACCTGCCGGAGCGTTGCCGAAAATCCAATAAAATATGAAGTAAAATAAAGACTGGAGCAAATCTGTTACCATTGTACGGGTTTGTTTCATTTTTGTATAGGTACTCACTATTTACCGTTTACTCACTAGCGATTACTTTTACCAGACTTTCACCCATTAGAACGTGCACCCACCGGGTGCACCAAAGAAAGATCAGTACACGTAACCTGATCTTTCTTTAAAAATTTAACATTTTTATTTTATGCTTCCATTCAACTATCTTAATTTCTTTATGAAGCTACTTATTATTTTATATACAACAACATATATTGCTATATCCACTAATAATATAAGTAAATTAAAATGTACTCGTTTAAATATAGTATTTTCATTATAATATAAAGTGATATAAGCAGTTGGAAATCCTATCAGACATATTTTCCCTATCGCAATATATTGAAAAAATGATGGTATCAGCGATAATATAATAAATCCTAAAAATAAATTACGTTTCTTCATATCTATGGCACTAGAGTTAATGTTGCTGTCCATGTATCTTTCCTCGATGCACCAATCGGCTGACCACCAATACTTACACCAAGTAAATAATAACCATTTACTTTTGCTGTACAAGTATCTTTTGTGCTATATTTCGCAGAATACGATGTCGAATAGCTTGTCTGATTCCAACTGGTCATACTTATTCCTGTCAAATATGAAGAAATATCTGTTATAGATGTATATTGCGGTCTACCATTTACTGTTTTGTAATCGTATGAAAAATCAACATTACTCCAGCATACTAATGTAAGACCATCAAACCCGGCAAATGGGTTATACCAGTCTACGGTATGTGCTCCAGATGCTCTGCTAAGAGGGTTATATGGTTGAATTTCTACAGAATATTCGTTGTCTAATTTTTCAAAAGTGTTTAGGTAATCTTCCAACTCCTCTATAGAATCAACTTCAATAAACTTTTGATTATCATCTACAACATCCACATCAACAATTTCATATCCAAAATCCTCTAATGTATCTACTGCATCTTGCACTAATTCTTTATGAGTATTATCCGTAGACGGTAATTCTGCTGCACATACAAAAGATCCCGGAACAAGCATTAAAACACACAATAATAAAGAAACAACTTTTGTCTTCATTTCTATCCCTCCTATAACTTTTTGTTAGTGTAACGTATAATTACCTGTTTTATTTTTTTGAAAATCTTTTCTATTTAATATAGTATCAGAATTATAGTTTGATGTCAAGATGCCGGGATCAAACCCCAGCAAAATCGAGTCAACTTTGGGGTTGCCGCTATACAGCCCCGCCACTCACCTCAACGTGTTCTGTAGTGTGCCAATCTTGCCAAATATAATATATCAGGAAAATTCGAAGAGCGAAAGCCCAAATTGAGTTTCATAACCCCATTGGTGCCTTCTGCAAAAGGTGGATTATAATTATGGAAAATTCTAATAAACCCGCATTTCTGGAATGCATAGGCAGGGTTACCGATCCAAGGAAACCCTATAACCAGCTGCATGAATTTCTTGATATTGCTGTCCTTGCCACACTATGCGGCGCAGACACTTAGGATGAAATTGAAAGCTGGAGGAATGCCTTCAAAGAATGGCTGTCCACTTTCCTTACATTAAAAAACGCCATCCCATGACACATTTAACCGTGTATTCCAATCGATCGACCCGAAAGAATTCCACCACATCTTTCTGGAACGGATACAGGAAGCCGTGGCAGAAATTAAAGGGTGGTTTCTATTGATGGGAAAACCGTCCGGCGCAGCCGTGACGGAAAGAACGAAAAAAAGGCCATCTATGTTGTCAGCGCGTGGGCCGGGGAGCTTTCACTGGTCCTCGGACAGGAAAAAGTCGATGAAAAGACCAATGAAATAAAGGCAATCCCAGAACTGCTCAAAAAACTGGCCATTGAAGGCTGCACGGTAACCATTGATGCAGTGGAGACCCAGTAAAAGATCGCAAAACAGAGCATTGATTGTTCCCAGTAAAGAAAAAGGATCTTGAGGCCAGGGGCATATATTTTAAAGACATATGCAACGGCCACGGACGTTTTGAAACAAGGGAATATTACATAGAGAAAAACATCAGCTGGATGACGGACGCTTTAAAAGACTGGATATGCTTACATGGGATAGGGGTATGCCGGTCAACAGTAGAGGAAAACGGCTCTGTGACCAGCAGCGTCAGCTACGCCATATTCAGTGACCCGGAAATGACGGCTGAAAAATACGGGAAATACAAAAGGGCCACTGGCGGGTAGAGAATTCCTGCACTGGTATCTGGATATCGCATTTAATGAAGAGCAGAGCCGCATGAGGAAAGGGTATGCGGCGGAAAAAAAGTATTAGAGACTCTTGTGCCTTAAAACAACATACATCCATCCAAAAATAAAACCTGACGGCTTTTTGAACGGCAGTTTTATCCGTGTTACCCTCTGAAAAGAATTTGTTTAAATATCTAAAAAAAATCATTTCATCTAAAGAAAGACCTTGCCATTTCAAGCATGGTCTTTCGATTTTTCAAAAACTATATATGTAATATATCTCACATAAAAATCATGTGTTTACCGTGGCAACGTAATCACGGGCCAGGAACATATATATTCCTGGCCCGCGAAACTTATTCTTTCACCGGCTCCAGCGTAGATTCTTCCACAGAGCTTTTTACTGCCGTAATATTGTCATAATATAGCGTCCCGGACACCCTCGCGTCAGTTACCGCGTCGGAGCCTGCAACTGCATTGACCCACAGGCCAAAGGACTGTATGCTGCCGCTGTCTGCTGCAAGGCCGCCTTTTGGATTTCCTTGCGTATCCCTCTGGCAAAATTCAGAAAACGGGATCGTCACTATGGCCGGATTCGATCCATTTGTCCGAAATGCCTCATATTCCTGGAGATACGCTTCATAGGTTACCCCGTTTGCATTGATCTGGATCACTGTCTTTTGATTTTTACCATCCGGCATCATATAAAACTGCAGCGCATTGCACGCAGACCAATCCACTTCTTTTGAGATCGTCGCTCCTCCCCATCCGGTTTCTGTTTCATCATAAGTAAACTTTAATCCGTAATTTCCATCGGATTTTTTCTCTGTCGTATGCGAAAGCTCCACCTTACATCCGGTATCCGCGTTGACCGTCCAGGCCCCAGTCAGCTGTTCGTCAACCCCATAATAATTTTCAAAGCCGTCGATCAGATACGGATCCTCCTTTGGCGCTTTGATATTATAGATCACGGAATACTGCTGCACGCGTTCGCCATTGATGTACAAGGCAAGCGTCCCTACGCTTTTTCCAAGCGTCTTTACTTGTTTTTGCGTAAGCCTTGCCGTATAGAAGCCTTTGCCGTCTGCTTTCGGTGTTAATTTCACCTTGCCCTTCTCTGATTTTGCCACGATCAGCAGCTTCGGCTTTTTGGAGCCTTCCTTATTAGAAGCAGTTATTTTTGCACGGATATCCGTCGCCTTTAAAATCCTTGTTGACGGAAGCGGCGTAGTCAGATAGCCCTGTACAGCTGATGCATCCGTTTTGTTCGTAACCTTGCCAAGCGCATCCGAGGTCAGCACCGCTTTTTGGCCTGCCGCGAAAATACTCCTGTCGTCATTGTAAAACGAAAGAAAAGAATCCAGCAATTCATGTCCGTGCAGGCTGCCGTCCGCATTCACAGCGTCAACATATGGCGTATAAAATCCATCCGTCTTGCTGAAATTTGCCCACAAGAGGAAATAAGACGCTTCGGATTGCGAAACGATGTCAAGCATCTGGTTGTACCAGTCCTTATTTCCATTCCCTGTTTTTAACAGCGCTGTCTGGTTATCCCCTGGCGCGGCGTCGTTTGCCGCTCCTGTTTCCGTTACCGCGACAAGCTTGCCATGCTGCTTTGCAAAACGCTCTACAACCGCAAGCTCTTTTTTCAGATTTTGCATAAAAACTCCATCATCCACAGGCTTCCTGTCATACATATCAAAACCAACAAGGTCAACATAATCATCGCCAGGATAACGCACCTCGTATTCCTTGATGCTCTCTGCCTCGCTGCTTGGCCCATATTCATAGAGCATATTGTGTACGTTTTTCGTATCCCGCAAATATTCTACCGTATAGCGGTATACATTTTTATAGGTTTCCGGGTCGCAAAACGCCGCGCCCCACCAGAACCAGCTTCCGGTATTTTCGTGGAACGGCCGGAACAAAACCGCGCTCTCGACCTGCTTTGCATAATCCGCGATCATATCCAAATAAGCCGTATATACCTTATTGTATGCTCCTCCCGGCAAGATCTGGTTTATCGGGTCATTCGATGTGTCATTCGGCGAATAACCGCTGAAGTCATATTTCGCATAAGTTGGTTCACCGCTTTTATATTCGGTATTTTTCTCCACATTCGCAAAATTAGGCATATGCGCAGATAACGTAACGATCGCGCCTTCCTTGACTGCTGCATTCGTAAGCTCTGCAGCCGCTTTCACACGATTTTGGGCCGTGTCCTCCAAAGAAGCCTGAAATTCTTCGTTGTAACGCTCTACACTATATTCATTTCCAGTCAGCGACAGCGTATCGATCCCAAAAATACCGGAAATGGAGCCCGTTACGTCCTTAGTATCCGAATGAGACAATTCCTTGCTTCCCGCTTTATGCGAAATATCGTTTTGATGCCCGTAAATCACACTGTCTGAAGAACCAACAGCCTTAAGATAAGCATAGATCCGGCGAACTGACAGCTCTGCGGACGGATCTGCCAGTGTCACGTCAGACGCAAGCTTTGTTTTCTGGATGCTTCCGTCCTTTTGCCGTGTGACAAGCATACCATCCGAGACTTCTACCTGCTGTTCCTGCGCTGGTTTTGCAGCAATCGTGGAATCCACCGACACATCTGGCTGTGCTTCCTTTATGATCTGAATATCGTCAAACCATACGGCTCCCTTATAATCCGTTGTCTTGCCGATCAGCTGCAGGGCAAACTTTTTTACGTCTGAGGCAGCGCTTCCCAACGCATCAAACGAAATGCTAACTGGCACCTGTTTTCTCCCATCCGCAAGCTGCTCCGCGGCAGAAATATCCACATCCGCGCTGGCATCCAGCCCCTCATCGCAATATACCTTGACCGCAAACGAACCGGATGTCATTTTAGAGCCATCATAAATCAGCTTCATTGTAATGCCAGTTGCTCCGGATAAATTTACTCCCTTTCCATCCTGCGGCTCCCACACAGCGGTTGCCTGTGACCAGCCCTTATCCTTATCATTTGTATAATCTACATTAAATTTTAATCTTCCGCTGTCTGCCTCGACGGATGAGGAATCTTTGGCCGTATAATCATACTCCCATCCGCTTCCGTAATACCAGCCATCTATGCCACTATCAAAATCAAATCCTGTTATCATTTCCTGCTCTTTCCCGCTTGCAAAAACCGATACCGACACCGTCTGAGATACCATCGTTCCCGTCACGCCCAGTACCGCCGCCAGTACTGCTGCTCTTTTTCTTGTTATGACTGTCCTTTTTTTCATATTACGCACTCCTTATTTTACTTTATTTTTTACTACGCGATTCGAAGCTTCCTCGAATTGGAAAAATTTCAGATCATACTCCAACTGTTTCGCAATCTCTTTTAAATTGCCCGAAGAAAGCGACATACGCTCCATCATTGCTGCCAGCTCTGTCATGGAAGCCGTTGTTTCCTCCGCTGCCGCCGCGTTTTCTTCTGAAATAGAAGCGAGGCTTGTGATCACTTCCTCCACTTCTTTTCTGGCCGCAGCGCAGCTTCCAGTCTGCTCCCGGATTTTTTTCGTTTCTTGTGCCGATTGTCCGATCCCCTCTTCTAAAACAGCAAAGCGTTCCTGTGTCAGCTGGAGCTTTTGCTGCTGCAGCTGCATCACACCGGACACTTCATCCACAATCTTTACCGTAATGTCTGCCTGAGCCGTAAGCTCGCTGATGATCCTGCTGATAATATCCGCCGATCCGGAGGACTGTTCCGCAAGCTTTTGGATCTCCATTGCGACAACAGCGAACCCCTTCCCGGCATCCCCCGCCCTTGCAGCCTCAATACTGGCATTTAAGGACAGTAAATTGGTCTGGCTGGCAATGGATGTGATCAGCTCTGCCGCTTCTTTGATCTTTTGCGCCGCGTCATTCGTTGTATGCGTATGACCCGATACCTGCGAAAAAGCATTCACCGTTTGTTCGTTTGCTTCCCGAAGCTCCAGCATAAAACGCGCGGATTCCAAGCTTGCCTGATGCATCTGATCCGCCGTGTTCCCAAGCTGTGCCACATGGTCGGTGATCGTCTGAAACGAACGACCCATTTCCTCGATCTTTCCGGCAGCGGTTTCTGTCTCGTCCGCCTGCGTAACCGCACCCGCAGAGATCTCACTGACTGCATTGCTGATCCCCAAAGCGGCATTCCCGCTCCGTATCGCCATATCATCCAACGTTTCCCCGGACATCCGGACATCCTCGGAAACCTTTTGTACTTTTTTCAGCACGTCCGCCATCCTGTCCAGAAAGGAATTGACCAGCTGTCCAAACACGGCAAATTCATCCTTGCTTCGAATATCAGCCCTGGCTGCAAGATTTCCATGCGATATTCCGGATAATGTATTTTGAAAAATATGTATATTATGGCTGATGCTTCTTGCAACTGCCATGGTAATCAGCGCAAGAAGCGCAAAGCTGACTGCCAGCACAACGACGATCACCATGATCATACCCTGCTGCGCGGCTGCGGCCTCATCCTCTACGCTCTGCCGTACCTCCCCGATCTGCTTTGTCAGCGCTTCAGCCAGCTGGATATTATCCTGTTTTAATTTCAGCACAGTCTGATCCTGCTGCGACATTTCTACAAACGCCTGCTCCTTGCTGCCGATCAGACCTGCAAGCTCCTGCTTCTGCTGCTGATCGCTCACGTACCTATCCAGATTCCGACGGATCGTTTCAAATACCTTTTGGATCTCATCCGCCTGTGCCGACACCTCTTTACCTTCCATCACATTCCTGCTATACTCCGCAAACGATTCGTTGATATTTTTCAGCGTCTTATTAAAATCATATTTATCTGAAATCGCATAAGCTACGGTCAGGTCTGCAAATGTCCCGCTTTCCAAATAGACATCAAAAGTTACCTTGTCATAATCTTGGATTTCATAGCCTTTTAACGGAAACTTAATCGAAATTTCCTCCCAGCTGTTATTCGCGCTTTGAAAGGTTCCAGTTGTTACAATAGATGCTTCTTTCCTGAAATCCTGACGGACAAATTCTCCTGCCGCCGCACCGTAAGACCCTGCCAGGTCATCTTCAGTGATCTGGCTGATATCGATCTGTCTTTGCTGCTTTCCTTTGTGGAGCACAATGCTGTTCACCGCAAGCTCCCCATGGTAATCCGCGGCAGTCGCACCGATCCGCACGAGAAACTGATCCCTTTTTCCCAGTGACGGCAGCTCGCCTTCGTAAGTATATTTATAAAACGTCTTACCGTTCTCCTGCACCCGCACCACGTTGCTGCCAATCTCCATCCATTTCCCATCCACCCAGGAATGATCGTCTGCCACAGCCTGAAAGCTTTGCGTCAGCTGCTCATCATCTTTTGCAAATTGCTGATAGCCGCCTGCTTCTGCCGTATAGCCGCGCGCATTGCCAAGCTCCCGCAGGGAATTATAGTTTTCCCTGCACTTGTCTGTTTCCTGCGCCATCGTCTGGATTTCCTCCCGGAACCTGCCTTTGGATGCCTCGCCAGCCTGATTGACGTAAGCTTTCATCTGGTCAAAATTATCCACGATCGCTGCCAGATAAGAATCCTCCAAAAAATACAGATAAGAGGTTTCCAGACTCTTATTTTCATACTGACATAAATGAATGTGGTTCATCTGCGTAAGCACATCGTTATTGCTGTTATTCCGGTTCAAGGATGCGGCCCCCGTAGCGCCAAGTATCAGCAGCGCCGTTATGGCCGTTCCTCCCATCAGAAAAATTTTTCCGCGGATGCTCTGCCAAAAATGCAAGATACTCATATTTTTACTCCATTCGTTTGAATTACATCGGCTTTATCCAAGAATCAATGATATTAAATAAAACGGTACCGCTCCGTCCGGCTGACCGTCCATAACCTCGATCTCAACACGGTGCTTCTTTCTTTCCCCGTGATGGAGGATCACGGCAATCTGTGCGCTGTCGCCCCAATCCTCCTCAAACTTTCCATCCAGCATCCAAGTATGGGACATATCGCCGTCCAATATGACGTTTACCCGGTGTGCAGGCCCGGCGACTGATTTTCGGTACTGAAGGGCAATACAGGCTGCCTCTTCTTCAAATATGATCCGATCTCCTGCCCTTCTTCCTATCCAGCCGTTCTTAAAAACATCCAGATGACCTGTTTTCTCATCCGCATCGATCTGAAATCCGGCAAGTACCGGCGATACTTCCCGGATCGTAAGTCTTTTGGCGTTCTCATAAGCATTTGCCGTCATTGGCTGCGGCAGCCCGCACTCCTGCTCCTTTTCCTCTAAATGATGTTTGACCTCTTCCAGCAGATAACAGATCTCGGCAGCTACCAGCTCATGCCCTTTATCACTCGGATGCAGGCCGTCCGGGGTAAGCTCCTCCTGCGTATAATGACCGGCTTTCATCTGTTTATACAGCGTATCCTTCATGCTGATATGCGGTATGCCATACCATGCGCCGATTTCATTGTGCTGCTGCTGCAAATTAGTCCCCTTCGAATAATACACATTATTCAAGATCAATACCGCAGGCTGTGATCTGCTTGTCAGGATCCTGCGCATCAGCCCTTCGTACGTCTCCTGAAAAAACGATTCCTTTCTTGCGCTGTCATCCGTTATGTCATTCACGCTGAAATCCAGCACAACGACGTCCGGCTCGTACATCAACAGATCCTGCCAGACCCTTGAAACGCCAAAGTGGGAATCCGTTCCCCCAATGCCGCCGTTGACATAAGCCATGTCCGCCTTTGGAAATGTGCGGCGCCACCAGTCAAACACACGGTAAGCATAACACTTTTCATGTTCCGAAGCAGCGCAGCCCTGCGTAATAGAGCCTCCGAAAAAGCCGATGGTCAGCCGCTCTCCTTTCTCAGCCCTGCGCATACAATTTTTTAATCTTGCAAAGTTTACCTTCTGCATGATCCTAGTTCCACCCTTCTATATTAAGTTTGTTGATATATTCCGTAAGCTCCTGCGCCATTTCTTCTGCTTCCGGTATCCGCAGATGTCCCGGAGTCCCATTGCCGCAGCGCCGGAATAAATATTGTGTAATTTTATCATCGCCCATCTCCCGAACCGCCTGCCCGATGGAACGGTCCCATGCCTGATCGTGGCATAAAAGCGTTGTGCAGCACACAATATGTGCATCTGGATATTTTTCCCTTAAATTACCTAAAAACGCTTTGTAATGGCGTCTCCACCTTTCCGCTTTTTCACCAAAATAATCCTCTTTCATATAATCCTGCGGATGGCTGTCATTTTGGCCAAGCGCAACGATCACAAGCTGGGGCACATAGCTTTCAAATTTCCATGGAAGCGGCTCTCCCAGCTGCGGGTTGTACCGTATTTTGTTCCAGGCCGTTTCCATGCCGATATAATCCGGTTCATGGAACCATCCGGTTCCATCCAGCAGCGCCATCCCGCCCTGCGCAATATCATGGATCTGCGCGTTCAGCTTTCTTGCCGTCATCCATGCATACGAATACCAGCTGTTTGAATATTCCCCGTTATGCTCCGGATCCTCACAGCCCGTATAGTCTACCGCCTCCGACACTTCCCCCGCTGAAACCGAATCCCCATATACTTCGATCCGGCGTTTTGGCTGCGCCGGCACATCCAAAAGGCTTGCCCCGTCTGCAAGCTCTACGCCAAGAAAGCTGACCTCATGACAGGAATCCTGTCTCTTAAATACGATAGCCTCATGCTCCTTACGCTCGGTCTGCACGACCGAAATATCCAAAACCGCTGTCCCGTCTTTCGGAAGCGGCAGCGCGGTCTGCTTCCCGTCCAGAATACAGCCCAGATAATTATCCCAATACGCTTGTCGGTTCTTTACATGGATCTTTAATGTATTTCCTGTAAAACGCATATGTACGCTCGTACATGGAAATACGAAAACCGGTTCTTTCGGACAGCTCCAGTCAATCCGTCCCGTATACAACAATTTTTCATGGTCAGGTTTTATGTTCATTTTCTCACTCCTGTATTCGTTTATTACTCTTTTTAAAAAGGATCGGAGCAGTCACAGAAGCAAAGGAATCTGTCACTCCTCCGGTCCTTTTGTTATCCGGGCAGCGTCTTGCATACTGCCCGGATATCCGGCTATAAAAGCTCCATGTTCCGACGGATCAGGTCGCACCGCTGTCTGACACAATCTGCTGACCGCAGCGGGTCTTTCGGCGTAGCAAACAGATAATCCTCCAGCCTGTCAACCGTAGTTACCGCTATATGCATCCTAGTATCGGATGAAGCGTAGTAAATAAATACGTCGCCGTTTTCCCTAGCAACAGCCCCATTGGTAAAGACAACATTGGACACATCTCCAACCCGTTCCTGTCCAAGCGGGACTAAAAATACGCCGGACGGCTCCGCGATCACCTTAGATGGATCCTGTAAGTCCGTTCCAAATGCATACAGCACGTAACGCAGTCCTGCCGCGGTATTACGCACGCCATGCGCAATGTGGATCCAGCATTTGTTCCCTCTGATCGGCGGCGCACCGGCCCCGTTTTTTGCTTCTGTGAGCGTATGATAGATCCGTCTGCTGATGATCTTTTCTTCATCGATGACCGCATGGCAGATATCCTCGCACAATCCGAAGCCGATCCCGCCACCGCTCCCCGTTTCGATAAAGCCGTCCATCGGCCTTGTATAAAACGCGTATTTCCCGTCTACAAATTCCGGATGGAGCGCGACATTACGCTGCTGCGGGGAACGCAGCGTTTTCAGATTGGAAAGGCGCTCCCATGTCTTTAGATCCTTTGTCCGCACAATGCCTGCCGCAGCGACCGCGGCAGACAGATCTGGGTTGCTTTGGTCCTTGCTCTCAGAGCAGAATACGCCGTAGATCCAGCCGTCCTCATGCTGCGTCAGACGCATATCATATACGTTGGTCTCTTCCGGACAGGTATCCGGCAGCTCGATCGGATAGTCCCAAAAACGGAACCCATCGATCCCCGTCTCACTTTCCGCTACTGCAAAAAAGGATTTCCGGTCATTTCCTTCCACACGTACGACAAGATGATATTTCCCGTTCAAAAAAATTGCCCCGGCATTCATAACCGCATTTACTCCAAGACGCTCCATAAAATACGGATTCGTTTTTTCATCCAAGTCATATCTCCAGTGAACCGGCACAAATTCCCTCGTCAGCACCGGGTATTCGTATCTGTCATAAATGCCGTTGTAAATACTGCTTTTCTGATTTTTTCTGGAAATCAGGCGCTCTACCTTCGCCTGTTCCACCTCATATTGTTTATGAAGCATATCGTTAAACCCCTTTCAGCCTTTTTATCACCTCAAAACACATTCTCCCGTTATGATACGGACATTTCCATGGTTCCATAATAGGCGCCGGAATCGGATTTGCGTCCTGATCCAGCTTCGCAAACCATTCCGACCCCGGCCGCTTATCCACCAGATAGTCTCTGATATAGCCCCAGATATCAACCGCCGCTTCCAGATATTTTTCATCCTGCTGCTTTTCATAACCATTCAAAAAACCAACGACAGCCTCCGCCTGCACCCACCAGACGCGCGTAGTATCCACAATTCCATTTTCCGCTTCATTTACAAGGGAATGGTCTATGTAAGCCCTGTCGTATATATTCGCTGTGATCTTTTTTGTGATCGACGCTATTTTTTCCGCGTCATACGTATTCCCCAAAACCTCCACACCGCGGTCTAACAGCCATGCCGCTTCAATATCATGCCCATAAGAATAAAGATCGATCAAAGGCTTCCAGTTGTTATCAAAGAAAACCTCCTGCCGTCCGAGCTTTGGATTGTAGATCTTTTCTGCGACAAGCTCCAGCATATCCCGCAGCCTGTCTGCCACACACGCGTCTTTGGATACCCGGTAAAGCTCTGTATAAGCTTCAAATACGTGCAGCAGCGTATTCATCGTCCGGTCAGCCATAACCCCGTTTTCGGAAAGCTTATCATTTTCCGCCGGCTGGAAATCCCTTTCAAACGCTTCGCGATACCCTTGGTCATCCGTGCATTTTTCTTCCACCAAGCGATACAGGCTGCGTGCTGCCTCAAGCGCCTGCCTGTCATTGGATGCTTCATAATAGGAAGAAAGCGCATAGATCGCAAACGCCTGCGCATACGTATGCTTTGTGGCATCCGCCGCATCCCCGTTATAAGTCAGCGACCAGTATACCCCGCCGTACTCCCTGTCCAAACAGTGCTCTTTTAAAAAGCAATAAGCATGACGCGCGCTTTCTAAAAGCTCTTCCTTATGCAACAGCGTATATGCGTTGGAGAAAAACCAGAGGATCCTGCTGTTTAGGATGCTTCCTTTGACCGCCTTTTGGTCTATGTTTCGATCGTATCCCATATAACCATAAAAACCGCCGTATGTTTCGTCCTTCATGCCCTGCCAAAATGGCAGGATCCCTGTTTCCAAATGTTTTTTTACTTCTGTCTTAAGCAATGACCGCAACAATATTTTCCTCCATATTTTCAGCGTATTCCAATTTCCGTATCCTCTTTTGTAACAACGCTGTGTTCCTTAATATAATCCACCGCTTCGTCCACCTTTGTAAACGCAAGCCCTACATACGTATCCGCAGCGCCATAATAAATCGCGATCCTTCCGCTTTCCGCATCGTGAATCGTTGCGCACGGAAACGTCACATTCGGTACAAAGCCGCGTTCCTCATACCATTCCTCCGGTGTCAGCAAAAATGTCTCACAGCGGTATTTAACAACGGATGGTTCTTCCAAGTCCAAGATCGCGCCGCCAATGCTGTATACATAGCCGTTGCACGTTCCTGTCACCCCATGATAAAACAATAGCCAGCCTTCGCTCGTTTCAATCGGCGCAGCGCCGCCTCCGATCTTTACATTCTGCCACCACTGCTGCCCTTTTCCCATCACATGACGATGCCTGCCCCAGAACTCCATATCCGGGCTTTCCGAAATAAAAATATCTCCAAAAGGCGTATGCCCGCTGTCGCTCGGCCGTGAAAGCATATAAAACTTTCCGTTTATTTTTCTTGGAAACAGCACCGCATTCCTGTTAAACGGCAAAAACGGATTTTCAAGCCTTGTAAACACCTTAAAGTCCTGTGTCTTTGCGATACCTATGGATGCGCCGTAAAAATCCTGGCACCAGATGATATAATACGTATCCTCCACCTTTACCAGCCGCGGATCATACGCATACTGCGGCATAAACTCATTTCCCTGCGCATCCTGGAACGGGATCTTGTCTCGTTCAAAATCCCAGTGAAGGCCGTCCTTGCTCCTTCCAAGATAAATATATGGAATGCCGTTCGTCTGTTCCCCACGGAATACGCCGATAAATTCCCCTTCATACGGCATAACCGCGCTATTGAATATTCTGGCAACGCCTTTGGCTGGATTTCGTTCGATCACCGGATTGTCTGCATATCTCCATAACGGCAGCTCCGTTTTGCTGTCCGCCGGACGCTCCTGCCACGGCATATTTGGAACTGCCGCCCCTATTATTTTTATTTCGCTCATTTCACGATCCCTCCGATTTTTTGTCTTTTTGCCTTTCTTTTTTCAACGCTTCCGCGTCTGTTCTACCCTTTGACAGCCCCGGCAGCCAGTCCGCCGTAGATCTGTTTCTGACAAATGATAAATACGAGCAGCGCCGGCAGCATCGTAATAATAACGCCTGCGCAAATATAATTGTACTGATTCCCCAACGGCCCGGTAAACTTAAACAACGACGTCGCAACCGTAACCAGCCTGTTTTTATCCTGCAGGTAAAGATTGGCCGTATAATATTCGTTATAAACGCCTACACCTTTTAAGATCATAACCGTTACGATCGCCGGCTTTAACAGCGGGAACAGGATCCGGAAAAATACGCCGAAATACGTACATCCATCCATGATCGCCGATTCATCCAGGGAATCCGGAATATTTTCAAAAAACTGGATAAAGATATAAATGGAAATAATATCCGTACCGCACATCATAATGATATATCCTGGCAAAAAATTGATCCATCCAAGGCTGTACATGATCTGATATACAGACACCTGCATCGCGATACCCGGCAGCAGCGAAGCAAACAGGAACATATTGCGCACCAGCCCGTTGCCTTTGAATTTAAAACGGCTGAGCACATAAGCCAGCATGGAGCCCGTCATAATAGAGCCTGCCAGCACACAGACCAGGATAATGATCGAATTGCGGAACGCAACGCCCATATTCGCCTGTTTCCATGCCTGGATAAAGTTCTCAAAATAAAACCAGCTCTTCGGAAGCGTCATAACGTTAGTCGACGCATATTCTTCCGGCGTTTTAAACGCTGTAATCACACAGACTACGATCGGAAGCACGGAGATAAACCCTCCAAGGATCAATGTGAAATATTTCAAAACTGTCACAACAATGCTTTTTGTTTTTCCCTTTGACATTATCGTACGCCTCCTTTCGCCGTCATTGCCTGGCGTTTTTTACGCCTTCTGACCTCGCGCAGCGGTTCCATATCCCCTACGCCGAAGTAATATTTTTCGATCCACTTCTGGATCATCGTCGCTAGAATGATCAGTATGAGCAGCACGACTGCCATCGCAGATGCAAGCCCTACCTTCTGGCTCTCATGCGCCAGCCTGTTCATAATGACAAAATAAGTACCTGTTCCAAAATCACCGCCGGTAATTACATATGGCGGCTCAAACACGCTCAAAGAGCCTGTAATGGAAAGGATCATATTCAGAACGATGATCGTCTTGATATTCGGCAGAATCATATAAATAAACTTCTGAAAGCTGTTTGCCCCGTCAATATCAGCCGCTTCATAAAGCGAAGCATCCACAGACATAATGGCCCCTATAAACATGACCATTCCCTGTCCCATATACCTCCATATGGAGGTCGCCGCAACGGAAATATTATTGATGCTCGTATCCTTAAGCCAGTAAGGAAGCTGATCCAGCTCAAAGCCGCACCACTGAAGCACCGTATCCAGCACAAAGCCTCTCGTATAAAAAAACTTAAAAATAAAACCAACCGCAATGCCGCATACAAGATAAGGGAAAAACATAAGCCCTTTAAAAATCCCGCTTCCTTTAATTTTGAAACTCAAAACAGAAGCAAAATAAAGCGCAAGTCCAAGCTGTACAAAGGAAGCTGCAATATAGTACAAGCTTAGCTTTAATGCCTGGAAACAGTCTTTTCTCGTAAACACTTCCACGTAATTTTTCAATCCGACAAATTCCCGTTCCCCAATATATTTCATATCGTAAAAGCTAAACCCGATCATTTTAAAAAATGGGATATAGGTAAAAACAACCAGTAATGCCACCGGCACAAGCATAAATGTAAAAATGCAGAGATTACGGTTTACTTTTCCTGACTGAATCCATGCTTTGAAGCTCTTTTTTTCACTCATGAACCTTTCTCCTTTCTTTCCGGCAAAGTCGGAGATTTTCTCCCCGCCTCCTTAATTATCAGCGCTCCACGCCATTTGATTCCTGGGCAGCCGTCCATTTCTCATTCCATTCCGCCGTCATTTCTTCCATTGTTTTCGTCCCGGCAACGGCCTCTTCCACGATTTCCTTTGGAACGGCGCCTGATACATTCAGACCCAGTTCGGAATCGTTGTTAATATCATTAAACAGGTTTTCTTCTCCGGCCGCTGAAGGATTGTTTATCACAAGCTCTACGCCGTCCAGTGTTTTCAAAGCATCCGGATATTCGTCGCCGATCACGATCGAAAGTCCGCCTTCACCCTGTGCAAATCCGGATTCCTCTACCAGCCATTTGATATAGCACATAGCGGCAATCTGCTCATCCCTGGAGCTGTTGCAGTTAATGCCGTAGCAATAATCCGGTCCTGCTGAGATATACTGCTTCCCATCTACAGAAATCGGGAAAGTCATATACCCAATATCCGCCGCATTGTCACCCGCCTGCTGGATCTGTACTACAGACCAGGATCCAAGCGCCATGCAGGCAATCTCACCATTGTTCAGCTTTCCTTTGCTGCCTTCCCAGTCGGTTGTCGTCGGATCATCCTCGGTAAGCCCTCTTTTTACCGCTTCATAAAGGACATTGTAAACAGCATATGGCCCTGTTCCATCTCCTCTGTCAGAAAACGGGTTCTGTCCTTTCGTAATACCGGTATTTACAAAATCCGGATCTCCGGTCGCGCCGCCGTCTATATATGCATCCCATGCCGTCATTGTCCAGCCTGCGGCAAAATTCGTATAAAGCGGGATTGCATCTGTTTTTTCTTTGATAGCCGCAAGCGCCGTCAAAAACTCATCCGGTGTTTTCGGCAGCTCCGTGACCCCTGCCTCTTCAAATACTTTTTTGTTGTAAATGATCCCCTGCACATTTGCCATAGATGGGATTCCATATACGACATCCTGATACATAAAATTATTCAGCATATTTTCTTCATAAGACTTGGCAAGCTCTGCTTTATCGCCAAGCTTTGTAAAATAATTTGAGAGCTCTTTCTTATCCACTGAAGTAGGAACCATACAAATATCGCCCCAGTCGCCTGTTGTAAGCCGTGTGGTAATATCGTCCGCATATGAGGTAATGCCTTCATATTCAATGTTGATATTCGGATATAATTTTTGAAATTCGGTTATGTAATTTGCAAATGTTGTATCCACCACATCGGTCTTATGCGTCAGGAACTTCAGATCCGCCTTGATATCCGTATAATCCTCTCCAAGCTTGATCTGATCAAGTGTAACATCCATTGCTTCTTCCTTGTCGCCTGAACCTTCCGGTTCGGACCCGCAGGCTGCCATTGGAACCATCATAGCTGCCGCTAGCGATGCACAAAGCATTCTTTTGAAAATTTTGTTATTCATAATAATCTCCTTTTCTTTTTATTAATTTATTTTAAGGCTTAAAGCCTTATCATCTGCACTTTCAGCAAAGCATATGTGAAACCTTCGTCAGTATTGTTTATTTTTATTAATCTCTTTTGATTTATTTTAATTATATAAGTTAACAAACAAAGTCAACGAATTATTATGCCTTGTATTTAATTTTGCTATAATACACAAAATATACCACTTATTTTTGTGTATTATATATAATCTCCGGTAAGTAGTTTGCTTATATTTTAATTCGCTTTATGTTTATAAACCCATTTTTATTAACTTGTTGATTAAAACAAATTAATTTTATACTACTTCACATATTTTCGTTAACCAAATCTTGCATGGATACGTGTTTATTTAATAAATGCAAAATTTAAGGAGCTGCCATGAATGCATCTCTTTCATGACAGCCCCTTTCGCCAACAAAAATATGCCAGGGTGATCCCTGGCAGTCAACACACACGCACCGCAAATGCGGCAGCGTGATCCATATCCATTCGTTCTATTTTTACTCCAATACGTTTTACTCCAATACGATCCGGTCTTTTACCGTTTCTTTTTCAACAATCCTGCCGGTCACGATCTGAATGCCTTCCACATATTTCTCATGCCGGATCTTTTTGATCATAGATTTCACACACGTTTCCGCCATCAGCTCCATATTGACACTGTAGGAGGTGATCCGGTCCACACCCCTTCCCCAATCAGTAGGCAGAAAATCATCGAACCCAACGACTGACACATCCTCTGGTACGGAATATCCCATCCGTTCCAAATCCCGAATAACGATGTACGCGGCATGGTCACAATTACATACATAAGCGTCCAGTCCGTTGTATTCCGTTAAGATCCTCTCTTCAATATTTCCATACTGGCTGCGGTCGGGTATTTCCCAGCTGCTTTCAAATGCAATATGATGATACTGCAGCGCTTTTCGATATCCCCAGAACCGATCCGCAATGCTGTCTGTAGCGTCAATGTTTCCGACAAATCCAAGCTTTCTGTGCCCACGCCGGATCAGATGATCCGTCAGCATAAACGTGCCGTAATAGCCATCCGAGACAACCGTATCGACCGCGACAGACGGCCTGTACGTATCCAGGAAAAACACCGGCAGCTCCGACTCGCTCACAATTTTGCGAATATAGCTCTCCTCCACCTGCCCCATAAAGATGACCCCGTCCACCTTCCAGTCGCGCAGCACCTTTGGTATATTTCCATCCATTTCGTCTTGTTTTGTGAGCAGCTCTAAAATACCGTAGTATTTATTCTCATACAACGCCCTTACTACCTTCTCATACAACTGCCCATAAAAGGAAAAGGTATAGCCATAATATATTTCCGGAATGATCACCCCGATATTTCCGGTTTCCGTAACCGCTGACCTTCCGGTTGTACTGGATATATATCCCATCCGTTCCGCCGCCTGCTTGATGCGGACCCTAAGCTCATCGCTGACTCCTGGTTTTCCTGTCAGCGCCTTGGAGACTGCAACTGTACTCACTCCTATTTTCGCAGCGATATCCGCCAAAGTCACATCTTTAGCCATATGTTCCCCCATTACTTGAAATAAAAATTGAATAAATTAATCATTTTAAATTAATTTTAATATACTCCAAATTCATATTCTTGTCAAGCAAGCGGAATCCTTTTTTATACTTGACAGCACCATGCTAAACCGCTATACAGAAACTTCCGTCTATTTTCTTTAATATAACCGAAAAAGAAATTAGGGAAAATGTATTTGATAGACTTGTTATTTGATGATATACTGTTAATATAAAAAACTTAAGAATGAATTGTCGAAAATGAAATTTGAGTGGGATGAAAATAAATTTTTTTGAAACAGCAGCATATGTGTTTGATGACCCTTATTATATCGAAATGTTTGATTTTGAGCATAGAGTTGATGAGGATAGATATATAGCGATAGGAAAGGTTGGAGATGTATTGTTTGTAGTATTCACGGAAAGAAAAGAAACGATTAGGTTAATTTCAGCCAGACTTGCAACAAATACAGAAAAGGAGCTTTATTATGACCAAAACATTAATTATTTAGAGTGGACAAAAACCTACGGAAGAGCAACTTAAAGAAGTTGAAGATGCAAAAAGAAGTCCTATTAATTTTGATGAGGATTGTGAAGAATTGTCACCAGCTATGATGAAAGCATTTAAGAGTGCAGTTGTACAACGAAATCGTAAGAAGTTTGTCACAAGAGGCGTGGCCCAAGTACTCGTACCTGCGCTTTCCTCAGGCATGGACGCGGCAATTTCCGGTATCGCCGGCATCGGGCATATCTTGATGGGCATCAGCCTGGTGCTCCTGCTGCTTGAGATCAAGCGCAGCGTATAAGCCTTCTCCAACGGCACCTTTGCGCTGCCTCGCGCCCATCTATGTCTGGCGCCGCAGCGCATTCTATGAATATGAAGGATCAGATTTTATGCTTTACAACAGCATACATTCCATATCCCTCATACGACCTGTTATAGTAGTTGTCAAATCCGCGTGCTTCTGCAAACAGCGGGTCATATACCCTGCCGTTGAGCTCCACCCACGCATGGCCGGTATCGGTAGCCACATATACGGTTTCGCAGCCGCACTCGTGGAATAAGAACGCTGTTGCAGACGCCTCAGATACGCAGCATCCCTGATGTCGGTCAAAAATATCGTTTGCAAAGATAACTTCCCAGCCCTCCTGCCGGTAGATCGGGTTCAGCCTTCGATACTGCTTATATGGAAATTGAAAGACCCATAAAAAACACTTTCTGATCTTCTCTTCCAATGTGTCCTCTGGTTTTGTGATCTGTAATACGATATTACGTGCTTTTATCATAGTCTGTATCTTCTGGACATTTGCGTTTGTCGCTACTGCCTGCCCGCTTTTCGTGAGCCGGATACCGTCTACGATACGCCCCGCAGCCTGCTTCCCATTTTCCCGGTCAAAATAATAATAGTCCTGTCCCAGCTTTTTCCATCCGCAGACAGGCTGCCCGTTCTGGTCTAGATAATAGGTGCTGCCTGCTTCTGTAATCCATGTATTCGTAAGCTTCCTGCATAGATACTGAAACGGCTTTGCAGATAAGATATAAACACCGCCTTTGTCCACGGAAAGCCTCACATTCCCCTGCTTACTGACAACCGCCGGATGATACAATACCGTAAGAAAGTCCCGTTTGCTTTTGGAATAGCGGTATACATAAATCTCGCTGCCCGCCTGCATAGCCAGCAGCTGTTTGACAGGCAGGACGATTTCAGCACCCGCCTTTGCTCCGCCGGCAAGCGTCATTTGACAGATCAGCGTTTTCTTTTCGGAAATTCCATTTTTCTTGTATGCTTTTTGAAGGTCTGCTTTTAAATTTCCGGTTGTACGGTCCGTTTTTTGCTTCCGAAGCTTTAACTTCCAGCTTCCGCTTACCTGCTTGAGATTCTTTTTGTCCATTGTTACATAATATTTTTCCCCATCGGTATCTGTCAATCTTACCTTTAGGTCTTTCCCGCACCTTGCAAGCGCTTTGACAGCATCCGCATCAAATTCTATTTGTTCCGGTACCGCATACCGCGTCCCGTCACCGCTGCTGTCTGCCTGTACCGAGAGCACGATTTGTTCCGCTGCTTTTTGTGCGGCTGCTTGCGTGACCAGCTCTTTGCTGAGCAGCAGACGCACTTCCTTGGCTTCCCCAAACAGTACGCTGTTTATGCGGATGCCAACTGTACTTGCTTTCTCATTTGCTTTTAAGCTGTATTCCGCTGGTATGACCGATATGGAAGCTAAATTGCTGCATCCGGAAAACGTACCTTTGCCGATATCATTTACACTGTTTGAAATTTCTATCTTTTTCAAACGGCTGCACTTTGCAAACGCCTGTTTTTGGATCCCCTTTACTACATACGAGCTGTCCTCTGCCCGCAGCTCCTTTGGGATCGCAACAGCGCTCAGCACGTCTTCCGTATAGCCGGACACATAGCAGCCATCTCCATCCAAGGCATATATGACACCTTGACTGTCAGTATATACGCCTTGCTCTGCTCCAGATACAGCTCCCGTTTCAGCCTCCGGTTCTTCTTCCTCCCGGTTCACATCCACTTTCGGTTCTTCTTCCTGGCGCTCCTCATCCGCTTTCGGTTCTTCTTCCCTGCGCTTTTCTTCCGCTTTTAGTTCTTCTGCACTTTCTGACCGCGTTTTCTCAGAAACCGCGCTGATTTGCTGCGCATATGCGGGCATCACTGTGTGCAGCAGCAAAAAAACAGTCATTATGAGAACCGATCTGCCTTTCAAAACGGATCTAAAAATTGTTTTTGTTACACTTGATATTTTCATCCGGCATCCCCTCACCCTCAACTATTTTTCTCAGGAATCAAAAAAACTTTCTGCGTCAAATTCTTCCATGCCTCCTGCTTCGTTGTCCAGCTTATCCAAATTTTTATCCTGCATAAATTTTCGGATATTGTACAAAACCAGTATATCTGTAATCTCATCGTGCTGCTTTAGAATGTCATTCACATTTTCATTCCCATACCTGCAGTCAACCATAATGATCTCCTCATAATCGCCTGCCAGAAAAGGCACAAAGCAGTTGGCAAACGAATCCTTAACAACAAGCAGGCTCCGTCCGGCAGCTGCCTTTGTAGTGATCCGAATCTTTGCCGTATTTTTTGAAAAAAACACACGATAACGGTCAAATCCTTCTGTTGCAGCTTCCAGATCATAAAAGGAAGCCGATACGTTTTCCCCGTCATCCACCGTAATCCCGTCCTCAAAAGGGCTGTGAAACAGCTCGATCCGATCCATCGGCACTTGGATGTGGGCTTTGTTATAGCTTGTGCCATAAAAATCATCAAATACCGTTTCTATTTGAAAACTGTCCAGACTGGACGCTTTATGCCCGGTCTGATCCGCCCATTTTTGGTAAGCGTAATACGCTCCAAGCGTCGTCCAGTGATGGTCTGTCCGATAATAAAGATACGCATCTTGATGCTTGAAAAGCTCCGGCTGCATATCCAGCAAAATATCCGGCTCATCCAAGCTTTGCTTAAGTCCTGCCAACGCTTCCTTTTCCTGTACGGTACTGTCAGCAGCATAAGCTGGGAGCTTGTCCGTCATAACGCCTGCCTTGTCTGGCAGTATCATACAGGACACACGCTCTTTCCCGTACCGCTGCACCGCCGCATTTAAAAACCTGGAAAGGAACGCGATATTTTCTTTGACGTGGGCAGCATCGTAGGAAGCCGCGTCAAATTTTTCCAGCAGGTATCCGTCCTTTCCGATATAAACGCCATTGATATCCGTCTTTCCGACCAGCTGCTCCATTTTTGCCGCCGCCCGGACCCACCCGTCCCTGCCGGGCATCTGGTCATTTAAATAAGCTTCGTAATGCTCCTGATAGCTGCCGTCAAAAAACTCCTCCAAGACCAGCTCTGGTCTTGTCTGCAAAAGCCGGTTTTCCAGATCGGAATACTCTTCCTGTGGTTTTATATAAAAGCTAAGCCCGCAGGCGCCAAGCAGCGTGCAAAACAGTATAATGCCTGCAATTTTTATTTTATTTTTACCCATAACTAAAACCTTTCCGGCGCAGGCCGCCGCAGCCTGCCCGCTTAGAACCTGAAATATAAAAACGGGTTATAAGAAGCATTGACCAGCATCACAAGCGAAGCGGCAAATACCGCAACAGCATAGACAATCCCCGCAGCATCCCTCGCCGCCTGTCTTTTTTGCGTGCCGCCCGGCAAGCTGGCAAGCACGATACGCTTTGCCAAGGAAGTACAGCCAACGAGCGCAAGCAAAAACAGCCCAGCGTTAGACCGCAGCAGATAAGCATCCTGCCTGCAAAAAAGTCCGGCATCGGACCGGAACAAAAATGCGCGCAGATACGCAGCGCTGTCCCTCATATCCTGACAGGAAAACAGACACCAGCCAGCCATGGTCAAAAGCACCGTATAAAGGCTCCTGCACCAGCCCGGCAGTCGTTCCAGCACCCGAAGCAGAAAAAATTTTTCCATTACGAGCAAAGCTCCATAGTACAGCCCCCACAGCACAAAGCTCCAATATGCGCCATGCCAAAGCCCGGTCAAAAACCAAACCACCGCAAGGTTCAACATCTGCCGCAGCGTTCCTTTCCGGTTGCCGCCCAGCGGGATATACACATATTCCCGGAACCATGTCCCAAGTGAAATATGCCAGCGCCGCCAAAACTCTGTAATGCTTTTAGATTCGTACGGATAGCGGAAATTTTCCGGAAAAGTAAATCCAAACATCTTCCCAAGTCCGATCGCCATATCCGAATAGCCGGAAAAATCAAAATAAATCTGCAGGGAAAAGGCCGCACACCCAATCCATGCCCCGGCCGAGGTCAGCTCACCAGCGCCCATAGCGGCAATTTCCGTCCATACCGCACCGATCTGGTTGGCAATCAAAACCTTTTTGCCTATCCCGGCGCAAAATCGTACCATTCCACTGAAAAATGACTCTATAGACTCTCTGCGTGACACAAGCTGGCTGGCGACCGACTGGTAGCGTACGATGGGTCCGGCAACCAGCTGTGGGAACAACGCTACATAGGCCCCGAAAGTAACCAGGTTTTTTTGTACCTTGGCATCGCCCCTATAAACGTCTATCGTATACGACATCGTCTGGAACGTATAAAATGAGATGCCGATCGGCAGCGGCAGGCCAAGCGGAGGCACTTCCAGCCCAGTAACAGTATGTAGAGTCTGCAGAAAAAAATCCGCATACTTAAAAAAAAACAGCAAAGAAAGATTCATAACAGCGGATACAAAAACTGCAGCCCCGGCCTGCCTGCGTCTTCCTCTTTCCCTGTAATATCCGGCAAGCCTGCCCGTTGTATAATCAACCATGGTAGAGAATAAGATCAGCGCTACATAAACCGGCTCGCCCCATGCATAAAAAACAAGGCTTGCCAGAAATAACACCAGATTCCGCCCTTTCCGCGGCGCAAGGTAATAGGCAAGCAGCGTCAGCGGAAGAAAGCGGAATAAAAAGATCAAACTGCTGAAAACCATTTTTAACCTCTGCTTTTATAACTGCTTCTTCAACGCGTCCTGGCCTTTTTTATTCACCGCTTTTTCCGATGACATGGCAATGTACCAGACATACTGCCCCTTTTTTCCGCAGACCGCGTTTTTAAACACCTTCTGCTCGGTTTTAGAATAATCACTCAGGTAATCGCTGCTGCTGTTATTCTTTTTATAAGCTTGCACGCTCTTTAATAAACCGGATGCATCCGACTTTTTCGATGCCTTGACAACACAAATGCTATAAATTTCCTTATCATCGCACAAATACGCGATCGAATCTATTTTCTTCGACTGCGCAATCGTAAAGATCGGACAATCCCCTGCTTTCGTTGTCTGGGATGTTAGCTGACTGCTGCCCCCTGTAGCGTCCAGCGCTGCTTTGCACAGTGACTTTGCAGTCACTTTTGCATCTGCTGTAACTGGCGCCTGCACCAATGCCAATACGCAGCAAGCCAGCGCGAGCAGACAGCAGGCTATTCTTCGCATTCTAGCCAATCCTCTTTTTCCATATTCCTGTTTTCTTTCCATGATCTTTCTTCCTCCTTTCGCTAATCCAGCGACTTGTCATATGCCGTCAGGCGTTTTGCATATTCATGATATGCCGCAGACTTCCAGTGCACGCCGTCCCCTGCATTATAAGAGCTTTTCAGCCAGCCTGTGGAATCCTTCAAAAACCCGGTGCAGTCGTAATATTTTACGCCCATTTCCGCAGCCAGAGCCGAAAGCGCCTGGTTGTAGGCCGGAATCTGCGCAAACCCCTTCCTTCGCGACACTTCAGCCGCCGTAACAGGGGATGCGGCAAGTATTACGATATCTGTACCCGGAGTACCTGCCTTGATCGAGCGCACAATTTCCCTGTATCCATCAATCAGGTCATTTTTGTTGCGGAAATGGATATCGTTATCGCCAAGCATAATGTACACCCGGTAAGGCTCTGCCGCTACAATCGCTTCTACTGCAGATTTTCCGTTAAATACCTTCCTTGTACGAAAAGTCATCGTATTTAAGCCGATCGCGGCCACTACGCTCTTTTTCCCGCCGATTGCAATCTCATCCAATACACGATAGGCCGTCAGTCCGGTAGTAATAGAATCCCCTGCAAAGATCGTCGTGCGTTCATATGGCTTTGTCCTCATTTTTGCAATTTTGGAAAGCTTGCTGTCAGATCCGGATTCTTTCTTCGTCGCACACGCTTTCACGCCAAAATAATAGTTCTGATCCTTTTTTAAATTCGTGACCCGGTACCAAGTGTTTTTCGTAACGCCTGCCAGCTTGTATTTGCCGGATCTGCTTTTTGCATAATACACTTTATACCAGACCGCTTGTTTATCCTTGCTCTGGTCCCACATCACTTTAATCGAAGATGTCGAATACCGCACCAGCTTCACCTCTGGCAGCGGTTCTACCGGACATAGGAAGGAACAGATCTTGCTGCAGGATATCCCTCCGCCTTCTGTTTTTGCCGCCACCCGGTAATAATAACGGCTTGCGCTTGTTACCTTTTGATCTGTATAGCTTTTGCCAGTCTTTTGACGCGCGATCGTCTTATAGTCCCCATCACGGCTGCTGCTGCGCTGCACCAGATAAGAAGAGACATTTCCATCTCCGCTTTTCTTCCAGCTGACCTTTGCCGCAGTTCCAGATTTATCCAGGCTGACGGATGCTGTAATTTTTATCGTGTCCTCTTGTCCTTCATCCTCCTGTACAGGATCCTTTTCATCCGCAGGCTGTCCGTCCGGAATCTGGTTATTGTCACCAGAAGGTTGTTCCTCTGTACTTTGGCTGCTGTCCATTGGCTGTTGTCCGTCTGGAGTCTGACTGCCCGCTGGCTGTCCGCTATCCGCTGGCTGCTGTTCGTCCAAAATCTGACCTCCTGCATTCACTCTGGCTGCACCGCTCTGCGCCAATACTCCTCCCGCAGAGTGAACGATCGTTACCGCAGAGCATACCATGACTAACAACGCTTTTTTCATTCGTTTCCATTCGCATACTCCTATCATCATCGGAAAACCTGATGACTTCTTTGTCATTGTAATCCTCCTTCCATCTTGACGCAGCCTTTGTACCCGTTCTTGGCTATGAAGTTACACCTCCTGTTCTCCCGTGAAATTCCCAGCGGCGCTGTCTGGCCTGCAACATACTGCTCCTACATCTTTTGGTTCGCGGGCTGCATACAAAGTATATACCTATTTGTTTAAAAAAGTCAACAATACGAATCCTATTTATTCAAATAATTATCATTGAACTATAAAAAAACAGGGACAACGGCACATGATGACCGTCGACCCCAGCATTTTCAAATCCTACCCCCTATGATACAGGCTGATGCATTCATCTATCATACTTTCTATGATCCGTACTTCGTTCGCAGTCAGGCAATCCAGCTTTTCTGACAAAAGCAGCTTGTCGTTGTCGATCACATCCCCTGTCAGCAGATAATTACAGTTTCACGTCCATCATATGCTTTCACCGCTGTCAGAAAAACCATTGTTGAGCATGATTTTCGGGAGTACTTTGCATTTCAACCCATAATCTACAAGGCTTTAAATGTTATGCTTGGCTTATCATAACAAAGGAGGGTACTACCATGAATAAACAAATGACAAAACAAAACTACCGCAAGTCAGCAATGAAAGCATACCGGATTGAATTTGGGAGTGATAATTATCTTTATTCTGTCTCTTTTCAGGCTGCAGCTGACACACCTAAGATCTGCGAGCTGCTTGATGCGGCACGCAGCTGCTTATACGAAAACCTCCAGGAAGCCATACGATCCTATCTGGACGCGCACTGTCCCGGCTACACAGGTTTCACCTCAACCGCGGCCCGGCTGGAGCATAACGCTGTTATGGCATCCGCAGACCGCCTGCTTTATAACAGCACCTGCACATATATGGACAGTCTGTCCCGCGGAGCAGACGAATACTACGGAATCATGGACCACCAGCTCCGAATGGATGAAAGACGCTGCGAAGGCTGCTACTATGCCGTATCCAAAACCTCCTCTGGACAAAAGGGCATATCCGAATGCCATATCATCGGCCAAACCTTCCAGTACGATACAAAAAGTGACAAGGAACAGGCTTTCTTTGCCATCCGGAAAAATGCCGGCGACCGACTGCATACTCTGCAAGCCGCAAACTGCCCGGTTCTCTCTCCATTTGGCTGTGTGGATCTCGCAGGGCTTTTGATCAGCCTTCCTTCCATCACAACAAAGGAACAAGCGGCCGAGATCGCCAACCGATAACCGCCGCGAAAAAGCTTCCAGCGCAGGGTATGTATAACAGCCCCGCAGGTCCATGAGGGCAGTCCTTACGGCTGCCCCCACTCATAGCCTTTTGTAATGGTAAGCTTTGGATTTTCTATTTTGATTTATCTACCAAAGACTTGAAAGCGTTGATAGATAGGTTTTCCAATGACAGCAAGCATTACGCTCGTGATCATATAAATCATTGGTACTGCTTGCCATGAAGTCAAAAAATACGCTGGTAATCATCGCAGCAATAATCCTGTTCCCATAAGCAATCATTACCGCCTGTCCGCAAGTAATATTGTCTGAATTATCTGTATAAATAAACTGAAAGGCGGCTTGAAATCCCTCCATTCCGGAAAGACATATTGCAATTAACATCCACACAAAAAAAACAACTGTTTGATAACTGCAAATCATGATATCATACCCGCGATATTCTTGATAGACATACGGTATTTTTATCTGCTGTTCCCGTTCTCTCCAAAAATCCATTTCTCCCTTTGACAGCCCCAAGTCCTTCCACGCAGATATTGCTGAATTTCTCTGCGGCTCAAAGCCTCGGAATACCGCTTGTCTACTTGATGCATACGATAGTTCGTATCTATAAATTCTCCCTCTGCATAATAGCTGCCCAAAAAAGGAGCGCACAACGAAATCAAGTCTCAAAACCTGTCTGTAAAAACGAAGAAAAGTTTCTTGTGTAATATCCTGCGCTAATAGCTTATCATACAGCTCGAAATAGCAATAACGGTATATCTTATCATATTGTTCTTCAATATCCATTCATATAAAACCTCCCTTCCTAATGTTTAACGGATAAAAGCCATGAAATGTGCGGATTATTTTGTCTTTTCTAAAGTAAATTCTATTTTATTATCTTATTGTTGACTTCTTTCAACAATAAGATGTATAATATTGTCATCTCACAACAGGCAGGTACGAAATCCTATAAATAATGCAAACCGCACCGCCATCACACAAATACGGAAGGAGAAACAAAATGTACAGGCAGAAACAAACAACCTTTTTACGCAGACTGGCAGCTATCCTATCATGCTTTGTCCTGATCGTTACAGCTATGTCCCCGGTCACAGCCAAAGCATCTACCAATGAGGCTCTTTCACTGAAATATAACGGTAAAGCTGTAGTCCTCGAAAAACCGGACGGCTCTATCGCATCCTACCAAAAACTAAAGAAAGTATTTGGGAACGCTGCAAAAAAGTACGAGCTGAATGGCATGACTGCTTACAAATGCAAAGGAAAAGGCTTCTCGCTGTTAATAGAGCCATGGGGCGATGATTCGCTTCACGGATACAGCGTAACCGTCAAGATCACCGCTAAAAAAATTTCCCTGAATGGGATCAAAGTTGGAATGTCCTATAACAGCGTGAAAAAGGCTCTGGAAAAGAATTATGGAAAATCCAATGTTATTGTACAAGAAAATGAGATCCAGCTTATAAACGTGGCAAATTCTTTTATCCAATACCTATTCGAAAACGGAAAAGTAAGCCAGATTGAATTTTTTCATTCATAAACACGGGCCTATTTTTACAATAAAACCAAGGAAGGAACTACTATACGAATGAAAATGAAAGACCGTTTCAAAAAATATACCCTATGGATGCTCTGTATGGCAATCAGCTTGCTTATATGTAATACAGCAGTCATCCAAGCAGCGTCCGATCAGACAACAGCCAGTGAAGAAACCCTCACAGATGACGAACAAGAGGATACGATTCCAGAGGAGCAGCCCGAACCAGAAACCAAAAAGACCACCTATAACGCAGTAATGAGAGCCGGAAAAGAAGGTACTTTCCATATGAACAATCCTAGCGGAAAAGTAACATGGTCTGTCGGCAACAAAAAGCTTCTCCAAGTCATAAAAAAGTCCAATAAAGAATGCAAGGTCAAAGCCCTCAAGGATGGCAATACCTATATCAAGGCTTCCGACAAAAACAATACCTACACCTATAAGGTAACGATCCGTACCGGAGATGCCTATGTAAAAGCATGGTGCAAACAATGGGTAAAGGACTATATCCCAGACGACCTAAACGACAAGCAAAAGCTGATCGCCGCATCCTCATACATTACGATCTATGGGCCGTTTGCCTATGGAAGCAGCTCCTCCACCGCAGATGTCCTCACAGAAGGACTTGGAACGTGCGTATCCGGCGGGAATCTGCTTGTTGCCATGTGCGAGGCGATGGGATTTGAAGCCAGACTGCGTTTTGCCGCAAACGATAATATGAAAAGATACCCGTCTGGCGTAATTTTGGCCAGCCAGCATTATAACGTAGAGGTGAAAATAAACAACAAAAAATATTATATAGACGGCACGCCAGGCGTGGGCTTCGTCTACCTGAGCACAGCAAAAAAACCTATTTATTACCAAATATTTGACATGGTAGTCCCATTATAACTGCAATCTTGTAAAAGATATAGGATATTGCCAGATTCGCATGAGTAAATGTATGAATAAAACGATATTGTGTTGTATTACATAAAGCAGGAGAAGCGGTGTGGGAATTTAATTCTTGATCATGTTAAGGAAAAAACTGGGTGTGTCGCATAAACTGTGTAAACCTTCACAGATTATACGACACACCCATACCTACAGAGGTGTCATATACAAAATCTTGAAATACGAAAAATTTGAACACAAGAACCTCTCATAAAATCAAATGCTGAAAACAGGCTTCTATGAGATTATCCATCCATATCGGAGTGCTGAATCCATGCAGCCTCTTTATTTTCCAATAGCTTATTGATCGGCTGAATAAGGCTATAGCACTCAAAATCATAATATGGTTTCAAAATAGTCATGTTTTGAACATCCTCAATTTTGAAAGATATGTAACAGCTCAGACACCTTCACTGTTACATTTACCTTGCTTTTATTGTAACATAAAATTTAGGATTCTGCGATTGAAACGCTTTCAGACTTTCAAGAAACGCTGCTCTGCTTTCTGTATTCAAGTCTTTAAAAGTCGTATCTATTTTCCTATTTTTTACATTCTTTTCCACATATCCATCGGATTTGGCTTCGTACGCTTCTACCATATGAGGATTTTTATCCACTGAATGAATGTACCAATCTGTTGCATATTTTAAAGTATTAAGCTGTCTGTCAGAATCGCTGCTTTCTTTGTTGATTCTCTGATATTCCTTATATGCGCTGGCGTCCATTGTACGCATCATGTCAAGCACGTCTGTCGTTTCGACCAGGCCACTGCCATGTCCTAAATAATTTCCTTTCTTTACACCATAATCCATGTTTCCATTTTCGTCCATTTTCCCGGCACTTGCCAGCTTTGCAATCGATTCCATTGCATCTAAAAAGGATTTTTTATGATCTTCTGCTATAAAATCATTTACGGCATATTCCGCTTTTTTCATTCCCAATGATATATTAGCCTGGCGTTCTTCCTCGGTCATGGAGCTTCCATTTTCAATAAGAAAATTCTGACGAATTATGTCATATACAAATTCCTGCTCTTCTTTGCTGCAATTTTCAAGAGACGACGATATCGCTTTATCAACATCATACATTCCTGAATATGCTGGCAAATAACCTGCCCGCTTATCAAGATGAACAATGTCCTGCTCAATGTCTTTTTTATCTTTTAAGTGCATTGCCTTTTTTCCCTCTACACTTATTTCCAAAGTAACCGCATCATCCTTTTTCCCGGAAATGTCAATTTTTTCTATGTCATGTCGTCTATCATTTCCAGGTGATGCTGCAATTTTTTTCTGATAATTTTGGTGTTGAATAGCAATTTTCATTTCGATCCTCCTTAAATATACATGATAGGATATCACACCTGATCAAAGTGCGACATCCTACTTTTCTTAGTCTATACTAAAAAGATAAACATTAAATCGGGTGATACATTGTATATGCCAAATGGAAAATAGTTTGTGAATCACTTATGTTGCTATCCTCACTTAGCGATACAGACACTCCACACACATCAAAATAATGGGTAGATGCAGAAGCGTAATATGAATTTACGCCAATTCCAGGTGGTAATGAAATATTTATCGTAAATTTACCGCTTGAATCTGTTGTTCCTGTGCCTCGTCTTGTCGCGTTTGCAGAAGTATTGTTATTTTCCCACGCAGGGCTATAATATAATCCATTGATCTGTTGCCCCTGTACCGCATATGTTATTCCTGTTGAACTATCTTTAGCTGTTAATACACCATAAACCGTTAATGTTCCTGAACCTTTTGTTCTGAAATGGGCTCCAAATCCCGGATAATTAACAGCCTTGTTCATACCCTCTGAACCATTAAGATCGGTTATTACAATGTCCGTGGCCTTCAAAATAGGAGTAATAGACAGCTTATAATTCTGAATATCCATATCGTCAAAATTTTCCACTGTCTTTGCATTTGAAACTCTGATATAGTAAGTTCCCGTTGATACAGGTATAACATTTCCGCTACTAACCCTTCTCATTTGATAACCATTAGGCGCAACATTCTGATACACTTCTACAGAGCAGGTATTCACCGATGATGTTATAGCCGTTATTTTCAATTTATCATAAATTCTTTGGCTTGGTACTGTAATTTTATACCAATCGTTATCAATCGGAGAACTTAAATTTCTGGACTCAATATAGGCTCCTCCTATTCCATATGTAAATGCCAATGCTTCTCTTACAGATTCATCACTCTCATAAGAATCACAGGCTGTGCTAACAGAATAATCCAGTGTAAATGCTTCACTTACACTTCCGCCTACTGACGCCAATACATACAAATAATATGTTGCTGTATCCCCAGATGTAACGTAACCCATTGCTTCTGGTAATGTACCCGATGTGCCATTGACATAGGTATAATAATCTGAACCTGTTAAAATGTTCCCATCTGCATCCAACAAATACAAATCATAATCCAGTGCCGAATTAGCCGGAGTTGTTAATTGAGCCTGCAAATAAACTCCTGCCGGCAGATTGATATTGTACAATTTTGCTTCGCCCTCTGCTGACAGATAATCACTGACTGAACCTGCAACGACTGTTGTATCTGCCTGCGCAACTACCATATCCTCTACTGCATTTTCATTTACTACAACGCTGTCTGACAATTTGAACAAATCATCAGCTGACGTTGCTTCCAACTCCGAAATTTCTACTGGTTCCTGATACTGAATGTCCCCTATTTCATTTCCAACATTAGTATCTTCTGCTACAGCCAAAGCATCCTTTGTCATTTCTTCTGCTTTCGCATTAACTCCATTAGCCAATGAAAATGTCATTGTCAATGCCAATGTTGCTGCAACTACAGTTGCCTTAAGTTTATTTTTCCTCATATAAAACTCCACCCTTCTAAATGTATTTACACAGCCATTATAGCAATCAAATTTATATATACAATAGCCTTTGCAGAAAACGTCCTGTTTTTGCAGAAAACGTCCAAAAACCTAAGTTCAATTCAAGAAAACTTTTTTCTATCGGCTCTATCCACTTAGTACAGACATATTCAGCTTTGCCTTATCCGTTGGGAACTATTTTTCTATGCATTCCTAATCCGCCTTATCAGCAAATATTTAATAAAATTCCTAAAACCCTGCCACTATTTATATTTAAAGCCGATATGTATATTCGCCGCCTTTACACTTGTCCCGAAAGCCTTGACGTCTTTATGTTTTTGCCATTTCTATTCACTCGTTTATATTTTCCTTGGATCTGTCTACGCAGCTCTATTAACTAATAAAAGAAGGAAATAACTATGACATAGTGTTATCATGATTATTATGATATAATCAAGCTATGCGGAAGTTATGATTGATGTCATTCGCAAACAAAATAACAATCATTCAACCTAAATCCGTTTGCCCGCATCAAAATAGAAAACAGCAAAAGATCATCATAAAAGGAGAAAAAGATATGAATATAAAAAAAGAACTTGAAACAAAAATAGGCATAGCAGACGATATCTATCTCAATAACATTACGATTGATCCGCATACGATCCAAGCAATCATGATCAATGAAGTAGTCCCTTCCGATCCCTTACAGGATTTTTATGGAAGCCCCGACGCTGATTATCTGAAAACAACCATACCTCTTTTGCAAGGAGCAGGAACACAGGTTACTTCCATACAAGATGTATTACAAAAAGGTATCTATATCACAAATGCCGTAAAGACCCCAAAAACAGGATACGCTGTTGATAAAAGCAGCTTGGAAAAAAGCCTGCCTTATTTAGAATCAGAGCTTTCTTTATTCCCAAATACAAAAGTTATTATGCTTATGGGTGACGTTGCAAAGAAAGCCTTTAACATGATTACGAAAAAATCAACCAAGAAAAATATCATTCCTGCTGTTTCCACCTATAAATTGCGGAATCGTGAGATCTATTATGAAGGTATCAGAGTAATGCCATCCTACATAATGACAGGGAAAAACATCTTGATCGAAAAGTCAAAAGCAGCTATGGCAACCGAGGATATTGCAGCTATGTTAAAGATCATCAAATAAAATTCCCTGAAAGCTGCACAAATAAACGGACTGCGCACTAATTACTTAGAGCGTGTCTTAAAAATGCTTTCCGTGCGATGTGCTTCACAGTTTGTCCCCATAGGGCATGATATCGAGAATGCGGACCACGGAAATGATTTTTAAGACACGCTCTAGTGCAGCAGCTTCAAAATTTTTCTTTGTGCTTCCATCAAAAGATGCACATCTGTATTTAATTCTCTCTTCTCTTTGGTCTTTTTGGCTGATGATAAATCGCCGCACATTCTGCTGTTCTTCCAAGCACGGATTTTTCTACCTCATTGCGGGCAATTCTCTCCACTACCTTTAACACCTTGCTTGCAAGTATTTCTGTTCTTTTCATTATGCTTTTACCTCCTGTTTTATAATTTTTGCTAAGCACATCAAGGATGAACACAATATGATAGCGATCGACATATAGCTTACATATAGCCGGTCGAGCCTCAAAGCAATCAAAACGGCAATAATTCCTACTTCGATCAAAACAAGCAACCTTGCTGCTTTTTTGATTTCCTGCAGTTCATCCTCCGCAAGATCAATATTGGGATGGTTCACCGTTCCAATCACCTCGATAATAAGTACTGCGATAAGTAATAAGGAATACATCAGATAGTATTTTTCTGCAAGCACTTTTGCAATCTGCATAACGCCGATATACGTTATGATCGTCATCAGATAACATTGCCAAAATTTATCTGCATGATAACCACCCGTTCGCTTCCTCAGTGAAAGAAAAAACACTAAAAAAACAACTGTTGGTGCAAACTGTTGAAAAAGCATACTAATGATCAGCATTGTCCCTACTGCGATGATGTGCTCTGCCATCGTTATCAGCACATACTCATAATATTCCCTGTTGTTTTTTTCAATGATGCTTTTTGCCTCCATCTGATCCACTACTTTCAATACCATCTGTTCTACCATATATGCCACTCCTTTATACTAATTATAAAGAAAAATATCCGTAAAGCAATATGCTTTGCAGAAAACGGACACTTTTAAGCAGAAAACGGCACAATTTACAATTCCTATGCTTTCCTATCAACCAGGAATGATCATTGAAAAGTAAAACTCCTGATTTTCATTTTTTATCACATAGGAACCATCGTACTTCTCGATAATCTCTATAATGTTTTTGATCCCTACTCCATGTTCCTCTGTTCTTACCAGCTTTGTAGATTTAATTTCTCCATTCTCATAAAGAATCGGATTGCTATATGTATTTCTAACCCCTATTTTTATCATTCCATCCTCTTTGACAAACTTCAATTTCAAGATTCTTTTGTTACGCTCACATTTTTTGCAAGCCTCAACCGCATTGATCAACAGGTTAGATAATATTGTAACAATATCTTCATCCTTGATCCGCAGATCTGACAGATCATTTACCCGCAGCACAAATACAATTCCGTTTTCTTCTGCCTCCCGATATTTTGTATTCAAAATTGCATTGACTATGATATGATTTGTATCAATAGCGTCCAATTCTTTGTCCAGTCTGCCGCATATCCCTTTTACATATTCCTCCAATTTTACATATTGTTTCTTCACTAACAACGACTCCATGCATTTCATCTGATTTTTGTATTCATGAGTCCTTTTCTTCTGCTTTTCAAAATTTTCTGATATTGCTTGATATTTCTCAGCCTGGCTTTTTACTTGCAGTTGTAGGATCCTGCTTTCATAAAGCTGTGTTTCCCGCTCTACAATATCATTGATCAAATAAAATACTACGATGTTCATGCCGATCAGCCCAAATGCGCCTATAAACAGCAGCATCGTCTGCTCAGATGTTTCTACATATTTAAAATACGACAGCATCGATGCGATGATAATAATTGTAAATACTGGAAATGTCAAAAGCTTTAGCCACTCCGCATCCGCCAGAATTTCAGTACTCTTCTCTCCTAATTGCTTTTTAATCACAAGAATGCAAAAAAATACGATTGCTTTTCCAAGCAGGATAACCAGAACATTTTCCAGATCATACTTTTTTCCTATTACTTCACTTCCCGCGCATAATTCTATATTTATTGAATATGACAAATATTCGATCGAAAGCAGCATTGCCTGATACAGAACGGCTAAGATAAACGATTTCTTAATGCTGATTTTTATATGCCAAAACATATACAGCGCAAACAGTGAAACCATCACAACCTGCTTTACCAAAAATGATCCAGACATCTCTCTTGCAGCTATAAACACACCACATTCCAGCACGATTAACTGCACACCGTTCATCCAGCCTTTATCACGCAATTTCCCGAATGTTTCACAAAAAATCTTACAGCATAGCACCTCAAAAAATATGATCCATATTTCTGCTACTAAATCAGACATTTAAACTTCTCCCTGATATGATATAAACTGTTCCTTCACGTCTGGATACCTTGCTTTTGGTATGGCTAATTCAACCCCGTTTGTCAATACCACTTTATACCTAATCACATTCTTTATATATTTTTTATTTACAAGGTAACTCTGATGTATCCTTATGAAGTCATTTTCTGCAAGTTCCAGTTCCAATGTATTCAAAGTCCCATAGATGCTATATATCACCATATCATCCACCATAACGTGAAACATCAGTTTATGCAGATTACTTTCTATATACAACAGTCGGTCTAAGGATAGTTCCTTCGTACCCTCTATAAAATCAAAGTTCTTTTTTGCCACTGAATAATTCAGTTTATCCATAATGGCATCCATACATTCATTCACCGTACTTTGAAAATTTGCATTGCTTTTTAACAAATACCTTACAGCATCTAACCGATACCCTTCCAGAGAATAGTTCACATAGGCCGTCACAAACACAATCAAAATATCCCTGCTTACTTCCCTGATCTTCTCAGCCGTCCTGATCCCATCTATCTTGTCCATATTAATGTCTAAAAAAACGACCGTATACCGCACTACCTCTATCCCTAAATCCACCAGTGATTCACCACAGCCATATGTATCAATTCTAAATACAAAACCATTTTCCATCATGTAATCGGAAACCAGCCTTTTTAATTCTTCTGTAAATATACTTTCATCATCACATATAGCAATTCTGAACATCTATATTTCTCACCCTTTCTAATAAATGATTGTAGTCTGTCCCCCGATACTTCACTTCTTTGTATTTCGACATATCTTGACCAAAGCTTTACTTATTTTCTTACATTCGTAATTAATAATTGACTTTCATCAAGAAGTATTGAACTGACAGATTACAGAAATGCAAGGAGAAATATTAAAATTCAGATATTTAATTGAAAAAGATGACCATCTAACCCACTTGAAATACCTTACTGCTTTACTGTGAATGATTTTACAAGAACACATAGCGAAAACCGGGAGCGTAATGGTGTGGCTGCGCTGAGGTTTTGTAGTATATGTGTCGTGACATCAGACCAGCAAAACAGTACGGTATTTTACCTATCAAAGCAGATCTGTCAGCTTATCCAATAAATTTTGAGCATTCGAATATGCAGATGTTCCAGATTTCGCCGAAGTATCGTGTTCACTATAGAAAGAAGTAATATAATTCGAGAGTGTAAAATAAAGTGTGTAAGTTACCAATAACAAAATTTTCTTACGCA
>CAJUIL010000036.1 GCA_910586225.1 uncultured Eubacterium sp. | reverse complement strand
TTTCATATTCCGCTTCCGTATATCCCATAGATAATATCTGCTCTCTTGTAATATTAGCTCCGATCATTCTCTCAATAGCCTCTATTCTTGCCTCTATTCTCGCTTCCATTCTTGCCTGTTCTCTAATACTCTCTGACCAATTACACATAATCTGGATTCTCCTTTCCAATTCAGTAGTCATTGTCATTCCATATTCATCTGCCAATATACGCTTCTTCTCTGATGCATCTTTCCTGGAAACTAACTCTTCCAACATAGCTATTGCCTCTGCATCCAGATCTTCTTTTTTATAAATATTTCTCAAACGCAATGAAATATTATCAGCTGTACAATCAAATCATTCATTTTCCAAACTGTATGAAAGCAAGAAACTACTACGGACAAATCGAGAAGTGAAACTAAGATTGATTATAACATAGCGCCACATATTTGTCCACGCAAAAACAAACATTTGTTTGTTTTCTTTCGTCTAGACTTTTTACTGATCCTGATTTCTTTTCGGCCATATAAACATCCAGGAAGATGATCAAAGTAAAAAAACGATTTCATAAATCCTGAATAAGATTGATAACAAGATGAAAGGCATTAGCGAAATACTCGTTAATGCCTTTCCTAATGATTGAACTTAAAACTTATTAAGATTCCTTCTCCGCCTCACGCACCGTTTTTGTCAAATACCGGATAACCTCCACTGGATATTCTCCAACAGCTGTTTCATTCGTAACCATCACAGCCGACGCACCGTCTGCAACCGCATGAAAAATGTCCGATACCTCCGCTCTCGTCGGATACGGATGGTGTACCATGGACGCCAGAAGCTCTGTCACAACTAAAAATGGCTTTCCTTCCTCCCGGCACAGCCTTGCCAGCTGCTTCTGCGCGCCTGGCAGCTCCCACAATGGCATATCATTTCCAAGATCGCCTCTTGCGATCACCAGCATATCTGCATCTGGGAGAATATTTTTAATCTGCCGGATGCCTTCGCGATTTTCAATCTTTGCAAAAACACGCAGATGCCCCATTCCGCTTTCTAACAGCCTGCTTTTTACCTCTGCCAGGTGCTTTTGCTCTGTCACGAACGGCTGCATCAAAGCCGTCACACCATAAGCCCCTGCCAGACGAATATTTTCCCTGTCTTGGTCGGTCAAGACCGGCATGGCGACCGATTTGCCCACAAGCTTTAGGCTTTTTCTTTTCCGCAAAATACCGCCCCGCAGGACAACGGCCGTGACTGCAGGGCTAACGGCTGTGACCGCAAGCTCTATTTTGCCGTCGTCCAGCAGCACATGATCGCCCGCTTCCAAGACGTCCAGCACACGGTCAGCAACCGGAACCACGCGTCTGTCCGGCTTAGCCTGCGCAGCTTCCATCGGACAAAGCAAGAAAAGCTCCTCCGATCCACTCAGGTGCAGCGGCGCAGACAGCTCTCCGATCCGGATTTCCGGCCCCTGCATATCGATCAGCAGCTCCGGGCGGACGCCTGCGCGCTGCGCGGCTTTGTGAAAGCTTTGTATCAGCGGTTCGCTCTCCTTAAGCCCAGTATGCGACAGGTTCAGCCGCATCCCGGTCATTCCCTCCAAAAACATTCTTTCCAGTACATCCGCCTGCGCACAGGCTGGGCCAAGTGTTCCAAAAATCTCTGTCATACAATATCTCCGTTTTTCTGTTTGTTGATCTTGCGGATCACCCGGCATGGGTTTCCGACTGCCAGGGAATTTTCCGGTATATCCTTCGTTACAACGCTTCCTGCCCCGATCACACAGCCATCGCCAATCGTAACGCCCGGCAGCACGATCACGCCCCCTCCCAGCCAGCAGCCGTTCCCGATTGTGATTGGCAGCGCATAAGTGCGGCAAAAATACTGCCCCGACTGCTCGTCCCAGTCCGGAGTCAGTCTCTCAGCCAGCTCCACCGGATGCGTCGCCGTATAAAGCTGTACGTTGGATGCAAGAAGCACCTGATCGCCGATCGTTATCGTATTGCAGTCCACAAAAGTACAATTCATATTGACCGACACATTGTTTCCCATATAAATATTTCGCCCATAATCACAGATAAACGGAAGCCCGACCGATACATTGGTACCAATCTTGCCAAACAGCTGCTTTAAAATTTCCGTTTTTTCCTCCTTCTGCTCATAGGCAAGCGTATGATATTCCTTTAACAGCCTTCTCGCCTGGGCTTTCATCTCCAAAAAAACGCGGTTATGGCAATCGTAATGTTCTCCTGCCATGCATTTTTCCAATTCATTCATCCTAACGCCCTCCTTGTCTCCATGCGCATTCATGTCCCGCTCTGTACACAAACACGCGCCGCTGCTTCTTCTATCCTTTCCATTGATCATTATACCGCATTCGCTTTCCCAATGGAACCGAAAATATAGCCGTTCAGATACTTTCAAAATCCGCATTGCTTTTTTCGTTCCTGTCGCAAAAGGGATGTAAAGGCAAACGGTCTGTATGCTGAGATTCAAGGATGTACAGCCAAGCCTTGGAGCTATCGTACAAGGAATTTTATCTATAAGCATTATGGATAATGACTTTTAACGCAAAAGAAGTTGACAAACAAGTGTAGTCCATATAATATTAATTTGACCGGACATTTTATCCACAAAATATTTCAGACGGAGTACAACTATTATGAAAAGCATTCGAACAAAAATTACCGTATGTCTTATGCTGACCGTTCTGACGGCGCTGACGGCAGCAGGACTATCAGGCATTATCCCAAGCTATCGGAGCACTCTTTCCACCGTCGAACATATGATGAGCACAACTGCCGTACTGGCAGCAGAGCGCGTGGAACAGGAGCTGACTGCCTACAAAAACGCCGCTATGGACGCCGGCTGCATCCCGCAGCTTTCAGACCCGAATGTGTCGCTGCAGGAAAAGCAGAAGCTTATAAAAGAACGCTGCGATATGCATCTGTTCCAGCGCGGAAACATTATCGGTCTGAACGGGCACAGCATTTTTGACGAAAAAGACTATTCCGACCGGGAGTATGTCATACAAGCCATGCGCGGCAATCTCTATGTATCCGAACCTCTGATCAGCAAGGTCACCGGGGAGCTGTCCATTATGGCCGCAGCGCCGCTTTATAGCGGAGGGATCTACGGCTCATCCATTGCGGGAGCTGTGTATTTTGTGCCAAAAGAAACATTTTTGAATGATATCGTATCTTCGATCCACATCGGGGATAATAGCCGTGCTTACATGATCAACAAATCCGGAGACACAATCGCCGATATTACGCTTGATACCATAATGGTACAAAATATCGAAGCCGAAGCCCAAGAGGATTCCTCACTCAAAGAGCTGGCTGCTATCCATGCACGGATGCGGGAAGGCGAGAACGGCTTTGGAAGCTATCAAACAATGCAGATAGTCGGAGAACAGGCAAAAAAGCAGAAGATGTTTATCGCTTATGCTCCCGTACCAAATACAGACGGATGGAGCATTGCTGTTACCGCACCGCAGCAGAATTACCTGGCCGCCGCATATAAAGCTATGGCGATCAACCTTGCAGTCATGGCAGCCTCTTTGCTGATCTCCATGATCACCGCCCTGCTGCTGGCCAACAACATCGGAAAACCGATGAAAGCTTGTGCGAACCGTATGCAGCTGCTCGTTGAAGGAGATCTGGAAACACCTATGCCAGAAGTAAAAAACAGAGATGAAACTGGTATGCTTACTGCGTCTGCCGCTTCCCTTGTAGATGGGCTCGGCCTGGTGATCCACGATATCAGCTACCTTCTGACAGAACTGTCCAAGCACAACCTAGATATACATACCGAACACGAAGAAATCTATGCAGGCAGTTTCCAGGATATTTTAATTGCCATGCGCCATATGAAAATGCAGCTGAACATGATCATGCACCAGGTCAGCCATTCCGCGGGCCAGGTATCGGCTGCCAGCAGCCAGCTCTCCGCAAGCGCCCAAACGTTAAGCGATGGTACTGCCGAACAGGCAAGTTCTGTACAGCAGCTTGCAGATCGGATGAATGTAATATCCAATGACGTAAAAAATACGGCCAGCGAAGCGCTTGAGGTACGCCGTCAGACCCACCACGCCGGAGAAGCCGTATCCTTGTGCAGCAGCCAAATGCAAAACCTGATGAGCGCAATGGATAAGATCAAAACCTGTTCCGACGAGATCGAAAAGATTCTCAAAACGATCGATGATATCGCGTTCCAGACAAATATCCTGTCTCTGAACGCGGCCGTAGAAGCAGCAAGGGCAGGAGAAGCAGGAAAAGGCTTCGCTGTCGTAGCGGAGGAGGTCAGCAGCCTCGCAAGAAAATCCGCTGAAGCAGCCCAGAATACTTCCGCACTGATCGAGCACTCTGCGGAAGCGGTTCATACTGGTACGGAAATCGCACAGCAAACCGCAGAAGTGCTGCAGGAGGTTGTAAAAAGCATCCGCTCCGTTACCGCCTCCATTGACAATATTTCTACGGTATCCAGCGAACAGTCCGAAGCTGTCTCGCAGGTTTCCAATGGGATCAACCAGATTTCATCTGTCGTACAGAGCAATAGCTCTACGGCACAGCAAGGCGCTGCAGCCAGCGAACAGCTGTCGGCGGAAGCCGCTGTACTAAAAGGACTGGTAGAGCAGTTTACACTTGCGAAAGAAAACAGCTGACTGGATATCCTGCAGTGTCCGGTAACAGTTTCCAATTACACAAAAAGGTGCTGACGAGATATCCATCTCTCAGCACCTTTGCTTTATGCACCATAGTATAACAAGGTTTCATCCGAATGTCAATTTTTATTTAATACAAATTTTAGATTAATTTTATAATTATTTGTGAAACCTTCACAAATAATTCATGCTATACTAAAAATAAAAACGGAGGTCCTTATGATATCAGAAATACCAAACGATCCTGTCATGCTTTTAAGCTACCTTAATACCCAGCTGCGCGACCACTATCCATCACTGGAAGAATTGTGCGCATCGCTGCAGCTTGACCAGCAGGCCCTTATCAAAAAGCTGGACGCGATAGGCTATGCCTACAGCAAAAGCCAGAACCAGTTCCAATAGACTTTTTATCACTTCACCTAAAAAACCCTGCGCCGATCCTTGTGCAGGGTTTTTACCAAAGCTAAACGTTTTTCCTATTTCATCCTATCAAGCAGTCTTTTTGTATTTTCTTCCACATCGCCTTCAAATACCGCGCTTCCCGCCACGATAATATTTGCGCCTGCATCCAGCGCAGCGTCCAGCGTTTTAAAATTGATCCCGCCGTCTACCTCAATGTCTGTCTTTAATCCTCTGCTGTCAATCATTTCTTTTAGGTCACGTACCTTCTCCAAGGTATAGGGAATCAGCTTCTGCCCGCCCAGACCTGGATTGACTGTCATAATAAGCACCATATCAATACGAGGCAAAATGTACGTAAGCTCCGTCAGCGGTGTCGCCGGACAAAGCGCGACGCCTGCCAGCAGATCCCGCTCCTTGATCCTGTCCACCGCAAGATTCAAGTCCGTACAAGCTTCCGCGTGCACCGTAATAATATCCGCTCCGCAATCCGCGACATCTCCGATATAGCGTACCGGATCCTCGATCATCAAATGTACATCCAGCATCATGCCTGTCTGCGCGCGAAGCGACTGCAGAACCGGCATTCCAAACGAAATATTCGGTACAAAATGACCATCCATCACGTCAAAATGAAGATACTGCGCTCCGGCCTGCTCAGCAGCCGTTATCTGCTCTCCCAGCCTGTTAAAATCAGCTGATAAAATCGATGGCGACAAACAATTCATACAAAAAGCCCTCCTTTAATTTTCCGATTCTTCTCCGTTATTGCCGCTTCCCATCGGACGCAGATTGTCCTCGCGTCCGCTTCCAGCCGCGCTGCTCTTGCGTCCGATCGTTTCATAATAAGTAACCCCTGTGATCATGCCGTCATTTTCTCCGGCGATCATACCGCCCTTGGCATCTCCAATCAAATCCTGTGTATACTCCAGCGGAAAAAATCCCAGAGCACCGCCGTCGCGTACTTGTCCGTCATTTTTGCCGACAATTCCACCCATATACAGCCGCGCAGGTGTCTCAAGCGTTCCGGCTGCCTGAATGCTGCTGCTGCTCTCACACGCGTCGATAAACGCCGATTGTCCATTGACTGCCGCGATCCCGCCGACATACAGCTCCTGCGCATTTGTAATACCTCCCGCAGCCGACAAGTTCAGATCTGCTTCCGCTTTTGTCCGTATAATACGCTGTTCGTTCGTCACAGCCGCGCCTGCCATACTGCCATATGTATAAACGGTTCCGTGCGCCCTGCAGCGATCGATGACCCCGCTGTTTTTTACAGAAAGCAATGCGGCATCAGTCGCAGAAGCGGAATAAATCACAGCCCCTTCAACGATACAGTTCATCATCATGCCTTGGTTCACTTCAGTCAGCACCGCCGAGCGCTCCTGCCCGGTACCTGTAATGCGCGCGTCTAAGACTGCCACATTGTTCAGCTCCCCTTCCACGCCGATCACGCCAAACAGCGAAGTATTTCCATTATAATTCAAAATACGAAATCCCTGCTCCCCAGGCTTTGCGTTAAAGCTTCCCATAAACGGACGCTGGGCGCTGAAAATATTGCTGATAATGTCCGAGCGCAGGTCAATATCCTGCACCTGTACGAAATGCCTGCTGCGAAAATCAGCCAATCGCAGCAGATGCTCCGCGCTTGCCACCTCATACGGCTTTTCCCTTGTTCCGGTGCCGCGCAGGAATGGGCTTTTCTCATAGCAGTCATAATAATGCCAGTTTCTTGTCGTATAACCGTCCGCTACTACCTTTAAGCGAAATTCGCCTTCGTACCCGGCCCCATTGCTGTCATTACCATCCCAAGACACCGTCCGGTATTTCCTTGCGGAAACTGCGCCAAGCTGCTTTGTGCAGATTGTGTCTCCGTTTCGCGCGATAAAATAAAGCACTGTATTTTTGGAAGCCCGGTCCTGGCGGAACGTGATCTGCATGGTATTTTCCCCGCAGATAAAATCGCCGCCATCGCTTGTCTCTGCGACGATGCCCGTAATATTGACCGGAACTTTTTTCACCCGCACCCGGATCCGCACCGTCTCGCTGTTTGCACTGTTCGTACACGTAATATAAGTGGAACCTACTTTTTTCGGCGTAATATTCAGCGGAATTTCATTGCCTGACCAGCCGCCCCAATCCGCACTGCAGATATCCGGGTCTTGGATTTTATAGCTTACAACCGCATCCTTTGTAAACGTAAGCATAACTGACGCTTCCCGTTTGAGTGAGATATCGGATATTCCCGCACCATACGTCTCATTTACCATTACCTGGCACTCGTATACTTTTCCACCCGTCTTTGCCGTAATAATTGCCGTTCCTTTACGGACGCCTGTTACAACTCCGGCTGAGCCTACCCTTGCCACCTTTTTATTGCTGGTAGACCATTTCACTGGACCAGTCGCCCCGTTTACCTCCAGGGTTGTCTTTCCTCCGATACAGATCGTGGCCTCTTTCTGGTTCATCCGAACAGCCGCCTGCACCGATATTTCGTGCCCAAGTTCCTGCCCCATGCACCACGCGACTGCCAGCATCACACAGAATACGGTAAATTGATAGATTTTTTTCATGCCTGCGTTCGATCCTCCTATCCTGCCATACGCTTTATACATCCAGCATACTTTTGATCTTATATCCGACCAGCCAGAATATATTTATTCGATGCTCCTGTTCATCGCCGTTATGAGCGCGTCAATCGACGCCCGCAAAATATCCGGATCGATACCAATGCCAAAATGCATCTGGTTATCTTTTCCCTTAATGCCTACATAGGCGATCGCACTGGAATCCGAGCCGGCCTGCAGCGCGTGTTCCTCATAGCAGATGATCTCGCACGGCTTATCAAAAAACTCCGCAAACGCATTGCTGACCGCGTTCAGCCGGCCATTTCCGGTCGTTTCCACCAGATTTTTCTTTCCATCCTGAATAATATTTACCGTAGCTGTAATTCCATCCTCCTGTCGGAAATGGCAGCCCTTAACTTCAAAGACTGGCGTATGATCCTTATAGCGTTTGATAAAGATGTCGTATATTTCTTCCGGAGACAGCTCAGAATGCGCCTTGTCTGAAACGTCTTTGACCGCGTATCCCAGATCCTCCCGCATTTTATAAGGGATCTTAAGGCCGTAGCTTTTCTCCAGCACATAAGCAACTCCGCCCTTTCCAGACTGGCTGTTGATCCGGATCACATCGCTGTCATACGTACGGCCGACATCCTCTGGATTGATCGGCAGATACGGCACTGTCCAGCGGTCCTTATTATGCTCCTCGCGGTATTTCATACCCTTGGCAATCGCATCCTGATGCGAACCGGAAAACGCAGCGAACACCAGCTTTCCGCAGTATGGATGGCGCATATGGATATCCATCTGCGTCAGTCTTTCGTATACCTCTGCGATATACGGCATATCCGACAAATCCAGCTGCGGGTCTACGCCCTGCGCATACATATTCATCGCCAGCACCACGATATCTACATTTCCCGTACGCTCCCCATTGCCGAACAGCGTACCCTCGATACGATCGGCACCTGCTAAAAGTCCCATCTCCGCATCGCTGACCCCGCAGCCTCTATCATTGTGCGGATGCAGCGACAAGATCACGCTGTCGCGGCGATGCAGATGCTTACTTACATATTCGATCTGACTTGCGAATACGTGCGGCATAGACATCTCCACCGTAGCCGGAATATTAATATAGACCTTTTTCTGCGGCGTCGGCTCCCATACGTCAATGACCGCGTTGCACACGTCCACCGCATAGTCCACCTCTGTCCCGGTAAAGCTCTCCGGGCTGTATTCAAACATAATATTGCCCTCAGCCTCAGCAGCAAGCTCCTTTAACAGCCTTGCACCGTCTATGGCAATCTGCTTGATCTCTTCTTTATCTTTATGAAATACCTGCTCTCTTTGCGCCAGAGACGTCGAATTATAAACGTGCACAATGACATTCGGCGCACCCTTGACCGCTTCGAACGTCTTTCGGATAATATGCTCCCTTGCCTGTGTCAATACCTGTATCGTAACATCCTGCGGGATCATATCCTGGTCGATCAGTGTCCGCACAAGCTGATATTCCGTTTCCGAAGCAGCCGGAAAACCAACCTCAATTTCTTTAAATCCCAATTTAATTAAAAGCCCGAAAAAGTCCAGCTTTTCCTCCAGATTCATTGGCTCGATTAACGCCTGGTTGCCGTCACGCAAATCCACGCTGCACCAGATCGGCGCATGATCTACATATTCCTTCTTTGCCCAGTCCAGGCTTTGCTGCGGCGGCATAAAATAATTTCTTTGATATTGTTTATAATCAAACATTGTTCATTCCTCCAATTTTCAATCAGCTGCTTCAATTATACCTGATTTTTCCCCGTTTGAAAAGGGGCGCGCAAGAAATTCTCAGATTCTGCCGCAACAGCTCAGGCAAGCTGACCTGTTACATTCTGCCCGCTTTTTCTGCACACGCCTTCATCGCCTCCATGACGCTGCTGCGCAGCCCCTTTTCTTCCAGCACACGTACAGCCTCAATGGTCGTCCCGCCAGGCGAGCAGACCATATCCTTTAACGCCCCCGGATGCATCCCTGTCTCCAGCACCATCCTAGCGCTCCCAAGAACTGCCTGCGCCGCAAAGGTATATGCCTTTGCCCGCGGCATTCCTGCCGCCACAGCCGCATCCGCCATTGCTTCCACAAACAAAAACACATAAGCCGGAGAGCTGCCGCTGACCGCGGTCACAGCGTCCATCATCCCCTCCTCTACTTCCTCCGCTTTCCCAAAGCACGCACAGATACGCGCCGTCTGCTCCTTTTCCTGCGCGGTCACAAGTTCGTTCACACAATACGCCGTCATGCCTTCCCCGACCATCGCAGGAGTATTCGGCATCGCACGCACCAGCTTCACTGGAGCAGCAAACTGCTCCTTTAGCCATTGCATTGATTTTCCCGGCGCGATCGACACAAATATCTGCTCCGGCCTTGCTGCCGCCTTTATCTCCGCAATTACCGCAGCGTAATACTGCGGCTTTACCGCCAGAAAAACAATATCTGCAAGCTGTACAATCTCCAGATTAGAAGCCGCCAGATTGATCTTTAATTCATGTTTAATTTTATCACGCGTCGCCTCACTTTTTGCCGAGGCAATCAGCTCCTCCCGCCCGGTCATTCCGGAAGCCAGAATGCCGTTCAGCATTGCCATCCCCATATTTCCGCATCCGATAAATCCGATCTTCATTCTTTTTCCTCCTGTTTTAGTTCCAGTCATCCTACGCAGACTATATTACCTTATTTTATCCAAAATGAAAAGGGAAAATTGACGGCGCCTGACCGGCCAGATCTACAAAAGAAGTTCAAAAAACAGAAACGAATACAAAAGCAGAATCAAACGAAGATAACATACGCAAGCTGCCGCGCCGCGTAGATCATACGCGGCGCGGGATACTCTCTATCCAACTATCCAAGCATCCAGATCAGCTTTCCGCTGTTTGCCCCAAGCTCCAGCGGAAGCACCTCATCCCTGATCGGAAGCGGCGGACACCATGACAGATCCAGCCCGGCCTTCGCCGGCGCGTCCCAGTCAATGACCGCATCCAGCACATTAACTATTTTTTGGATCTTCCCAAACAGCGGGATTTCCAGCTGCACCGGACTGTCGTCGCTGTTTACGGCAACGATCAGCGCTTTTTTCCTTAATACTCTGGCAAACACAAACTGACGATCTGTAACCATCAATTCCTGGTAATGTCCGAAAAATAATTCCGCAAACTGCTGGTTTGCCCTTCCGAGCAGACAGTGCAGATATGTAATCTCATCCTTTACATAAGCATCTTTAAGCTCCGGCAGCTTTAACAGCTCACCGTTTCCCCCGACTGTCGTAAACTCGGAGCCACAGTAAATCGACGGGATTCCGTAGATCGTATACTGCAGCAGCGTGATAAGCGCTCGGTGCTGCGGCTTGTTCAATTTTTCATATATACGCGAAACATCCGGATTATCCACAAACGTAAGCAGCTTCGTATACGGGCACTGTTCGTCCGTACTGCGTATCGCCTCTGACACCAGCGGATAGCATCCCTTGTTGTGTGCATGGATAAGCTCCTTTTGCAGTTCATCATTTGCCGCACAGTGCAGCATCTTGTCATTGACCCAGCGCCCATAATCCCCATCCGTGATCTCACCCAACAGCCAGAAATCCGGCTTTGCATTTTCCGCCACCTTGCGCAGCTCCTTAATAAAATCATAATCCATCTCATCAATCGCACCCACACGAATGCCATCGATATCAAATTCATGGATCCAATGGCGCACCGTATCAAAATGATAATCAAGCAGCCATGGATTCAGCATATTCAGCTTTACAAGCCTCTGGTAGCCACCCCAGCTTTCATAACGGAACCCGTCGTCATACGTACTGTTTCCGGAAAAATTCACGTTCGAAAACCATTCCCGGTAAGGTGATTTTTTTCCATGCTGTATCAAGCTCTGAAATGCAAAAAAGCCGCGTCCCACATGGTTAAATACCGCTTCGACGACTACGCGCAGACCGATGTCGTGACATTTTGCGACCCAGCGTTTAAAATCCTCATTTGTCCCCAGCCTGCTGTCTATTTTGTAATAATCAATAATCCCATGTCCATGCGTATGCGCCTTAAAAACTGGCCCGATATAGACCGCATTGCAGCCTATTTTCTTTGCGTGCTCCGCCCACGCGGTCAGCTCGTCAAAATGAGAGCCCTCGGTATCGGCACTCTCCTGTTCACATCCGCACAAGCTAAGCGGATGAATCTGATAAAACAAAGCATTGTCATACCAAGCCATATTACAAACCCCTCATCTCTGCTATTTTTCATGCAATTAACTTATGCAAACATGGATACCGAGCCGGTATGGCGTCCATTGATCACATAATACGCCGCCTCATGCTCCTGGCGTATGTAAATCTCTATTTCCTGCATCTTATTCGCCGCATGGACATTCTTATATTTTTCCACTACGCGGTCGATAATGCTGTCACAATCACACTGATGCCCCCGGTATTCAAAAATAAGCCTGTGCTTCTTTCTGCTCAGCCAGTCAATCTCCCCACTCAGCTTGCAGTCCATAATATCGCGGTCAGAATCCCATAGATTTACAAAAGACTGGAATCCCCCATTCACCACATAGTATGCTCTTCCATCCTCCGGTTTTACATATACCTGCAGCTCCTGAACCGGAACAGCGCATCTGACGCTTGCTTCCTGAAATGCCTTCTCTGCGAGTCTTGTCAGATTGATCTCTTTTTCATAATACTGCAAATACATCCGAAGCGTTGCATCTGAATTTACCATCACAAATACCTCCTGTCTGTTGCTTTGTGATATGCTAATTTCTCTATGCTATATTTTAGTACATTCGCTTGCATTTGTACACCCGGATTTTGCATTTTATACAAATTTTTTCTAAAAATCGCTCAATTTTTTCTGTTTCCGATAATTTTATCCGTTCTTTCTTTTCTTATTTAAAAGGTATTGACTTTTCTTTAGATAGTGATAAACTTCTTTTGATATTAAATTCACAATTATTTCATCTTTTTTATCCATTGTTTATGATTATTGAAAAGTGCTTTTCTTTTCAATAATATATATTTAACGAAAGTTAGGAGGAATTGAAATGTTACTCGCACAAATTTTGGCAGCAGCTATTTTCGTCGTCATGTTTCTTATGATCGTACTGGATAAAATAGAACGTCATTACGTAACGCTCGGCTGCGGCCTGCTTACCCTTGTAGTTGTATTCGGCATCGTTATGCGCAGCCCCGAAGCAGTCATGGAAACGCTGAACATCCGCAGCATCTTTACTTTGGATTTCTGGTACGCTGCCGGAGAAGCATCCGAATCGTCCAGCGGTATCAACTGGGCAACGATCATTTTTATCGCTGGTATGATGGTCATGGTCGAAGGCATGGCAAAAGCCGGATTTTTCCGCTGGCTTTGTATGCGGCTGGCAAAGATGGTCCATTATAAGCCGATTCCGCTGTTTTTGGCCTTTATGATCATGTCCGCGTTTTTGGCTATGTTTATCGACAGCATTACAGTTATCCTGTTTTTAGCTGCTGTAACGGTAGAACTGGCAAAGCTGCTGAAATTCAACCCAGTACCAATGATCTTGTCCGAAATCTTCTGTGCGAACCTAGGCGGCTCAGCAACGATGTGCGGAGATCCGCCAAACATTATTATCGGAACCTCGTTAGGCTATTCCTTCAGCGATTTTTTACTAAATACCGGACTGATGGCCGGCATCAGCCTCGTGCTTATTATTATTTATTTCTTCCTCGTCTTTCATAAAGAGCTGGAAAAATCGGAAAGCAACGCGGTCGATACAAGCTCCATGCCGGATCCGAAAAAGGCTATTACAAATAAAAAAGACTTTACCTTAAGCTGTATTATTTTTGGCTGTGCGGTCGCTATGCTGATCACCCATGCGCAGACAGGACTCACTGTCGCGTTTATCGGCACTGTGATCACCGCCATCACACTTCTTGCCTTTGCCAGATACGCCGTAGAGCTGTTGTCAAAGGTAGACTATCAGACACTTCTTTTTTTTATTGGCCTGTTTATGGTAGTCGGAGGTCTGGAGCAAACCGGAATTTTGGAAATCATCGCCGAATATATAGGCAAGGCCAGCAAAGGCAACCTGATGCTTATGATCGCAATCATTATCTGGGTATCCGCCGTTGCGAGCGCATTTGTTGACAATATCCCGTTTGCGGCGACCATGATCCCTGTGATCAAAAGCCTCGCCGCCACACAGGGAGTCGATCTGGAAACACTGGCATGGGCGCTGTCCATGGGTACAGATATCGGCGGAAGCGGTACGCCGATCGGTGCGTCCGCAAATGTCGTCGGCACCTCGGTGGCTGCAAAAAACGGTTACGTGATCGGATGGGGTCAATACTGTAAATCCGCGGCGCCTGCGACAATTATCGTTGTAACGATATCCATGGTTATTATTTTCATTCGTTATTGCTAAACAGAAAGGAGCTTCTTATGGCACAGACAATTATTTCAGTAAGCCGTGAATTTGGCAGCGGCGGTCACGTAATGGCCGAAAAAATCGCAAAAGACCATGGACTTAGCTTCTATGACAGGCATATACTGGACGAAATTGCAAATGAAAACAATATGCAGGTAGAGGTATTGGAAAAATACGATGAAAAACCAAGGAACGCCTTTCTCTCCCGCAGAGTCGGCGCCTTCTCAAATTCCATGGAAGAAATACTGGCCGAAATGCAATTTAATTATATCCGCAAAAAAGCCGCAAGCGGCGAGTCCTTCGTGATTGTCGGGCGGTGCGCCGAAACGGTGTTAAGCGGGCATCCGGGTCTGATCTCTATTTTTGTCGTCGGAGATGAACTGACGAAGATCCAACGTATCCGCGAGGTTTACCAGCTCAGCGAATCCGAGGCGATCGCAAAGATCCGGCGCCACGACAAAAAACGCAAACAGTACCACAACCGCCATTCCAGCTTCCGCTGGGGCGACTCCAGATATTACGACGTCTGCATCAACAGCAGCAAGCTCGGCCTGGAAGGTACGGGAGCAGCATTAGAAAACTATATTCGGGAACGAATCGAACAAATGAAATAAAACAAGGTCCATAAAAAGCAGCAGCATGGAAAACCAAAGCTTTCCTGCTGCTGCTTTTATGCTGCTGCTTTTTATTTCTGAAAATAATAGTTATCGTCCGGCTTTTGATACCCAAAGCTTGGATGCGTTTTTTTCAGCGTCAGATACAGCGCGGAATTTGTCAGCATCTGATAAGGCGCAGAGTAAAAAACACCCGTCAGGCCAAACGTCAGCGCAGATAGCAGATCCCATCCGAGAAAAGACAGATCCAGCACAAACGCTTCCCATTTATTTCCCATCATCATCTCACGGCTGATGCGAAACGCTTCATCCGACGCCATATCTGGATATTCCGCCATCAGGTATGGTATCATCCGGTATTCATACATCTTGACAATTCCCGGAATGACAAATAGCAGCGTCCACAAAAACGTATACAAATTCCTTAAAAACATTGTTTTCACAACATTTCCATAACAGTTTCGGAACACAAATATCATTTCGTTATATTCCGGCTTTACACTACGCGCCATTGTCATATAACGCTTACATCCTACCTCGATCGGGCTCAGCACAAAAATATTAAGTACCACCATAACGGCCCACATCCCAAGCATTGTGATCAGCGCCAGCCCTAAAAACGGCAGAATAAAACTCACAATCTCCCGCAGCATTCCATAGCTGTCATAGCCATAATTGTCGTCTGAGATCAAATATTTCCAATCGCCCAGTGCATTTGCCCTGCCACTCCTTGAGGCAACGCCTCCTCCCACCACCGCGTGGATAAATGCAACCAGCACAAACGGCCAGTAATTCAGACGCAGTAAGGTTTTTGAATCTTCCTTTAATCCGACACGATTCCACATAACCTGATTCCTTCTTTCTTACTTCTTGCATTCCTGTCAACGATACTCCTGCCGCCCTGCGGCATACAAACGACTGCTACAGCCTTGTTTCCACAAAAATATCATAGATTGCTTTGATCGCCTGTTCAAAATCATCATTGCTGACCCCGATAATGACATTCAGCTCTGAAGAACCCTGGTCAATCATCTTTACATTAACATTCGCGTGCGCCAAGGCAGAAAAGATCCTGCCTGCCGTGCCGCGCGTGCTCTTCATCCCGCGCCCTACTACCGCTATCAGCGCCAGATCTGCCTCCAGGTCAATGCTGTCCGGCTCCGCCAATCGGTGGATCGCAGACAGCACGCTTTGCTCCTTGCCCTCAAATTCCTCTTGGTGTACAAATACTGTCAGCGTATCAATACCTGACGGCATATGTTCAAACGAGATTTGATTTTCTTCAAACGCCTCAAGCACTTTGCGTCCAAACCCGATCTCCGAATTCATCATATCTTTTTCGATATTGACCGCCACAAAGCCCTGCTTTCCGGCAATTCCGGTAATCGTAAATTCCGGCTTCTGACAGGTGCTTTCCACAATAAACGTACCGGAGTCCTCCGGAGCGTTCGTATTTTTAATATTGATCGGGATCCCTTCCTTACGCACCGGGAAGATCGCGTCCTCATGCAGCACCGTCGCACCCATATAAGACAGCTCCCGCAGCTCCCGGTATGTAATGACCTTGATCCCCTTTGGATTATCAATGATCCTTGGATCCGCGATCAAAAATCCTGACACATCCGTCCAGTTCTCATACAAATCCGCCTTGCACGCCTTCGCCACGATGGAGCCGGTAATGTCCGAACCGCCGCGTGAAAATGTCTTGACACGTCCGTCCGCCATCGCTCCATAAAATCCAGGAATCACAGCACGTTCACTTTTTTTTAAGCGTTGTTTTAATATATCATTCGTTGTGTCCGCATCAAAATTACCATCTTTGTCAAACCGGATAACCTCTGCGGCGTCAATAAACTCATACCCGATGAAATGCGACATAATGATACCGTTTAAATATTCCCCACGCGAAGCCGCATAATCACCACCAGCCTTTTGCGCGAACTGCCCTTCGATTTCCTTAAATTTATCATCCAGATTTAAGTTTATCTTCAACCCGTTGATGATCTCATTGTATCTCGCACGGATTTTGCGCAGCAGCGGCTTGAACTCTTCTCCTGCTTCGGCCAGGGCGTAGCACTCATACAGCATATCCGTTACCTTTGTATCATTCTTATGGCGCTTGCCCGGCGCACTCGGCACGACATATCTGCGTTTTTTATCCGCAAGCAGGATATCCCGTACCTTCCGGAACTGCTCCGCGCTTGCCAGGGAGCTTCCCCCGAATTTTACAACCTTAATCATTGTTTTTCCTCCATTTTAGCTACAAGTCAAATTCATTTTCTCTCATATAATCCTGCGCCTCATCCAGGATATCATCCAGATCGTCCTCTCCGATATCCACTTGATGCGGCTGCTTCCTATAAAATATATCATACATGACAGGAATAATAAAGAGGGTCATTAAAGTTGCATACAATAAACCTCCTACTACGACGATCGCCATACCGCGTCCCATAGAATTTCCTGCCTGTGTGCTAAAAATCATCATGCTCATGGATAAAATCGTCGTCAAAGCCGTCATAAGGATCGGACGCATACGCGTCTTTCCCGTAGCGATCAACGCTTCCCGCCGTCCCATGCCGCCGATCCGAAGCTGGTTGGCATAATCCACAAACACAATTCCGTTATTAACAACCGTACCCATCAAGATCGTAAATCCGAGCAGGCTCATCAAAGAAAGCTGCTCTGAAAATGCCAGCAAGCCTAAAAGCCCTCCGGTAAACGCCAGCGGTATCGTAAACAATACGATAAACGGCGACAACAGGCTTTGGAACTGCGCTACCATAACAAGATAGATCAGCAAAAAGCCAAGCGCCATCAGCTGCATCATCTGTGAAACCATATCGTTGACCTGGTCGCTCTCGCCGCCAAGCTCTATCGCATAACCATCCGCAAGGTCATAATCCTTTAACCGCTTATTTAACTCTCTTGTTAGAAGCGTTGTATTATACCCTTCCATTGTGTCCGCCGTAACGGTAATGTAATGAGACTGGTTCTCACGGGAAATGGACGCCAAGCCCTGTCCGTATTCAATTTCAGCAAAATCGCCAAGCACATACGTTTTTGTCTCCGTCGCGCCATCGTCACCTGTCACGGTCGCTTCCAGCTCCATCTCAAGCAGGTTATCTGTGTTCAACAGCTCCGTCTCGTCTACGATCTGCACAGTCATATCCGTATCCCCAACACTCATCGTCACCGAATCCTTCTCGGTTGTCAGTCTGGACGCCAATGTGCTGTAAATCTGTGCGACTGTCAGCCCCTTCTTCATCGCCCGGTCTTTATGTACCAATAAATGGATTTCCTGCGCACCATCCTCCTGACCGTTGGAAATATTTTCAAAGCCCTTGATCTGCGCGACAATCTCCAGCACATCCTCACTGATCTCCAGCAGCTTTTCTGTGCTGTCGCCGTAAATATTTAACGAAAGCCCGCTGCCCATCATCGCCGTCATATCTCCCATTGCCGAGGAAGATACCGAAATCTCGCATTCGGTATCCGCTGTAGCTTTCTCGATCTGCTTTGCGATCGAACGGATTTTATGGACATCCTTAATCTCCTCATCCAATAAAATCGAAAACGAATAATGGAGGAAATTCTCTTCGCCGCCTGCACCGATGCCCATCATACCAGACGTACTGCTGCCGTCCATCGCGCCGACTGTCTCCACGCCATCTACGGCAAGCACAGCCTCCATAACCTCATCCGCCAGTGCAAATGCTTCCTCTTTTTCCGTATCCTCCGGCACATCCACCGTAATCGACAGCTGTTCCCCAGTCATATCCGGCAGCATCGTAATGCCCATACGCATTACCTCACGGATACATATAACAAGCAAAAGGATAGCCAGCGCAAGCGGTATAATCTTAAACCGCAGGCAAAACGCAAGCAGCTTGCCATATACGCTCTGTACCCGCTCAAAGAGCGGATAGCTTTTTTCCTTTGTCTTTTTCAGCATGATCGAGCCAGCGGTCGGAACAACGGTCAGCGCCACGACTAAGGAAGCTGTAAGCGCATAAGAGATCGTCATAGCAAACGGCACCATCAGCTCCGCCACAAGCCCGCTGGTAAAGATCATCGGCATAAATACGCAGATCGTCGTAAGCGTAGACGAGATGATCGGTCCCGCCACCTGTTTCGCTCCCTGTACCGCGGCCCGCGGCGCAGAAATGCCGTGGTTTCGTATTCTGTAAATATTTTCTATCACAACGATCGAGTTGTCCACGAGCATACCGATCGCCAGCCCCAGTCCCGCCAGCGTCATGATATTGATCGAGATATCCGAAAAATACATGATCAATATCGCAAACAGCACGGAAAACGGAATGCTGAACGCTACAACCAGCGTCGGCTTCACATCCTTAAAGAATAACACAAGCACAAGTACCGCCAGCAGCGCGCCGCTGATCATGCTTTGCAGGATACTGCTGATAAACATCGTAATGTAATCGCCTTGGTTCATGATCGGCGTTACCTTAAGCCCCTCGTAATCCTTTTCCAGCTTTTCCATCGCCGCTTCGCACGTCTTTGCTACCTCGCTCGTGCTCGCCGTACTTCCTTTAAAGATCGAGAGGAGCACGCCTACTTCGCCGTCGATCTTCGCATAGCTTTCCCCTGCGTTGTCAATAACCGTAATATCCGCAACATCCGACATCCGCACATTTCCTACGCCTGGCAGCTTGCATAAAAGCATTTCCTCCAGATTTTCCACACTGTCGTAATGCTCGCCCACCTTGATCAGCCATTGGTTTTCTGACTGCGCTTTGTCCTTAATGTACCCCGCAGGCATCGAAAAATCCTGTGCGGTGATCAACTGCGACAAAGTGTCCATATTTGCCAGACTGTTGATGTTCGCGTTGTCAAGCGCTGCTTTTCTGGACTGCCGGTACTGCTTTTTCGCTTCTTTTAATTCCTTCTTTGCTTCGTCCAGTTCTTTTTCCGAGTTTTCCATGCCAGACAGCCCGCTGGCCATCTGCGCATCTCCAGAAGCCATTGATATCGCCGCCTGGAACTTTCCGCTGTCAGCCTCTTTATACTGTTGGTCGATCTGCTCCATCTGATTATTGATCTGCTTTACCGCCTGCTCGACCGCTATGATCTGCGTTTCCAGATTTGCCAGCCCGGTTTCGATCTGCGGCAGACGCTTTGTCACAATATCCGAAAGCTGCTGCAGGTTCTCGATCGTCAGGTCCTTTACCTGCTCCTCCATTCCCAGCTGGGAAATCCACTCCACAAACGCTTCCGTCTGCTCTGGATTGGCCAGCGCATCCTCTACATCTGTCGGGATCGTAATGCCTGAAAGCTGCGCAGCCTGAGCCAGAGTCGTCTGCATCGCGCCGAGCGCTCCGTTGATCTGGTTATACGCTTCCTCTACCTGATTGTCCTGATATGCCTTTCGCTCCGCCTCCAGACCAGCCTTGGACGCCTTAAGGCTCGTCAGATTCGCTTCATAAGCCGCTTTTGTCGCCTGCGCCTGGTCCAGGGCAAGGCTTGCCTCCGCCAGCTGCTTGGACGTATCTGTCTGTGCCTTTTTCAGATCGTCCTGCTTTTTTTCCAGCTCGCTTTTTGCATCCGACAGCTTTTTCTTACCATCCGCCAGCTGCTCTTCGGCTTCTTCGATCTGATCTTTGGCCTCTGCCAGCTTATCATTTGTTTCCTCTAATATTTCATCGTTGATCTTATCGATCTTGGACGCATTCAAGCGCACTTCGATTGTTTTTTCCACATTTCCGACCGTAGAAACGCTGGCCACACCGTCCTGCCGTTCAAAATACGGCTTGATGATCTCTTCCGTAAAATCGGAAACCTCGTAAATATCTTTATCTTCGTAGCTGACCGTCGCATACATCGTCGCCATCATATCCATGGAAATCTCCAGCATATTCGGCGTACCGCACGTCTCCGGCAGCTCCAGCTGATTTAACTGCGCTGTCACCTTGACCATTGCGGAATCCATATTGGTATCTTCTACAAATTCCAGCGTGATCATACTGTAATTCTCCGCACTGACGCTCGTGATATTTTCCACACCGGTTACGGTGCCAAACGCCTGCTCCATCGGAGCGGTCACCTCGCTCTCGACCTTTTCCGGGCTTGCCCCTGGATCCGTTGTAATGATCATCAGATACGGCAGGCTCATATCCGGCAGCAGGTCTGTTTTCATACGCATCAGGCTGACGACGCCGATTACCATAACTGCAATGACCGCTACAAATATGGTAAACGGTTTTTTTACACAATATTTGGTCATTCTCGTTCTCCTTTTTATAACTGATCAACGTATAGGCAGCTTTTGTTTTAACACCTGCGCATCCTGTTTTCAGCGATATAAGTTTCAAATTTTTCCGCGGAATAGTTTAAGATCAGCTCTTTTGGAAAATCCACCTCTTCCACGAGCGCCATCGAATGGTCTGTATTCGCAATATCCACCATAAAATGCGCGTCACTGTTCATCACAACAGGCGCTTCATATTTTTTGCACAGCTTTAAGATCGTCGTAATATTTTCTTTTGCATTTTTACGCGACTGCATCCGCAGCGAATTATTGTTGATCTCCAGCAGCGTATGATATTCCTTTGACGCCAGCACGATCCGTTCATAATCCAGCGGACAGTTGCCGTCGTCCGGATGCCCGATAATGTCCACGCGCGGATTTCTCATCGCACCGAGAACCGCCGCCGTATTCTGCTCCATCGTCCCCATCTGGTACAGATTGCCGTGTATGCTTGCAATCTTAAGGTCCAGCCTGTCGAGTATCCAGTCCGGCAGATCGATCGTCCCTTCGTAGTCCATAATGTTTAGCTCTGCGCCAAGCATCAGCCTGATCCCAAACATCTCTCTTGGAACGATCCGCAGATTGACAAAATACAGATCGTCACACGTCCCTGGCATATTGTGTGCGTGCTCGGTGATCCCAAGTATTTTCAGACCGCGCACAGAAGCCTCCCTTGCCATCTCGGTCAGCGTTCCGTATGCATGGCCGCTGGCGATTGTATGCGTATGCACATCCAATTCAAAATCCATTGTCCCATCCTCTTCTCTATTTTTCTTGCAGTACCCATTTCTTACATATTATTATATCCTAAATAATATAACGCATTTTTTTTCGTTCGTCTATTTTTTTCTGAGGATTTTATAAAATATTAAGATTACCAGAGCGTGTCTTAAAAATCATTCCTGCCATCTGCATTCCCCACTTTACATGACATTTGCGCAATCACACAAAAGCATACAAAACCGGAGCAGCCGAAACAGTGATCCAGCAGTTTTCCACCGCCCCTTTCACTGATCCAGCCGCTCCGGCTCTATACTTTGACTTTTTTAAATCTTGTTTAACAGCCGTTCGATCTCGTCCCTGCCCGCCAGCCATGAGGTAAACGCTGTCGCGCTTCCAGCTGCGGTTCCAAGCCGCAGCGCTTGTTCATAGCTGCCGCTCGTTAAGCAGCCCGCCAAAAATCCTGCTACCATCGAATCTCCGGCGCCTACTGAATTAACAACCTCGCCTTTTGCAGGCAGCTGCTTGTATACGTTTCCATTTTCATCCACTAAGATCGCGCCGTCGCCAGCCATCGATACCAGCACATTTGCCGCACCCATATCCTGCAGCTTTTTGGCATAGGTAACAATTTCCTCATCCGAAGTCAGCGTGACCCCAAACATTTCTCCCAGCTCATGATTGTTCGGTTTTATTAAAAATGGATGATATTTCAGCACCTTAAGCAGCAAATCCTGTGTTGCGTCCACCGCAATCCGCACCCCTCTGCCATCCAGGCGGCGCATGATCCGCTCATATATATCATCCGGCAGCGTATTAGGAATACTGCCGGATAATACAAGCACATCCTCTTTTCCAAGCGAGTCCGTCTTTTCCAACAGCTGCTCGATTTTTTGCTCTGGTATCTTTGGACCCTGACCGTTGATCTCAAATTCTTCTTCTGCCTTTACCTTTACGTTGATCCTGGTCATGCCCTCGTCCAGCGGGATAAAATCCGTATCGCAGCCGTAATCCCGAAGCAGCTGCTCCATCGCAGCTCCAGTAAATCCGGCACGAAATCCGAGCGCACGGCTTTTGATACCCAGATTTGATATCACGACTGCGACATTATTTCCTTTTCCGCCTGCATAGACGGCCTCAGATGTCGTCCGGTTTACCGCGTCGCCTCTGAAATTTTTCACCTGCACAACATAATCTAATGACGGATTAAATGTCACCGTATAGACCATTCTGTTTTCCTCCTCACTTATATGCTGTTTTTATTACTCAAACGGATATACCATGCCCCACTGACTGCGCACGGCTGTCATTGTCTGCATAGCATCCCTTACAAGCATCAGATTTTCTGTGCCGCCCTGTGTGCGCACATACTCTTCCATATCCTGTACCTCATACAGCAGGGCGTTTTCTGTGTTTCCTTCCTCGATCACCTCGGTACGCCCGTCCTTTGTATATGTGATCGTCGCCTTATGCGCCCTTGGATAGTTGTCAATCTCGATAAAACCCTCTTCGCCTGCAACAATGCCGCGTTTTGGCTGTTTCGCACGCATGGTAAGCGCGATCACCGCCATTTCGCCATCTTGATTTTTCAATAAGATGCCGCTCGTTTCATCCACTCCAGTTTCAAAAAAATTTGCTGTCGTCAGTACCGCATCCGGTCTGCTTTTCATAAAAAACCGCGCAAAGGACAGCGCATATACGCCAATATCCAAAAGTGCCCCGCCAGCAAGCTCTTTTGAGAAGAAGCGGTTAGTTACATCATATTCCTTGCAGCTTCCAAAATTCACCTGCACCATTTTCACCTTGCCGATCGCGCCGTTTTGGATCATCTTCGCCAGCTTTTTATACAGCGGCATATGGAAAAGCGTAGTACCGTCGCAGATGACAAGTCCTTTTTCCCTGGCAAGCGCAGCGCACTCCTCCAGCTGTCTGCTGTTGACGGTAATTGCTTTTTCACAAAATATATGCTTCCCTGCCTTTAATGACGCAAGCATCCACTCATAATGGGAATTGTGCGGTGTTGCGATATATACAATATCCAGCTTGTTGTCTGCAAGCATATCCTCTGCGCTGCCATATGCAGCGCAGACATCGTATTCCTTTTGGAATGCTGCCGCTTTTTCCATACTAGTGCCGCATACGGCATATACCTCACCGTTCACGGCCTTTAACGCCGCTGCCATGTCATGCGCGATCCATCCGGTTCCTATAATACCCCAATTTAATTTTTCCATGCTGCCTGCACCACCTCTATATGATCTTTTTTTGCAATGATCGCTTTTGCCGCTATCTGATAAAACAGGGAATGTCCTACCACGCCTGGTATCCGGTCTATCTGCCCTGACAATGCCCCAATATCCTCCACACACGCAAGTCTGGCCTCCAGCAGATAATTCCCGTCGTCACTGACCAGCCGCCCAGCCTTTCCGTCCGATCTGCGTGCGGTCACCTCCGCCCCCATCTGCGTCAAACACTTGACGGCAAAGCTTACTGCCGCCGTTTTTTATTTCCTGGATCAGAAGTGCGACCGTGGAGCCGCCGCCCAATCCGACCACCATACCGTCCTCTAACATTTCAAACGCTCTTTTTGTGCATTTTTGTTTCATTTGTTATCCCTTTCCAATGGCTTTTTCAAAACAGCAAGGATCAGACATCCAACGATAGAGCCTGCCAAGATCGCCAGTGCATACAGCATCGGATTTCCAATCGTCGGCAATACGAATATACCGCCGTGCGGCGCCCGCAGCGTACATCCAAACACCATAGACAACCCGCCTGCAACCGCAGAGCCGGCAACACACGCCGGGATCACACGCAGAGGATCATTTGCTGCAAACGGAATAGCACCTTCCGAAATAAAGGACAGTCCGAGCAGATAATTTACCAGACCGGATTCCCTTTCGCTCTGTGTAAAACGATTTTTGAATATTGTTGTGCACAGCGCAATGACGAGCGGCGGGATCATACCTCCTGCCATAACTGACGCCATTATCTCAAAGTTGCCTTCTGCAAGCTGTGATGTGCCGAATACATAAGCCGTTTTATTCACCGGCCCGCCCATATCGACCGATTCCATACCAGCCACTACCATACCAAGCAGTACCTTGCTCGTACCGTTCATACTGTTTAATACATTTGTAAGCCCATCGTTGATCATACCCATCAGCGGATTGATCAATGTTGTAACGATAGCTCCCGTTAAAATGCCGAATACTGGATAAATGATCATCGGCCGTACACTGTTTAAAGACTGCGGCAGCTTTGACGTCAGCTTCTTAAGCAGCAGCACCAGATATCCTGCTGCAAAGCCCGCAAACAGCGCTCCTAAAAATCCCGCGTTTACTTCGCCGCCCGCCGGATTGGAGAACGTAGATCCGCTCTTTGCAATCAGTCCTGCTACAAATCCCACCGCAAGACCTGGCCTGTCAGCGATGCTCATTGCGATATAGCCAGACAGTACTGGAAGCATCATTCCAAAGGAAAAGTCGCCAACTGTTTTCAGATAGGCCGCAACCGGCGTATTTTTTCCAAAGTTCGCCGGGTCAATGCTGTAATCGTCCAGCAAAAACGCCAATGCGATCAAAATCCCGCCGCCAATGACAAACGGCAGCATATGAGACACACCGTTCATCAGGTTTTTATAGATCCTGCGTCCTACGCTTTCTGCTTCCTGCGCGTCGTCCGTCTGCGCCGCCCCGCTGTGATGATAGATTGGAACGTTTCCGCCGACTGCCTGCTGGATCAGCTCTTCGGCCTTATGTATCCCATCCGCTACTTTTGTGATCAGCACCCGCTTGCCGTCAAACCTTGCCAAATCTACCTTCTTGTCAGCCGCTATAATAATACACTCTGCATGGCTTACATCCTCTGCTGTCAGCACATTTTTCGCTCCATCCGCGCCCTGCGTTTCGACCTTAATGGAAATGCCAAGCTCCTTGCCTTTTTTATCCAAGCTTTCTGCTGCCATAAACGTATGCGCTATCCCTGTCGGACAAGCAGTGATCGCAAGTACACGGTAGCCGCCCTGCGTTTGCTCCAGCGCTTTTTTCTCATTTTTACCATCCAGCTCATCTTCCTTGGCATCAATCATACGGATAAATTGCTCTGCTGTGGCTGCCTTGACCAGCGCTTCCTTAAATTCCGTATCCATCAGGATCGTCGATAGCTTCGCCAGTGCTTCCAAGTGTACGTTAGCCCCTGTTTCCGGCGCAGCGATCATAAATATCAGATCGGCAGGCTCATCGTCCAAAGATTCATAATCCACACCTTCCTTTACAACGATCGCCGCCAGACCCGCACGTTTGACCGCCGCACATTTTGAATGTGGAATGGCAATACCCTCTCCAATCCCTGTCGTTCCTTCCTCTTCCCTCGCCAAAACGCCTTTTTTATACGCCTCTCTGTCATTCAGATTTCCGGATTTCTCCATTAGGCGCGTCATATAATCGATTGCCTCCGCTTTGGAAGCGACGCTTGCGTTGACATCAACTGCCTGTAAGCTGAGCAGCTCGCTGATCCTCATACTCGTTTCCTCCTTGCTTTGCTTGTTTTACTTTCCTTCATAATTTCTTCTTTATTTCATTTCATATCGCGATATTAATTTTTGTAATATTAGTATAACACGAAATATATTATTGTCGATTTGTTTTAAACAAAAAATATTTTTTCCACACATTCACCAATTTTTGTTATAATTCATTCTATAAATCGCTTATTTTTTGTGTATTTTAAACATAAAGCAATGATAAAAGCTATATCGCGAAAACAGACGTGCTGTCAAAATAATTATTTACATACTTTGCTGTATCCATGCTGCCGACAATACTGCGCCTATTATCTTCATCAGAGCAGGGGCACTGACCGCTGCGTTTCTTCCAAATTAAAATACAGCAGTTGGCAGCCGTCCGCCGGAAAAGCTCTCTTCTTTCCGGCTAACTGCTGCCAACTGCTGCACATTTCCATTTATTTTTTATCTTCTTTTCACCTTACAATTTTTCGTCTGCGATCAGACTTTCGCACTTGCTTACACGGTCATAACTACGCTCCTGCCCCACAGTCAAAAACAAATATAACACCTCGATCACCGTCATAGCTGATACTCTGGAAAAACAGATCTCATTTAAAAACAGCTTTTCCCTTGTTGCTGTCTGGATATGGTAGTCCACGCAGCCTCCAACTGTCGAATGCGGATTGTTCGTGATCCCAATCGTAATCACGTGATTTTTTTTTGCTTCTTGCACCATCTTCACAACCTGACGCGATTCTCCGGAATTGGATATCGCGATCATCACATCATCCCGGCCAAGGGAAAGCGAGAACGCCAGCTGTGTTTCCCAGATTGTCCCTGCCACAGCCTTCAGTCCGATCTCATTAAACTTAAACGCCCCGTCCAGCGCGACCGGGATCGTATTGCCTACCGCAACAAACTGGACAATCCTTGCCGATTTTATGTAATCCAATATCGTATTCAGCTGCTTTTCATCCATCAGGGATATCGTCTGACGTATTTCATCAACCTTGTTCGCCAGGATATTCTGCAACGATTGTCCAATATCGGTTCTGGATATATTGTTTGATACCGGCAGATCTGTGCTGCTGTCCGCAAACTCCTTGGCAAGCATGATCTTAAGCTGGTGAAAGCCGTCCACACCGCATTTGCGGCAAAACCTAGATACCGTCGCGACGCTTGTCCCGCATACCTGCGCCAGCTCCCCGATCGTCATATCAATGACTTGCGTATGCGCCTGAATAATATAGTTCGCTATCTTTTTTTCCTGTTCAAAAAAACTGTCATATAAAATATGGATCGTGTCCATGACAGTCTGCTGCTTTTCCATGTCACTCCTCCTGCACGAAACTTATTTTCATGCATTTATCATAACGGATTTTCAGCATTTGTCAATATGGCCACGTTTGTTTTTTGCATTGTTTTTTTTCGGTTTTATAGTAAAATAATAGCAATAACGGTTACTGAAAGGAGACTGATCCATCATGTTTACAAAAAACGATACCTTTGAACAGATCATGCGAACCGACCCCATACGAAGAGCTATTGGAAACTTATTTCCTTCCTGCTGGCTCCATCGAATCCCACCGCAGCACGCTGCATACACAATGTCTCAGATCGAAGCGGAGGATACGATGGAATGGGGCGTACCGTTTCAATCTGACGCTTTTATCGAAAGCGCCAATCTGCTGATGGAAACCGCTGACAACCACCGTTTCCTGTTCCTTCCTCTCTGGGATCCGGATAACCGGGACAGCCAATGGATACCGGACGCCGATACAAACTGCGCATCCACAGTATCCTTATTTACAGGAAATCCAGCCATAGATAATACCGCATTTGCGCACACGGCGCAAAGCAGCTCCGTCCCTCCCTATCCAACAAACGCCGTTCCAGCTGAAAAACGCGAAGCCCTGACCGAGCGTCCCGCTGTTATTATCTGTCCGGGCGGCGGCTATGAGATGCTTTCCGCCCATTCCGAAGGAATCCAGCTCGCCCAGCGAATGGAACGTGACGGCGGATACAAAGCTTTCATCCTGAGCTACCGAATTACACCAAATACTTATCCGCTTCCTCAGATGGACTTAGCGCTTGCCATCCTCCACGTACGCGCCCGCGCAAAGCTGTACCAGATTGACCCAGCCCGCATTTTTGTCGTCGGCTCATCTGCTGGCGGGCATTTATGCGCCAGTGAAGCATATTTGCACGAAACGCTAAAACGAGACGTCCTTGCAGAGCTCGACCGCAGGCAAATACAGCCAGACACACGCAAAAGCTTTCAGGACTGCTCCGCAAGGCCAGACGGCATCGGACTTTTATATCCTGTGATCAGCTTTTTATCGGAATATCATGAGGGAAGCTGCTTAAACCTTACAAACGGCGCGCCCGACCTGCGGAAGCTGCTTTCTGTAGAAACACACATCACATCCACCTACCCGCCTGTTTATGCGTTTGCCAACCAAGACGACGGATCCGTACCTGTCAGCAATACTACACGGCTTGAAAAGGCGCTTCAAAACGCAGGCATCCCGCATCTGTGCCAGGTCTACCCAAGCGGGGATCATGGAATAGGTCTGGGATACGAATGTTCTTGTAAACGGTGGAGTGAAGAAATGCTGGCCTTTTTTGAGCAGGTATCTTAAAAAAACAAGAACCATAGCAAATGATTTTCCATAGGCTTATATATTATATTTATTTTTAATTTTTACAAAATTCACTTTCTATATAAGAAATAGATAGACTTGCACGAGTGGTTTGCATAATCAAAAAGGCCCAGATATAGCTGCATAACTGCTGTGTCTGGGCCTTTTAATCGCTGCTTTTTATGATAATTTTATAAAATACCTATATTTTAAAAATCATATGCTTTCAGATACCTATACTTTCAGATCCATATGCTTTCAGAAATGAAAATATACATTCTGTTTCTTCCCACTGTAATAATATCATACAAATTTCATAAATACAAGTCTGTTTACACATGGTGCCGTATGCTAAACTAAGACATCATTCCTCAATCACCCACAGGAGCGAACGATGTACTAACCATGTTTCAGTAAAAAATTATTTTCGCTTTTTATTAAGGAGGTCCTAATTATGATGGAAAATCATCAGGCAGAAAGAGCGTATGAAGAAAAAAGATTAAAGCAAACGATATCTTTAGCCGAAGAACAATTAAAACAAGCAAAAGAAGCCGCCGAAAAAAAGAAAGCAGAAATTGTTGAAGCAAAAAAAGAAATCCGCGAAAACACAACGCATAGCATTACAAATCTATACTCCTCGGACGGCTTTGAAGCGCTCGTCGAGCTAAGCCAATATATCAATCCTGTTACGGATAAAATGATTGATTATGAGGAAGAGGAACACAAAATATTACTGCTCGAAAATATGATACGATCACCGTACTTTGCCCGCATCGATTTTAAATTCGACGATGAAGAGGAATTTGAAGAAATATACATTGGACGTTCCTCCCTACGCAAAAGCGATGATCAGCAGATGTACATTTACGACTGGAGATCTCCGATTGCCAGCATTTTTTACCGTTTTATGAAAGGAGAAGCATTTTATGAAGCTCCATGCGGGCGTGTCACAGGCGAACTTCGCTTAAAACGCCAGTATGAAATAAAGAACAGCGCGTTGGAATATTTCTTTGATGCCGATGTACAGATCGTGGATGAATTTTTAAGACAGCTGTTATCACAGAATACCACCACCAAAATGAAAGCGATCGTCGAAACTATCCAACAAGAGCAGGACGTTGTTATCCGAGATATGGAAAATGATCTGCTCATGGTACAAGGAGTGGCAGGAAGCGGCAAAACATCCATTGCACTCCACAGAGCAGCCTATCTTATGTATCAAGGATTACAAACAAAGCTGTCAGCAAACAATATTATGATCCTCTCCCCCAATTCCATATTTGAACAATACATTGCGAACGTATTGCCAGAATTAGGCGAGGACAATGTTGTTTCGGTTGTATTTGAAGATATCCTTCATACAATAATAAAAGACAGAAAAATTCAGTCTAAAAATAATTTCTTAGAAACTATAATCGCTCATTCACATAACAAGGAGCTTTCTAAGCGCAGTATTGAATTTAAAACATCAAACACTTTTTTGGAAGCATTAGATCGATTTCTTTCTGACATCCAAGAACAATGGATTGCATTTGATGATGTTTATTACGAAGGAAAATGTGTGGTAAGCAAACAGGATCTAAAGGATAAAATCTTAGCAAGACCAGAAACGCCTCTAGGTATCAAGCTGGAACAGTTAGAAGATCATATCTTGGAGCTGCTCTTTGGAACAGGAAATGGACGGGGACAGAAAGAAGAAAAAATTTTAGTAAAGCAGGAAATACAGAAGTTCATAAAAATTGATGTCATTGCACTGTATAAGATATTATTCAACAATGAATCCTATTTTTACAGTTTGCTGCAAAACAAAGAACCGTCAGAAAGCACAAAAGAAATCTGGGAATACACAAGAGAAAACCTGGACACGGACTGCTTATTTTACGACGATGCAATAGTTATTTTATATCTATATTTAAAAATTTACGGTTCGAATGAATATAAAAACATCAAACAGGTTGTCATTGATGAAGCGCAAGACTATTACCCACTCCAATATAAACTATTCAGCTTGTTATTTCCAAACGCGAAGTTTACCATTTTAGGAGATATGAAGCAAACGCTTGCCAAAAAAGAAGATCTGTCTTTATACGAGCAGATTCAAAAAATACTGAATAAGAAAAAATCTTCTCTTATTATCTTGGATAAAAGCTTTCGCTGTACAAATGAAATATTAAATTTCAGTTTAAATTTTATTGATCGAGCTCCGCAGATAAAAAGCTTTAACCGAAGTGGAGATCACCCAGAAGTATTCGTTGCTGACAGCTCCGAAATTTTTATTGATAAGATTGTTAACGAAGTAAAATCATACCAAGAAAAAGGCTTCCGATCCATCGCCTTGATTTGTAAAACCGAAGCTAATTCCATCCGCTTATATGATAAAATAAAACATAAGCTGGATCTTTCATTGATCAAAAATGAGAGCATCTCAGAGTTACAGGGCGTGTTTATCATTCCGGTATATATGTCAAAAGGATTAGAATTTGACGGCGTTTTGATCTGTGATGCAGACAGCCAAAACTACCATGACGAGGATGATAAAAATCTCTTATATGTCGCCTGTACCAGAGCGCTTCACAAGCTTAGCTTAATTTGCGAAAAAGAAGTAAGCCCGCTGGTATCGGTTTAAGTGGACCTTTACCATTTCTTGGTTTATACCATATGTAAAAGAACCTATCAAACAAAAGAGAGCCGTAAAAAAAGACGGCTCTCTTTTTATACGCATTGTATCTGTAATATTTGGTGTATGGAAAATAAATCTCTAACCCTCTCTTTGTTCTATTTATCTTTATAAGCTAAAAGAATTAAGGCAGCTTTTCGTTTGCCTCCCTCTCTGATACCACTTCTCTATCAAATTCTGAATCCTTACCAGAGCCAGTCAACGCCACTATTTTTCATTGTTCGTCCTATCAACATAGTGCCAACTTCGTTTTTGTACTCTTAAATCCTTACATCCATACAGCATATCAGAAAAAAGTTCATATCCGTTTATCTGCTGATTCTTTGCCAACTACTGAGTCCTACTTGAACACAGCATTTTTCCAACACATGATACCGCTTACCATCCAGGCTTGCTTAATACGTTCTCACGTACTGCTCCTCCCCAAATTCCCATTTACGAATACAAATTTAAAATCGTTTTATAATTCTTGTACATAAGATAAATTCCCAAAGTACAGTCAAAACATATCAGTATTGCTCCAACAATAGGTATAACAATAAAACCAATCCCGGTAATAAGAAATGTAATGGAACATCTTTTATAAAATAAAGCCATCTCCCTATTATAATCTTTGACATTTCTAATTTTTCCTTTTAACGTTGTATCTCCACTCCAAAAATTGATTGGCTCTTTACTGTCTTTATTGTAAACAGCAATCATTAAAAAAGGAACCGCACACATAACACAAGATATAAGGCCTGCTATTCTTCCCACCATAGTAATACCTCCACAAGTTCCTATTTGTTGCTCTAAATATAGCATATCCCCACACAGTATGCTGCAAAAAATTCATCCCATTTTTTCAATAAACGGAATTATTCTATACCAATTTACAATAGTTTCTTAATGATACAAAACCATCACAAACCATGCAAATTCAGCTTTTTATCCTATTCCCTACAGCTTATACGGCGTACTCTGATAAACATAATAATTCAACCAATTCGACAACAGCAGCTGCCCCGTAGACCTCCAGTTTACAATCGGCTGCTTCGACGGATCGTCATTCGGAAAATAGTTGACCGGAAGAAGCGGCTCCATCCCCTTGTCCAAATCTCGTTCGTATTCCAGCTTTAGTGTATCCGAATCGTATTCCGGATGGCAGGTAATGAAAAACTGCCTGCTGTCAACTGTTTTTGCGATTGCGACGCCGGCTTCGTCTGATACTGCCATAAGCTCAAGCTCCGGTACCGCTTCGATCTGGCTGGCTGTAATTTCCGTCGCCCTGGAATGCGGCGCATAGAACACATCGTCAAATCCCCGGAACAAAGGCGAATTTTTCTTTACAACCTGATGGGAATAAATGCCTGACAGCTTTGGCACGCGATCCCTTTTTCGGATTCCGTGGTGATAATACAGTCCCGCAAAGGAACCCCAGCAGGAATGCAGCGTACAATGCACGTTCGTCTTTGTCCATTCCATGATCCGCTTTAGCTCTTCCCAATAATCCACATCCTCGAACTCCACAAAATCCAGCGGCGCCCCAGTAATGATCATCCCGTCGTACTTTTTGTCCTGAATCTGCTCAAATACCTGATAAAATGTACTTAAATGCGTCTGGTCGACATGGGTGGACATATGGCTCGCCATATGCAGAAATTCTACTTCTACCTGCAGCGGTGTATTTGACAGCTTGCGCAGGAATTGTGTTTCCGTGACGATCTTTGTCGGCATCAGATTCAGCATCAGCACATTCAACGGGCGGATATCCTGATGCATCGCACGGTACTCCGTCATTACAAATATATTTTCATTTTCCAAAATTTCACGCGCCGGAAGCGCATCCTGAATCTTAATCGGCATAAATACTCTCTCCTGTTCTCTCAAACCCGGATGGGCTGTTATTTCGCGCAGCTTTGATACTTGTGCTGCCGCGTTTTTATATTGGTCTATCATAACACACTTTCCGGCCAGTCTCAATCTCAATTTTTACTGATTTTAAAGATTTCTGCCAACCCTTCCTCATGGAACAAATTTGAATTTTTGAAATTTTTTACTTGAAATCCTAATCATTATCTGATATAATGTATCTATCGGCGCTAACCAAATTAAATCAACACTTGTTATGCAGGTATCGTATATCGGTAGTACACCAGCTTCCCAAGCTGGTAGGGTGGGTTCGACTCCCATTACCTGCTTTGACATGAAACTCAGCAAAAACCCGCAGTCCAACCACAAACTCCTGCGGGTTTTTGCCTGTCTTAGTATCTGCATTTTTCTGCTGTATTTATTCCATCTGCGCCACCTCGCGCAGCAGCCTCACATTTTCCTCTACGGCGTCCACCGCTGTACGTACCTCCTCCCATGTTGTACCCTCTCCAAGTGTCATGCGCAGCGTACCAAATGCAAGCTCCGGCTGTCTGCCTATCGCCGTCAGCACATGGGACGGCTCTGCTGAACCAGTAGAACAAGCCGATGCCGCAGACGCACAAATATCCTTTGCATCGAGCAGCAGAAGCAGCGTCTCGCCCTCGATCCCCTCAAAGCTGAAATTAACGTTATTCGGCAGCCTTGCATAGCGGTCCCCGTTCAGATGGGCGCCTGGGATACGGCGGCTGATTTCCCGTATCATCCAGTCGCGCAGCCTTGTCTCGCGGTAAATCCGCTCAGACATCGCCCGCATCGCGATTTCCGCAGCTTTTCCGATCCCGGCTATGCCTGGTACATTTTCTGTACCTGCCCGTTTTCCCTGCTCCTGTCCTCCGCCATGGATAAACGATGCCGTTCTTACCCCATCGCGGATATATAAAAATCCCGTCCCCTTCGGCCCGTAAAATTTATGCCCGCTTGCACTAAGCAGGTCAATATGGTAAAAATCCACGTTGATGGGAATCTGCGCATAAGCCTGCACCGCGTCCGTATGGAACAGCACCTCATGCCGCCTTGCAATCCTGCCAATCTGCGCGATCGGCTCCAGTGTACCGATTTCATTGTTGGCAAACATAACGGAAATAAGTATCGTATCCGGACGGATCGCCTCTTCCAACTGCTGCAGGCATACGAAACCTTGCTCATCCACGGGCAGATAGGTTACCTCGTAGCCTTGCTCCTCTAAATATCTGCACGTATTTAAAACTGCGTGGTGCTCGATCTGCGTCGTAATAATATGCCTTCCATACTCCTTATACGCCTCCGCTGTCCCCTTGAGCGCCCAGTTGTCCGATTCGCTTCCTCCTGCCGTAAAATATATTTCACCTGCCTGCGCATGAAGAGAGTGCGCAATTACCATTCTGGCACGCTCCACCGCCTTGCGGCTTTTTTCCCCAAACTCATAGATCGTCGACGCATTCGCATAATCTTTCGCATAGTATGGCTGCATACTGGCTGCTACCTGCTCCGCCATCGGCGTAGTCGCCGCATGATCCAGATAAATCATAACATCTCCTCCTGTCTGGCTGGCATCGGCCGTTCGAAACTGAAACGCATAATCCCTTTTCAGATTCATATATATAGTGATAAGTCAATAGCAATCTGTAAGGAATCCGCCTATGCCGAACTTATCCAATCTGAAAAAATACGCCAGCCACCCCGTACTGCTTGGTACTGCCCTGCTTACTGCCACCGGACTTGCCAGCCGTATAATTGGCTTCTTCTATAGAATATTCCTTTCACATACGATTGGTGCAGAAGGAATGGGAATTTATCAGCTGATCTTTCCGGTTTTTGCGCTTGGCGTCGCTTTCTGCGGAGCAGGCGTGCAGACCGCGGTTTCCAAATATACGGCGGAAGCTGCAGGAGCGGGCCGCTGCCCGCAAATATGCTTGTATGCCGGACTGATCCTGGCAGGCGCCCTGTCTATTTTTTGTACGTTGTTTATTTATGCAGGCGCAGATTTTATGGCTGAGGCGATACTTGATGAACCGCGCTGCGCAGAGCTGCTGCGCATTATCTCGCTGTCTCTGCCGCTGGCCGCCGTTCATTCTTGTATCAACGGTTATTATTACGGCCTGCAGAAAACAGCTGTTCCTTCCATCTCACAGCTTTTAGAGCAGGTCTGCCGGGTACTATGTGTTTATATCATATACCGCATCTGCGAAAGCCAGGGACGCACAGTAACCGCCGCAATGGCCGTATGGGGCATCGTGTTCGGAGAGCTGGCGGGCGCGCTGTTTTCCATGACAGTTGTGCAGCTTAAAAAATGCAGCGAACGGCTGTCTGCCTGGCTGCATCGGATTTTTGTCTTTTCTGTCCCGCTGACAGCCAACCGGGTATTTATCAACCTGATCAACAGCACAGAAGCGATCTTGATCCCACTCTGTCTAAAGACTTATGGTTATTCCAACGAAGACGCGCTGAGCATTTTCGGTATCCTGACCGGAATGGCAATGCCGATGATACTATTCCCGTCTGTGCTGACTAATTCCGTATCTGTCATGCTGCTGCCGTCCATCTCCCAGGCGAAAGCACAAAAAAACCAGGCGCTCATCCATCGTACGATCAGACGTACCATAGAATCATGCCTAGTTCTTGGATTTGCCAGTACTTTATTTTTCCTTCTGACCTATTCCTTGATCGGTCAGTACTTATTTGCCAACACGCTTGCTGGGATCTATATCCGCACACTCAGCTTTATCTGCCCATTTATGTTCCTCTCCACGACCTTAAATAGTATCCTGCACGGACTTGGGCACCCGACTGCAACACTCCTATTGAATCTAGCTGGCTGCCTGCTCAGAATCAGCGTTATCTTATTATTCGTACCGCTGCATGGGATACGGGCGTACCTATATGGTATGCTCGCAAGCCAGATCTTAACCGCCCTGTGCGCTGTCTTTTTACTAAACCGCTCAAAAGAGCTGTCCTGACAGCCACGCCAAAATAACAACAGGCCAGACGGACACAGTTATGCTAAATGCAGCAGCAGGTACAGCACATATTCATAAACACCATAGACATACAAAAACGGCTAAAGCTCTCATATGGCCTGCCGTAAACCTCACCCATGCTGCTGTACCAGGTGCCGCCGAAATTCAACTGCTGCATCAGCTGGCGGTATTCGATATTGCTTGGCTCCAGACGTACTGCCTGCTCCGCGCATTCGCGGGCAGTCACGTTATTGCCGAGCCCCGCGTGCGCGACCGCACAGTAATAATACCAGCGTGCAGTGTGGTCCGCAATATTGTTTAACACGTTCATTGCCTCTTGGTAGCAGCGATTTGCCAGATAGCTTGCTGCCGCCCTCATCTGCGGATCTTCCTGCGTCTGATGCCCGTAGCTGCCGTACCGCGCAGAACCAAAGCCAGTAAAGCTTCCGCCGCCCTGCTGCTTTTCCTGCATGATCTGGTTATACGCCTGCTGGATTTCTTTAAATCGTTCCTCCGCCTGCTCCCGGTTCGGGTTGTTGACATTGGCATCCGGATGGTATTTCCGGCTTAACGCGCGATATGCTTTTTTTATCTCTTCATCCGTTGCGCTGGGACTTACGCCCAGCGTGTCATATGGATTTCCCATGACCTGCCGCTTCCTCTTTTCTCATGGCTCTGTTTCTCTTTTCTTCTTTTGCCTGCCTTTTTAAACGTAGATATTCATATCTGGTCCAAACGCCGGAGTACAAAATATTCCTGCATATTTCCGCATGGAGCAGGATCGGCAGCCGCTCAAAGGACTTTGCACATTCCGACATCATGCTTGTCAAAAGCAATCTGGAAAATGTCTCAAAATCCAGTTCCATATCCTGCCGCATAAGATGAAATACATTATAGCATTTATCTTTTCCATCTTTTCTGATATCCTCATAAGCGTCCATCAGATAAATGAATTTGCCCATATAAAAGCCCATGCAGCGGAGCTCCTCCGCCCAGATATCATCGTTCTTCCAGGCAAAAATCTCGCCCAGCATTTCCCCGGTCAGTCCGGCAACCGCATCCACATTGCGTTCCCTGCTGTTTTCCGCATAAGACAGCCGCTCTAAATACTGATGGATCGCCTTGCTCTGTCTTGGATAATGTGCTGCGACGCGTTCGTAGTCCTTTTTAAATACTTGCGAAAGCGCTCTCTTTGTATAGGAATGATGATCGTTCCAGTCATCCTCAAAATTTTTTGTACCAAGCAAAACGTTCATTGCCGCCGCGTAACCAGTCGCTTCGTTCTGCCGCGCGATCTGCTTTTTCGATGGATGTACGGCACAGATAAATTCCGACTTTACATCCTCCAGCTCATAAAGCCCGGTCAGCAGCACGATTAAAAATGTCATATCATAATTCAGCAATACCTGTCCCTTTCTGCCAAAACTTTCCTTAAGCTTCTGGCACAAGCCGCAATAATAAGACTGATACATCTGGCGGTCCGCTGGATTCAGTTTTTCCCGATTGACATTAATATATCCAAACATAGTCTCTTAGCTCTTTTTTATAAATTCTGCATGGCATTTCGGACAGGTGATCGCGATCTTTCCCCTGCCCCTTGGCACACGTACTTTCTGCCTGCAGCCAGGGCACTGATAAAAGCGGTATTCCTTGCGCTGTGCCCAATGCTTTTTCGTATTGTTGAATTTTACAAGCCTCTGATACCGCCAGTTCAGATATTTCTGGTTCTGCGCAGACATCCTTGCGATATCCTTTGAAAACGAACGGTAGATCCCGTAAATGAGCAGCGCAATGCCCGCCAAATAAAACGCGGTCAGATCCGTAAATAAATTCATCACAAGACAGGCCAGCGCCAGTCCCAGATACAGCCTTGAAAGCTGGTCGTTGCCGTACCTGCCATACATAAATTTTGTCATCCGTTGCCGAAAACCATTCATATTCCCACACTCTCCTAATCCCTATATAGCCTGCTGCCGCACGCAAATCCTGACGCTTTGGCATGAGCGTACGGCACACCATCCGCCAGATCAGCCGCTTATGGCAGAAGTCCTGCTTTCCCTTTATCCTTTATTTATATATGGTATATTCGAAACTTTTTTCTGTCAATGGGATGAAAGATGTTTTCAGAAAAAATTGAGAATGTTTATATTTTGTTAATACACAAAAAGCTTTCGGAGCAAAACAGCAAGCAGGACTGTAAGCCGGGTTATGTCTGGAATGATCATCTGTCTAGGACGGCTGTTACCAGCCGCCTCAAGCGACCTACCTGAAGCTGGCGGGCCACGTCAACGCTTCTGCTCGGTCTTGCTTCGGATGGGGTTTACATATGCCCTTTCTGTTACCAGAAAGGCGGTAGTCTCTTACACCACCCTTCCACCCTTACCCATCCGGCACGCCGCAGCGCTCAGACAAGCTGATACGCTGCGGCGCACCGGATAGGCGGTATATTTCTGTTGCACTTTCCTGGGAGTCGCCTCCACCGGACGTTATCCGGCATCCTGCCCTGTGAAGCCCGGACTTTCCTCACCTGCAGCCTTTCGGC
>CAJUIL010000035.1 GCA_910586225.1 uncultured Eubacterium sp. | reverse complement strand
TAATCCCTGTGCCACACCGGAAAGAACTGCATTTGCCAGAGAATAGATAAAACTTAGGACGCTGTAGGTGGATACCCCGATATCGCCTACAAGACCGGCAAGAACAAGGTTATAACACAGAGCTGTGACCGGGGTAGTAAGCTGTGTGACTGCTTCGGGAGCGCCGCGCTTGCAGATTTTTCTGATCAGCACAGGCTGTATCGTAAAACGCCGAATCCTGAGATTTCCATGTTTACGGATGAAATGGGGCAGCAGAACCAACTCTCTGACCTACGAAAATACCATCCATGATATTATATAGATAAGTGACGAACAGGATACGCTGTTTTTTTCGGAGAAAGAATGACTATGGGAGCATATTTTGACCGTGGAGATGAATATGCCTTGTCTGCCTTTATGAGTTTTGAGCTAAGGCGATAGTATCGTTAATATGCTTTTGTATCTGTTCAGGCGTTTCATCAAAGTTATATTTTATCCATTGATAAATGATTCCGAAATATCCATAGATAAAAAAGGACATAAGATACGAAGCCTGTTTATCGTATGTTTCCCCCGACGGTATCAAATCCTCAAGCGCACGCATAATGACAGAAATAAGGTTATTTTGATAAAACATCGAAAACAGATTCCGGCTGTCATATATAAATTCTGTCAGATCAGGCTTCTTTCCCTGCACGTCATTTTCGTGCCTGTCAGAATACTGCTCCCACTCGTATTTTATTTTAAAAAGAAGCATTTCCTCTTTGCTGTTTTTGTTTTCAAAATACCTGTAAAAAGTAGTCCTGCCGATGTCGGCTTCCCTGCAAATCGAGTTTACATTGATGTTATAAAAATCCTGGGTTTTCATCAGTTTGATTCGCGCGTCCGCAAGGCATAGTTTCATAAATGCCGTTTGATTTTTCTTCATAATGGAACAAAATCCCCCTTTCTGTACCGCATAGCATGATAGCAGCAGCTTTTTGCCTGATTCGCATTGACACTTAGTTTGACTATCATTATAATAGTGCCTGTGTGAAACAAGTGTATTGAATTATGACGCTTGTTCCAAAAGAATTATAGAGAAAGCGAATCATTTTGTCAAGCGGAGGGAAATTGATTGATGACAAAAATCTTGAAAATAGCGGGACTTGTGATTTTGGGAATGATCGTTTTGATTGCGTTTGTAGTTGGCTTCTTGCTGATAAAAAACTACATTGATTCTCAAAAGCTCTGGCTTGAGAAAGATTATTACACGCAGTTCCAGCCGGATTCGAAATTAGAGAAAAAGTATGCGGGACTTGGAGCTTATGAAGTATCCGGCATGGCAGTAAAATTCGAGGATAAGACAATAGGGAATATCCGTATCTGGTATCCCTCTGAAATGGACGACAGGCAGAACAGGTATCCGCTGATTGTTGTCGTGAATGGCAGCAATACGGCAGCGTTAAATTACGAACCATACTTTGAAAGGCTTGCTTCGTGGGGATTTGTCGTAGCCGGTAATGATGACAGACAAACGGGAACAGGAATATCAACTTCACTGACTTTGGACTATATGTTGGAGCAGAATCAAAATTCCGACAGCCTGTTTTATGAAAAAATTGATGTTCAAAATATTGGAATTGCCGGATATTCACAAGGCGGTGTGGGTGCGGTCAGAGCGGTAACGGAATGTGAGAACAGTGGTCGGTATAAAACAATTTTTACAGGCAGTGCAGCGCATTCTTACCTCGCGCGGATGTGGGGCGGGTATGATGCCTCGAAAGTATCTATTCCGTGGTTTATGACTGCCGCTGCCGGAACATCTGACGATACCGGTGCAACTGACGCAGCCACAGAGTGGCTTGGTGTTGCCCCGCTTTCATCGCTGGTTGAGAATTATGATGCCATGCCGGACAATGTGTTTAAACTACGTGCAAGGGTTGCAGGGGCAGAGCATGAGGAAATGCAGGTGAAGACTGACGGCTATATGACGCGTGGATGCTTTACCAGCTACAGGGAGATGAAGAAGCTGGCAAAGCACTTACAGGCGAAAATGCAGAAATCCTGAGCAACTCCAACTGGCAGGATGTTGAGAAAAACAGATGATGGCTACTAGATGGTGGTGGTATACGATGGCTTTGGCGGTTCTGCTATTCGTGAAAGCAAAGGATTTTAATGGTAAGATAGTGCTCCTGTTTATCCAGATGAGCAGAAACCGCAGCTGATTTCATGGCATTCCTTTTTTATCCACATACTGCTTCAGGAGAACTGCTGACATTGCCGATAGAATCCGTGCAAAAACCGTGCTCCACCAGATCATGATCTGTCCGCCGGACAATACCGGAATAGTAAATCGCACCGCCCATTCCGGTTCCCATGCCGAGCGCCTGGATTACGCCAACGACTGGATAAGCGATATTAGCGGCTGAAAGCCCCAGATCGCATATGCTGTTCCCAATAAAGAAACCGTCTACAATCGCGTAGACTCCCGACAGAGCAAAAGACAATACGGACGGGATGACGTATTGAAAGAAAATCTTGATATCACGGTTTTGCTTCATTGCCATTTATGCCTCCTGCTTTGACGAAAAGCTTCGCAAATAAAGCCATATTTTCGTTTAGCTGCCGCATATGTTCCACACCGATTTCTTCTATGACAGACAGTTCTGCCTTCCGCAGTGCGTTCACAATAGTATCTGCGTATTCTTTTCCTTCCTTTGTAAAACGGATGACTTTATTTCTTTTATCCTCCGGCAGCGGGGAAAATTTTACGAACCCTTTGCGCTGCAAATCTTTGGAGACCATGTTGATTGTCTGTTTGGGTATGAGCCACTGCTGGCTGATTTTTTTCTGTGTGCAGCCGTCACCGCTATCACAAATTGCACACAATACTAACAGGCAGTTGACGGACAGCCCGTGCGCTTTTGCCCATTCTTCGTACACATTGTTATACTGTAGCCATGCATCGTAATATTGGTTTAGCTGTTCGTGGATTTTCCGGACGACGCAGATCTGCTCAGTTTTATATCCAGATAACCGCCGGCTGGAGATCAGTTCTGTTTTGCCAAGATAAAGAAGCAGCTCTATCGTTTTTATTTTCTGATAAAGCAGTTTTAATTTTTCCGGCTGGTTAAAAAGCTGAAAATATGCTTTCTGTCTGTTCATTTCCGGCAAGAAAAACAGGAGCGTCATTCGTGGTAAATTTTTTTGGCAATATCGTTTCGAAGAGATTGCTGCCGTTTAATAATTCAGGCGGATTACCGGACACTTCCTGTAAATCAATATAGATGGAAAGCCTATGGCAGATGTCTTTCGGATATAATGGGAAATATGCAGGACATATCGTGATCTCCGACATCAGGTTGCTTCCTCTCTTGGGATTGACGAGGTTTACAGCGAACTTCTGTAGCAGATAAGGTTGAAAAAGTGGAAGAACTTCTGCGGGTGAAGCTGGGCAAGGCAAAGCTGGCCTTTGTGGGTGACGGTATCAATGACGCCCCGGTTCTTTCCAGAGCGGATATTGGTATCGCTATGGGGGCAATGGGTTCCGATGCGGCAATCGAAGCGGCAGATATTGTACTGATGGATGATAACCCGGTCAAAATTGCAAAAGCCATCAAGATTTCAAGGAAGTGTCTGCGGATTGTCTATCAGAATATTGTGATGGCGCTTGTTGTAAAGTTTGCCTGTCTTGCGTTAGGGGCTGTGGGCATTGAGAATATGTATCCGGCAATTTTCGCAGATGTGGGTGTTATACTTGTGATTGCGACGCATCTGGATAGTGTTAATCGCGCTTTATTGAATAGCGATGATATAAAAAATTTGTAAGAAAGAAAGGATTGGCACAGATATGTGTTCCAGAAAATGGTGAGTGGATAGAAGCTGATACAATGCACCCAAGCATGAGTTTGGGTGCATTTTTTAACGATAGAAATCTATGGAAGCCTGTTTTTATCTCCCCATTCGCACATGCCATCTAATATGGGAATGAGTGACTTTCCACGTTCTGTAAGGCTGTATTCGACCTTTGGCGGAATCTGCGGGTATTCTTTTCTGTTTACCAACTGGTCTGCCTCTAATTCTTTTAATGTAGAGCTTAGCGTTTTGAAAGAGATCTCGCCAATATACTTTTTCATTTCATTAAAGCGGACGATGCCAAATTCCATAAGCGTATAAAGAATTGTCATTTTGTATTTCCCATTGATGAGGGATAATGTGTAGCTGAAACCTGTTGTTTCCAGGCATTCTTGTGATATACAGCGTTCGCCCATTTCTTTCACTCTCCTTTAGGTAAGTATATAACTTTTATGTTAGTATCGCACTTATAGGTGCGTACTTGTTTTCTGTTTCATTCTCGCTATAATTATAATATCAACAGCAGGAAAAGTCAATCCTGCAGGTAAAGGAGGCACAGACATGCAGAACTATGAGTATTTAGGAAAGCCGCTCCAGATTGGCAGACTGACCATTAGGAATAGGTTTTGTATGGCGCCGATTGGCGGCGGGCAGCACCATCTTCCGGGAGGCGGTCTGAAAGACGAAACAATAACCCCAATCTTCCGGCACTGTCTTCTGTACATATTTTCCGGCATCCGGCAGGAGTGCGGCAGCGATTTTCTGGTCAGTATGCGCCTGGCCTGAAAACCTTTGTAAAAGGATTTGAACAGGCAAGCCTGACGGGTGAGGAAGAAATTGGCCGTACACAGGAAGTCTTTCTCTTGCCGGTATTGGCGTTTGTGCGCCGGCATTGACAGCATTTGCGTTTATGGTAGGGCTTGGAGGGGCTTCTTATATGAGCATAAGCCTTGGTCAGAAAGAGGAACACAGGGCGCGGGCGATTATTGGTAACTCCTTTTTTATGATTTTAGTTATATCGGCGATAGTAACCCCGCTGCTTTTACTGAACCGTGAAAAAATATTATACTTGCTGGGCAGCAGCAGAGATATGTACCCTTATGCAGAAACTTGTTTACAATATATGCCTGCGGGACTTTTGCATCACTTCTTGGATGTGGGTTGAACCAGTTTATTCTGGCGCAGGGGTTTGCAAGGCAGGGAAGGGTTTCTGTGGTGCTTGGCGCTGTGGTAAATGTGGTTCTTGATCCTATCTTGATTTTTGGATGCGGTATGGGAGTTGCATGAGCAGAATGGGGAACTGTTATTTCACAATGCTGTACTTGTGTTTACGTAGTCTGCTTTTTGCGCAGCAGGATTATTCCAGTACGCCTGTGCCCAGGCAGGTTTTTCTTTATGTGTTTTTATTGTGTGGAGTATATATCGGGGTATTGGGAATTACAATGCAGGTATTGCCAGAGGTGTTTGTGGGATTTTTTCTGAAGGAGCTAAGGTCAAATATGCACTTCCATTGTCACTGTTTCGTAAAATTGTATATATGATATGCCTTTGCGTTCCGCCGTTGTTTCTGGATATACGATATATTTTTTATGCAGGGACGATATCAGATGCAGTGGGAGCTTTATTTAGCCTGATATTGTTTTGGGGCATAATCGATCTGATGCGGCGATATATCATATTGCAGGGAGCAGGTGACAGAATGGCTGAAAGGGTTACGAAAGCCGGGTCAAAGTATAAGCCGGCTTATTATAAAAAAGCAAGAAGGAAGAATAGAGGAGGAATCGTTGTATGAGTAAGAAAATTGTTGTTATTACAGGAAGCCCGCGTAAAAATGGTAATAGTTTTGCCATGACGGAGGCTTTTATCAAAGCGGCGGAGGGGAAGGGGCATACAGTTACCAGGTTTGATGCCGCCATGAAAAAAGTAGGCGGATGCCATGCCTGCGAAACCTGCTATTCCACAGGGAAGGCCTGTACCTTTGATGATGACTTCAATACGATAGCACCGGCAATCCTGGAGGCGGATGCCATTGTGTTTACGATGCCGGTCTACTGGTATTCCATCCCGGCGCAGATCAAGGGCGTCATTGACCGGATATTTTCCTTTGTCGTAGGCGGAAAAGATATTGCAGGCAAGGAATGCGCGCTGATCACCTGCTGTGAGGAGGAAGATATGTCGGTCATGGATGGGGTGCGTATCCCGATGGAGCGTATGTGTGCCCTGAACAAATGGAAGATGGTAGGCGAGGTTCTGATCCCCGGCGTGCTGAATGTGGGTGATATTGACAAAACGGACGGCTGTAAAAGGGCGGCGGCTCTGGCTGATGCGATTTAGGAGGAAGATATGGGAATGAGGGTTGTAATTTTAAATGGAAGCCCCAGGAGGACAGGAAATACAGCAGCCCTGGCTGCGGAATTTACCAGGGGCGCGGAAGAAGCGGGAAATTCGGTTGCGGAATTCTTTCTGGACAGCATGGATATTCATGGCTGCAAGGGATGTTTCGGCGGACACAGCAGCAGGGAATGTCCGTGTGTCCAAAAGGATGACATGGACAAAATATACCCGGCAGTGAAAGAATGCGATGTGGTCGTGCTTGCCGGAGGGAATGGAAGCGTGGGCGATATTAAGGGGAAACCTGAACTGCAAAAAGCCTATGAGCTTGGGAAATCGATCCAATAGATTAAAGAAAGGAAATGCTTATCTCCTCCGAATCCGGTAAGCCTTGTATGCACACAGAAGCCGGATGGATCAACAAACCTGGCCACTGTGTCCTGATGGACATATCTTTCTTTTAATCCGAACATGATTGCGTATGCGATGGCAAAGACTTCTTAAAGTGGCGAAATGGTGTAAAACAGCCGGGACATCGGTTTTGTGCCAGATGTCTCCGGCTCTTTCTCGGCAAGGCTCTCAAGGATTTTGCAAAGCGTGATGATTATATTGCTGCGACAAAATTCCTGCCGAGGTCGCAGGAGGAACTTGACAGAAATGTGTCTGGACAGGCGCATGTGGCGGACTGTCTCGACAGGAGCTTAAAACGCCTTGGACTGGATTATGTTGACCTCTATATCTACCACATGTGGGATTATCACACACCAATGGAGGAAATCATCGAGGGACTGAATAACGCAGTGAAAGCAGGAAAGACAAGATATGTCGGCATTTCCAACTGCTATGCGTGGCAGCTTGCCAAGGCAAACTTTTATGCAAGGGAGAACGGTTTTGCTGAATTTATCTCTGTTCAGGGACATTACAATCTGATTGCCCGTGAGGAGGAACGGGAGATGATACCGTTCTGCGAAGATCAGGGTATTGCATTGACTCCGTACAGCCCTTTGGCTTCCGGCAGACTCTGCCGGCCGTCTAGTGAAACGACAAAACGGCTCGAACTGGATGCGTATGCGAGGTTCAAATATGACAAGTCGCAGGATGCGGATGCAGGTATTATCGAAAGGGTTAAGGAACTGGCAGAAAGTAAAAATGTACTCATGACGGAGATTTCCCTTGCATGGCTGCTTAGGAAGGTTACGGCTCCCGTTATGGGAGTGACGAAGAAGTCCAACATTGACGGAGCGGTCAAAGCCGTGGGGCTGGAACTTACACAGAAAGAAACGGATTATTTGGAGGAATTGTATGTCCCGCACGCCCTTGCAGGTGTTATGGCACAGAATGGGAAACAGAAAGCCGGAGACGTGGTTTAAAAAATATAATGGAGGCCAGACATGATAAAAAAGGTACTTTTAATCAATGGCAGCCCGAATGAACATGGGTGTACGGATGTTGCGCTGCTGGAAGCGGCAGCATCCGCAGAGGCGGTGCAACGGCTGCCTTTGAACGGTTGAATCAGTATCTTCTGATGACAAATATGCATATGGTATCTTCCCAGTACTGGAATCAGATCCACGGCTTTATAGCTGAAGAAGCCAAACAGGACGAGGAAGGCTTGCAGACCATGCGTACGCTCGGCGCAAACATGGCATATCTGCTGAAAGCTGGGGAAGCTGCTGAAAACGCAGGGATTACCAAGCCTGAGTACGAAGATGTAACATTTACGAATTTCATTAGATAAGGGGTGCAGACAGATGGATATATTTGAAAGAGAACTGGCGGGAGAAGTCATTGATCCGCAGACTGATCCGGAATTCGATAAGTTTCTTGCGGCACCGTTATTTTTATATTTATTTTAAAACTTTTTCTGCACCGACCATTGATACCCTGTTTCTGTTGTTGTTGAGTATAAGAATAACGGAGATAGAAATGGATTTATTCTAACCATTCTGACAGCGTTGTTTATGTATGCAGTTGTGATTTATATCGTATTTTTTTCATAGACATTCGTTTCGTAAAAGGACGGAAGGAATTTTCTGAAAATTAGCACTCGCCCCTTGACGTGGCTAACAATTCGTGCTATATTGCATTCAGACAACAAAGTCCCTATTTCGGGTCGCCAAGGTGACCTTTTCAAAAAGGAGGCAACGTTATGAATATTCAGAAATTCACACAAAAATCTATCGAAGCAGTCAACGACTGCGAAAAGCTTGCATATGAATACGGCAATCAGGAGATCGAGCAGGAGCATCTGCTTGTAGCGCTGGTGCAGCAGCCGGATGGCTTGATCTTGAAGCTGATTGAAAAAATGGAAATTCAAAAAGAACACTTTCTGGACAATGCCGTTCGTCATTTAAAGGCGCGGGTAAAGGTGTCCGGCGGACAGATCTATATAGGAAAGAATTTGAATCAGGCATTGATCAGCGCAGAGGATGAGGCGCGCCAGATGGGCGACGAGTATGTGTCGGTTGAGCATTTGTTTTTGAGCCTGCTGAAATATCCGAATCCGGCGATGAAGGATATCTTTAAAGAATATGGTATTACTAAGGAGCGGTTTTTGCAGGCGCTTTCTACGGTACGGGGCAATCAGCGTGTGACCTCCGATAATCCGGAAGCGACGTATGATACGCTGGAAAAATATGGGTACGATATGGTAGAGCGTGCCCGTGCGCAGAAAGCAGATCCGGTCATTGGGCGGGATAATGAGATACGAAATGTAGTGCGTATTTTATCGCGTAAGACGAAAAACAATCCGGTACTGATCGGTGAGCCGGGTGTCGGCAAGACGGCGGTTATCGAAGGGCTGGCGCAGCGGATCGTACGCGGGGATGTTCCAGAGGGCTTAAAGGACAAGAAGCTGTTTGCGCTGGATATGGGCGCGCTGGTGGCAGGAGCGAAATACCGTGGGGAATTTGAGGAACGGTTAAAGGCAGTATTGGACGAAGTGCGAAAAAGCAGCGGACAGATCATCTTGTTTATTGACGAGCTGCATACGATTGTGGGCGCGGGTAAGACCGATGGTGCGCTGGATGCAGGAAATATGCTAAAGCCGATGCTTGCCAGAGGAGAGCTGCACTGTATCGGTGCGACGACGCTGGATGAGTACCGGGAATATATTGAAAAAGACGCGGCGCTGGAACGGCGGTTTCAGCCGGTAATGGTCGATGAGCCGACTGTTGAGGAAACGATCTCTATTTTAAGGGGATTAAAGGAGCGCTATGAGGTTTTCCATGGCGTAAAAATTACAGACAGTGCGCTTGTTTCCGCGGCGGTGCTTTCCAATCGCTATATTTCAGACCGGTTTTTGCCGGACAAGGCGATTGACTTGGTGGATGAGGCGTGCGCGCTGATCAAGACCGAGCTGGATTCCATGCCGACGGAGCTGGACGAATTGAATCGCCGTGTGATGCAGCTTCAAATAGAAGAAACGGCGCTGAAAAAAGAATCTGACCATTTGAGCAGAGAGCGGTTGGAGCATCTGCAAAAGGAGCTGGCGGAATTAAACAGTGTGTTCCAGACAAAAAAGGCACAGTGGGACAACGAAAAGACACTGATCGAAAAGGTACAAAAGCTGCGTGAAGAGCTGGAAAATGTAAAAAAAGAAATTGCACAGGCGCAGCAGCAGTATGATTTGAATAAAGCGGCGGAGCTGCAGTACGGAAAGCTGCCGCAAATACAAAAGCAGTTGGAAATCGAAGAGGAGAAGCTGAAAAATGAAGATCTGTCCTTGATGCATGAAAATGTCAGTGAGGAGGAGATAGCAAGGATTATTTCCCGCTGGACAGGCATTCCGGTTGCAAAGCTGACCGAAGGTGAGCGGCAAAAGACGCTGCATTTAGATCAAGAGCTGCATCAAAGGGTGATCGGCCAGGACGAAGGTGTGACGAAGGTGACCGAGGCGATCATTCGTTCCAAGGCTGGGATCAAAGACCCGTCCAAGCCGATCGGATCGTTTTTATTCCTTGGGCCTACCGGCGTGGGAAAGACCGAGCTGGCGAAGGCGCTGGCGGAAAGCCTGTTTGACGATGCGAATAATATGGTGCGTCTGGATATGAGCGAGTATATGGAGAAATATTCGGTGTCACGCCTGATCGGAGCGCCTCCGGGATATGTAGGCTACGAGGAGGGCGGACAGCTGACCGAGGCGGTGCGCAGGAAGCCTTATTCTGTCGTATTGTTTGACGAGATTGAAAAGGCGCATCCGGATGTGTTTAATGTGTTATTGCAGGTATTGGACGATGGGCGTATTACGGATTCTCAGGGGCGGACGGTAGATTTTAAAAATACGATACTGATTATGACCTCCAATATCGGTTCTGCACACCTTTTAGAAGGGATTGATGAATCGGGGGATATTCGGCCGGAATGCGAGCAGGCCGTAATGCAGGAGCTGCGCGCTGGATTCCGTCCGGAGTTTTTAAACCGGCTGGATGAGATCATTTTGTTCAAGCCATTGACGAAAACAGATATCGGCAGTATTATCCGGCTGCTGATGGCGGATTTGAACAAGCGGCTTTCTGACCGCGGCCTGTCTGTAGAGCTGACGCCAGAAGCAGAGCAGTTTATCGTGACAAACGGCTATGATCCGGTATACGGGGCAAGGCCGCTCAAGCGGTATCTGCAGAAAACGGTTGAGACGCTTGCCGCCAAGATCATTCTGGCAGACCAGGTCGGCAGCGGGGATACGATATGCATCCTGCTTTCTGGGGAAGAGCTTAAGGCAGTCAGAAAGCAATAGCTGGATAGAAAATGAATCTGTGGATTAAATTAGGAAGCAGCTGAATACAATAGAGTAAAAGAAGGATATACGGGAGCTTTGGGATGAAAGCGAAAAAAAACCGTTTCGGAATTGCTCTTTCAGTTACCGTCGTTTTGTTTTTTCTGGGAGTGGCAAAGCTTCTTACGATAACAGACGTGCCGCCGGATGAAGCAGCGTCGTCAGGATACAGTATTGGCCAGAAGGAAGCAGCATCATCGGGCAGCAGCGCCAGCCGCGGAGAAACGGCATTGTCCGGCCGTAAAGAAGCGGCGGCAAAGACCGGCGGCAGCGCAGACGCGGAGGAAAAACTGCTGCCAGACGGCAGCGCTGGACAGGACGGTACGCCTATGTCAGATAGCTCCGCAGGCCCGGCGCAAAACGGGCCTGTGGAAAAGAAAAAAGTTGCCCTGACGTTTGACGATGGGCCGGACAGCGAATATACGCCAATGCTTTTGGACGGCCTTGCCGAGCGGAACGTAAAGGCGACGTTTTTTGTGATTGGCAAGCAGGCGGAGCAGCAGCCAGAGGTGATGGAGCGTATGGTAAAGGAAGGCCATCTGATCGGCAATCATACGTATAATCATGTAGATATCCGGCACATGACTGAATCTGCGGCAAAAGAGGAAATAAAAAAGGCAAATGAGGTGATTGAAAAATACACGGGGGAAGAACCGTGTTTTTTGCGTCCGCCGTTTGGGAGCGGGTCGAGCAAGCTGGAAAGGCAGATAGAAATGATCTCGGTTTTGTGGACGATCGATACAATGGATTGGGCGTGCCAAAACGAATCCAAGATCTGCACGACCGTCTACCGGGAAATCGAGGAAAACAGTATTATCCTGATGCACGATGAATATCCGACATCGGTGCGGGCGGCTCTTAGCATTGTCGATAAGCTGCTGGAGGACGGGTATGAATTTGTAACGGTAGATCAGATCGTAATGGATTAGCCTCTTGATAAACCGGCCTTGTTCTACGTATAATAGTATTGCGGTCTGTTTATGTACGATAAAAAAGGATACAGGAAGGGAGAGGCTGATCTTGAGAATATTAGTGGTAGAAGATGCAAGGGATATGAACCGCTTAATCGTAAAGACGTTAAAAAAAGCGGGGTATAGCGTGGACGGCTGCTTTAACGGTGAGGAAGCGCAGGATTTCCTGCTTGGAGCAGAATACGACGCGATTTTATTGGATGTGATGATGCCGAAGCTGGACGGATACGGCCTGCTGCGGCAGCTGCGGGAGCAGGGGGTGGATACGCCGGTGTTGTTTTTAACGGCACTGGACGCTGTGGCAGACCGTGTGAAGGGATTGGATCTGGGAGCAGACGATTATCTGGTCAAGCCGTTTGATTTTGACGAGCTGCTGGCGCGGATACGGGCGATGACGCGTAAGCGGGCTGGCAGCCGCAGCAATGCGTTCGTGATCGCAGACTTGGTTGTGGACAGCGGCCGGAGGACGGCTATGCGGGGCGGGGTGGAAATTCCGCTGATCCCAAAGGAATTTACTATTTTAGAATATATGATACGCAACCAAGGGATCGTATTATCCAGAGAACAGCTGGAAAACCAGATATGGAATTATGAATATACGGGCAGCTCGAATAATATGGACGTCTATATCAGTCGCCTGCGCAAGAAGATCGATCATGGCCATGAGGTAAAGCTGATCCATACGGTACGCGGCGTGGGCTGGGTGCTGCGCGCCGATGTGCCGGGAGAAGGCTTATGAAAACAGTCAAGGCTAAAATTGCGGCATGGATGACGCTCTTGACAGCGTTCCTGGCCGTGCTGCTTGTTGTTTTTATGATTGCTATCAGCAGCAGCGTAGCTGTCCGAACGGCAGCTGGCCAGCTGGAGGATGTGGTAAGGAACAATCTGGGACAGGTTCGTATGGAGCAGGGCAAGCCGCAGATGGACAGTGGCTTTCGATTTTATCATAACGGAGTATCGACGTTTATTTACAGCAAGAAGGAGGCGCTGCTGGCGGGGCAGCTTCCGGTATCGTTTGCATCTGCGGCTTCCAGCGAACCGTTTCGAAACGGGGTAGTGCGTATGGTAGATGCCGGGGAGGTACGCTATTTGCTGCTGGATCTGTGGCTGGCTGCAGACTGGGAAAATGGCGTCTGGATACGGGGGTTGGTAGAAGCGCCGGAAAACAGCAGGTCCACGTATAACTTGCTAAAGGTCGCGATGATTGTGCTTCCTGTTTTTATGGCGCTGGCCGCGGCCGGGAGCTATTGGATCATCCGCAGGGCCTTTCGCCCGCTGGACAGCATCAACGCTACAGCGGCGGCGATCAACGAAGCGCGCGACCTGTCCAGACGTATCGGGCTTGCGCCTGGACAGGATGAATTTTCACGGCTTGGCAGCGAGTTTGACCATTTGTTCGAGCGGCTGGAACGCTCATTTGAAGCGGAAAAGCAGTTTACGGCGGACGCCTCCCATGAGCTGCGTACCCCAGTGTCGATTATCAAAGGAGCTTGCGACTATGCGTTGAAATACGATGAGACAGAGGAGGACAGGCAGGAAACGCTGGACATGATAAAACGACAGGCGGAAAAAATGTCGGTGGTGATCTCACAGCTGCTTAGTATGACAAGACTGGAGCAGGGGACGGAGCAGGCTGGGATGGAGCGTGTGGAGCTGCGCGGGTTTCTGCGCGGTCTGTGCCGGGAACAGGCATATGATACAGGACGTGTGCTTGTAACCGGAGCAAATGGGACAGATATGGAGCTGAGCTGCGGCACAGACCGTATCTGTGTACAGGCGAATCCCGCGCTGCTTTCCCGTCTGGTCATTAATCTTGTAGAAAATGCGCTGAAATATGGACGGACAGACGGCCGCGTATGGCTGTCCGTGCAGCGTTGTAAACAGGAGGTGCTGCTGCAGGTAACAGACGATGGCGATGGGATCGCAGCCGAGCATCAGGAAAAGATTTGGCAGCGGTTTTATCAGGTGGACAGTGCGCGCAGCGGGGATCTGGGAGCCGGGCTCGGACTTCCGATGGTACGCCAGATCGCGCAGCTCCATGGAGGGTATATGACGCTTGCGAGCGAGCCAGGCAGAGGATGTACATTTACATTGCATCTGCCTGAGATCTTGTATTTTTAACCAGAAAAAAATTTCAAAATTTCATGTACGTTTCATAGTTGCACACTAAAATCTGTTTTAGAAGCAAGGAAGGAGTAATTTCATGAAGCGAAAAAATATCCTCTGCGCGGCTGGACTGGCGGTAATGCTGCTTAGCGGCTGCGCCGGGCAGGAGAGCAAGCTGACGTATATCGGTGCGTCCACAGCAAAAAGCGTGGCGCTGGAGGCAGCTGGAATATCTGCGTCGCAGGCTAAATTTACATCAGTGGATATGTTACAGCGCGGCGAACAGGATTATTACCGGGTAGAGTTTACGGCACAAGACGAGGAGTACGCGTATGATATTGACGCGTTGACAGGAGTTGTGATTGCGTCGGATAGCGGTGAAACGGCGGCAGAAGGCATGGATGCACCGGATGACGGAACTATTGCGGACAATGGGAACACGGTATCAGGCGTGGGTGTGCCGGATGATGGAGCGGCGGCAGAAGGCGCAGGCACTGTAATGCTTTCGGAAAAGGAAGCGCAGGCGCGGGCATTGGCATATGCAGGACTGACAAGCGGGCAGGCTGCGTTTATAAAAAGCGCTTTGGATGCGGATGACGGCAGACAGTTTTATGAGGTTGAGTTTTATACAGAGGATGGCAAGGAGTATGATTATGAGATCGACGCGTTCACCGGAGAGGTGATAAGCTTTGATCATGAAGCGGAGGATATCTCTCCGCCTGCGTCGGGAGACAGCAAAATATCAGCGGAAAAGGCGAAAAAGCTGGCGCTTGCACAGGTGCCGGGAGCCTCGGAGCGTGATATTTTTGAATTTGGGACTGACCTTGACGACGGCCGCATAGAATATGAGGGCAAGATCATTTATGATGGCATGGAATATGAGTTTGAAATCGATGCATACAGCGGCGCTTTCCGAAGCTGGGAAGCAGAAACGCTGGATGAAAGGTAAAATATAGGAGGAAAATAATATGAAAGCAGGAAAGAAAACAACAGCGGTATTATTAGCAGCAGGATTTATTATGACGGGCGGCCTGGCGGCAGCGGACGGAGTATGGGCGGCAAAGCTATCCAGCGCGAATCAGGCAAGGCAAAAGGCGCTGCAGAAGGTTCCAAATGCGGTCGTTACCGGCGTAGACGCAGATCGTGAGAATGGCGAGCAGGTATATGAGGTGGAACTGGTGAAGGGTTCGAAAAAGTATGACATTACTTACCGGGCTTCCGACGGAAAAATGCTGGAATATGGCTGGGAAAAAACAACAGTCAGCCCAAGCAGCAGCCGCGCTGTGATCAGCAAAGATAAATGCCGCCAGCTTGCTCTTAACCAGGTAAAAAAAGGCACGATCACAGCTATTTCCCAAAAGGTGGACGATGGCATTGACATCTATAAGGTAAAAATGACAGCTGGCAATAAACGCTATACGCTGGAATTTCACGCAAGGACTGGGGCGCTTTTGGAGTACAAATGGAAGCTTACGCAGACAGCTTCAACCGGCAGCCAGAATGGGAAGATCGATATGGAAAAGGCAAAACAGATCGCACTGGACGCGGTTCCTGGCGCAACCGTATACAAAGCAGAATACGATGTTGACGATGGGCAAGCGGTTTATGAGATCGAGGTTGTCAAGGGGAATTACGAATATGAATTTAAGATCGACGCCAATACAGGCACGATCTTAGAGCAGGAAAAGGACTGGAGAGATTAACCGACACTTTTTTGTAACAGTTCAGGCAGGTCTTTGCACTCTGCTGCAAAGACCGTAAGAACATGATTCAGGAGTGCAAAAATCCCATCGCGGAGCGATTTTCAATGGATTTTTGCAGGTAACAGGTCAGCTTGCCTGAACTGTTACACTTTTTTGCTTGCTATGCGCAGATCTGCAATTTATGTATTGTAATATTTTATCTAAGCGGTATAATATGCTATGAAAGGTCAGCTGCTTTGCCGGGCTGCCAGTGCAAAGGGCCGGATGAAAAGGCCGGATAGGTTACAAGGACGTTTAGATAACAGAAAGGAAGGGGAAAGAACATGGATTACAAGAACATATATGAGGTCTGGTGCAGCGATCCTTATTTTGATGAGGAGACAAAAACGGAGTTAAAGGCTATTGAAGCGGATAACGATGAAATACAAGACCGCTTTTACCGCCGTCTGGAGTTTGGCACCGGAGGGCTGCGCGGCGTGATCGGCGCGGGCACGAACCGGATGAATATTTATACGGTGCGTCAGGCGACACAGGGGCTTGCAAACTATATTATCTCACAGAACGGACAGCGGAAGGGCGTAGCGATCGCCTATGATTCCAGACGGATGTCGCCGGAATTTGCGGATGAGGCGGCGCTTTGCCTGAACGCGAATGGAATTAAAGCATACTGTTTTGAGAGCCTGCGCCCGACGCCGGAGCTGTCGTTTGCGGTGCGTGAGCTTGGCTGTATTGCCGGCATCGTTATTACAGCAAGCCATAACCCAAGAGAATATAATGGCTATAAGGTATATTGGGAGGATGGCGCACAGATCACGCCGCCGCATGATAAAAATATACTGGCGCAAGTAGAGCAGGTGACAGAGTTTTCGCAGGTAAAGACGATGCGTAAGGAGGATGCGCGGGCGCAAGGTCTGTATGAAACGATCGGCGCGCAGATTGACGATCTGTATATGGAACAGTTAAAAAAACAGAGTATCCATCCTGAGCTGATCCAAAAAGCAGCGGGCGATATCAAGATCGTATATACGCCGCTTCATGGAACCGGGAATCTGCCGGTACGCCGTGTATTAAAAGAGCTTGGATTTACCAATGTGTATGTCGTAAAGGAGCAGGAGCTTCCAGACGGAACATTCCCGACAGTCGCTTATCCGAATCCAGAAGATGAAAAAGCATGGACGCTGGCGTTAGCGCTGGCAAAGGAGGTTGACGCGGATATCGTACTTGCGACAGACCCGGATGCAGACCGTCTCGGTGTTTATGCAAAGGATACACAGACAGGGGAATATGTCAGCTTTACCGGAAATATGTCCGGAATGCTGATCGCAGAATATATTTTAAGAGAACGCACAAAGACAGGTACGATGCCAGGCCGTCCGGCGCTTGTAGAGACGATCGTAACGACTGATATGGCAAAGGCCATTGCGGCGGACTACCAGACAACGCTGATCGAGGTGCTGACAGGTTTTAAGTATATCGGTGAGCAGATCAAGCTGTTTGAGCAGGAGCAGACTTATCATTATGTATTTGGCCTTGAGGAAAGCTACGGATGTCTGGCCGGGACATATGCCAGAGACAAAGACGCCTGCGTTGCAGTCATGATGCTGTGCGAGGTAGCTGCTTATTATAAGCTGCAGGGCATGACGCTCTGGGATGCGATGCTTGCGATGTATGAAAAATACGGCTATTATAAAGAGGGACTTGCGACGCTGACTTTAAAAGGAATGGACGGTGCGCAGCAGATCCAGGAAATGATGAGCGAGGCACGCAGCAATCCGCCAAAGACGATGGGAGGCTACAAGGTGCTTGCTGTCCGTGATTATAAGGAAGATATCCGAAAAGACATGGTAACTGGAGAGACAGCGCCGACTGGGCTGCCTTCATCCAACGTCTTGTATTATGAGCTGGAAAACAATGCTTGGTGCTGTGTGCGCCCATCTGGTACGGAGCCGAAGATCAAATATTATTTCGGTGTCAAGGGCACGTCGCTAACAGATGCGCAGGAAAAGCTGGAGGCATTGAAACAGGATATGCTGAAAGAGGATTCATAAAAGCGTACATCACACCCTGGAAAACAGCAGCAAAAGCGAGACTGTTTTCTGGGGTGTTTTTATTTGTTCAGCAAGATAACAGCTTTTCCAGCTTTTCCCTGAAAAATTGTATGAGCGGCCCGTTGCAGCAGGCATTCACGATCGTTCCAACGCCTACGATCTCCCAAATGTTGTTTTGCGCCATAACACAGAATGCAATACCAACCAGTATGACCGTCAGGTCGGAAAATCACGCGTCCATCACCTCCAGTACATAGACGCGGGACTCAAAGTCTGTATAAGGAGTAATGTCCGGCGGCAGCTGTCCAGCGGTTTCATCGCTTGTAATAAGTCCCGCATACATCAGCTCATCGCCGTAGTGAAAAAGTCCGGTCCTGGAATTACGGTAGCGGTAGTCTGGGCACAGTCCTTCCAGACGCAGCCTTGTAAAGCAGCCGTTGACGCAGTTTAAGATCCGGTACCAGCCGACCAATGCGGTTTTTTGGTCAGAGCTGACTGTCATCCAGGCCGCTTCGTTATTGTCAAATGGGCTTTTTAGGCGGTAAAAGGTACCGTATTGTAAAACCTCACGATATTGCTTCATAAATGTGATCTGCTTGCGGACTTCTTCGGATTCCTGCGGGGTGAGCTTGTTTAAATCCAGCTCGTAGCCGAATGTGCCGAAATATGCTACATTTGCCCTTGTATGCAGCGGGGTATTGCGGAATACCTGATGGTTTGGCGTTACGGATACGTGCGTGCCCATGCTGCTGACCGGATAGCACATCGAGGTGCCGTACTGGATCTTTAATCGTTCCACAGCGTCGCTGTTGTCGCTGATCCAGCCTTGCGGCGCGTAATAGAGCATACCCGGATCAAAACGGCCTCCGCCGCTGGCGCATGATTCAAACAGCACATTTGGGAATTTGGATGTCAGCCGTTCGTACAGACTGTAGACGCCCAGGATATAGCGGTGGTAGATCTCTCCCTGCTGGTCGGCAGGCCATGCGCTGGAATAGCATTCTGTAATGCTGCGGTTCATATCCCATTTAATATACGAAATACTTGCGCTGTTAAGCAAGTCAGCCATTTGTGCGTAAATAGCGTCAACGACCTCTGCTCTGGAAAAATCCAGTACATATTGGTTCCTGCCCTGTGACTGGCTGCGCTGCGGCGTGGACAGGATCCAGTCCGGGTGCGCCCGGTAAAGATCGGAATCTTTGTTGGTCATTTCCGGTTCGAACCAAAGCCCGAATTTCATGCCAAGCGCTTCGATGCGTCTGGCCAGTCCGGTAATGCCGTTTGGCAGCCGGTCTTTATTCGGTTTCCAGTCCCCAAGCCCGGCATTGTCGCTGCTTCTTGCGCCGAACCAGCCATCGTCAAGCACGAACAGCTCGACGCCGCATTCCTTTGCTTTTGCGGCGATTTCGATCAGACGGTCCTCCGTAAAATCAAAATAGGTCGCTTCCCAGTTGTTGTTTAAGATCGGTCTAGGGCGGTCACGCCAGAAGCCTCTTGCCAGACGTCTTTGATACAGCTTTTGGAATGTCTGGCTCAAATGGTTCAGCCCTTTATCCGTATAGGCAAGCACGGCCTCCGGCGTCTGGAACGTCTGCTTACAGTCCAGCTTCCAAGTAAAGGTCTCTGGGTCGATGCCTGCAAGGATACGCAGCGTACCATGTGCGTCAGTTTCAGCCTGGATACGGAAATTGCCGCTGTAGACTAGCGATACGCCGATGGCTTCCCCTTGGCGCTCATCTGTCGTCTTGCGTTTTAGTACGAGGAACGGATTGTGCTCATGGGAGGAATGGCCGCGCATACTGCCGATCGACTGGACGCCAGGCTCCAGAGTCCTCGTATGGATATGGCATTCTCTGGCCCAGCATCCGGAAAGCTGCTGCCAGATGTACTCATGGTCTGGCAGGTCCAGACAAAGGCTCATCGCGCGCGTTAGCTGCACAGAGTGCGCCCCGTTGTTTGCAAAGCGCACGTTGCGTGCTAGTACGCCTCCTTTTGCAAAGATCGTATAAGATAGATCTGCCTGTATGCCGGTTACAGTGTCCTCTAAAGTGATACACAGCGTCTTGGCTTCGTCGTCAGCTTCCGTATAGGTGGCAGGAAGTCCGGCAAGCCGTGGCTTTCCGCTGGTCACGGTATGGGAGCGGTATGTAAGGTCACAAAGCCGGCTGCCGTTTTGCTGGCGGATCTCTACGGCTGGCTGGCGATAGTCTGTCGTACCGAATACCGGGTATTCCTGGCGGATGTGCTCCAAAGAAAATGTCCGGTCTGTATCATATACGCAGGCGGTCATTGGGCGCGGGCATTGTTCTAGTAAATAGGAAAAATCTTCACGGTCACGGATGCGTTTCCCGAAATACAGCTGGCCTAGGTGGCCGTTTTTCAGTATCGTCATCAGATAACTGATGCTGTCGTTGTACAAATGGAAGGTTTTGGTTGTTTCATGGTATTGAATATTCATGCTTCCTCGCTTTCCGCAGCCTTCCAGAATCAGGCGGACGGCTGCATTTATCGGATTTCTGTCAGTATTATAGCCAGATTTTGCAAAAAGCTGTCAGAGTGTTTTGTTTCCATATACAGTCAAAATGTTTCCTGATTTTACGATTTTAGAACATTTTGCTTATGTGCGTGTGATTTGGTTCCTGTATCAGTTCATCTAAAAGCCCGCTGTTTTTTTGGAGGTTTTCTTGGATCGTGTTCTTATGCTGCGTGCGGTACACGGTTGGCGTACAGCCAATGCTGCGTTTAAATGCCTTGGAAAAAACGAGGGCGTTCTGATAACCGCAGGAGGAGGCGATATATTCAACCGGAAGCTTTGTCGTTGACAGCAATTCCTTGGCTCTGGAGATCCGAAACTGTGTCAGAAATTGCTGTGGCGACATCTGGACGCTGCTTTGGAACAGCTTGTATAAATAACTGCGGTTCACACACAGGTAATTTGCGATATCCGTAATCCGTATTTGCGAGGAATAGTAATTGCGGATATATCCAATGGCGCGTTCTACATAAAAGTTTTCCTTGAAATCCAGCTCCTTTTCGATCCCCTCGGCGTCTCTGGCGAGAACGGCGAAAAAAGCGTACAAAAGGCTTTGGAGCTGGTACTGGCTGGCGGGAGAACTGTCTTGGCAGCGCAGCATCTTAAGAATCAGCCGCTTTAGCTCCTTTCCCTGCCCGCAGCGGAAGGTCAGTCGGCTGCTGTTTAGGCCAAGGTCCTTCAGGTATTCCTTTGCCTGGCTGCCGGAAAATCCAATCCAGAGGTAGCTCCACGGCTCCGTCTGGTCGGCCTGGTAATAGGTCGGGGCATCTGGCTCGATCAAAAAGCCTTCCCCGGCGCCCAGAAAATATTTATGTTCTCCGGTTTGGTAGATTCCTTTTCCATCTACAATATAATGCAGCAGGTAATTTGGGCGTACAGCGGGGCCGAACGCGTGCAGCGGTCCGCACTGGGCATAGCCGCAGAAGCAGACAAACAGGTCCTTGAATCTGGACTCGGCCCGCTCCAATACAAAGGCGTTTTCCATAAGCGTGATCTCCTTTCTTGGATGCAGAGTTTTTTCAATCATTATAACACGCACGGGCAGTCTTTCCAAATCAAACAAATCACAGACAATTTGCAAAAATGTCAGAAAATGAGCGGGGGGGGTATTTTGTATTTGTAAAATAATCTTGCAAAAATTTAAAATTATGGTAAAATAAGTCTATATGTAATCGGCTGTATGTTATTAGGACGCAAACAGCTATAGGGACAATGGAGAATCGAGATTTAAAGACACAGGGAGGAGAACACAGGTCATGTTAAAAAAGGAAAAGATTGAAAAAAGGCTGAAACGGTCTTTTTTTGTTGTTTCATCCATTACGGCGGTTGCGGCGATCGTTGCGTTGATTGCAATGATCGTAATATCTAACAGGTATTCTTATGCATTGACAAACTATGGCTTTGCGCAGGGAGACATCGGCAAGGCAATGTTTGAATTTGCAGATATCCGCTCTTCACTGCGCGCGGCGATCGGTTATGATGACGCGGATGTGATTGCCAAAGTTGTTCAGCAGCATGAGGACACCAAGGCGGAATTTGAGCAAAGTCTGATAAAAGTGGAGCAGACAATCGTTTCAAAGGACGGGAAAGAAACGTATGATGCTATTCTGGCTGATCTGGAGCAATATTGGGCGTTGGATGCAGAAATCATGGAGCTTGGCGCTACGACAGACAGAGAGCTTTGCAGACAGGCGCAGGAGATAGCGATCAATGAGCTGGCAGATATTTACAACGGCATTTATGCGCGTCTGGAGGAGCTTTTGAATGTCAAGGTGACAGAAGGAAATAAATTAGCCTCTACGCTGGCGAAAACGGAGATTGTGCTGGCTATTTTAGTCATAGCGGCTGCGGCCGCGGCAATGCTGCTTTCCATGCGCATCGGATCAAAAATTGCAAAGGGCATTGCAGGCCCGTTAAATAAGCTTGGAAAGCGTCTGGAAACATTTGCGGCCGGCGACCTGTCTGGTGAGTTTCCGGAAATCGATACAGGGGACGAAGTTGAGGACATGGGCAATCATGTCATACATATGGCGGATAATTTGAGTGAGATCATTTATGATATGCAGGGACTGCTTGGAGAGATGGCTGGGGGAAATTATACGGTCAGCTCTAAGATTTCCGAAAAATATACAGGTGATTTTGAAAAGATGTTCGGTTCTATCAAGGGGCTGCGCGACCAGATGACCGAAACCTTATGTGCGATCGGAGAGACGTCCGGTCAGGTAAATTCCGGTTCCAATGACGTTGCGGCTGCGTCGCAGAACCTTGCGGAGGGTGCGACAGAGCAGGCAGGCGCAGTACAGCAGCTTCACGCGACCATCAGCGATATTACAGATACGATGAAGATCAGTGCGCAGAACGCGGACGAGTCATACCGCAAGGCGCAATATTACGCAAACGAGGCGGATAACAGCCGCGAGGAGATGAATACGCTCATGCGGGCTATGGAGCGTATTAATGAAGCTTCTACAAGGATTGGCGATATTATTTCCGAGATCGAGTCCATTGCGTCGCAGACGAATCTGCTGTCATTAAACGCTTCGATCGAAGCAGCAAGAGCCGGAGAATCCGGCAGGGGCTTTGCGGTTGTAGCAGCCCAGATCCGGGAGCTGGCTGACCAAAGTGCGAAGGCGGCGGTTGATACAAGGAAACTGATCGAAGGCTCCGTACGGGAAGTTGAGCAGGGCAATCAGGCAGCGGAACGCGCGTCGACAGCAATCTCAGGAGTTGTGGACGGTATCAAGCAGATTGCGGATTTCTCGAAAAACCTCAAAACGATGGTTGAGGATCAGGCTGAAGCGATGCGTCAGGCCGAGATGGGTGTCAACAAGATTTCCGAAGTTGTGCAGACAAATGCGGCGACAGCGCAGGAAGCTTCTGCTACAAGCCAGGAGTTGTCTTCACAGTCGATCGTGCTGGATGATCTGATTGGACAGTTTGTACTGAAAAAAGGAGATGTGCCGCGGGGAAGCCTGGCGGCGGAAGGTGCATAAAACATAAAAGTAAAAGGCAGCTGTTTCGTGAAAGCGGGACAGCTGCCTTTTACCACTGACTTCTATTTTGATCAGTGGTATATTTGTAACAAAAAGAGCGAAATACGACACAATAAAAAAGATGGATCATGAGAAGGAAAGAGTTGGTATCAAGAGGTTGAACGTCGAAAAGTAAGAAAAGGAGCGCTAGGTCTATGGAATTATATTTATGCTTTCTGTCTGTACTTTTGTTTGCAGCCGCGCTGCTCTTGTTCTGGCAGACGCGCAGACGGATGCGAAGGATCATGGAACATATGAACGCTATGCTGGAAGCAGCGGCAGACGGCAGCTTTCAGGAGGAGGTATACGATGAAAGTATGCTTTCCGCCGTAGAGACAAGGCTGGCGCATTATGTGGCCGTTTCTGAGGTATTTGCCAAAAAGCGGAACGAGGAAAAGGAGAAGGTCAAACAGTTGATCGCAGATATTTCTCATCAGACAAAGACCCCGGTTGCGAATCTGCTGCTGTATGCGCAGATGTTGCAGGAAAGGCTGGAAGAGAAGGAAGCGGCGGATGAAGAATTGGTGTTTGTAGAGGAATTAAGCCGCCAGGCGCAGAAATTGAATTTTTTTATTAGCTCTCTTGTGAAAGCTTCACGGCTGGAAACAGGGATGATTGTTCTGCATCCGCAATGGGGGCCTGTCGCGCCGATGCTGGCGGAGCTGGTCAGCCAAATTGCGGCGAAGGCGAGGGCGAAGGGGCAGACGGTGGAGACTGCGCCGGATAACGGGGCGGCTGCGTATTTTGACCGGAAGTGGACGGTGGAGGCCATTTATAATATTGTGGACAACGCAGTAAAATATACGCCGCCTGGCGGAGCGATCCGTATATCGGTAACGCTTACAGAGATGTTTGTGCGGATCGCGGTTACAGACACAGGCATTGGCATTCCAGAGGCGGATACGCCAAGGATTTTCAAGCGGTTTTACCGGGGAAGCGATGCCAGCGCAGAGGAAGGGGCAGGTATTGGGCTGTATCTGGCAAGACAGATCATTGCGGATGAAAACGGCTATATCAAAGTAGAGTCCGAGGTGGGGAGGGGAAGTACGTTTTATATTTATCTTCCAAGCGGGAAGGAAGTTTTCCGAATAGAAGGGGGCGTGTGATGAAAAGGATTGTTGTAGTGGAGGACGATAAGGCGCTTTGCAATGGCATCTGTATTGCGCTGCGCGCAGATGATCTGTCCTTTTTTCCGTGCGGGACGCTGCAGGAAGCGCGGGAGTGCTTTCGCAGGGAGAGCTGCGAGCTGGTTATTTTGGATCTAAACCTGCCGGATGGGAATGGCATGGAGCTTTTACAGGAGATCCGGGCTGTTTCGTCCGTTCCAGTGATCGTCCTGACGGCGAATGATATGGAAACGGACATTGTAGCCGGATTGGAATTGGGCGCGGACGATTATGTGACAAAGCCATTTAGTCTGGCGGTGCTGCGTGCAAGGGTGCATACGCAGCTGCGCCGGCAGGAGGTAAAAAAGGAAGAGTCTGTCCATCTGGGTGTGTTTACGTTCGATTTTTCTGAAATGAAATTTTATAAAGGTGATACGGAGCTGGAGCTAAGCAAGACGGAACAAAAGCTGCTGAAAATGCTTACCGCTCATCCGGGTATTACAATGGAACGCGCCGTACTTGTGGACCGGATCTGGACAGACGGCGCAGAGTATGTCGACGAAAACGCGCTTTCGGTTACGGTGCGCCGTCTGCGCGGCAAGCTGGAGGATGATCCATCAAAGCCGCAGTATATTAAGACGGTTTATGGGATCGGGTATGTCTGGGATGTGTCCCAAAGCTTTCAAAACTGTTAGATTTATGTGCCGTATGGAAAGCTTGTGGAAAGATTTGTATGCTATAGTCTGTATGGTAGAAAAAGGCCGGCGGCTTAGCGAGCCGCTGTGGGGTCATATAGACAGGAGGGCATAAAAGTGACAATTTTAGAAACAAGAAACCTGAAAAAGGTATACGGAAAGGGCGAAACGGCAGTCCACGCGCTGCGTCAGGTCAGCCTGACCGTGGAAAAGGGCGAGTTTGCAGCTATCGTAGGCACATCCGGCAGCGGCAAATCGACGCTGCTGCATATGCTGGGCGGTCTGGACCGTCCGACGTCCGGAGAGGTTTTTGTGGACGGCAAGGCGATATTTGCTTTAAAAGATGAGGAGCTGACGATTTTTCGCCGCCGTAAGATTGGATTTATTTTCCAAAGCTATAATCTCGTTCCGGTATTAAACGTCTATGACAATATTGTGCTTCCGATCCAGCTGGACGGCAATGAGCCGAACCAGAAATATATCAGCCAGCTTGTCCGTGCGCTTGGCATTGAAAGCAAGCTGGATAGTCTGCCGAACAGTCTGTCCGGCGGGCAGCAGCAGAGAGCAGCGATCGCACGCGCGCTGGCTACAAAGCCTGCGATCATTTTGGCCGACGAGCCGACGGGGAATCTGGACAGCCGTACGAGTCAGGATGTCATGGGACTTTTAAAGGTCACGAGTCAAAAGCTTGGCCAGACGATCGTGATGATCACGCACAACGAAGAAATCGCACAGCTTGCCGACCGCATCATCCGCATTGAGGATGGCAGCATTTTAGGAGGTGGGCAGGCATGATACGGGTAAAAAATCAAAAGGCTATAAGAAAGCTTTCGAAAAACAGCCTGAAGGCAAACAGGGTGCGCAATATGATCGCGATGCTTGCAATCGCGCTTACGACGATGATGTTTATGGCGATTTTTACGATCACGGGAACAATGCTGTACACATTCCAGCAGGAAACGTTCCGTCAGGTTGGAAGTACCGGGCATGGCGGTTTCAAAGATCTTACCCTTGAGGAAAAAGAGATCTTAGAGCAGGATCCGATGGTCAGGAAGCCTGGCGGACGGCTGCTCCTTGGGATGGCATCCGGAGAAAAATTCCGCAAAACACACGCGGAGCTGTCTTATATGGAGCCGAATTATTTAGAAAGGTGCTTTTGTGAGCCGGAGCATGGAGCGGTGCCAAAGGAGGGCACAAAGGAAATCGCCTGCGATACGAAGATCTTGCAATGTGCAGGCGTAGAGCCAAAGATCGGGGCAGAGGTGACATTGACCTATGAAATAGATGGTGAGAAGAAAACAGAAATTACGGATACGTTTTTACTAAGCGGCTGGTGGGAGTATGATCCAGCGATTTCTGCAAACATGGCAGTCCTGCCCAAATCTTACGTAGTGGAGATGCTCAGCGAATATCTGGGGCCAGAGTCTACAGACGGGAAGTGGTCGCTGGATGTCATGCTGGACAGCAGTATGCATATCGGAGAGGATCTGAAAAAAATACTGCAAAGACATGGCTACCAGTCAGAGGAACACAATAAGGATAATTATATTGCGATTGGTGTAAACTGGGCGTATGCAGGCGCGCAGCTGTCAGCGAACGCAGATCCGGAAACAGTGATAGAGCTTGTGGGGATGCTGATTCTGATCATTTTTACCGGATACCTGATCATTTATAATATTTTTCACATATCGGTCAGTGCAGATATCCGTTTTTATGGGCTGCTAAAAACGATCGGGACGACTGGAAGGCAGATACGGCGTATGATACGCAGACAGGCGTTGCTTTTGTCTGCAGTCGGAATACCAGTCGGGCTGCTGGCCGGAAGTCTGGTGGGGACCGTGCTGGCTCCGTTTGTCTTGCAGAATTTGGCAGTAGGAAAAACGGAGCAGATCATGAGCCCATGGTTTTTCCTTGCGGCAACTATGTTTTCGGTTGCGACGGTTTTGATTTCTTGTGCAAAGCCGGGCAGAGCAGCGGCAAAGGTATCTCCAGTAGAGGCTATGCGTTATACGGATGCAGCGTCGGGCGCAAGAAAGCGTAAAAAAGGCCGTGCGAACGGAAAACCATTCCGTATGGCATGGGCAAACTTGGGCAGGAGTAAGAAAAAAACAGTGCTCGTAGTAGTGTCGATGACGCTGTCGGTTGTATTGCTGCAGCTTACGTATCTGTTTGCGCAGGGCTTTGATATGGATAAATATCTGAGCAAATGGGTCGTTTCTGACTTTGTTGTAGGGGATGCTGCTTATTTTCAGACCAGTATCAATGCGCTGGAGTTTGATATGCCGTCCGTGCCGCAGGAGGATATTGATAGGATAAAGCAGGCAGGGCAGATCACTGAAGACGGGCGTATCTATGGGCATCGCGGCGGGATTAAGGTATACGAGCCGGTTGAGGCAGTCAAAAAGAAGTATGCGATGTGGGGAATGAGCGAAGATGACATCACGCAGATGCTTGCGGACAGTGAACCGGACGCTTCAGGCAGGATTTCCCAGGGTGCGAGTATTTATGGCATGGAGGACTATCCGCTGAGCCAGCTCAAGGTGATCGATGGGGATCTGTCGGATGTATATGATGAGAAAAAGCGTGCGGTTGCAGCAGTTTATGAGGTCGATGATTATGGCGAACCTCTGGAAGGATACCAGTGGGCAAAGGTCGGAGATACGGTCACGCTGCATTATGTGTACGAGATGGAATTTGTTGACGCTGAAACGGGAGAGACGGTTACAAAAGAAGAGATCCTTAGCAACGTTGACCGCCCGTATGAGATAAAGGAAATACGGGGCCAGGATATTACGTATGAGGTGGCAGCTTGTGTGACGATAAAGCACGCGATGAGCTATCGTTATTTTGGACGCTCCGCGTTTGTAATGAATGCGCAGAACTTCCTGACAGACAGCCATATTTCGGATGTTATGGTCTATCTGTTTAATACTACGCAGGATACCAATGTATCGATGCAGGCTTTTTTGGAGGATTATACGTATACGAGCAATCCGAATTTGGATTTTGAATCCAAACAGAAATACGTGGATAATTTTAAAAGGTTCCGCGGTACATTTCTGCTGATGGGAAGCGCACTCAGCTTTATCATAGGACTGATCGGTGTTTTGAACTTCTTTAACGCGGAGCTGACATCCATCCATTCCAGAAGGCGGGAGTTTGCAATGCTCCAGTCTATCGGCATGACCGGAGGGCAGCTAAAGAAGATGCTGATCTGGGAAGGGCAGCTCTATGGGGTGTCTGCGGTGGGCGTATCGCTTGTGATCAGTTTTCTTATGGCGCCTGTATTTGACAATGCGATGGGGAGTATTTTCTGGTTTTTCACATACCGCTATACAGTAGTTCCTATTTTATTGGTCGTTCCGCTGTTTGCGGCGCTTGGGGTGCTGCTGCCTCTTTGGAGCTACCGCAGGGCGTCTAGGCAGACGATCGTGGAGCGTCTGCGGGAAGGGCAATCGTAATCTGGAAAAAATAGTTGTAGAAACGGGCTGCTGTTGTTATAATAGGTCAGAAGCAAAGTTGGAAATAAAGAAAGGAATAAGATCAATGGACGAAAAGGAATTGCTGGACGTACTCATTATCGGCAGCGGCCCTGCGGGTCTGAGCGCGGCGGTTTATGCAAAACGCGCTAATTTAAGCGTGCTTGTGCTGGAAAGGAATTACCGGGGTACCGGGCAGATTGCAGAAACCGACCAAGTGGATAATTATCTTGGAATGCCGGGGATGAACGGCTACGACCTTGGCGAAGCGTTTTTAGATCACGCCGAGCAGCTTGCTGTGGAGATCCAGGAGGGTACGGCAGAAGCGTTTACAAAAGAAACGGATTGCTGGAACGTTCATTTGGACGGTGATAAAATACTTCGGGCGAAAACAGTAATTTACTGTGCAGGGGCGTCACACCGCCGCCTTGGAGTAGACGGGGAAGCGGAATTTGCCGGAAAAGGCGTCTCTTATTGCGCGGTGTGCGACGGAGCCTTTTACCGCGGAAAGGAGACAGCCGTCATCGGCGGCGGAGATACGGCGCTTGGCGATGCGCTGTATTTGTCGGATCTATGCGATAAGGTATATTTGATACACCGCAGGGATGAGTTTCGTGGTTCTGCCGCTACAGTGCAAAAGCTTCAGGAAAAGGAAAATGTGGAAATACTGACAAGTGCGGTGCCGCACAAGATCGTAGGTGAGCAGACCGTAACGGCGCTGGAGCTTAAGGACGGCAGGTCGATCCCGGTAAACGGGACGTTTGTCGCGGTTGGTATGCAGCCGCAGACCGAACAGCTGCGGGGCGTTGTGGAGCTGGACGATACCGGATATGTAGTAGCCGATGAGACAGGCGTTACGTCAGCGCCGGGATTTTTTGTGGCCGGAGACGTGCGCACAAAGGCGCTGCGGCAGCTTGTGACAGCCGTTTCAGATGGGGCGAATGCGGCGGTTTCTGCAGCGGACTATATAAAAAAGGAGTACACCTGATCCGAATGAATGAAAAATCAGACCAGCTTAATCGATACCTTGCTCAATTTGATTCTTTGGCGATTGCCTTTTCCGGCGGAGTGGATTCAGCATTTTTATTAAAGGCAGCGCATGATGTGCTTGGCAGCCGTGTACTGGCGGTCACTGTACACGCGCCTGTGTTCCCGTCACGGGAAGCGGACGAGGCACGGGCGTTTTGCGATACGTACGGTATCCGTCAGATCGTATGCACCGTTGACCCGTTTACCATCGAAGGCTTTGCGTGTAATCCGCGCAATCGCTGTTATCTTTGCAAGCACGCTATGATGCGTGCGATACTTGCCGCTGCAGAGCAGCAGCACATTGATTGTGTAGCTGAGGGCTCCAATATGGATGACCAAGGAGATTACCGTCCCGGAAGGCAGGCAGTCGCGGAGCTTGGGATTTGCAGCCCGCTTTTGGAGGCGCGTCTTTCCAAGGCGGAAATCCGGGAATTATCAAAGCAGATGGGTCTTGCGACGTGGGAAAAGCCGTCCTATGCGTGCCTTGCATCACGTTTTGTCTATGGCGAGCCGATTACCGAAGAACGGCTTGCAATGGTAGAGCAGGCGGAACAGCTGTTGCTGCAGCTTGGGTTTCATCAGATGCGTGTGCGTATCCATGGGAAGCTGGCCCGGATCGAGGTGATGCCGCAGGAGTTTGAAAGGCTGATGCAGGAAGAAGTACGGGAACAAGTGATCGCCCGCTTTCGGTCGTATGGCTTTTCCTATGTGGCGATGGATCTTGCTGGTTATCGAACGGGCAGCATGAATGAGGTGTAAGAAGTATGAAACCAAATGTAAGAAATAATTGACATTTGGACGAATATGGATTATACTTTTTTATGACAGACAATGACAGCAGGCAGGCGTGCCGCAGATGCAGGAAAGGGAAAGGAGTATGTACGCATGGCAAAGGAACGTTTTATAGAAACTTATTCGCAGGGAGTAACCAATGTACGTAAGATTATCGTCGATACACAGACAGGTGTAAATTATCTGCTGGCTTCCACCAATATGACAAGCGGGGTTGGAATGGCGCCGTTGTTAGACAAGGATGGAAAGCCGGTCATAACGACAATCGTTGATGAGAAGTAAAAAAATAATGGATATGCCTTTACGGCAGGTGGAAATATCGGTATAATAAGGGAAATGTACTTATTGATACCGATATTTTTGTGTCCGCTTTTGCGGCACATGGTATTATGGAAAGGAGAAGGGGAAATGGCTGAGTTTCATTATGAACAAGTAAAAAATCCACAGTATTTTGCGCAGGGGAGGCTGGAAGCGCATTCGGACCACATTTGCTACGCGAACGAGCAAGAGGCTGCGGCAAAAAGTACCAGCCTGCGTTATTCACTGGATGGTGTATGGAAGTTCCATTATGCCAGAAATTATGCGCAGACGGTCGCAGGGTTTGAGCAGCCGGAATATGACTGCCGTCCATGGGCGGATATCCGCGTTCCGGCGCATATCCAGATGGAAGGCTATGATATTCCGCAGTATGCGAATGTACAGTATCCTTGGGACGGCCGGGAGGAAATCTGGACAGACGAGATCCCGACAGAATTTAACCCGGTAGCCAGCTATGTAAAATATTTTACGCTGCCGCAGGGGTTTGCAGACGGCCCGGTGTATATTTCGTTCCAAGGAGCGGAAAGCGGCATTGCGGTCTGGCTGAACGGGCAGTTTGTCGGCTATGCAGAGGACAGCTTTACGCCGTCTGATTTTGACTTGACGCCGTATATCAAGCAGGGGGAAAACAAGCTGGCAGCCTGTGTCTTTAAGTGGACGTCCGGCAGCTGGTGTGAGGATCAGGATTTTTATCGTTTTTCCGGGCTTTTCCGGAGCGTATTTTTATACACGGTTCCAAGTGTGCATATCTGGGACTTGAAAACAGAACCGGTTGTGGATCAGGACCTTGTACACGCGGATTTAAAGCTTGCGTTGAAAACACAAGGATCTGGAAGTGTTCATGTGAAGGTTTTCGACGACGCAGGGGTGCTTGTGGATGCTAGTGCAGATTTGTCTGTGCAAACACAGTTGTCTTTTCCGGTTGAGCAGCCGCGCCTTTGGAGTGCGGAGGAGCCGTATTTATATGATATGGTGCTGGAGATCTTTGACAGCTCCGGCAGCCTGACGGAAATCATTCCGCAGAAGATCGGATTCCGCCGATTTGAAATGAAAGATGGGCTGATGTGCCTGAACGGAAAACGCATCGTGTTTAAGGGGGTCAATCGTCATGAATTTTCGTCCAAAACGGGGCGAGTAGTTTCAGATGAGGAGCTTCTTAAAGATATTCTTACGATGAAGCGCAATAATATCAATGCCATCCGTACGTGCCATTATCCGGATGATTCTAGGATCTATCATTTGTGCGACGAATACGGGCTGTATATGATCGCGGAAAATAATCTGGAATCGCATGGCTCCTGGGATTCGGTTTCCCGCGGGCTGGACGAGCCGGGGACGGCGGTGCCGGAAAATCATGAGGAGTGGCTGGGCGCGATGCTGGATCGTGTTAATTCGTGCTACCAGAGGGATAAAAACCATCCGTCGATTTTGATCTGGTCGTGCGGCAATGAGTCGTATGGCGGCAAGGTGATCTTTGAAATGTCAGAGCTGTTCCGCAGGCTGGACCCGTACCGCCTTGTTCATTACGAAGGTGTATTTAACGACCGCAGATATAACGGCTCAAGCGATATGGAAAGCCAGATGTATCCGTCTGTGGATGCGATCGAACGCTTTTTGGAAGAGCATCCGGATAAACCGTTTATCTGCTGCGAATATACACACGCGATGGGCAATTCCTGCGGCGGTATGCATAAGTATACAGATTTAACCGATACCCAGCCGCGTTACCAAGGCGGATTTATTTGGGACTATGTAGATCAGTCGATCGCTAAAAAAGACCGCTACGGCAGGGAGTTTCAGGCGTATGGCGGTGATTTCGGCGAACGCCCGACCGATTACAATTTCAGCGGCAACGGCATTGTATACGGCGGTGAGCGCGACGAGTCGCCAAAGATGCAGGATGTAAAATACAACTATCAAAACATTTCGGTCTTGTTTGACGAAGATACGTTTACTGTAGTCAACAAAAACCTGTTTTTGAATACAAAGGAATACCGTTGTACGGCCATTCTGTTAAGAAATGGTGTTGAGGTGGACAAAAAAGAGCTGGAAACAGCGGTAGAGCCTCTGTCGCGTGCGCAGTTTGAGTTGCCGTATCAGGATAAGGATGACGCGGAGTATGCGGTAACGATTTCGTTTACATTAAAGCGCGACACACTTTGGGCAAAGGCAGGTCATGAGGTGGCGTTTGGACAAAAAGTGTTCAAAAAGCCGTTTGCATGGAGCAAGAGCGAAAAGCCGCTGCGTGTCATTCACGGCAAGTTGAATATCGGGGTTAAGGGCGAAGAGTTTGATGTGCTCTTTTCTAAGCTGCACGGCGGTCTTGTGTCATACCGTTATGCAGGAAAGGAAATGATTGAAAAAATCCCGCTGCCGAATTTCTGGCGTGCGCCGGTAGACAATGATATGGGCTGTCTGGCTCCGGCGCAGTATGCACAGTGGAAAATTGCCAGCCTGTATATCAGTCATAAAAAGGTCGCTGCTTCCTCCAGTGAGTACCATGCGGATTTTGAGGAGTATCCGGTGACCGTTACAGAAGGAGAAGGTACGATAACCGTAGCATGGCGCTATCATATGCCGACGACGCCGTGCAGCGAATGTGAAGTGTCGTATACCGTATACGGCGACGGCACGATCGAGACGAAGCTTTCTTATGATCCGGTAAAGGAGCTTGGCGATATGCCGGAGTTTGGCATGATCTTTAAGTTAAATGCAGACTATGACCGCCTGACATGGTACGGGCTTGGCCCAACGGAGACTTATGCTGACCGCAAAGAGGGGGCAAAGCTTGGGATCTACCAAAATAAGGTTCGTGATAATATGGCCAAATACCTCGTTCCACAGGAATGTGGCAACAAGATGGGTGTGCGCTATGCAACAGTAACAGACGCAAGGGGCCGTGGAATGCTCTTCGCAGGCGACGCTATGAACTTTTCAGCGCTGCCGTATACGCCGCATGAGCTGGAGCAGGCTGCACATGATTATGAGCTGCCGCAGGCACACTATACGGTTGTGCGCGCAGCTTTGGCACAGATGGGTGTTGCAGGCGATGACAGCTGGGGTGCAAGGGTGCATCCGCAATACCGGATCAGAATTGATGAAAAGAAAAAGCTTACGTTTAACTTCTTGTTCAAAGGAATCTAATGATTTTATAATTTCTGAAATTACCTACTTGCCAGAAAAGGCAAAGTATTGTAAACTGAATACAGCAGCTTGGGTCTGATCAGATTTGATTTGTTCTGATCTAGAACCTGACAAGCTGCTGTTGCATAATAGCAGCAGGAAATATGGGATAACGCTCCGGTTTGACCGGCAGGTTATCACTATGGCAGGAGGCAGTATGAGAAATACGGCGCGAGGCGCAGCGGAAATGCGCACGGAATATGAAAGCAAAGTGGTAACAAAGAGAACGGACAATGGTTTTAAAGATCAAAAAAAGTGTTTTGCATTGCTTCTGTGTTTTGCGTGTATTCTCGGCCTGCTGCATACCACACCAGCCAGGGCGGAGGTTCCGGTTCAGGAAGAGTCGCCGGTAGCTTCTGCTGTTACGTTTTCTGAGCTAAACGCGAGGGAAGTGTTTTTGAAGCAGTCGCAGGCGCGTGTCTGTACGCTGACGGCAAGCGCCATGATGATACGCAGGGCCGCGATGCTTTCCGGCGATAGCAGTTGGCGCCAGATTACCGAGCAGTCTGTCCGGAAATATGCATGGGCGGATAAGACAGGACTAAAATGGAATTTTACCGCGTCAGGCATTACCGTTGTACATAAACAGTTATCCTCTGAAAGTGAATTGATCCGGCTGCTGGACAAGCATCCGGAAGGAATTGTTATTTATGATCCGCGTAAGCCACACGCGATCCTTGTGACGGACTATACGGATGGGGTGCTTTATTGTTCCGATCCTTCCAATGACCGTCCTTCGGGCAGATACCCGATCGCAATGGCGTCTATTACAGCACGATCCGCCAGCCGTTGCTGGTATGTAAAAAAGCCAGCCGAGCTCAGTGTTGTTAAGGATGGAGCCGTACTGCCGCCGGAACAGGCTGTCGATGGCTTGATGTACCGGGTTTTGGATGAAGAAGCAAAAACCGCCGTTTGTACCGGGCGTGCTTTTGAGAAAGCGTCTGTTGCGGTACCGGATACGATTATTTTAAATGGAGACGAATACCAGGTAGTGCAGATTGCAGAAGGCGCGTTTGCAAATGCTGTGAAGTTAAAGGAAATTACGATTGGAGCGAATGTGGCTTTTATTGGCCCGGAAGCTTTTTATCAGTGTAAAAAACTGCAAAAAATAACAGTAAATGCCGGGCATCTGCAAGGGATTGGAGCAGACGCATTCGCACAGATACATAAAAAAGCAAAAATATACATAAATGGAAAAACAATAGAAGCTTTTGCGGCGCTTCTTACCGGAACATCCGTGCCAACTACAGCAGTTGTAGCTGTTGGGACGCAGGTAAGCCCGCAGTAGCCTTGACTAAATTGGACTAAAATAGTAAGAAATCAGGTTCAGCTTGACGGGACTGCTGTCAGAAAGGATTAGAGATAAGTATTATGAATGTAAATTCCATAGTGAATACAGACGGTACTTTTTTGCCGCTTGAGGCGAACAATATTACAAATACATCAAATACCTATTTTTCGGATTATATGGGTCAGACGCAGCGGTATGGGGATTATCTGGAGCAGATTTTTCAAAAAGCTTCGGATACGTATCATGTATCCAAAGACTTGCTTAAGGCAATGGCAAAGGCAGAGTCGAATTTCCGTGCGGACGCTACTTCTCATTGCGGGGCAATGGGCATTATGCAGCTGATGCCGGGAACAGCAGCTTCTCTCGGTGTGACTGATGCATATGATCCAGAGCAGAATATTATGGGCGGCGCGCAGTATATCAGCCGTCTTTTGGAAAAATATAATGGTAACTTGTCGTATGCAGTAGCCGCCTATAATGCGGGAAGCGGCAATGTAGATAAATACGGCGGCATTCCGCCATTTAATGAAACGCAAAATTATGTCGTCAAGGTGCTGCGCTATCTGGAAGAAGGAGTTACGATACCAGACAGCTCCGCAGTTTCCAGCACTGGAACAAGCTATTCCAGTACAGGGACGGCAGGTCTTTTGTCGGCTTTTTCATCTGCACAGAATGCAGGAGCTTCAGGTAATAGTTTGTCAAATATTATGAACCAGTATTTTGACTACGATGATTATTTGGAATTTCTGCAGCTATTTACAAGGGTTATTTATGAGAAGCTGACCGGGGAAGCTATGGATTCTGCAAAGTCGGACAGTCAAGAAACGCAGGAATCTGGAAGCCAGACCGTTGCACAGCCGCAGCAGCAGGCTGATACGCAGCAATCGGAGCCGGCTAAAATTCTGACGATGAAGGTGAAGGATGCGCAGGGGCGTGTCAACACTTATAAAAACGAGAATACAGGGTCCAGCGCATATGACGCTTTCCAGTACATGACTGCGAACGGGCAGAACCGTATGGCTGTATTCTTAAATAAAACTGTATAATCATAAAGCAGCTGGTAAGAGTTATCAGCTGCTTTTTCTGTAATAGAAAACAAAATAAAGGCTTTTCAAAGAAAAGCTCTTTGAAAAGCCTTGTTTTTAAATATTACAGAGCTGCTAACCGGAATCGAACCGGTGACCTCAACACTACCAATGTTGCGCACTACCGACTGTGCTATAGCAGCTTATGACCTCATTTAATATACAATAAGTTATTTGTTCTGTCAATACATTTTTTGAAATTTTGAAAAATATCTGCCATTCCAATGAAAAGTGTGGTATACTTACAAAGTAAGTTAAATACACAAAGGATGGGGTGAATACATGAAAACAATGGAGTCAGAATTGCAGAGGCAGGATAACGAGTTGTATATGATGTATCTGCGCAGTATGGAAATTGCGGAGCTTAAGTGGCTGCCGAGCATCAAGCCAAAAAAGGATTCGTATAATTCTTACCCGCATATCCGCGGCGTTATGGGACAGATTGACCGACTTTTGTACGAGGATGAGGAGAATACGTTTGTATTAAACAGCTCCGAGCTGTATATTCTGCTCAACGCTGTGCTGATGCATGATATTGGAAAAGGGAAGAAGGGGAAAGATCATGCATTTGATTCGTTTGACGTGGTACAGGCGCAATGGGCGGATTTAGGAATTTCCACGAAAAAGGTGGCGGAAATTGTGGCGGAAATTTGTCGTTTTCATAGCTGCAAAGATGTGCAGGATATGGATGACCTTTATGACAAGTATTATACCGACCAGTTTATACAGATGGAGCCGATCCGGGGCAGGCTGCTGGGGGCGCTGCTGTTTTTGGCTGATCATATGGATGATTCCTTCCGCAGGGTCGTGCCTTGGTATTTAAAGAAGCACAGCCTTCTTGAGGTTGTCGGGAATTACAGGAGTAAAATTACGGATGTCAGATTTGACCGTCAGAATAAGATGGTAAAAGCAATCCTTGATAAAGGTTGTTTTTCTAAAAATGAACTTCGCGGAGCAAAACGTCTGCACGGGGATCTTGACCGGTATTTGGACCGCAACGTAAAGGGCGGAGCGGGGGAAGTAGATGATAAGTCTGTACTTTATACGATTGCTGCCGATGTTTTGGAAAATGAAAAGCAGATTGCCCTGATCAGGGATGAGCTTAATATTATGGGGATGCCTGTAAAAAAATGGCTGGTTGAATGCGACGAGCAGCTATTCCAGATTTTTATGAAAAAAGATGAGAACGGCCATGAGGTCATGAGCTCCCGTTATGCGTTAGAGCCGATCATTAACCTGGACTATTGTCTGGAGGTTTTAAAGGGGATTTGTATACTTTCTGGAGGCATTTTTGCAAGGCAGTTCTTTTTTTACAGTGACTTGGCCAATTTTATACGGGAGGAAGAACGAAAGACTTATAAAGTCAAATGTGCGGTCAGGCGGCTTTCTTTACTGTTGAAAGCGGAAAATGACAGTGACTATGTGATTTATTATGATGAGTACAACTGGAGCTTTTACTGCCAAAAAAGCGGAAAACCACAAAATGGCGTGGATCAGAAGGAGTATGTATTCGATCAAATAAGACAAAAGATCAGACAAAGGTTGGGAGAAGGTCATGGTGAATGAAAGCAATGAATCAGTTGTAATGTTTGACACAGAAAACAGCATTGTACTTTGTGATTATCTGGATCTGCTGCTGAATCGGACGATGGATCTGGAGGAAGCTTACGGGGAAAAGCCTACGGAAGGGGCTTATATTAAATGCCAGCATGAGAAACTGGTCCAAAATCCAAATTCCAAGCTTGGCCAGTATGAGCATATTTTATATGCGGATCAATGCGAGAAGATCAGCGTGGGCAAAGAAAAAGAGATGAATGATCCGTTGTTTATTTACAGCGGTGGTATTCGGATACCGCATTATCATGGGACAGAAAAAATGGATGAAGGCTCTGGCAATCTTGTAATTTCAGGGAAACCGGGTGTAGGAAAATCAACGATGGCGTTTCAGTTTGCAGCAGCCTGTGCCAGCGAGCCAAATAATGGCATCGCAGTCTATTTTTCTCTTGATGTGGACGAAAAACAGATTGTAAAAAGTATGAAATGTTCCGGCGATGGGCCTTGTGTGAACTATTTGTGCGATTACTCGCTAAAGAGTCAGAATGGAACGGTTGTTTATGATGATGATTCGAATAAAGGCTTGGAGGCGATGCTTCGAAATGTGCTTTGCAGGGATGAAGATGGTAAGATCGTTCCGCAGATTGTTTTGCCGAAGCTGTGTCCGAGAGGGATTTCGCCGGATGCTGATGCAAAGCAGGATGTTATTTTTCTACAGCGTATCAAAGAGCTGCAGAAGCTTTTACGTGCGATCAATTCTTATAATATAACAGAGCGAAAGAAAAAGGCTGCTGAGCGGGACCCGCTTGTAAAGCTTGCGGTTGTGGACAGTCTGGACGTTTTTGGGGAGAGGATGCTGACCAGGGAGGAGATCAACCGTCTGTTTATGCTGTTTAAGCAGTATGGGCTGATCGGAGTATTTACAATGGGGTCTGCCGGTTATGAATCTCTTGCATTGGAGGATGCGTATAAGGCATCCGTTACTTATCAGGCAGATGTGGTGATCGAGCTGAAAAAAGAATTTTATAATAATTATACGTGCAGTTATTTTGAAATTTTGAAATCCAGGTATATCCGCCACGTACTCGGACATCATCCGTATAAAGTCGAAAACTATAAAAAGCCTCCGGAAACTGAGCAGACAAAAAAACAGAGGAAAGACTTGTTTTTCTTTAAAAATACGGACCGGATGAAATATATCGTAGTACTTCCGTCGTTACACTATCGTATCGGCGCTTCGGAAAACTCTGTGTTTCCATCACAGCAGCGCTATTTGGAGCAAAAAGAAGAAAAAGACAGCAGAAAGCAGCAGGAGGCTTTAAAGGGTACAGAAGAAAAAGAAATGTTGTTTGGTATCGATGAAATGAAGTATATTTTGCCAAATCATTTTAAAGACAGAAGCATGGCTTTTCCGCAGATTATTACCATATCAGGCAGCAGCGGGTTATATAAGTCCGATGTGGCGCTGAATGCGCTTATATCTGGTATTGTGGACAGTGAGCAAAACGGGTTGATCGTCCGTCTCGGCGACAGGGACGCTTTCGCGGTGCGTGGCGTTCGTCTTGAACAGAAACTTCTAGAGAGAACACTTGATCGCATCCGCAAAAGGGAAGCTAAGGAAATAAATGTGCTTGAGGCCATACAGGAGCAAAAAAGCGGCAGTCAGCCAGACGACAGTCAGCCAGACGGAAACCAGCACCCGCAGCAGCCAGAGAATGTGAAAAAGGAAGTATCCGACATCATTTATTTTTATGAAAAAGGCGAGGAAATCATACATAATGATGAACCGAATAAATATACGTTAAAGGGCTGGTCGATTGACAGAGACGAAATCCAGCCGCAGCTTTTGGAAGTCACGTTCAAAAACGGTGCGCTGCTTCCGGAAGAATTTGTAGATGAAATTTGCGGGATCATCAACAGATATAAAATTCGCAGAGTCGTATTTGTGGATTTAAAGTATATCGGCTCCAGTTATCCATTCCTAGTCAACAGCGCTACATCCGGAGATCTGTTTTTATCTGCGTTTGTCCATATTATGCGCAATTACGGAACTCATGTCATTATGTCGTCATCAGAAAGCGGTCTGGAGGTTTCCAATGTGGAGTTAAGCAAGGCTGGGATCCTGGCGGACGCTATTTTAACCTGTACTGCAAGCAAAACTCCGAAAGGCGGATATGATAAGGTGTATATATCTGGTGAGGGGCTGATTACGAAGCAAGATGAAAATATGGCGAAAATTGATACGAAAGAAGCTTCCAAATATGAATTAGCGTTTTGTAATGAGAAGGAAAGGGAAACGATCCAAAGCGTGGTTAAACTTTGCCCGTTTCGTATTGAGTTTGAAAGTTCATTAACGCAGAATGATAAGGCTAAAGCTTCGGAAGCGGAAAAAGCTCCTGATACAGCTAAGTAGCATGGTTGAAAATCCCATCGCGAAGCGATTTTCAATGGATTTTTGCAGGTAACAGGTCAGCTT
>CAJUIL010000034.1 GCA_910586225.1 uncultured Eubacterium sp. | reverse complement strand
TCCTTTTCTGCAAGTGCTGTGTCCTTTTCTGCAAGTGCTGTGTCCTTTTCTGCAAGTGCTGTGTCCTTTTCTGCCAATGCAAACTCCTTTTTTGCAAGTGCTGTGTCCTTTTCTGCAAGTGCTGTGTGTTTTTCTGCTAAAGCAGCATTCATTTCAGCCAGAACACGCTTATTTTCTTCCACTTCTTTTTTCAACAGCTCACACATATAAATCTCCGTATTACGGTCCAGAATAGCTAAAGCTTCAGAATACATAAACATCAACTCCTTCGGATTTCTTCTAAATTCTACAATATCGCGGTAGCACGGCAAAAATTCAGGATAAGCGCTGACCAGTCGGATAATATCTGCCGGTTGATCAGAACTTAGGAAGGTAAGCCATGCCTTCAGATTCGTATCTATAGTTTGCACGATGGAATGGAAAGTGTCAAGGGAAATATAGATTGTTTGAAACAAAGAAGCCACCTTCGCGCCGCTATCAAAGGAATTGACCTCGCGATGGATATAAGCGGGAGAAACAGCTTTAAATTCCGGGGAACTTTTTTCCATGATAACGATAAGTATGACAGGCTTTAGATCACGGAAGGAGAAGTGCTCTTTCTGCTGGTCTTTCACACGGTTGTACTGTCGCATGACAAAATCGGAAAGATAACAGGAGGCTCGTTCTCCAGGAAAGAGGTAACCGAGCTTTTGGATCTCAACATTTACGATCGTTTTATTGGAAAGCTCAACCGCAAGATCCATAATGACAAAACTGCCGGATTCCGACATCCGCACACCCTCCAAAGGCAGGACATTATGTACCTTTACTGATTGTCCAAGGATAGCAGATAGAAAGCCAGATAAACGAGAAGGATGGGTGTCCGGGTTCATGATATGCTTAAAGAACGAGTCATAAGTGATCGTAAGCCCCTGGACGCCCTGGATAAAAGAAATCAGCTTTTCCTGCTCCTCAAGCGGGAAAGAAGAAAAAGTCTGATAGGTCATAGAATCTGCGCGGATGGCAGCAAGGGCGTCGGAGCGGGAAATAGAAGAACCGAGAATCTCTTTTAACGTGAACTTGTTATAATTTTGTTTCATAGGCGTAAATCCTTTCTAAATAAGAATGAATAGATAAATAAATAAAGAATAACGTGATAGATAAAGATGCGGCAAAAACGGAATGGAAAAGGATGCCTTATAATGGATATTACGGATCGCTCTATGTTTTACAATCAGAGCTGTAAGATATATTCAGGAAGTAAACGTATTGTCGGAGCAGCTGTTCTGATCAATCTTGTACCTCGGACCTTTAGAGTGTCAACACGGTTATATTACTAACAATGGCGCGTTGCATTTATATTTTGCCCTATCATGCAAAAAATGTCAAGTAAAAGATACATTGGTCAAAACAAGTCGTAGTTTAAAACAGAATGATTTTTGCAGATAATTATCAGTTATTAGATCTGCTTATTGTTGTAATTTGTAAAATATGCTATTTTTTTCATTTAAAAAAATCAAGTATCTGTAAAATTCGTCAAATTATTATGTTGTTAAGCATTGATATTTTTATTTCTAATAAAGTTCTCATTCACAGCAATGCAGCGTTTATATTTATATTGAGCAAAAAGCAAGTTATATACGACTGCTTTCTTGCTGTTGTTAGTTTTGCTTGATGTCTGATCAATCCCATGTTTATCCCCATCATAGTAAACATTTAATACAGCACCAACTTTTGAGCTGTCAGAAACTACTATCCATCACATCACTTCCTAAATAGTAATAATCCAACATCCGATGTGCGGGATCATGAACTGATAAAATCCAACACCCTTGGAATCAAATTTCTGATGTTAAAACTCCCATTCCCTACACCCAAAGATGATCGTTGCCTGCTCGCTACCTGGCCAGGACAAAATGCATATCAATAAAGTAATCTAATCCACTTTAGACACCAGTTTAACGTATGAAAGCAAAACAACAAAAATACATCTAACTGCTCCTTTTTTCATTTTAAATAAAGCAAAAATATTTTTTTCATTTTAGTACTTGCATTTTTCGTAAACTTGTTGTAATATAATAACTGAGATATACATAGTACATACGTTACTGGAACAAAAAAGTTGATACCGATTTTGCCAATAAACCTGTTTCAGTTATTCCATTTTTGTATATCTTTAACTTTGTTTTCATAGTATAAACACCTTGTATGATTGCCATCACACTGCATTTATATGGGGTGTTTTCTATATGCTTTGTGCAAAACGCCAAACATACACCAGCGTTCCACACAAAGCGTCCTATTATCACCCTTCTTTCAATAGAGCTTCGCCTTATCTCCATCTCCTTTAGCCGCATCCGTCCTCTCATCCATATAAACAATGACATTTCTGAACACAAGCTTGTGCACCGCAGACATCACTGCATCCATCCTTTCAAAATCCGGTTCCCCATCCTTTTCCGGCAAAGAAATCTGCAACTCATCCGCATCTTTAGAATAAAAATTTCTGCCATAATGGAACTGCCCGTTATGCGATGCCTTGTGGATCGCGGCAGTTACAAAGATCGCAGCATTTTGGGACAGATTTTCCGTATGTACAACCGCAATATGATCATCTCCTCCATAATCATAATTTCTGTATTTCGCCGAACCAAACATATCTATCGTAGTCGTATTCTTTGAAAAAATATGCACCCGATTCCCGATAAAATCCGAAATTCCCTCATTTGCCTCCCCCGCTGTAGCAAACGGCAGCGTACCCGCAACCCTATCCGCACTTTTCAGCCTTCTCCCACGCGTGGATTTGCCGAATAAAGCTTCTAGACGGTAAGTCCTCCACGTCATATGATCGTACTCTTTAAGCGCCTGCTTCTCCTTATCCGATAACTCGTAACGCTCAAATCCATGCATCTTTAAATAACTGGAAAGCTTTTCTATCCGTTCCTTCTCCAGCTCGGCCACAAAGCATTCCATAAAAGCAAAGTCTATATCCTTCTCCGCCGTAACAGGCAGCAGCATTTTTTGCTTTTCTATCCTACTGACATGAAAGCTGGATCTGCCCCAGGAAAAAGAGCCGAATGCTTTTTGCAATGCCGCAAGGATAACCGGAGCATTCTTTTTGTTAAACTCTTTATACAGAGGCTTTAAGATCTTGATCTTATCCCCAGTAAAATAAGGCTTTTCCTGATAAAACACCGTAGCGGTATCCTGCCCGAAGGAAATGGTATTGCCCTCGTTCAAAAACTTTTCGTCTTCGTTCAAAAATCCTTTTTGCCCGTTGCTTGCACTCATTCTCACAATATACGGAAATTTGCCGCTGCTGCTGATCTTTACTTTATTAGCATCAAATTTTTTCTTTGATGATACGACACGGAATACACTGCCAACTTCAAATTCGCCCCACTCAACTTGGTCCATCCTCTCATTGAGTGAGGCACTTATTTTCCCAGGCAGTTGTTTTCTCCCTCCCATTTTTTGAGCAGCTCCGCTATTTCCCATGTAAGATAATCGCTGACGGTTTTCTTAAGGTCGTCCAGCGTCGGCTTAGTGTCCACCGGCGATGACTGGTTCCAGTCGGCGCCGTTGTCAGGGTCAATCTTCCCCTCATAGTATTCTTTTTCTGTAAAAATACGCAGCTTGTCCTTTCCGAAACGAACAATGTCAACCAACTCCTGATAGCGTTCCTTTGCCCGATCAGTATCTTTCAGATTTGAGCTTGCCTTTTTGCGGTTGGTTCTTGTATATCCATCATTCGAAAAATCAATAAATTTCACAATATCATCCGACTGATGCGCCTCACCGACCCGGAACACATAAATATTCGTCTGCACACTTGACTTCCCAGCAAACAAATCTACTGGCATCTTAATACTTGCTAACAGCGTAGAATGCTTTAATATTTGCTTATTATACGAAACCGCCTTGCCAGAGCCTGCCGAATTTTGTACGATGACCGCCGCATAACCCCGATCCATCATGCGAAGCGCCTTATCTACAAAGACCATTCCGTTTCCAGGTGCAGAATAAGGCGGATTCAGGACAAATGCAGTCGCCGGAAATTTTTTATTTTCTTTGCTGAATCCATAATTTCCGTTAAAATCCTTTAGCGAGTCTTTGTTCAAAATATTGGAGCTTCCATCCCCCATCAAGATCATATTTAAAATAGCAAGCATATAGATATTAGATAAGATCTCCAATCCAAGCAGCTGCTCCGCCTTTATTTCCGCCGACTTTATCGCCAGCTGTTCTGGTGACGGTATCCGATTCTTCGCATCGATCAGCATTTCGTTCATAGCCGCAACAAGCAGTCCCGCCGACCCTGTTGCAAAATCCCAAACGTAAGAATCCTTATCTACTCTTGCAAGCTTTACCAGCAGCGTCGCCACATAAGACGGTGTCAGAACGACGTCATTCAGCTTATCCTGTGTAAAACCAAGCCAACTGTACATTTCGTTGAACAGCTTACCCGTAAAATCCGTCGTCAGCCCGATTTTATAATAAATGCCCAGGTCGTCAACAATTTTTGTAAATACCCTTTTCAGCTGGCTTTCCCCATTTTCTACCTTATTAATATTATCTGTCGTCAATGTATTTTGGAGCGTTCTGATGATCATCTCTTTTTTCTCCGGCAACAATTTCTTTGCATTCAAAAACGCCCGGATTTTTCTGACCAGGATCTCGCCATCTGTATTGCCCAGCTCTGTCGAAGATTTTAGCTCAGATTTTTCAAGCGGGGACACTTCTCCAGGAACTCCGATCGTAGCTATGATCGAAGCCGCAACAAGATAAACCCTGTCGTTTTCACCCAATCCCTTTTCATTTTGGTAAATATCATTATTGATCCTTACCAGACTCGCATCAATTTCCCGTTCCCGCTTTTCTTGCAGCTTTTCTATTTTCTCCTGTGGCAGCGAAAGGGCTTTCACTTTTTCGACAAATCCATCAAAATTGCTTTTTTTCAAAAAAGAGAAATCTATGTATTCATCCACCTTCTGCCCAACACCTAAATTTTTCTTTGATACATAATAAACGCCGATCTCGTGTTCGATATTTCCTTCTTCATTTTTATAACCTGTCATACCGATTGCAATAATATCCGTATAGCTTGTATAATGAAGCAATGCATTCGCATAATGGATAGCGCCATTCACCGCGTAGGCTTTGATATTATTCAGATTTGGCTCATTCTTTGCCGTTCGGTTATCAACCTGCCCATTTGCGTCCAGCTTGACCAGCTTATCCTTGTAACCCTTATACTCGATCAGAACCGGATAAAAAGCCTGCTCCTTATCCCGCAGCAGTATTTTCACGTCAGGTCTGTTCCCGCCCTTCCCGCCGCTTTTTGAAAAATATTCATAAAGCGCTGTATCTATTTCTGTATTTAAAGTCTCTTGTTCCAGCTTATAATCCAAGCCATATGCTTTGAGCCAGCCATTCGCTCTGTCCGCAATCATCGGTTCAACAGACTGTATTTTATTTTTCCCCATTTTCACTTCCTCCATGAAACGTCATTTCTCGTTATGCCGATCCATTTCCGTGTCCTATCCCGTCACTTGCAGCCACTCCGCCTACACAACCGCAAAAAGAAAAATATCAGATCCGACAGCCTCTTATCTTTAGTAAAAACCGTTCATTTCTTGGCTGCCATGAATCTGATATTTCCCTGAGTTGAATTATAACACTCTTATTTGTAAAAATCAATTCTTTATTCAAAATTTTTGTAATAAATTGTTATAATTTACAATGTAATTGGATTATAATGTTATCCCTTCTTCCATGATGTCCTCGCCGTACCGTCCCTTTCATTTTTTGTCAAATTACAGGGACGGCATTATGACCTAACAGCTTTTTCTTCGAAAAAAAGTGATCGTATCCTCTACTATGATTGTACAAATTATTTTTTGAAATCGAGCAGGAGGACGGAGATAAAAAATATGGCACGAGCAAAGAACACCGTCCAGATCCGATCATCCAGATGTGGCTGTCTGCAGATAGAGGCGGTATCCTGCTGTCTTCCCACTCTTTCCAAACAGCTGCAATAAGCAGACGTCTCTGAAACCTTTGGAAAAGAAGATCCTGCAAAAATTCGGGCATGACAATTTTATTTACTGCACAATGAAAACAGATCTTTCAGCACGCCCTGTCTATTTACAGCACAAAAACCAGACCACCGCACATTTCATTACATTTTTCTTAACCTGCTGGTATACCGGATTCTAGAAAAGAATCTGGACACAAAGTATCCATGTGAAGAAAACCTTGAAACTAGAAATGAATCTTACAGATATAGAATACCACGGATTCATGCCTCTATATAAAAGGGAAACAATGACAGACAACCTCCATGCCGACAGCGGGTTCAAAACAGACTAAAAATCGCTGTAAACCCTTTATACTGGCATTTACAGCGATTTTATATTCATAAAACTGTTCAAGAAAGACTCTTAATATAATTATTCTAAAGCTGCTGAAAGGAAAGTCCATGTTACTTTTATTTCTTTAAAACCTGATATACAGCTAAATTATGCGCATCCCATTCCACACCTTTTCCTTGTTCAAGCTCCTGCTCAGAAAGGATGACAGAGACCATTCTGGCATGATCTTTAAAAAATTTCCAGTTTTCTTCATTCAATCCGCGCCGGCAGTTTTTCCAGTATGTTAGATCGGTTTCAAGATTATTTTCTGAAAGGACATCCCCAAGGATACCGCTGCCCCAATATTGCAGCGATTCAGATTCTTTCAACGCCTCCTGTTTCATAATCCAGTTATTTTCTGAAACCATCGTACTGCTGAAAGGATAGTATTCCGAAACCGTTGCACCATATTCCTGTTCTACTTTCTCTTTCACAGGAGTCAGGTCTGCATCCTGCGGATAGTATGCCATAATACGGCACAACCGCTGTTCCAAATTCTTCTGTCCTGGCATTTTGCTTAGAGTAGCGTAATCGATAAAATAAAAGAAAACGCGTTCTGCCTGTTGTCCAAACACGTCGATATCCGTAATGCCAAAACTTGTTGTAAGATCATTTTCCTCATAAAACTCCGTATCCTCTTTTGCAGTCTGAAATGCTTTCAAAACATCCTCTGGCGTCATATCCCAAGTCAGCCCCGGAAATTCCAGATTTTCCGCCTGCGCTTTTTTCTCTGTCTTTGTGCATGCACATAAAAAAACCATACCTAACAGCAAGATTGCTAATAATCTTTTCTTAATCATACCATCCCTCCTAACATAAATTATATTTGTTTAAATTTTCTTTATTAGAAAGGCTGCTAAACCTTATAAATGCTTGACAGCCTTTCCTAAACTATTTTTCTTAATAGTATTGTGTTACCCATTCTCCATCCGGGAAAGCCAAACTAGGTCTGAATGTATATCCCAACAGCATTGACCGTGAACCACAATTAATTATGGAACGGCAGACTCTTTCTCCATAGTTTTGATATGAGATCATTTCCAGATTATTTGGTATGTAAACATAATCTTTACCTGCCTGTGGATATGCAAATGTCTGTGTTTTATCATTTGTTGCACCAAGAATATCCTTTTGATACCATGAGGTCTGTTCCAAACTGCCTGCTGTCATTGGCGATCCATATGTCAACCTTGTTCGAAATGAATTAAACCTAACAGTTAAATTGCTTGTATTTCTGGTTACACTTACTGACATAGAAGCTGCTATACTATATTCACTTAAATATCCATTGCCACTTGTATTAAACGATGAAGTTCTTGCAATATTATTATTTTCATCTAAAACCAATAAATTTGTTGTTACAACCTCTTCGATTAGCTCTCCTTGTTCATTCTGTTCGCTTCCGACTGTCTGTGTGATCGAAAAACTATCATCTATTTGTGAGTCTTTGTTCCCGATTCTCAGGCTTCTTCTAGCCAGACGTTCCTGATATTGTTCTAACGCCACCTTAATCGTATCAACTTCATTTGAAATTTTTCCTTCCAGAAGTTCATCAAATACTCTCTGGCGTGTATGATCGTCTACTTTCATGTTATTCGTCATTGTTACATCTGTTCTTACATTTGCATTTGCAAAAGATACAAATGAAAAACTCAAACAAATACTCATAAATAATATCATTATTTTCTTACGCATTTTTCTTCTACTCTTAACAAAAAATAACCCCTACTTACATTTTTAAATAATTTCTTCAGCTATTAAGTGCTAAAATATGCACTTTTCATTTTCTTTCCACAATGGAATCACCCACTTTCCTTTTCATAGCTTCCAAATATCCACGCTAATGTTCATTTTTGTTCCTGTGTTGATTTGATGCTATTATATTATCACATTATTTTACTATTTCTATCGTTTTATCTTCAAAGGCAGTATTTTTTCTTAAACGTATCCTTCAAACCTCGTTATTTGCGCTTAAGCACAGATACATATCGCAAACGTACATTTTATATAAACCAGCAAATAATCCGCATATTGATGATTACTGAAAGGCTAGAGTGAATTTGCCTGATTTTCTTCGTATATTTCTACTAATTGTGTAAAATACTCATCCTCATATTCTGTATCCATAATAACATTATCATATTTTTTGATCATAGATCTAACATTATACAGTCCAATACCCCGCCGTTCTCCTTTGGAAGTAATACCTGGCATACCCAGTTTGTTGTAATCAAGCTCTTTTTTTATATAGGTATTTCGAACAACCAATATAACGCTCTGATCTGTTTTGATCATGCCAAAATCAATACAGCGGGAGGTGCATTCCTGGCAGGCTTCAATAGCATTATCCAGTAGGATACCTGTAATCCTTACCAGGTCAAGAGTGTTCATATTTACAGTTTCAATCCTTATAACCGTAATTGTTTTCCTACTTCCGCGTGTAATCTTACTGTATTTTTGTACAACATGTTCCATACACTCACAGATCTGCTGCTGTAAGTACTGCGGATGGTCTTTTAGTATGAAATCAAGTGCTTCCACTTTGTATTTAAAAGTTAAAAAAGACATTTCAGAATGAGAAGTAATAAATATAATAAACCCTCTAGAATCATATTCCCGGATTTTATTTGCAAGTACCAGACCGTTCATGCTTGCCTTCAATTCGATGTCCAAAAAATAGAGTCCCATATTTTCAGAATCTTTTACTGCTTCCAGAATCTTTTCAGGATCTTCTGACTCTAATTTAAGCACCATATCATATTCCTCAATCAGGATTGCCTAGCGAATATACTGTACAATTACCGTTCTCTGTTCCTGATTATCTTCACAAATATATACATCTATCATCTGATCACTCCCCTTACGCTTACGTATTTTATTACTGCGTTTAAGAAATTTTTCGGACTTTTTCTTATTTTGTAATATACTGCTGATAATAGCCAGAAAGACAGGTGATAGGTATTTATGGAATCATTTTTAAAAAAAATAAGTGAAAAGATTATCCATTTTCTTGATCCAGAAAAGCAATGTAGTGAAATAGAGAGATTACAGATGCATTTTGCTCTTGAAACCATCTTTTACAATCTTTTGATGACGTTTCTTATTTTATGTATTTCTTATTTCATCGGCTCTTTTTGGGAAACATCTCTGTTATTCTGCATATTCGGATTACTCCGTGTTATCGCCGGCGGCTTTCATTTTGATCATATGTTAAAATGTATCTTAGTAACTACTTTTATAATGGTTGGTGGCGGAAAGGCAGCACAACTGATACAAATCACTCTGCCAGTATGCTTGATTATCTGTGTATTCGCAAACCTGTTATTTTTTATACATAAACCAAAAGGAACCCCAAACAATCCTTATTCAAAAGAATACAGACAACTACAAAAAAAACGGCTGTGCATACTTTCCATTTTGCTAACACTTTGCGCCATTTATTTTTTACACTTAAGATCAATTCTGTTATTTGCCATGTTTACGACAGCAGTTCTGCTCATACCTGATCTTTATCATAGATTTCAATCGTCAAATTAATGTATGCACTACCATATTTAATACCTATAACCATATTTTCTGACACATAAATCAAAAAAATCTTACTGCGTAATAGTGTACCATATATAAATCATTCCTTCAATCAAATTTTAAGAAAAAACAAGTCCATCCCGACTTGCAGCCTACGCCTGTTGCCAAAGGTGCCGAAACAATAGGCAGCACCCTAAAAGAAGCGTTGCCTGACTTTCACATATTTCATCTGCTACCGTTAATATCCGTTTTTTCCTGTTATCCTGTCAGAAAGCCCGTCCCCAGTCGATAGCGCATCTGAACAGTTAATCCCTATAAGAACCTACTTGCAAAAGATAGATGAACTTATATTCAGAACAATAAAGCATTATTATACCTTTTCTAGCTACTTCCGCTACATCCTCACCAGAAAGATCAGAAAAAAAGTCATCTTGCAATTACTGCCAATACAATTCTATTTTTTCCAGCGCATCCATTTCAGACAATTCATATTTATGCCTTAGTTTGCTTAATACATCTTCCTTTGGTATTCCATAGCCCCGTCCATCTTCGATTGTAGTTTTAATGGCAGCTACTTTTTCTTTGCTTCTTACCCGCATATCCCAAACTTCTTCCTGGCTAAACAATGTAATCATAATGTCTGCTACCTCACTTTCCCTGCCTGACAAGTATTCTTTCAGCACATCCCTGTCTTTGCAGATACGTATGGCCTCCCGAACGGCCTGTACCGTAAGCCCATACTTCTTTACCTGTTCGTCAAACACTTTTATAAAACTTACATACTGGTCATGCCTAACTATCATATTTTTTTGTAACATTTTTTGTAACGATTTTTATAACGGTTTTATCCATACAAACCCTGTTTTGGCCGTTCAGGTATCTTCTAAAAAGAACAAGGATTTTGAGGAAGAACTGCTTTTCCTGACAGAAGATGAAATATCCGGGCTGCTGACATTCCTGACAGGAGATACCGCTTTAAGCGGCTTTTACCTATTGCTTTTTAGGTATCTGTATGGGGCTACGCCGATCAGAAATATTAGGCTTGAAATGGAACGCATGGGAAAGAATACCAGAATACCTACGGCTATGTATTCACATGGGAAGACGGACATACCTATGATCCAAATTATATTTCTGCTTCATTATAAAAAAGCAACAGCCGCATTCGGACGTCCGGAAATTACACTGCACAAACTCCGGCACACATACACATCTCTTCTTATCAACAAAGGATGGGATGCAAAAAACTACAATACTGGATCGGACACTCCGATATATTCACCACACTAAACATTTATGCACATTTTAACAAAATCCGCACGAATGACGCACCGGATGATCTGGAGGAGCTTTCACAAGGAATTAAGTGTTTGTTTTGATTTTTTTGTAACGTTTTTTGTAACGCCAGCTAAACTAGCCATTTTTTAAATAAAAAGATAAAAAAAGAGCTTTGGAAACTTTCCTTCAAAAAGTTTTCAAAGCTGCCCCTGCCAAGGATTTCATCACTATTCACTTACAAATCCTCAGGTAATCGATGCGACAGGATTTGAACCTGCGGCCTCTGCGTCCCGAACGCAGCGCTCTACCAAACTGAGCCACGCATCGATACATAATTCCTAGTAAAATACTGTTCTTCTCACCTGAATTATGTTATCACAAATAAAATCTTTTGTCCAGTATTTTTTTCAATTTTCTGTAATATTTTTCAAATTCCTTGTAACAGTTCAGGCAGGTCTTTGCATCTTGCTGCAAAGACCGTAACAACATGATCCAGGAGTGTAAAAATCCCATCGCAAAGCGATTTTCAATGGATTTTTGCAGGTAACAGGTCAGCTTGTCTGAACTGTTGCAATTCCTCACATCTCCCTTATTCCAAAAAATCCATCTTCACTTCCTTTTGCTCAATATACGGAATAAAGCTCATCGGTGTCATTTTTTGATGGATCGACATCATATAATTGTGCCAGATATTCCCCGGATACGTAGCCCCCATCAGACCCGGAAGCTCTGCTGGCTGGTCGTAGCCTACCCAGATGCTTGTGGTAAAATAGCGGGTATATCCGGCAAACCAGCCGTCCTTATTATCATTTGTAGTTCCTGTCTTGCCAGCGGACGGCATATCACCAAGCCCCAGTCCGCTTGCCGTTCCTTCCTGCATAACCGTTTGAAGCATATCCGTCATCGTACGAGACGCGTTGGATTTATAAATGCGCGTGCCCTCAGCCTGGTCTTTTTTATTTTTCTTCATTTCCTCATCAGCTTCTGAAGTATAGATCAGGTTCCCCTGTGTATCCTCAATCTTTACAATACAAGTCGGCTCCCGGTAACAGCCGTCATTTTGCAGCGCGGCGAAGCCCGCCGCCATTTCCAGCGGAGATACTCCGATCGTAAAGCCGCCCAGCGCTGCTGGAAGCCTTTCGTCCTCCGGATCTATTTTCGTGAAATTCATCGCTTTTAAATAGGAAAGACCTGTTACTGGCGTCAGCTCGTCCAGAAGCTTCCAAGCAATCGTATTCTTTGATTTTTTGACTGCGTGGCGGAGTGTAATGGGGCCTTCGTATGCACCGTTCGCATTCGATGGCCCATCTTCAATCGGTTCATCCACAACGACGGTATCCGGTGTGTAGCCGCGTTCCAGCATTGGTGTATAGACAAGCAGCGGCTTGATCGCGCTGCCGGGCTGGCGGAAACTCTGATAAGCACGGTTTAGCGTATAACCTTCAAATTCCTGTGAGCGCCCGCCAACGATCGCTGTGACATATCCGGTTGTGTTATCAATTGTAACACCTGCACCCTGCAGCTTGTATACGCCTTCCTCATTGACGTCCTGAAAGCCTTCCAAGCCCACGTTGATCGCCTCCTGCAGCTTTGCCTGCTGATCCATGTCAAGCGAGGTGTAAATACGGTATCCTGATGTATAGAGGCTGCTTTCACAGTCACGGTATACTTTTTTAAAATCTTTATTATATTTCTTCTCCTCACTGGCGGAATCAAAATAATATTGAAATTCGAACCCCTGCTGCTTCATTAACGCACGTATCGCGCAATAGTTGACAAATGTTTCCACATAGTCGTTCTTTTGGATACCCTTTTTCCGTTTTAGCTTAATCTTTTCTTCTTTTGCGGCTTTTGCTTCTGACAGAGAAATAACGCCTTGCTCATGCATCGCTGTCAGCATCCTGTCGCGGCGGCTCAGCGTATTCTTTTTATGACGAACTGGGTCGTATAAAGACGGATTGTTCGGTATGGCGCACAAAAACACGGTTTGCGAAAGATCCAGCTTGTCAATGCTCTTGCTGAAATATCCGTTTGCCGCTGCCTGAATGCCATAATATCCATTGCCAAAATAAATGTTATTTAAATAAAACTCCATAATCTGGCTTTTCGTATACTTCTTCTCTAGATTCTGAGCAATGAAAATCTCCTCCATCTTTCGTTCCCACGTCTTGTCCATGCTCAAAAACACCGTACGCGAAAGCTGCTGCGTGATCGTACTGCCGCCCTGCGTGACCTCTCCGTTGCGCAGCATGGCGATCACCGCCCTTAAGATCGCAAGATAATCCACGCCCTTATGCTTATAAAATTTCCGATCCTCGACTGCTACAAACGCTTGCTCTACGATTTTTGGAATATCCTTGTATTCCAGATAATAGGAATCCTTTTCACCCTTGTATGCCTTGAGCAGCTTGCCTTTCGCATCGTATACCAGACCCGTTTCACCCTTGCGGAACGTATCCGGCTTGGATTTTGCTGTCAGCATATCCGCATCCGCCTTTAGCTCAGCGATCGTCTGCGCGTAGCCTCCCGCAAAATAATAACCGGTTGCCGCGGCAAGCAGCACAAGCAGGATCAGCTGTACTTTAAAAAAAATCCAAAAACCGCGGTATTTTTTTCTTGTTTTTTTCTGTTTTGCCATTTGTATATCTCCATTTGCCGTTTCTGTAACCATTTTACACATAAATACGCCGATTCACAATAGTTTTCCACCATTTGTTCAGATTTTAGTCACAATTTGAGATTAAAATATGTTATACTATATCAAATATCAGTTTACAGGAGGAAAGACCTTGAAGAAACAAATAGCCATTTTATTGCTTGCCGCAGTTATGTTCACCGCCTGCGGCAGCAAATCCAAAATATCCACCGGAAACGAACCGGTAAAAAACGCTGTCTATACAAGTGAAAAGGTGTCTCTGGCAGATTATACTGGATTAAAGGCCGAGAAAAAAAATTATATGATAACTGAACAAGCTGTAGAAGATCGGATACAGGAAGAGCTGATGGAGTTTGCGGATTATAATTCTGTCACCCGCGCATCCAAGTCCGGTGATTATGTCCAGACAGATTTTAAAGCATCTATTGACGGCTCGCCCGTCGTGCAGGAGGATAAATATGATTTCGTAATCGGAGATGAAGAATTTGGCCCCGAATTTGACCAAAAACTGACGGGTGTATCCGCTGGTGATGAGCTGAATTTTTCACTGGATTTTGCAGAAGATTTTACGGATGCAGATTGGGCCGGAAATACAGTTGATTTTGAAATACGTGTAACGGATATCCAAGAGCAGATCCTACCAGAACCAACCGACGAATTTCTCACCAAAAATACAACCTACAGCTCCTACGAGGACTTCGAAACCGCAATGCGCCAGTCACTCGAAACCAGCTATACTGCTGAGAGCACACAGGAGCTGCAGGAAAATTTGCTCCAGCAGGTCATTGACGCATCCAGCATCCTTATGTATACAAAAGAGGACTACAAACAGGCAGAGGATATGGTACAAAACGTTTACCTGAGCTATCTGGATATGTTCGGCTTGGAAGATCTGGACGATGTATACGAATTTTTAGAGGTGACTGAGGAGGACGTTGAGGAAGAGATCCAGGCTACCCTGCATCGCACCTTGATCATCAACGCTATTATTGAAAAAGAGAAATTTTCACTGACAGATGAGGATTACGAGGAAGGTATTCGTTACTATATGGATCAAACGGAAACAGAATCCAGAGAGGAGCTGCTGCAAATCTACGGAGAGGAGGAAATCCGCAGGCAGCTGCTCGAAGATATGGTTCTGAATGATCTCGTAAACAATGCCACGCTTACTGAAGTAGATACGGAATATGAGGCTGATTAGCTCCTAGCAGCCGCTCTCACTTCATCCGCGCCCCAATCAAACTACAGAACAATAAATTATGACGATACTTAATCATCTTTACAAGACAACAGCCGCATGGTTTTTTTGTGCAGACTCCATTCTTCCCGTCTGCGAATCCATGTGGCTGTTATTGTATTTCAAAACTACTTTATCTGTTATTTAATAAATGCCCTTCGTCTGGCGCTCCACCTATCTCATCCGGATTTTAGCGCCGCCCTGCTCATTGTTCCATCTGACGTCCTAAAAAACCGGCGGCAGTCATTGCCAGCTTGCTTTCTGTCTCTCCCATCTTTGTCTTTTCGTCCTTATTATATAAAATGACAGAGCCGATTGCATCCCCTTCGCAAATGATCGTGCTGATGGCCTGGGAAGCAAACTCTCCGTTATCGTCCAAGGTTACCTTGACAAAATCGCTCTCTTCCTTGCTGGCTACCATGCTGTTGCGATCCTCGATCACACATTCCAGCTGGTGGCTGATAGGCTTTCCCTCGAAATCCTTCTTACCGTTTCCAGAAGCCGCAATAACATGGTCGCGGTCTGTAATACATACGAGCATTCCTGTCGTCTGTGCCAGTGATTCGGCATATTGTCCGGCAAATTCGCTTAATTCGCCGATCGGAGAGTACTTTTTAAGGATAATCTCACCTTCACGGTCTGTAAATATTTCCAGGGGATCTCCTTCCCGGATCCGCAAAGTTCTTCTGATTTCTTTGGGAATGACGACTCTCCCCAAATCATCGATTCGTCTGACTATTCCTGTTGCTTTCATATGAAAAATTCCTCCATTTACAGATTTTACTTGATGCTGATGTAGTATCTGTAGCTGCAAGAACTTTTATACATCTCTCGCTTCGGTGCTATTATTACTTCAAGCTTTGTTTCATATCCATAACATCCTTTACAACAGCCTCACAACTAGATATATCGCCGCTGCAGCTGCCGCCAATCCGGCAGCCACGAACACGGGCTGTTCCAAGATCCTCGCCAGAGCGGATGTCTCGCCCGCTTCTATAAGCGGAAACAGTTCCTCTGCCTCCTGCCTAAAGAACTCCATCTGCGACGCATCCTTTCGCCAACGCCTCATCTCGCTTTTCATCCAGCCGCATTTTGCTCCACCGCGCCGATGATAATATATATAATCTGCATATAATTAAATCCTTATCAGCGCATCAGACGTACAAGCAACCTTCCCCCTGGTATTGACCTCAGCTCCTCCTCGCTAAAGCAGCGTATCTGCAGGATTGTCACTCCATAGACGATAATTGCCGCTCCCATCGCAATGCCGGAGACAATATATACACTTTTAATCCTTTCGTAAAATACATGATAGACGGTAAATGCAACCATCCCCATCGCCACTGAAGCAAGCAGCGGCTTTATAAATGTGTTCACATATTCCCATCGATAGCCGATCTTTTTTGTAATTGCATAGCAGTTGAGCATACTTACGACAAGCGGAAAGATCACATTACAGATCACCAGTGCATATACATTTAAATCCGTCACCGCCAGTAAAATTCCCAAAAGGACTACATGGATTCCAAGCGAGATCGCCGAATGTACAACTGGGAGCCGGATGTAATTGTATCCCTGCAGGATCGAAGTGGTAAGCGTTGACAATGCATAAAAAATTACCGCGCTGGAACCCATCGTCAGCAGCATGATCGCCTGCGACTGATATGTAATCAGTCTTGGAAACAGCATTTTCATAATTGGCTCCGCCAGTACCGCAAGCCCGATAGCAGATGGAAACGCAATGACCATATTGACCTTAATAACTTGCGTGATCTTCTGATTGACCCCCTGGAAATCATTCTGCATTCTGGACAACACAATGCTCGGAAGTGTAGATGCCGCCATTGCAGTCGCAATCGCTACCGGAAGGTTTACCATCTGATTATATTGTGTATTGTATACACCTTGCAAAGAAGAAACCACCTTTTCTTCATAGCCGTGCATCCCCATCAGGTTGCCAAACATCAAGTCATCAATCGTATAACCAATCTGATAGATCGTCTGGCTTAAAATAACCGGAACGATCGTCAAAAACAGCGCCCGGTAGATCGAGCTGCTGGATTCCAGCTGTTCTCCCGGATTTACTTTATTCATATACCGTTTTCGGGTCGATCCGAACAGGTACATAATAAACAGCAGCGCTACAGCCGCTCCTGCCAATGTCCCAAGCGTACCACCAGCCGCCGCATAAGACGCCGCTTCCGGCAGCGCCCCGTACATCCTCATAAACTGCCAGGTAGCGAATACACTAATAGCCGCATTCATAAACTGCTCTAAAATCTGCGAAACAGAAGTAGGCACCATATCGCCATGTCCCTGAAAATATCCCCGGAATACACCGAGCAGCGCCACAATAAACGTCGTCGGAGCCAGCACGCGCAATGGCCTTTCGATACCAGGCTTGCGATATGCAGCCGCCAAAGCCCCCGCCCCGAAATACAGCACATTCATAGCCAGCATTCCGGCAATCAGTGCATAGACAAGCGCACTGACAAGTACTCTGCGCATATTTTGATATTCCGCCTTTGCAACCTTTGCCGATACCATTTTGGATACTGCAAGAGGCAGACTATAGGACGATATTGTCAGCGCGATCCCATAGATACCGAAAGCAACCGAATACAGTCCATTACCCTCATCCCCCATCATATTGCCCATCGGGATACGGTATGCAAATCCAATAATTTTCGTAATGATCCCTGCCCCGGCCAGGATGCCACCCTGGAGCAGTACGTTTTTCTTTTTCTCAGACATAGGGTCATATTCTCCTGATGGTATAGTAATGTAAGTATAACATAACTTACCCATAATTTTAACTGTTTTTCTATATTTTATTGGTGTATAATATTTTCAAAAGGATGCAAGCAGAAACAGAAAGGAAATACTGCTCATGAATATTGTATTATTAGATGCCGACACGATCGGCAGGGACATTGATCTGACTACATTTGAAAAGCTAGGAACTGTAACCGTTTATGGATTTTCCTCGCCAGAGGAAATGCGTGAGCGCGTAGCTGACGCAGATGTGATCATTCTGAATAAAATGCAGGTAAACGCTTACACGCTCGAAAAGGCCGCCCACCTAAAGCTGGTATGCGTAACCGCTACCGGGACAAACAACCTGGATAAGGAATATCTGGACAAACGTGGTATTGCCTGGAGGAATGTCGCGGGTTATTCAACCGAATGCGTGACACAGCATACCTTTGCCATGCTGTTTTACCTGCTGGAAAAGCTGCCGTATTATGACAACTATGTAAAAAGCGGAGCCTATGTCGACAATACGACGTTTACGCATTTTTCCAACGTTTTTCATGAGCTTAGCGGGATGACGTGGGGAATTATCGGGCTAGGCGCTATCGGCAGCAGGGTTGCACAGATTGCCGCTGCATTCGGATGCCGCGTGATCTACTATTCCGCTTCTGGGCAGCATAACAGTCAGGATTACGAACGCGTTTCTTTTGAAGCGCTGTTGGCGCAGTCTGATATTATATCCGTACACGCTCCTTTGGCCAACCGCACCGAAGGGCTAATGAACCGGGAAGCCTTTCGCAAAATGAAAAAAAGCGCCATCTTTTTAAATCTTGGGCGCGGACCAATCGTTATAGAACAGGATCTTGCGGACGCGCTGCAGGCAGGCGAGCTTGCGGCAGCAGGACTGGATGTCCTGTCAACCGAACCGATGTCAGCTGACAATCCGCTCAGATCCATAAAAGACAGCGGGCGTTTGCTCATTACGCCGCATATTGCCTGGGCCGGCGCCGAAACCCGCAGAAGGCTGATGGATATGATCTGGCAGCAGATCCAGACATTTTATGAATCACTCTCCTAAGATCCAGTCCAGTCCACTGTGGTATGACTGCTGCCCAATCATCTCACACAGCTGTTCCAGCCGTTTCTCATATGATTCCTCACCGGGCTCCACCTCATACAGCCGTTCCATCTGTTCCAACACCTGCTGGTAGCGTTTTGACGCTTGTTTCAGCAGGTCTGGAACGCTGCTGCAAAAGCGCTGTTTCGTATCCCATGGATTGCGCCATTCTCTGTGCTCCAGATTCAGCGGATCTTCGCTGCGCTTTGCGTGATCGCTCGGAATGACCGGTGATATCTGCGGATGGCCAAATAGCATCCGCTCCGCCTTTTCCAACACCTGACGCTTGTAATTATGCGGATTGTAAGTGAGCCTTGTTCCAATCTGCATCGACCGCACCGCTCCAGCCAAATACTTCCTAGTCAGCCCCAGCTCATCAAACACCATCTGATAAGCATAGTACAATATTTCCACAACAACCGTACGCATTTCACTATCAAACGCGATCGTCCTGCCATACGGAAATTCAGACGGCAGACGCTTCATGGAGCGCATCAACAGCTCCGCGTCAATATCAGACTCCAGCGCGATATGATCCCCATACCCTTTTTCCTTCAGCTCGTCGCCAGTTCCTGTCCGGTCATACACATAAGGATGCATCTGCGTATCCAGCACATAATGGCCGATAAATCCGGCGGCATACGCCCGTGCCGCAGACTGATCCTTCTCCTTTTGAAAAAGCTCCGGCGACTCCGCCAGGCATTTTAGAAAATCTCCCGTCCATCTCATATGCGCAATAGAGCCAGGGCGGATTGTTTTAATCTGAGACGGCAGATGATAGAAAAAAACATCCGGTCCCTGCAATCCTAATTGAAAAACCGTCCTTGCTCCGGCAATGCTCTGCCGCAGGACCGGACAGACCTGCTTTTGCCTCAGCTGCCTGAAATTATAAACTCCAAATAAATAATGTGTTGTAAATCCCGGCATTCGTACGCTCCTCCTTTATCTGGTCTTTCTGACATATAATTTTACACCCTTGATCTCCGCTACCTGCACTGTCGTTCCTTTTGGAAAAACGATCGAGCTGTCCGTACTTCTTGCTGTCCATTCCTGTCCATTAAATACTGCCTTCCCTATTTCCTCCCGGTTGTCAATCTCCTCTGTCACAAGCACATCCTTACCGATAATCTCTTCATAATTTGTCTTTATATTATGCGGCCGGACATATTTAATCGCAAACGGCCTTGTAAAAACCAGAAGCACAAAGGATACCGCAAAAAACAAAACCGCCTGCACAAGCAGCGACAGCCCCATGATCGCCGTCAGCAAAGCGGCAAGCGCTCCTCCCGCAAACCAGATACTTGTAAGGCCAACCGTAATAATCTCCACAACAACAAATAAAATCATCAAACTTAGCCAGATAAAAACTGGTGATAATAAAAATTCCCGCATCGTCTCACCCTCCTCGCATTTTGCAGTTTTTTTTATTGTAACAGGATTATAAAGAAAATACAATGCAAAGAATAAACTGCCAGCAAATTCCACGCTCTAGTGTGGTGACCCGCTGGTATTTATGGCAATCGTGCTGCCTAAAATAAACATAAAAAACGGTATACAGAATGCACTCATACATTCTGTATACCACTCTATTTCTCGTGTAGAATCTTTTTGCTTTAAAAAAAGTATCTGTTATGAAACCTTAACTCCTCTGGACGCACTGTATTGTCCATAGATTTTCCGCTCCATGGAATCCACCTTATAAGCACGCACCTTTACATAATAGATTTTGCCTCTCTGCAGGTTCTTCAACGTCTTTGCCGTATAATAGGTAGAAACCTTTTTCACATTCGACGAAAAATCCTTGCTGGTAGAATAGCAGATCTCATATCCTTCTGCTCCTGATACAGCGTCAATCTTAACCTTCAGCTTTCCGCCCTCATTGGAAGCAAACGACGGTGCAGGCGTACGGGCCGGCTTTGTGATTCTTACCCACTGTGCATAAAGTACACATTGGGACGTCGGGATTGTCGATGTACTTACCTTTTTGCCGCCAGTCGCTTTTGTATACCAGCCTTTAAACCGGTAATTTGCACGTTCCACCGTTGGCAGCGCATCTAACTCATCACCTGCTGCAAGCGATATCTTCTGGTAATTCAGATTTTTTCCGCCGTTTGGATGGAAGAAGATTTCGTAAAATACCTGATCGTCTCCTGGTGTCGGCGTCTGGTCATCATTTGACGAACTGCCTACCGTAATGTCGATCGTCTGGGTCAAGCCGCCGTAGGTTACAAGAATCCTGTTTGTCCCTGTTGTCAACGTCTTTTGTGATACAGAAAAGCTGTACACCCGTTCGGAAGTACCGTTGGCATAATTCGCATATACGACCATACCATCCGCTACGTTTGCCCCTGCGTATTTCAAACCGTTATAGGATACCGAAAGCCCTGATACGGCGTTGCTCGTTCCCCAATGTGCATAATATGTAAGGTTGCGGCTGATCGGAGTCGTATCTGTCAGCTTGGTACCCTGTCCATTCGGCGCCGTATACCATCCAAGGAACTGAGCATTTGCTTTTGTCACAGCCGGGATCGGTGAGATCGTTCCAAGCTCATTTACTACAATCGGAGATACCGCGGTACCGCCCTGGCTGTCAAAGTAAACGGTATAAGTAATTTTCGGCAGACCAAGGTTAAAGAAATCCACATTATAAGAAATCGCCGTTCCTGCCCCTGTAATCGTTACCTGGAAGGTATCCCCGCTCCGATACTCTCCGATGCTGTCCAGAGTTGGTCTGAAAATAATACATCCTGCCTGTCCGTAAGAATTATTGTTAACATAAAAAGCACCATCTGCCGATGTAGAGGAGAACCGCCATGTCTTATAATCTCTATATCTGGTCAGCGTAACCTGAATATCGTTTGCATTGATCGTATGTCCAACGGTATAGCTCCAAGGATAGTTCGCCCCAAAGTATTCTACTGGCATTGTCCGCGCCGGCCATGCGACACCTGTCTCATATGCCAGTGTATTTGTCGTATCCGCAACATAAGCGCTGCTGTATGTACCCTTTAAACCGCTGACTACGCCGAACCCGGTCTGCTTCATCTGCGGATTCAGAAGCCATCTGCGCTCCTCCAGCGTGGCGATATCCATACCGTCTGCGCCGCCCATCCAAGTCTGGACAATCGTTTCATTCAGGCTGCGGCTGCCCCAGGAAGCCCATGCGTTGTTTGACGACGCCGCGCCGCGAAGCGCTGTGTCATATAGCGTATTTCCCATAGAATACGGACGATCCGGATTATGCGAGGTATGTCCGTTCAAATAATTGATAAGCGCTGCTGCCTGCGCATATTCGCAATATTGGCTGTTTATCGTTACATTATCGGAAACACCCGCGATGTAGCGTATCTGATTGAGCATCGTTACCGCCGACTGCTGCGTGGCGTCGGTCAGCCTGCCAGGCTGATACGGCAGCTCTACATAAGGGTTTGTAACAAAACTAAACGTATCAGTCGTCGTTGCACGATTGTTCGCTACATAACTGCGTATCTCCTGCTGCGTGCGATACCTTGCGTTGATCCCCTGTGACGAGGCGTCCGCCTGCAATACGCTCCTGCTGCATAAAAATGCCGCTGCCAACGCAAAAAAGGCGAAAAACGTAATAATAAATGACTGTCTTTTTTTGTACAATGAATTCATAAAATCTCCTTTCCGGAATTTTGTTAGCACTTCTCACTAATCGATCCTCTTAGCTACAACAACCAGCCGCCCGTTCGGCTTTGAATATTCGCAAGTCGAGAGCATCAGAAGCCGGTCCCCATACTGCATGGTATTTCCCGTATCATACAGCTGGTTTTTGCTGACAAAATCCGCACACTCCTGAAATTCCCGCTCTGACCCGTAATTATAAAACCGATAGTAGCGAAATCCTTCTTCGTCCTGATACAAAATCCGCGTAATCAAAACCGCTACGATCTGATAGGTCCCTTCTTCATAAATTGTATCATATTGGATCAGCGGATGCTCCTGGAAAAATTCTCCATTTTTATAATTTTCCAGTATGCCGAAATTCACTCCGCTGCTCATATTATGTCCGTAAATAACCGTATTGGCATCCTGCGGATAACAGCTGCTCGCATTCTCCACAAACAATGACCCGGCCTCTGACTGTTTCCCTGTATGATCACGGTGCAGATAAAAATACCGTTCACCGCGCTTTTTATCATCCGACTGCATAACCGGATGGTCAATCTGCGTCCCCGGAATTTTCAGCCAGCCGAATAAATCCGGATATCTTTTGTAAAACGACGCATACTGAGGAAGAACATCAGGCGCCCTTTCCTTGCTGACCTTTCGTATTCCGGTATCCGCTGTATTCTTGTCCGGTATATGCGCTTTTTTGCCGCTAGACTGCGGCCGTTCGGCTGTCTCTGACTGCGCATTTTCCAGCTGTTCGGCCTCTGTTTGTCCAAGCTGTACCGCTGCGTCTTGCTGCCTGTCTTCCTCATCTGATACCGCTGCGTCCTGCTGCTTGTCTCCCACGCCCGACGCTGTTTCATCCTGACGCGCCGCCTCATCCTGCGCTGCCTTGCCCTTATACCATTCCTGCGTACGCCGCGCGTTTCCTGCGTCTAACGCTGCCTGCCCGCCTTCCATATCCGCGCTGTAAGCCTCTGCATTGGAATCTCCAAACATTTCGGACAGCATATCCTTTATCTTTTCTGCACCCCGGCCGTTGTCCGACTGCATATAAAGCAATAAGCTGATCATTCCAACCGCAATACACAAAAACAACGTCCATGCCAGCCTTGCTCGAAAAGCCGAGCCCCTGACGGCTGCTTTCGGCTGTATTTTATAACCTGACTCCTCCTCTGCCTCCTTTTTTCCGTATCGTTGCTGCAGCACATTAATAAAAGCGTCTCCAAGCCAGCTGGAAAAGTAATATTTCTCGTCTCTTGTCAGAAGTGCCAGCGCTTTTTTTGACTGCTCCTCGTCGTCCCAATTACAGGTAGCGCATATTTTTTGAATTTTGCCGATATCATTGCGGAGCATCCTCTGTTCCTCACTGATGTTCAGATCCAGCTTCGCTGCAAGCTGCTCCGTAAATGCCTTGCCAAATTCCGTATTGAAATACGCAGATGGATCGATTGTCAATTCCTGATATTGACTCCTCCAGTATACGTCGTGCTGTGCCTGCCCATCCTGTATCAGCTCTTGCATCAAGTGAATATCCTTCTGCAGGCTCGCCCAGTCCAGCCGCTTCTCCTCGTCTACCGACTTTCGCAGAAGCTCCAAAAACTTGATCCCAAGCTCTCCGGCAAAGATCAGATCTTGCTGCCTGGTCAGCTTTTGCACATACTTATCCAGCTGATATCCGCCCATGCGCCAGCATTCCGCTACCATATGTTCAATATTTTGCAGATCCACCCATTCTAAATTCCACTTCATATACGATCCCTTGTTTTCAGATGCCCGGACAAAACCCTTGTTTTGTCTGGACAACCACTTTATTTTTTTAATATGAATATCGACATTTTGCATATTAATGTTTACTGCTTTTATCATTATAGCAATATTATTACCGAAACTCAAGTATTTCACAAATCCCGGACAAAAAATAAGCCGGGAAAGCATTTTACCTATGCTTCCCCGGCATTTTTACCGTATTCCTGCCTTCTTAGCCGCCTGTCATGACTGCCTGCGTCTGTTTTTTCTGTGTCTGTCCGCTCCCAGCTGATTCCTCCTGCTCCTGTCTGCTTTTCTTTTCTGGTCTGCCTCCTATTCCATTCCCCATTGTTCCCATATCAGAAACTTTGACAGACGACCCGTCTATCCGGGCGGACGCATCTTGTTCTTGTCCCTCCTGCGTCGACGGTATCGTTCCTTCCAGCTGTCCGCGGACACTTTCCGCCCGCAGCAGGCAAAACTGCTTTAATGTCTCTGCCCCTGTCTGAAACTGCTCGTATGTGCAGAATTTTGTCGGATCTTTTTCCACATAAGGCGCGATCAACGCTGTCACCGTATCTATCATTTGCTCAAAATAACCGCTTTCAAAGTATTCCTCTATAAATTGTGCAAAATATGCATGATACTGCTGCGTATACGATTCACTGTTTAACATCCAAGCCAGCATTGGCCGGGAATCCACATCGCCGCCCGAAACCGGTGTATCGATCGGATAATTGATAAGGCCGTCCGCATCTGCCTGTGACTGGAATCCTCCAAACGCAAGATTGTAATCCCACGGGATCATAGACATCTGCCCATTTTCTTCATACAAGTAATAATTGTGTATCATAGACCCCGTATAGCTGTCGAAATTGCACACGAAATTGTGAACAACAAAATACCGGATGACCTCCTCTGTATTCACTACTTCCTCAATATCTGTTCCTTCATTCATTGCCTTTAGCGAACGGATCAGACGATCCTTGTCTGCATCCGTAATGTCCGTTTTTGCATTGTCAAAAATATTATTGTAACTCTCATATTCGTCATCCGTATAGATCAGCAATACGTCGTCACTCTTTTTACCGCCCATCCCTTTTCCCGGAAAGCCGGCTGCCTGTCGGTCGGGACGTGCGTTTTTTGTTTCATCAGACTGCTGCTCTGATCCTGCCGTAGCTTCCTGTCCGGTTGCTGACTCCTGCCCGGTCATTGCCTTTTCATCATCGGATGGCTCCTTACCTGCAGAAGTTCCATCTCCTTCCGACAATTCCATCTCTGGTGGTGCTCCAAACCCATCCGGCAGTTCCGCACCGTCCGGCAGTTCCATTCCAGACTGCTCTTCCAACCCATCCGGCAATCCCGCTTCATCCAGCGGACTCATACCCGGCGGCGCTTCCAGCTCATCAGACGCTTCCGCAGAATCCTTCCCGTCATCCGCCCCGCTTGTGTCCGCCGCTGTATGCTCCTTACGGAACTGCTGCATATCAAACGCTCCGCCATTCCCACGTCCGCCGCCCATATTGACATGATCCGGCTTATATAATTCCCCATAGCTTTTGCCGAAATTCCTCTCTAAAAATCCTTCCTCTACGCCTTCCACCGCCAGATAAAGGCCCCAGTCCTCACCATTTACCGTTACATAGACATAGCTGCACAGCGGCGCGTTCGCGCCGAAATATCCCATCATTTGATAAGTCAGATAATCTTTCATATACGTATTGTCCTGAATGATATTGTTTAAGCTCAGCTTATCCAGCCCATAATAGCTCTTTCCTTTGTCATAATGATCAAATTCCAGCTTAAAGCTATAACGATCATTGCCATACTGTGATACCATGCTCAGCGACGTATTTCCTTTTGCGCGTATTCCGATATTTTGATAAGCTTCGTTGTCGATCACTGTCGAACACAGTGTATATTCCTCATTTTCACACGTATCCAAAAATCCATCCCAGTCGTCCATTACAATATCCACGGTATGCACTCTGGATGTGTCAAACAACCGCTGCTCATAGCCCATGCAAGCTGTCGCCGCAGTAATGCCAAAACGCTCCGCATATACAAAAACTACCGTCAGCAATATCACAAGCGCCAGCACCATACAACAGATCTTATCAATATGCCTGCTCGTGGACATCCTCTTCACCTGCCCTTCCCAAACGCTTTTAACCCATATATTCCCCTTGATAGCTGACAAGCACCGCGCTGTGGATTCCTTCCATATCCGCCAACGCATTAATAAAATCCGTATTATCTCCCCGCATCCGGATTTCCGCGTTTAATTCAACAGCTCCCTTCCGCGCTGATTTGCTTTTGATCACACACCGCCGGACCTGCTGCTCTAAAAACTGCCTTGCCGCCTGCTCGCTTTTCGAATCGCTGCAGCTGATTACAACAATGTAAGGATTCAGATAAGATTTTTTATTTACAAACAGCAGCAGCATGATCCCGATCAGGATGCTTCCGGCAACCGCCAGAATAATCATTCCGGCTGCCAAAGTAATACCAGCTGTCAGCGACCAAAATAAAAACGCAATGTCCAAAGGCTCCTTAATCGCGGTACGAAAACGCACGATCGACAACGCGCCGACCATCCCCAGCGACAGTACCACGTTTGACGTTACAGCTAAAATTACAACGGTTGTGATCATCGTCATTGCGATCAAGGTAACACCGAAGCTTGAGGAATACATCACCCCTGTAAACGTCTTTTTATATACAAAAAATATAAACAGTCCCAGCCCAAATGCCAGAAATAACGCCAATGCCATATCCACAAGGCTGACACTGGACACGTTTTCTAAAAAGCTGGATTTAAAAATATCCTGAAATGTCATCTTCATTCTCCTCTCTATTCGAAAATCCTATCATTATAAACGCTTTTACCCATACATCCTACATACTTGGTACTTGGAAAAGGCTGCGGTCCGCCTGCCTGTCAGCTGTACTGCGGATCTGACTGCATCCGGCAAAAACGCGTCCCACTTTACCTCCAGCACCGCAAACTGGCTTCCTGCTGGGATCGTAACGCATTCCGGATTCAGAAAATCCGTGCTGCCCAGCCCGGTCCGAATATTAGAGTCCAGCGTTACCCGCACATTACCAGCTTCACAAACAAAAGCTTCCCTCGTATAATCCACGATTGTTTTTGCCTGTAGTCCCTGCGTCCGGATCTTTGCGTATAGCTCACACAGCAGTTCCCGGCCGCTTTCCAGCATCCAGTCGTACCTGCCCTCCGCCAGCAGCCTTGCCTCCTCTTTTGTCAAAGCCGCACTCTGCTTGCTTCCCAGTCCGTTAAATTTGCTCTTTTTTTCCAGCATGATCATGGATGTATCGTCATTATAATAGCGCATACGGAATTTTTCCCGATATTGAATGCCATTGATCTTTTCTAACAGTACTTTATCTGCAGCATTATCAAAATACAGGCTGCGCACCTTATAAATACCCTGATCCGCGTGGACATCCGTTTTCATAACCGCCCGCAGCCGCTGCCGCAGCAACATCCTATCAGATGCATTGATCTCATGCTTCCATTCATGACGCAGCTTCATATTCTGTTCTCCTTTCTAATTTGTCCGCGGCAAACCTGCTTTCCATCCGCCGCTTTGTTTTGCGTCTATAGGGATTTTATCTTGCGAAGCTTAGATGAACCTTAGAAAAAGACACCCAATCTGTGAAATAACTGTGACATTTTCAGAACGTCACAAATAGCCCTGCACATAAACTGTACAAGGCTTCATTGTATCATTCATTATAGCTTTATCGTAAATACGATCGTGTTCCCGTCGGCATATTTAGCAGAAATCTGCCCTTGATGCGCTTTTACAATAGCGCTCGCCGCGGATAATCCGATCCCATACCCGCCGTTTTTCTGCGTTCGCGCGCTGTCCCCGCGGTAAAATCGGTCAAATAGCTTTTGCGCATCTCCCTGCGGCAGCTTGTCACACGTATTTTTTACCTGTAGTACTATGGCCTTATCCGCAGCTTTCAATGATACCGCGATAATTCCTCCATCATTTGTGTATTTTACCGCGTTATCGAGCAAAATCGACAACAAACGCTGCAAAGACTCCCGGTTTCCGCGCAGCATGATACCGGGCGCAATCTCTGTCTCCATGCAGATTTGCTTACCTAACGCTGCCTCCTCGAACGAGCGAACAGTGTCCGCAAGCAGCCCGCTAAACGTGACATCCTCCTTCTGCATCCGCAGCGCTTCCTCATCCATTTTTGAAAGCGTAAGCAGGTTTTGCATCAAACCGTTCAGCCGGACGGTCTGGCTGCGGATATTGCGGCTCCACTTATTTTCACCGTTTATAAGCTCCATCGCGTCTATATTGGCCTGAATGATCGCTAACGGTGTTTTTATCTCATGACCAGCGTCCGTAACAAATTGCCTTTGCTTACGGATATTGTGCGCGATCGGTAAAATAGCCCTGCGTGAAAGAAAGATAACCAGCAGCAGCATTCCCAGCCAGCAGATGATTGCCGCTCCAACGGATAGCGCGGCAACCATCCCGATCGAGCGGATCTGTCTGGACACATCCAGAAAAAGAACCGTCGTCTCCTTATCTTCAGTTCCTTTCGCTGCAGATGTCGTGATCTGGTACTTAAACTGTGACAGATAACCTTTACTTTTGTTTTTCTTTACCACCGACAGCGCATAATCCTCCGCTTCCGCTTCGCTGACTGACGAGATCCTGCTAACATCCTTGCGCACGACCTGATCGTCCGCATTCAAGGAAACTGTAAAAAAACGCAGCGACATCGCAGTATCTTCATCCATCGGCGGCTTCAAAAAGCTGCCTTTCCGTTCCGGTGGCTTCGGTTTGTCATGATCCGCCAGCATTCGCAGCTGCCCGTCCGTTTGCTGGCTGCTCATCCAGCAGTTTGTAAGATTCAAGGCACCGATAAAAACCACCAGTAAGACGGAAACTGCTGCCATTGCCGTTATAATAAATTTTTTCTGCAGCGTTTTTATCATTCCGTCACCCATCCAGCATATACCCTATATTCCTTTTCGCTTTGATAGAAACCGTCGTACCTAGCGCTGCCAGCCTTTTTCTTAGATAGGAAATATAAACCCATACCGTCCCCAGCTCCGCTTCTGTATTATAACCCCACACCTTGACAAGCAGCTCCTCAGACGATAAATACATTCCCTGATTCAGCATCAGCACTTCCATCAGGCGGTATTCCAGCTTTGGAAGCACAAACGCTTGCCCTCCGCCGCTAAGCTCAAAGCTGCTGCGATTTAACGATACATCGGCACAGGTCAGGATATCCGGCGTAAACTGCTCTCTGCGCCTTAGCATTGCCCGAACCCTTGCCAGCAGCTCGCCCATTGCAAACGGCTTCGGCAAATAATCGTCAGCGCCCATATCCAAGCCTTCAATCCGGTCCTCCACCTCCGCTTTTGCTGTTAAAAGCAATACGGGTGTGCAGCATCCTTCCCTACGCAGCCGCTCCAGCACCTCCAGTCCGCTTAATCCGGGCATCATAATATCCAGAATCATACCGTCATATTGTTCCGCCCGCGCGTAGGACAGAGCCTCTTCTCCATCATAAACGGCATCTACCATATAGTTGTGATAAGTTAAAATATCCGTTACCGCTTCCGACATACTGATCTCGTCCTCAGCATATAATAATTTCATCTCGTAACATGATCCTTTCCGTACTTCTATTTGCCGCTGCGCAAAGCAGGCCGTCCCGTTTCCGTAAACCTCCTGCGCAGCTCCCGTTCCGTCTGCGCAACCGGAAGCATCATCACAACCATCTGCACTGTCAAAACAATCGCTCCGCCAATTCCCACAACGGTTTCACTCTTCCCATACACGCACAGCATCCCCAACACCGCAACCGGAAGCAGCCCACAGCCTGCCCGCAGCCAGAGATGTCCAAAATATTGATGCGCAAACTCCCACGTTTGCTGATTCAAACGTGACATTTTTGTCCGAAAACCATAAACAGAATTGATCTGTCCGGGCGGATGCTTACAAAACACCCGTCCAAACACAATCATAACAATCGGAACGATCAGATTATTTACCAGCATAAATACCCAAAACCACATACACATTCTCCTTTACTGCTGCCTCTCCTACGAATCATACGTTTTCTACGCCCACTTTTTATTTGATCCGATACTTTTTCTCTATCCTCGTATATACGACCATCATCGTAATCGTCCAATACATCGCACCTAAAATAGAAAATATTCCTCCTGCGCTATTCTGTCCGCCCAGTAACGGAATCCCGATCAATGCAAAGACGAAAGCAGCCACAAACCAAAGCTTCGCAACCGCATGATTATAGCGCCTTATATCGCTGACCACGATCTCCTGCGCGATATTCCAAAACCGCACTGGCTTTTTCGCTCTCAAGCAAAAAAATCCAAACGCCGCAAACATCCCGCTTCCTAACAACCACATCACATAAGCAACCATAGCGTTATCCCCCTTTTGAATCCTACTTATTTAATATAAAATCCTGACAGCTTCATATCTTCATCGAAAAACAGTGTGTATGTTACCCCAATATTTTCATAAGCCGCATTGATCTGCGCAACTGCCCGCGTTTCTCCACGGTAACGCTGTTCGCCTAAATAGCATTTTCCAAATTCCCGGAATTTGCCCCAGTCCGCACCTGCCTGCTCTCTGGCAGCGTCAATGACTTCTTTGGTAAGCACATTTTGCACACGAACAGCTATACAAGCTTTAAATGCCTCATAATCTCCCGTATCCAGTATTTGGATCACCTCTTTGCTGCGCTGCTCCACCACCGCCTTCTCAAACAGGCCGCTGCTGCCAAAGCTTACTCCCATCGGCAAAAACCAAAATGCCGTCAATACCGCTGCTGTCAGGATCACCGCTATCCCGGTCAGTATTTTTATTGCAAATCCCCGCTTATATTTTCTGCATTCCTGTTCCTCAAGATTTTGATTAAATTCCTCTGCAACCGCGATTGGCTCGCCCATCCGCAGCATTACGACATCCAGTGACACTCCCTGCTCCATCTCCGCCTGGATATCGGCCAATAGCTGTCTACGGATCTCTTTCCTCTTTTTTCCCGAACATTTTACTTTTTTCACAATCTGCTTCACATAAGTCTGCGCCATCATAACTCATCCCTCCATAATCTGCCGGATCCCAGCGCTCATTTGCAGCCAAAGCTCTCCAATTTCTCCAAGAGCCGTCCGCCCCTGCTCCGTAATCTGATAATACTTTCGTGCCACCTGTTTTCCCTCCGGCCTGCTCCAGCAGCTTTCCACAAAGCCATCGTCCTCCAGACGGTATAAGATGGGATACAGCGTACCCTCCTTTAAAATAAACAATTCCCCGCTCTTTTCTTTTAATTCACTGATCAGCTGATAACCGTATTTTTGGTCTTGTTCCAGCAATTTTAAAACCAGCATATCCAGCACGCCTTTTTTCATCTGTCTGATGTATTTTTCATTCATTTTCTATTCCTTTATACTTAGTATTGCTAAGTATAATATATTACATACGCTATGACTTGTCAAGAAAAAAGGATGGATTTCCTCACCGGAAAAACCATCCTCAATTCCTGCTGTATTTAGAAAACAATTCCTCTAGCTGCTGACAATCCGATAATATACTCTAGCTGTCACCAGATAAATAGCCACATACATCACTGTAAATACCAAAAACGTAGCAATCGTGCACATCATATACAGATTCGTATTCCTATAGTTCAAAAGCGCAAGCAGCCTGGACACCAGCGGAAATGCAGCCGTAACGTGTACCCCTGCCACAACAAGCGGCAGAAAAAATACCGTCAATACCTGGGAGCGGATCGAAGCCTTTACTTCTCTATGGTCCATTCCTACCTTCTGCATAATCACAAACCGTTCTCTGTCGTCATACCCTTCGGAAATTTGTTTGTAATAAATAATAAGCACTGTCGCCATGATAAATAAGGCGCCTAAAAATATTCCCATAAAAAAGAACCCGCTGTACAATCCTGCAAAATCTATTCTCGCCTCTGCCCTAGACTCCGTCCATGTATCCAATCCGCGCTCTTTTAACGTATGTTTCATATCCTCGAAAAACTGTATCTGTACCTTACCCTCTTCATCACTGTCAAATCCATAAAAGGTATCAATACTGCTGCTTATATCGCCATATGCTTCCTTTTGTTTTGCGCAGATTTCGTTTAATTCTTCCTTATCCGGTAAAATAATAAACTGTGCGCTTAACATATTTGCGGCCACAATGCCATTTCCACTAAAACTATCCAGCTTTTCCGCTATCTGGTATTCCTTATCAAACAGTTTTAACACAGATTCCTTATATTGGGTACGATTGGAATAAAGCAGTATTTCACCATCATTTAGCGTTTTTTGTTTTCCTTCCGCTTTATTATAATCCTCAAGTGTTATAAAAAACAATATCTGGCTGTCATCAATCGCCGTGACTGGAGCATTCCGGTCTATAAAAAAAGTATCCCCTTTGCAAAAAACAGAAAAATCCAGATACGTATACTGTACTTCGTTTTTTACCATGAAATTTTTTTCCTTCTGCAATGCATGGACTGTTTCCATTACCTCTCGATTGCGTTCATCCTCTGTTTCATGAGAGATTACCATAAACTCAGACGTATAACGGGTTTTTAAAATATCATCCATACCGATCATCATCGAGGTTGTCGAAGATACCATAATGAGCACCATTGTCGAAAGGATACAGATGTTCGACAGTCCGACTGCATTTTGCTTCATTCGATAGATCATTCCAGACACACTTGTAAAATGCTTTGTCTTATAATAATAATTTTTATTTTTGCGCAGCAGCTTTAAAAACGCAATGCTTCCTGCTGTAAACAACAGATAAGTACCTGCAATAACCAAAACAACCGCTATGAAAAACGCAAAAATAGAAGCCATAGGATTTTCTGTCGTGATCGCTATAAAATAACCACACCCAATGCAGCACATTCCCAAAAACGCCATCAGCCATTTTGTTTTCGGTTCCTTTTCTCCCGCGCTGCCTGCACGCACCAGCTCTATCGGATTTGCAATATGGATCTGGCAGATTGAATTTAGAAAGATCAGCAAAAAGATAATGCCAAACAACCCTGCTGTTATAGCAATGACTTTCGGTGAAATAAAAAATCCAAGTACAACCTCTGAACCGATAATCCTGCCTACAAGCAGAAACATAGCCTTATCCAGTGCGATTCCGATCGCTATCCCCACAAGCATACAAAACAGCATCGTATACAGCGTCTCCCAGCCAAGCACCAGCGCCAGATGCCGCTTTTCCATACCAAGGATATTGAACAAGCCAAACTCTTTTTTACGCCTTTTGATCAAAAAGCTGTTCGTATAAAACAGAAAGATCAACGCAAACAAGCCGATCACGATACTGCCGAACATCATGATAAGCGCAAGATGTTCAGCGCCGGTCATTTTTTTCAGTCCCGGATTCATGGACAATGACTTAAATACATAAAACATCGCAATCGTCAGAATGCAAGTCAGTATATAAGGAAAATAAGTCCTGCCGTTCTTTTTAATATTTCCTGCCGCCAGCTTTGGATAAAATCCGATTCTCATTTTTTCTCACCACCTGTCGCTAAAAGTGTCAGTGTATCAGAAATTTTCTGATACATCTGTTCGTTTGTACTGCTGCCGCGGTAAATCTGATGGAATACCTCACCATCTTTAATAAACAATACACGCCCCGCATGGCTTGCAGCCTTGGCCGAATGTGTAACCATCAAGATCGTCTGTCCATCCGCGTTGATCTCCCCGAAAATCCGCAGCAGCCCATCGGCGGATCGAGAATCCAGCGCACCCGTCGGCTCATCAGCGAGTACCAGCTTCGGCTTTGTAATAAGCGCACGTGCAACCGCCGCACGCTGCTTCTGCCCGCCGGATACCTCATAAGGATATTTGTTTAGGATATTTTTGATCCCCAACTTTTCCGCAATCGGCATCAGCCGTGCGTGCATGACTAAATAAGGATTTCCGCTTAGCACCAGCGGCAAAAAAATATTATCCTGAATAGAAAACGTATCCAACAGATTAAAATCCTGAAATACAAACCCCAGGTTATTCCGGCGAAAAGCCGTCATTTCTTTTTCTTTAATGCCTGACATATTTTTTCCAGCGAGCATCACTTGCCCGCCCGTAGGCTTATCCAGCGCTGCCAGAATATTCAATAGCGTCGTTTTTCCGGAACCGGATTCTCCCATGATCGCCACGTACTCTCCCTCCTCTACGGAAAAAGACACGTTTGTCAACGCCTGTACTTGGTTTCCTCCAAATCGGGTTGTATATATTTTTTTCAAACATTGCGCTTCTAAAATTGCCATACATTTGCCCTCCTGCAAATCATTTTCTTTGTGTTTGTGATACTTATGATAACAGGGCAACGAAAAACCCGACATCGAATCCGGTGACATTTTTACTGGTTCTTATGACATTTTTGTAAGACTATATCAGTTCCAGCTGTTCCTCACGTAAATCGATAAAAAATACGCTTCCCTTTCCAACCTCTGATTCTACACGCAACCTATGCGAAAGCTTGTCCGCTGCCATACGGCACAGATATAAGCCCAATCCGGTAGCCTTTTTGTCAGCCCTTCCGTTATATCCGGTAAATCCTTTCTCAAATATGCGCGGCAGATCCTCCGGCGCGATCCCGATCCCCGTATCGGCAATCTGCAGCACCTTTTCCCCGGTCACCGTGATCCGCACTTCCCCTTCCCGTGTATATTTTACTGCATTGGACAAAATCTGTTCTATAATAAACAATAGCCACTTTTCATCCGTCAGCACCGTAACTCCCACCGGTTCATAAATCAGCCGGATACGCCTGCGCACAAACTGAGCGGCATATTTATGGATCGCCTGCCGTATCAGGTCGTCCAGCGGATATTCCTGAAATACAAAATCCGAACTGTCGCTCCCCAGCCGCAAATAGCTTAACACCATCTCCACATATTGTTCAATCCGAAACAATTCCGCCTGTAGCTCACGGTTTTGTTTCGTATCCTCCGTCTGCAGAGCCATACGCATCACAGAAATCGGCGTCTTGATCTGATGCATCCACGTAGTATAATAATCTAAATACTCCTGCTGCTGTTTTTCCCATTCAGTCAGACGCTCATCGTATTTGTTTTTCAACATAAGGATCATTTCCTCGTAATCCTTTTCCGCCAGCGTTTTTGGTTGCGGCAGACATTCATCTAATATTTGAATTTTATCCGCAATCCTGCGGCGATCCAAATACCTTTTTCGAAAAAAATAAAATTGCAGTATCCATACAGGCACCGTTATCAAAACGCACAGCCCCGCACTGTAAAGGACTGCTTCTGTCTCCAATTCATATAAAGAAAAGACACTTAGGTAAATAAGCGCATAAACGACAAACATAAACGCTGTATAGCGGTGCTGCCACACAAACGCAGCCCCGGTACTTTTCCACCGTCTTTTTTCCATTTCTCTATCCTTTCCTCCTTCGTACTGCCTGCCAAACAGTTCGTGTCAGCCAATCATGTAACCGCTGCCAACCTTTGTTGTGATAAAATCCTTTAATCCCGCTTTTTCAAGCTTTTTGCGAAGCCTTGTAACATTTACTGTCAGCGTATTCTCCTCTACATAAGAATCCATCTGCCAAAGCCTTGTCATTAAAGTATCCCGGCTGACTACCTTTCCCTTATTTTCCAAAAGCAGCTGTAAAATCCGAAAATCGTTTTTCGTCAGCTCTATCCGTGTACCCTGATACGTCAGCGAAGCGTCATTAAGATTCAGCACCGCTCCCCGGTGTTCCAGCACAGGTATTTTCCCGCCCATATCATATGCTCTGCGCAAAGCGGCCTGCAGCTTAGCCGTAAGTACATTCAGATCGACGGGCTTTGGTATAAAATCATCCCCGCCCATATTCATCGCCATAACAATATTCATATTATCCGACGCTGACGAAAGAAAAATAACCGGCACATTAGATATTTTACGGATTTCCGTACACCAGTAATACCCATTATAAAATGGCAGCATAATATCCACCAAAATCATATGCGGATCAAATTTTATAAATTCCGAAATCACATTCTGAAAGTCCTGCACGCAATACACGGTATTTCCCCAGGCTTCAATCTGCTTTTTTATCGCATCAGCCATCGCCATATCGTCCTCGATCACCATAATCTTATACATGATTCCCATCCTTCCATAAATTAATTTATCTGCAGATCATATAAATAAGAATCCAGTTATACACCCATACGCACACTCCCCATGCCAAAGCAAATGCTGACGATTTCCAGCCAAAGCTGCCATGCAGCAGAGACGCCAACTGCTGCATGGTAAAAGCCGCAGCTGCCAGCCACAGACAGATCCGTCTTAAATATCTGCAGCGGATTTTTCGGATCTGCGCACTGTTAACTGGCATAAATTTCAGCTTATTACCGATGTGCAGCCACCTCAGCATATATAATTCCACTCCGACCGCGCAAAATGTACCTCCCAACACCAGAATCCACCAGACAAAGTCTCCCAATCCCACCGGAAGCAGCATCAGCGACACACCAATACCGCACATCATACACGCGCCTGCCCTTCCATTCAAAAACTTCTCCTCATAAATATTCTGATACTCTTTGTCAAACTGTTTTATTTGATTCAATGTTTGCATAGATTCATTTTCCCCTTCATACTTCACGTTCCGAGATGACCTTTCCTCCTTCGAGCTGTATCACATAATCCATATGTTGTTCTATTTCTTCCTGGATATGGGTGCTCAACAACACCGAACAGCATTCATCTGTCAGAAGCTCATGCAAAATCTGAAAAAACTCTTTTTTAAATATCAAATCCATTCCAGCCGTTGCTTCATCCAGTAAATAAAGCTGCGCCTGATGTGCCATCCCAAACGCAAGCTGGTATTTGATATATTCCCCTCTGGACATATTTTCCAGTCTTTTGTTGGCCGATAACTGCATCCTATCCATATTCGCCTGAAACTGTTCCAATGAAAATTCATCATACAGCCATTGCAGCATTTTTGCATTTTCGAATGCTGTCCGATCCATAAAAAATTTCTGTTCGTCCGAAACAAACCCAATCCGATTCAGCCTTTCTGTCCGACCTTGCATCCAATCCACACCATCTACGAAAATATGCCCCTCATAACCCGCTTGCTTCTCTAAAAGTAAGTGAAATAACGTCGTCTTTCCAGCTCCGTTTTTTCCAATTAATGCAGTCATATAGCCTTCTCGGATCGTAAAGCTCAAATTTTTCAGACAAAATTTTTTTCTTCGGAATGTAACATTTTTAAATTCAATGTTCATTCTCTATCTCCTTTTCTTCTATATCATCTATTTCTTCTATTCCACAATTTTCGGCAATCAGATATTTCATCTATTACTGTAAGTCCGTATTCAGCAATTCTTTCGTCATCGACAGGATCTCATCCTTATTCATCCCTGCCTTTTTGCATTCATCCAAAATCTCTGTCAGCTTCTTTTCCAACATCATATATTGCTTTTCTTTCAAATAATCTACATTCGTGTCGCAAACATAAAAGCCTTTCCCAGCTACCGAACGGATCAGATGCTCCTTCTCTAACTCCTCATATGCCCGTTTTGTTGTAATTACGCTGACCTGAAGGCTGCTGGCAAGCATCCGGATCGACGGCAGCGCTTCTCCCGCATTCAGCTCATGACGAAAAATTGCATTTTTTAGCTGATTTACAATCTGTTCATAAATTGCGAGGCTGCTGTTTGTACTAATCACAATTTTCATGCTGCTTTGTTCCTTCCCTTGATAGCATTTGGCAACTTTCATAATGGATTCCATGCTGCATCACTGGGCGATAGCATATGACACATAAAACCACATTGATCACGACTTCTACAAGCACCATATTTTTAAAAATAGCAAAATCCATATGCGGCTCCAGTCCATGCGAACCGATTGTCGAAACAAAAATCATCGCAATCCACACAATGATCAGAGAAAATAAGCTTAAAACTCCATAAACAAAAGAAATCAGTGCATCCTTTTCACCCAGCCGCCTTACAATTTTGAGACTTAAAAAAGCATGATGCATATTTGCACCCAACAGATAAGATATTACCAATGCGCTCATCTGCACATATACCGTCCCAGAAATATAGCCAATAACTGCCAGCGGCACACTGACCGAAGCATATAAAATTCCAGGAATACCAACCCGAATCAAATACGCTGTCATCAAATATTTTTTTCTATCCTGGACGGATAGCGGACATAAAAACAGCCATTTGTCCAGATGGTTTGGGAACATTCTTGATAAAAGCAGCCCTATCATCACCGGAACCATCCCAGTCAGATATAGGATAACATCTGTGTGTAAAATGACCATATAAAAAATTACCAGCCAGCCAAATGTCACAATCATTTGTATATATTTCTTCAGTCCCGACAGAAATCTACAGCGATAATCACCCAATACCAGTTTCAACATGGCCATCTCCCCCTTCTTATTTCTTTTTTCTTTATTGATTGTTGTTTATGTCTTGGCTTTTATAAAATAATACATGATATCCTCCATCGCAGGTACGCTAACCGTCAAAGCATGATCATACGTATCTATTTTTCGGTGCCTGATAAGCGCACAAGCCGCGTACTCGCTAACTTCTTTATAAACAATCCGTTCTTTGTTTAAAAGTTCTACTTTATAAGCCTCACCCTGCACGAGACGGTACCTGTCCATCAGGCTTTCCTTTTCTTCCGAAAATAAAAGTCTGCCCTGATGCAGCAGAGTGATATGATCAGCAATTTTATCCAGCTCCTTCAACTGATGTGTTACTAAGATCACACTATGTTCCCCGTCCCGGATAAAGTCTGTTACCCTATGCAAAAACTGTTCTTTAAATTGCGGATCAAAATTCGCTGTCGGTTCATCCAGTACTAGCAGCTTTGACTGATGCGCCAATGCAAACGCAAACTGAAATTTCAGCCTTTCGCCCTTTGAGAGATTTTTCCACTTCTTATTCACGTCCAGCGAAAACTCGCCGCAATATTCTATCAGCGCGTTTTTGTTATAATGGCGATAATAGTTTCCTAATAAGTCTGCATTGTCCAATAGCTTCTTATTTTCGGGAAACAGATCATGATCTGCCAGCACATAACCTATTTGATCTCGGATGTTGCGTTCTTCACTTGCATAATCACAGCCAAATAATTTTACTTCCCCAGCATCCGGCTGATATAAACCAAGAATCAAATTCAACACGCTTGTTTTTCCAGCACCGTTTGCTCCGATCAAGCCCATAATATAGCCCTTTGGTAATGCAAACGAAATATTTTTTAACGAAAAATCTCCCAGCTGTTTCGATACATTTTCAAATTGGATCATCTTTTCCATGTCATCACCTTCGTTCTAAATGGTGGTCGTTCTATTTGCTTTCCGTATATATACTGTATATAATTATATATACAGTATATATACGGAAATGTCAACTATTTAATTTTTAGGATCAAAAATACCATTATATACTGAAGCTTTTTTCTCTTGAATTAAATTACTTCTTGACTTCTATACGCATAATACCTATGCTGAAAAGTATGGTGAAAAGGCTGTAAGAAAAAATCTTACCATTCCTGCCTGGCTCAATACGTTTGCCGAAAATAATCACATCAACTTTTCCCAAGTGCTTCAGGATTTCTTAACCGCTATCTATCAGCAATAACAGCACGCTTAAAACGATTGCCCCGATTTCACATGACATCGGGGTTTTTCAATGCATTATTATATTTTTAATCCTCTCTTGACAATACGTTCAGCACGTGTTATGCTATTTTTGTAAACAGTCTTGTACAAAGCCGGCTGAAAGGAGACGAAGCAATTCCATCGAACGTCAGACTCTATCTGATATCATAACATAGGATTAACCATTATGGAAAATATAACTATTAACTGTATCGATGGGAATCAGTATGAAGGAAGTTATACGAGGAAGTGAAGCATGAAAGACAGAGATCTTATTAAACTCTTAAAGAAAAATGGCTGGCAACTTGACAGAATCAACGGAAGCCACCATATTTTCAGAAAAGAGGGTATGACCGTTTCAGTTCCCGTGCATGGAAAAGATGTTCCTACCGGTCTGCTACATCAAATTTTGAAAGATGTGGGGCTGAAATAGCTCTGCCTTTCAAAAATGTAAAAAGGAGGTTTTTTATGTTATTTGTATATCCTGCCATCTTCCACAAGGAAGATGAATCCTACTGGGTGGAATTTCCTGATTTAAAAGGATGCAATACCTATGGTTCCACTATTCCGGAAGCTATGGAAATGGCACAAGAAGCTCTTACTGGATATCTTTTATCATTGTTAGAACATGGAGATACTATCGCTTCTCCCTCCGATATTTCTACCATTCACACAGCTGACGGATTTTCCTCCCTTGTATCGTGCGACATTAACCAGTATCATGACACGAAAGCAGTAAAAAAGACTTTGACCATACCATCATGGCTGAATGACCGTGCTATTTCTATGGGAATTAACTTCTCCCAGACATTACAAGAAGCACTTCTCTCCAAAATACAGGCTTAGTACCTACCGGCTACCCCGATGTTCACATGAAATCGAGGTAGTCATTTTTCTTCTTTCAAAACATCCGATCTCCAAGCAAAAAACCCTTTTATATGGATACAATAAAAAAGTGGCCATTGCCTATAATTATATAGACAAAAACCACTCTTATGACGTTATTCAAAAATCTTCTAAAGTTCAGATAAATACTGTTTAATGAGACACGGGGGATTCGAACCCCCGACAACTTGATTAAAAGTCAAGTGCTCTACCAACTGAGCTAGTATCCCATACATTTCTATTCATTTAGAGAATAGAAATGCCCAGTTCCGGAATCGAACCAGAGACACGAGGATTTTCAGTCCTCTGCTCTACCAACTGAGCTAACTGGGCATAATTGCGGGGACAGGATTTGAACCTATGACCTTCGGGTTATGAGCCCGACGAGCTTCCAGACTGCTCCACCCCGCGATATTAAATTGAATGGATGGAGGTGGATTCGAACCACCGAAGCAATTTGCAGCAGATTTACAGTCTGTCCCCTTTGGCCACTCGGGAATCTGCCCATTTCACAATATAAAATTGTGTAAGCCGATGATCGGACTCGAACCGATAACCTGCTGATTACAAATCAGCTGCTC
>CAJUIL010000033.1 GCA_910586225.1 uncultured Eubacterium sp. | reverse complement strand
GACGTACGCTTCATCCGGATAATATGGCTGCAGGCCCAGCTTCCTATGGTATGACCGATACGATGGGACGTATGCACTCAGACGCACAGTTCGCAGGCTCTTCATCCGTTCCGGCTCACGTAGAAATGATGGGCTTGATCGGTATGGGTAACAACCCGATGGTCGGCGCTACGGTTGCTGTTGCTGTTTCTGTTGAAGAAGCTGCAAATGCAGGTAAATTCTAAAAAATAGTGTATGTGAAAGGGCTTCCGCTGCTATGGATTATCGGCGGAAGCCCTAACATTATTTTTACCTTATCACTCCCCACCACCAGTCCATACAAACGTCTGCACTGGATAATGATCCAGCGTCCCAAGCGCTCCCGGAACGAAGCCAAGCGCTTGATAAAAGCTTCTTGCTGCCTCACCCTTTGCATCCTCTGCGCGAAACGTTTCCACTGTCAGCGGACACCCAGGCTCCAGCTTTGTCTGCATCAGCTCCAGCATCTTAGACGCAATCTTCTGTCTGCGGTACTCTGGATGGACAGCGAGGCAGGATATTTTTCCCTTCGTTGCAGAAAACAGCAATACTCCTACCAGCATATTGCCGTCCGCCGCATAGATGGCGGCGCCCTCTTTTATATGTTGGATGACTGATCCACAGTAGCCTTGTATGGCTTCCTCCGTATCCATACCCGGAAGATCATATCGGATCACCTGCGCCAGGCTCATCCAGGATTCCAGATGGGCAAGCCCTGCAAAGCCTGTGCGGATACAATGGATCCGCTCTCCCTGCCTGTCATAGCTGCCGCGGATGTCAAACAGACGGTCTAAGAACCAGTATGGGATCATCGTACCCAGCGCCTGCATTTTGACAACCTCCTCTTTATCCGCCCAGCGTACCTGGCGCACCTCCTCAGGCTGCAGTCTGAGCTTTGTAAGGTCGACATCCTGCTCGACAATATAAAAATCATCAAAACCGCCGGAAAAATTCATGGTAAAAAACGGCCGCTCCCCGGACAGATCCAGCTCTAGGCCAAGCTCCTCCATCGCCTCGCGCTGCGCCGCCTGACTGCTGCTGTCGCCTGCTACGGCAGAGCCGCCAACCGAAATATCCCACATATTCGGCCATCCCTTTTTAAACGGCTGGCGCTGCTGGATCAACAGCTGGTTTTTGCTGTTAAAAATGCAGATATGGACAGCTATGTGGTAGCTGCCTTCGGGCACAGGCAGTCCGCGTCTGTGCGTCCTGCCCGTCTTTTCCCGGTCTTTCGTATACAAATCCCATGATTCACCAGTATTTTCATACATATTCATCGTTCACTGTTCTTTTCTAACAATTTCATTTTTATTTTTATAAATGCTGTGTGGAGCAACCACACCGCGTACCATCGACAATGGGTAGATATTCGTATGGCGCCCGATGACTGTACCCGGATTTAATACGGAATTGCAGCCGACTTCCACATGATCGCCAAGCATCGCGCCAAATTTTTTCAGCCCAGTTTCGATCACCTCGCTGCCTGACTTTACAGAAACGAGCGTTTTATCGGATTTTACATTGGATGTGATCGAACCTGCCCCCATATGTGAGCGGTAGCCCAGTATGGAATCCCCGACATAGTTGTAATGCGGCACTTGGACATTGTTAAAAATAACTACGTTTTTTAATTCCGTAGAATTACCTACTACCGCGCCCTTTCCAACAATCGCGCTGCCACGGATAAACGCACAATGGCGGATCTCCGCTTCTTCATCAACAATCAGAGGGCCGTTCAGACAGGCAGTCGGAGCGATTTTGGCAGATCTGGCCACCCAGATCTTTTCTCCCCGCCTTTCAAACCGTTCGCTGTCCAGGCTGTTCCCTAGCTTTAAGATAAAATCTGAGATACTGCCAAGCACCTCCCATGGATAATCCGCTCCCTCGAATAGCTGCGCGGCAATCGTTTCCTTGAGATCATACAAATTTTTAATTAAGCACTGTTCCATACTGGTTTCCTTTCATTTTTTATAATAAGCCTGTGCTTCCTCAAACGAACTGCGCAGCAGACTGCGGTTGTTCAGATTCAGCACCCCGTTTGTACGGCTCTGGATAAAATGCTCCAGCTTTACCATATATTCCTGCGTCGTGATCGAACCTTCCGCCACATACGTCAGCCCCTTCTCCCAGCTTGCGGTCAGCTCCGGGTTCAGCAGAGATTTGATCGAAGCGCCCACAACGTCAAAGATCATCTCTCCAAGCAGCGTCGGCGTAATCATCTGTGTCTTTTTATTTAAGGAAAGGTATTTATTACGGACAAGCTTTGACAGGATTTCCGCGCGGGTGGCGCTTGTACCGATACCGCTTCCCTTGATCGTCGCCCGCAGCTCCTCGTCCTCGATCAGCTGCCCCGCGTTTTCCATCGCCAAGATCATTGAACCGGAATTGTAACGCTTCGGCGGAGAAGTCTCCCCCTCTCGTATCCAAAAACGGTCCGCCGCAAAAGACATTCCCTTCTTCAAAGACTCGACCGCCTCCAGCAGCCCGGCATCACATTCCGTTTCCTGTCCTTCGGCCTCCTCCGTCCGTCTGTCCTTTCCCGCATCCTTCTCCCGCGCGGAAGAATGCGGGGCGCCTTCCGCTTTTGCAGCGCTGCCTTCTTTTTTCTGAAAAAAAGAATATTCCATCACCGGAAGATACCCCGGCTCCTTTAATACCTTAAATCCGGCAAAAAACTTTTCCTCCCTGACCTGAAATACGATACTGTATTTCGTATAGACCGCAGGCGGATAAAAGATTGCGAGAAAGCGGCGGACAATCGTTTCGTAAACCTTGACAGCCGTCGCCTGCAGCGACTTAAGGGCCCCGACGCCCTGCCCGGTCGGAATGATCGCGTAATGGTCTGTGATCTGCTTATCGTTCGTATAACGTGTCTTTGCGATCTTTTCATAGCTTTTATTCGTAAGGATCGTTTCCGCAAATTCACGTACGCCTGGAATTGCGCACAAGCCGCTGATATTTTTGCGAATTTCCTTGGCCGCCGCGGTAGAAAGCACGCGCGCATCGGTACGCGGATAAGTCACAAGCTTTTTTTCATACAGCTCCTGAACGATCCCCAGCGTCTGGTCTGGGCTGATCTTGAAAAATCTGGAGCACGTATTTTGCAGTTCCGCCAAATTAAACAATAATGGAGCGTTCTTTGTCTCCTTCTTTTTCTGCACAGAGCAAACGGACGCGGTAACGGGCGGCTGCTCTGTAAGCCGTGTGATCAAGCGCTCTGCCTCCTCCTTTTCCCGAAATCCGTTTTCCTTATACAGCTTCGGAGACTGGTAATAAGCCGAGCCTTCTACCGCCCTCCACTCGCATTCGATCGGATGCTCCTTTACCGTCACCTGCGCCAGCACCCGGTAAAACGGCGTTTTGACAAACGTACGGATTTCCCGTTCTCTGCGCACGACCATACCAAGCACACACGTCATGACCCGGCCAACAGAGATCACCGCATACTTCTCATGCAAAAAATCAGCCACCGCATCGCCGTATTTGAGCGTCAGCAGCCTGGAAAAGTTAATCCCCATCAGATAATCTTCCTTCGCGCGCAGATAAGCGCTGGACGCCAGGTTATCATATTCTGACAAGTCCTTGGCTTCCCGGATGCCGCGCAGGATCTCCTCCTCGGTCTGGGAATCGATCCAGACGCGCTTGCGCTGCTTTCCCCCGACTTTAGCCATCTGCTCCACAAGACGGTAAATGTATTCCCCCTCCCGCCCGGAATCGGTGCAGACATAGATCAGATCGATATCCTTGCGGTTCAGCAGCGACGCTACGATCCGAAACTGCTTTGCCGCAGCCGGAATGATCTCATATTTAAATTCTTTGGGCAAAAACGGCAGCGTGGAAAGACTCCATTTTTTATACTTTTGGTCATATACCTCCGGATAGCTCATTGTGACCAAATGTCCCACACACCAGGTTACGACCGCGCCCGCGCCCTCCTGATACCCGTCATGACGCTTCATATCCATTTTCAGCGCCCTGGCAAATTCCTGCGCCACAGAAGGCTTCTCCGCTATGTATAATGCTTTTGGCATACCTTTGACTACTCCTTACAAAAGAATGAGATTACAGAAAGACTGCAAATACTTCCTGTAATCTCATCGTACCCTCTCAAAACGGTCAAAACAATGACCCGTTTACAGCTGCGTCATGTCTACCAGTTCCAGCCGCTTATCTTCTTTCGCCTTTTCCAGCAGCTCCTCGTCAAAGCTCTTTGCGGAAAACAGGTAAAAATACTCAGATTTCAGCTTCGCCTTTTTCATCGTGTCAAACAGCTTTTCACACATCTGGTAAGTCAGCTGCGGCTCCGACCAGTTACACAAGCCGATCAGATTATTTCTGGCACTGTCCTGTGCAATAATATCAATCGTCCCTGTCTTGCCGACCCATGTCCCTGCTTTGTGGATCTTGATCGGAAGCTTTTCTACCATATTTAACAGCTCCAGATATTCCAGGCAGATCTGGACAAAATACCGGCTCATATAGTCATCCAGCTCTTGCTCGATATAAGTATCATAAAATTCCTCCGGCGGCATCATATACAGATCCGACAAATGCGGATAGACAAACCGGAACCAAAAATTAACAAAATTGCTGCGTATCTGGTAAATGCCCTTCTGCGCGTTCTCCCATCCTCCGGTCTCGAACGAATTGACTTTTTCGACGACCTCAAACGCTGCCAGGTTTTTCATATAGACGCTGATCTTCGCCCTGGAAAACCCAGTCTGATTGAACAGATCGTTCAGCTTGCGGTATCCCGCCGCGATCGCAGCCAAGATCGTATCATAAATCGCAAGCTCCCGCAGCTCGCTTCCAATAAAGCGCTCCGCCTCCGCAAACAGATATCCGCTCGGAGACAAAATATGCTTGCAAATATTACTGCGGATATCCTTTTTCGAATTCCAGCGGTTCATATAAGACGATACGCCGCCCAAAATCCCATAAGCCTTGACGCAATCACTGACAGAATACTCCGGATAAGAGCGGACGACATCCAAAAACTTCAGATCCATAAGCTTGATCGTCTCATCCACCCTTTTCGCGCCGTCGCCCAGCCGCTCCTCAAGCTCTTGTTCCATCCATGCAACCGAAGAGCTTGCCAGGACGATCATGACTGGTCCTGGATACAGCTTTTTCGCCTTTAGCTTTAAAACCGCTTTGAAAAATTCCTCATCCCGCTTAGCGATAAACTGAAACTCATCGATAATGACAATCAGCTTGCTTGCGTTGCCGCTGCGGATACGGTTAAAAAATTCGGTATAATTGTATTTCGTAAGGCTCAGGTCATACTGCTTTTCTATCTCATGCCCGAACTGCATACACTGTTCCTGTGCGGATGCCTTACGCGCACGATAATAAAAGAATTTTTTTCCTTTGCAGAAGATCCGGATCAGTGCCTCTTTATCACAGCCCTCACGTCCATATAACAGAACAAGCTGGTTTCCGTTTTTTTCGTATAGCTGCTCCATTTTTTTTATTTCCGTATGTCGTATTACCATTGCTTTCTCCTATTGCGTATGTTCTGAGCTATTGATTTTAAATTATAAAAGAAATTGTACCGAAATCATATCACATTTTAACTTTCTTTTCAAGAGGAATTAAAAATCGCTTTGCGATGCCCAAAGGCTATTTGCTGCAAATATAGCCCTGCGCCTTTAACAGCTCTGCGCATAAGACCGCGCCGCCCGCTGCGCCGCGTACCGTATTATGGGACAATCCCACAAACTTCCAGTCATAAACGCTGTCCTTGCGAATGCGTCCGACGCTGATACCCATTCCATTTTCATAATCCACATCCAGCGTGATCTGCGGACGGTCATCGTCCTCCAAATACTGGATAAACTGCTTTGGCGCAGATGGCAGCGCAAGCTGCTGCGGTACGCCGCTGTAGTTCACAAGCTTTTCGATCAGCTGTTCTTTTGTAACCGCCTTATTTTTAAACTTCACAAATACCGATGCTGTATGGCCGTTTAACACCGGAACACGAATACACTGACTTGTGATCAGCGGCTCGCTTGCCGGCTCGATCACACCGTTTTGGATCTTACCCCAAATACGCAGCGGCTCCTTTTCTGACTTTTCTTCCTCGCCGCTGATAAACGGAATAATATTGCCCTCCATCTGCGGCCAGTCTTGAAACGTTTTGCCCGCGCCGGATATTGCCTGGTATGTGGAAACAACGACCTCGTAAGGCTCATACTCCATCCATGCCGTCAATACTGGGGCGTATGCCTGTATCGAACAATTCGGCTTAACTGCTACAAACCCACGGGAAGTGCCGAGGCGTTCACGCTGATACGCGATCAGCTCCATATGCTGCGGATTGATCTCCGGCACGACCATCGGTACGTCCGGCGTCCAGCGGTGGGCGCTGTTGTTGGACACGACCGGGGTTTCTGTTTTTGCATAAGCCTCTTCTATTTTTTTAATCTCTTCCTTCGACATATCTACCGCGGAAAATACAAAATCCACCTCTGCCGCTGTGCTTTCCACCTCATTGACATTTTTCACAACGATATTTTTCACAGCCTCCGGCATCGGCGTATCCATTTTCCAGCGTCCGTCCACGGCTGCTTCATAAGTCTTTCCCGCGCTTCTTGGGCTGGCCGCGATCGTAGTCACCTCAAACCACGGATGATCTTCCAGCAGGGAAATAAAACGCTGACCTACCATACCTGTTCCGCCAAGAATACCGACTTTTAATTTTTCACTCATGATCTCTCCTCCATTTCGGCATCTCTGCATACCGCAGGACGCTTTTTCATTCTTTCATATACCAGCACTTATATTAATACAGGAATCCGAAAAACGCAAGTACATTCTTCTTATTTCTGGTTAGAGCAGTTACTCCCCGTGAAGCAGCGCTTCCTCCCATTCCTCCGCAGGAAACACAGACGACGCCAGATATTCCTCTTCTTTTTGTATCACCTGCTCCATCGCCGCCTTGCCAGGCGCCCCGATCGTCAGACGCTTATTCACACACGTTTCCATCGAAACCGCATCATAAATATCCGCTTCAAACACCGGGCTGACTGCCTGAAGCTCCTCCAGTGTCAGGTCGTCGATCGAACAGTTTTTCTCGATGCAATATAAGACAAGCTTTCCGATCACCCCGTGTGCGTCACGAAATGGTACGCCATGATTGACAAGATAATCCGCTGCGTCCGTCGCATTGGTAAAGCCAAGAGCCGCGCTTTTGCGCATCTGTTCTTTATGGAACCGAATCGTAGCGAGCATCCCGTTAAACAACGCCAAGCACCCCTTCGCCGTATCGATCGCGTCAAACGTCAGCTCCTTGTCCTCCTGCATATCCTTATTATAAGCAAGCGGAATCCCCTTCATCGTCGTAAGCAGGGAAAATAACGCCCCATACACCCGCCCGGCCTTACCGCGCACCAGCTCCGCAATATCCGGATTTTTTTTCTGCGGCATAATGCTGCTCCCGGTGCTATAGCCGTCATCAATCTCAACAAACTGGTACTCATTCGAATTCCAGATGATCACTTCCTCGCTAAATCGGCTCAAATGCATCATCACAGTAGAAAGCGCGGACAAATACTCAATAACATAATCCCGGTCAGACACGCCGTCCATACTGTTTAACGACGGCCCATAAAACCCAAGCGCACGCGCCGTATCGTCACGATCCAGCGGATACGTCGTGCCCGCCAGCGCGCCGCTGCCGAGCGGACAATAATTCATGCGCTCATAAATATCCCGCATCCTTTGCCGGTCACGCTTAAACATCTCAAAATACGCGCCCATATGGTGCGCCAGCGTAACCGGCTGTGCCTTCTGCAGATGGGTAAAGCCAGGCATGATCGTTTCCGTATGCGCCTTCATAATACCTAACAGCGTCTCCAACAGTTCCTTTAACAGCGCGTCGGTCTGCCTAACCTCCATACGGACATACATCCGCATATCCAGCGCCACCTGATCGTTACGGCTCCTTCCGGTATGCAGCTTTTTCCCAGCTTCCCCCAGACGCTCGATCAGCTTTGCTTCCACAAAGCTGTGGATATCTTCAAACTGCGCTGCTATTTCCAGCGTCCCTGCTTCGATCTCAGAAAGTATTTTTTTCAGCTCCGTAACGATCGCCGCCGCCTCATCCTCCGTTAAAATCCCCTGTTTGCCAAGCATCCTGACATGGGCCATACTGCCCTCGATATCCTGCCTGTAAAATTTTTGATCAAATGAAATGGATGCGTTAAAATTATAAACGAGCTGGTCTGTTTCTTTTGTAAATCGTCCGCCCCATAATTGTGCCATTCGAAGATTCCTCTCTTTCTTATCTTACTTAATCTTACTTACTTCTTAATTCTTTGTATGCTCTCTCATTGAAAAAATACAGCCGCAGTAGTCCTGTCGGTACATCCCATATTCCCTGGAAATCTGCGTAGAACGCAAATAGCCATTTTTCTTTTTAAAGTCCGAGTATAAATATTCCACACCGTATTCCTGCGCCAGCCTGCCGCCAATCTCGTTCAGCCTTTGCGCATCCTTCATCGGACTGATGGACAGCGTTGTCGTAAAATACGAAAGCCCCAGACGCTTTGCGCACGCCGCCGCTTCTGAAAGCCGCAACTCATAGCACGCCGTACAGCGCGCGCCGCCCTCCGGCAGATGCTCCATGCCCTTGACTGTCTCATAAAACCGTTCCGTGTCATAACCGCCTTCCAAAAAGGACACCGGATGCTTCATCGGAAACTCCCGGATAAAACGCTGCTGCTCTTTTGCCCGATTTTCGTATTCTTCGGGCGGGTAAATGTTTGGGTTATAATAAAATACGGTAATTTGGAAATACTGAGACAAATATTCGAGTACATAGCTGCTGCATGGTGCGCAGCAGCTATGCAAAAGCAGCGTTGGGACTTCGGCCTGGCTGCTTAAATAAAAGATTTTTTGTTCCAGCTCCTTTTGGTAGTTGCGCTTGTTCATCTGCTGTGCCGTCCTTTCCTGCCCAGATTCCATGTCCCATCTTAACACGCGCGGGGGTGTTTTTCAAGAGTTTTCCATACAGCCTTTCCATATGCCTGTCATGCATTGCTCCAATGCCAGAACGGATTTGTCCATATTCTCCACACAACAGCTTTGTTGGAAAATTCCCTGTCCGTGTCTATCTTTAACTTGATCCATTATAAAGAAAATAACCGATCAGAATTTTTAAATTCTAACCGGCATTTAGAAAATCATCATTAAGCAGTTGAAATTCTTTTAACCTGCGTAAATTTATACCTGTCACCACTAATAAACCCCTCTATAGAGGAATACATCCAATGCATTAGAAATGGATGCACAGACTATCAAAAAATAAACGATATCACTCATATATTTTTCACACGTCTTATTTTTTAAGATACATATCTTATCTATAAGATACCTCTTAGAATCTGCAATCAAAACAGTCTCCACTATGAGGGCAAACCAACAAAACAAATATGTTCTATCATCTGACGCCCATATTGTCGGTGAAAACCCCATTACCATCCTTGTTCCCAATCCAATTATAATTATTCCTTCATAAAGAAGCAGCTCAAAAAAATTATTGCACAGCATACCTATTGCTATCATACACGATGATGCTACGATCAACTGTATAACGATCGCTGCATATGGGGAAACTATAACATAATTTGTTACGTCGATTGTACCATATTGCCCCTGCTGCATTGTCAATAGATTCACAATTCTTTCAAGGACTCCCTCCTTAGGTAAATATGCTGCCATAGTGATTACCAAGCCAAATGCAGAAATATATACCCATCTATAGTTATCCTGATATTTTTTATAAATATAAAATGTTAATATTAACATCAACACCATAAATATACCATTAGTAAATAATATCCTATGTAAACTCGATGTTAATGCCATCTCAATCTTATTAATAAATGATTGCATCTCATAATCAGGGAACCAATGATGTTCACTAATATATCTATTATAATTTGCTGGCATAAATAATAAAAGCTTAACATTTATGATAGATATACCTAAGGCAGAAATAAAAACCAATGTCTTTTTCCTGTCTTTTTGTAATAAAAAAATAATGGTAATAATAAATACAACTAGCAGCACAACCAACATTTGCTCATGACCTGTTGCCACAAAGGTTAATAAATCCAAAAAAATCACATCTTTAGCACTTATTTTTTTTGAATTAAGAATTTTCTTTAAAAAGGCAATTACTCCCATTCCTGCAGTTAAATTCCATAAATAAGTAACACTTGTACTTACTGCTCCAGCAGTCATCATATCCAAATATGGATACAAACAAAAAAGAAACGCTAAAAGCAGATTCATTCTCTTATCATGTATGAATATATAAGATGTAGTCCATAACAATGCATATATCATAATCGAATTCAATATCTGCCATATAAAATAACCATTTTGCATCCAAATAAGTGTATCTACAATAAAATTTGACACAATCCTCATTGAAACACCCATACTGCTTTGCCATGAAAGACCTGCCATTTCAGTAAAGCTCAACTTTTCATACATGATCGTTCTCGTTGCATCGTCTCCGAATATCGGCGTAATAAGTGCAATAAAATAAAATAGCATTGCCACAAATATAAACACAAAGTCATTTCTTTTCATAATTTTGCTTAGCAGATCGTATTTACGCTTCATTTTCGGCCTCCAAAACTTGTCCTGTAGCAACATAAAAGTTCCCATGTTCATTCTTGATCAGAATATAAATCTCATAAGAATCAGTAATATTTAATTTATTAGTTTTCACATATGCTATAAATCCTGAATTATCATACTGAAATCCATCATTCATTGCAGTTGTAACATCTGCCCTTTGCTGCATTTGTGTTGGAATTGAAATAAAGGCGCCTGTAGAATTTGACTTTAATGCTACTTCTGTATTGACAAGATTCAAGTCCTCACCTAACCAAACAGCCCACCCTGCTATTGTACTTATTCTATCTTCCATAGTGTATGAATCAATAAAATAAGCAATATGATCGCTAGAAGAATAATCAGAAATGTTCACATCAAAAACCTTACTTTCATCCCAATAAAAAATGCTTACAACAAAAAAAATCATCATTGCAAATAAAAGAAAAACAATCCTTATATTTTTGTTATTAACCATTCCATCCATCTGTATCTCTTTCATGTGATACATCCCTTCATTCATTGCCATTAAACAACTGCTCCTGAACAATCGTATCTTTGTCTATCGAATTTACAACTGCATATCCCACCGGCAAAACAACATTATTTCCTATTTTCACACAGTTTCTTGTTACAACACCTGCTGGTATAACACATCCGTCACCTATTTCTACTGAACCGGAAGAAATAAATCCTGGAGCAATCAAATTGTTGGAACCAACTAAATTGTGATGCCCGATAAACGTACCGTAGCTAATTGAATTATTATCTCCTATCTCAGTCAAAGTACCGATATAACTTTGCGCTCCAATTATATTTCCAACTCCAATCTTTACTCCCCTGCGTATATCAGCGCTTTTTGCTATCGCATTCGTAAACCTTATTCCTACTTCCTTATATTTTTCAAATATCATCTTCCTAAATCTCATTGATTTTAACGTTGCACCAATCGAAATAATAACAGTATCATACTCACAACAATCTATCCTATTTGGAAATTCCAAAATTCCGCACTCAAATATTTTGTAATCATAATTGGCAAATTTTTTTACATTATCATCAATCAACCCAACAATATCTTTTTCATGATCATCCCTTAAAATGTCTATGACAACTTCTGCTCCATTACCTGCTCCTGCAATCACAACTCTTTCTCTATCATATTTAAAAATATGGCTATATGGAGATGGTTTGTTTTCACTATGCTTATCAAAAAAGGATTGAACATCTTTTACCTTTATAACTTCTCCTTCCTTTTCTGCTGCAACATCCCTGATATTTACACCTAATTCAGTAGCTAACTCTAATGCTTTTTTCGTTGCATTAATGCTTTCGTTATTCTCTTTTTTCACTTCTTCAGTTTCAAAATGCCCAAGTTCCTCCAAATTATCAAATAAATATGCCAGCTTATCACCTGTTTTCTTAACATCAAATTTTTTACAGATTACAAATATATATCCGCTCTCTGTCGCCTCTATGATATTTACTGCTTTTGTATTTTCAACTGCAAACAACTTTTTCCCACGATCAATTTTTTCCCTGTTTTTTACGAACACATCTGTAATCGTTGCTTCTGAATCATTCACGTCAAAACTTGGCAATTCAATAATACTGTAACTCACAGCTTTAACCTCCCTACATTTCTGGGCATTTATCTGCCCTGACATAAGCATCTTTTATTGTTTCGTTGATATGACACTTTAACTCTTCTATCTCATCTTCCATCAATTTTCCTGAAATAAATTTAAGCGGATCTTTTTTCGCATTATGGTTTTTCTCAGAACTGCTCATATATTCCATTTTATCTGATTTGGAATGTCCACAAAGCCTGGCTGTAGATACTTCTATAAATGCTGGTTTTTGTTCATTTCGAACAAAAGCTGTACCCAATCCGATCATCTCATCCAACTGTTCGACATCTCCTGAATATGCCTGATAATATTTTATATCCAATGCCTGTATCCGCCTTTTAAAAGTACCCGCGCTAAATTTTTCAGTAGGTGTAGACATAGCGTAATGATTATTCTCACATACGAAAAGAATTGGCAACTCATAATGTGAGGCAAGATTAAAGGTTTCTTGTACAAATCCTTCATTAAATCCGCCATCTCCCAGAAAAGAAACAACGATCCCTTGTTTATGATTTTTCTTTATACTCATTGCTATTCCATTTCCTACAACCACCATTCCTCCTGTAATCCCATTTGTCAGGAATTTCCTATTTTTTATATGCTGGCTGCCACCCATTCCATTCACAAATCCGTCTCTTCTTCCCATCATCTCACAAAAAAGCCTGTATGGATCCATATCATATGCCAACACTTGTCCATGACATCTATGAGTACCAACAATATAATCTGTTTCTTGATTTATATAGTTCATAACAATCACCGGTATCACTTCTTGTCCAATACACCCATGCGTTGTCCCCCTCATATTTCCTTTTCCGAATTCTTCTTCAATCTTTTTTTCAAATGCTCTTATAGTATAGCATTGTTTAAAACATTCTTTATAATCCAGCATCTATTTCATTCCTTTCTGAATAACCTGAATAATATCCTCTTTCTGCAGTAAAACTTTATGTTCCCATTTACCCGATGCTGGTATAAAGCTATTTTCTGCTCCTGCTCTTTGTACTTTTACGCCGCTTTCCAGAAAATGACAAGCAACTTCTGCACCCCACCCAAAATCCCTGACTCCTTCCTCAATGATCAGGACATTCCTGCACCTTACAAAATCTGCAATATTTCTTATTTCAGACAAATTTGATGGTACGACTATATCTATATTCATTTCTTCTTCATATAGAAAATATTCCATTACATCCAGCGCATCCTGAACCAATCCGCCATACACAATGATTGTATAATCCGGTTTTTCATTCTTCACTTTAATCCGTGCAATAGGAAAACCATCTTCTTCAAACATTTCCTTTTCCCAAAAAAGTCCAGAAGAACCCAACAACTCTCTTGGATAATCAGATTTACTTTCTACAAATACTGTAGGTATGCCAGAATCTAATGCTTTTTCAAGAAGCTTGCCCGGACTATGCGCTATGGAAGGCGCAATAATCTGTACTCCCGGAATTCCAAAATATATCCTCTCCAATGACTGGGAGTGCGTAGCTCCATACCCTTTATATCCCCCTGAAGGACATCTTAATACAATCCTCATAGATTCTTTATACATCTGGGAAAACTTCGCAGCATGATTGATCATTTGATCTGCCATTAATGTGGCAAAATCCCCAAACATAGATTCAACAACGACATATGAGCCTTCAAAGGCCATCCCTACACCCATTCCAAAAAATCCCTGTTCACACATAGGCACAGCAATTATATTATTCGGATACAAGGTAGAAAGCCCTTTCGTAACCTTAAAAGCTCCTCCATAAGGATCCTGTACATCTTCACCTATAATAAATGTATTATGAAATTTTATTTCATTTTCAATTCCATTTCGCAATTCTTTGATATATTTCATTTTTCACCTCTAAAGCTCTGCCTGGTAAATGCATTCCTTTATCCCCTCAACAAAGGAAGGATGAGGAAAATACATTTCAGATATCGTTCTAACTCCCGTTTTATTTATCATAAAACTTTCAATTATAGGGATTATGTCAACAGCATTCTCACAATACAATTCTGCTCCAATAAGCAAATTATCTTTGTTATTTATTATCAATTTGATAAAACCGGTTGTTGTTTTTTGAATATGAGCCATTCCATTAGCATACATAGAATATTTTCCAATACGAAAGTCCATAATTCTACGCTTTGCTTCTTCTTCATTTATTCCGATCGCCGCTATTTCAGGATGTATGTAAACACATTGAGGAATCAGTTCTTCATATTCTTCCGTTCTTCCCACAATATTGTCATATAAAATTTCAATCAGCTTTTTTGCTTGGTGTGACGCTGTATAGGCTAATTGTTTTTTTGCTGCAACATCCCCAATCGCATAGATATTATCTACACTTGTTTGATATTCAGCATTGACTTTAATTCTTCCATTTTCTATTTTTATGCCTATTTGATCAATGCCACCAATCATAATATTAGGTTTTCTGCCGATTGCCACTAATACTTTTTCAACCACAATTTGCTTTTTCTTTCCATATTCATAGAACGAAATGATTGACTCATCATCAGCCTCATCAATTTCGAAGATACTGCTCTCCTTAAAAAACGTTACTCCCTGTGCTGCAAGATCCTTTTCTACTGCATCCGCCAAACTACTGCCCATATCCTGTAAAATATGCCGATTCATTTCAATCAAGTATACTTTTGCTCCAATAGAATTTAGGAGATACGCAAATTCAATGCCAATTACTCCTCCGCCTATTATTGCGATTGAACTAGGTAATATGTTATCAATATCAAATGCATGATCTGTTGTAAAAACATTCTTTGAATCTATTCCCGGAACACACAGACTATTTGGCAAAGAGCCTGAGGCTATAACAATACACTTGGCATTCAAAAGCTCCTTTTTCTCCTTTACAAGTACCGTATGCCGATCCACTATTTCTGCAGTTCCTCTGTAAATATCAATCATATCATGATTCAGGGAATTAGTTAGACCATTCCTAAGACGCTTTATCACCTGTTTAATTTCAGATTCTGTACTCTGCCTATCCTTCGGTCGCATTCCTGTCATAATTTCTCTAGAAATACGCAAATAAGTTTTTGTTGGAATACATCCTCTGTTTAAACAGGTGCCACCTATCATTTTTCTTTCAATTAGTGCAACTTTCTTTTCTTTTTTCGCTGCTTCCAATGCAGCTGTATACCCTGCCATACCTGATCCAATTATCGCAATATCATACATAAGCATTAATTCTCCATCTCAGTCTGTATCAATTCTTTTAACTCTCTTAAGATATTTCCGTCAGATTCGTATTTTTCCAATACTTTAATAATGCTATATTTATTATATGGAATATTGGAAAGTATTTCTTCCGCCTGCAAAATTTCATCGACAAGTAATGAATCTGTATATATTTTTGTATTTAATACCATACCTTCTACAACATGAAATACGATACTACAATCACCAAAACTTAAACGTCCATAGATATCCGCTTTACTGTCAGCATTCTCTTTTATATTCCAGCTATGACTAGAATATCTTTGCAGCAGATGCTTATAATTTGCGTTTTTATATATGGGTCCAATAGGAACGACCCGGTTATTTACATATTTCTCACGGAATGTTTTTATGATCTGTATCGATAATTTTCTAACATCAATGCTGTCGCATAGTTCCTGTAAATTTACTGTTCTTGAATAAACAGATCTTATATTTTTACTGATTATTTTATCCTGCCTTATCCGCAAAGCTTTGTACATTGTTTCCTGATCCGAATGAACCATAATACATCCATGCTGATAGGATGCATATCTTCCTGTAAAATATGCTGTTCCAGAAATCTTGTATCCATTTACAACTAGGTCGTTTCTTCCAGAAGGAACTGCCTGAATTCCAAACTTATTGATACTGTCTACGATCATTTTTGTATTTTCTTCTTTTGAAAATAAATTATTACTGCATATAATTGTATAGTTCAAATTTCCCAAATCATGATAAACTGCTCCTCCGCCTGATAACCTCCGTGCAACTTTTATATTATGCTCTTTTATATATTTCATATAGCACTGATCATAAGCATTTTGATTTCTGCCAATTACGACTGTGTTATCATTTTGCCACAAATACAGCAAAATTTTGCTACCTATTTCATAATGCTCGCAAAGAAACTCTTCCAATGCCAGATTTGCATAAGGATCATGTTCGTCAGATACATATATTTCCAACAACCTATTTTTCATAGCACCTCCAAATCACACTACGCTTATTCTTTTTCAGCCATATCCTACACATACACAACCTCCGCCGATTTCCGTAATTTGTAATCGAAATGATCTATAAGCCGCGAGATGTGCTTCATTGCATGAGAACAAATTTCATGACTGTCCTCATCAAATACAATTTTTCCATAATCTGATCCGAAACCGCAGCATATCATAAATCCCCCATATAATATCATGCGGATGTCCAAATGCACCTTTACGCAAATTTTTGACCTGACATTTTACAGGCACATTTATCCAATTAATCCCGATTAACTTAGCTCTAAAGATCAATTCTGGCCACACAAAGATCGGACTTCTGGCCAACGGCATCACTTGCTTAAGAATACTTCTTTTATATATCTGAGAATAATTTAAAACAGGTGTCCCTTTGGTTAATTTAGGAAACAATATTTTTAGCATTAATTTATTTATATCCGAAGTGATTCCTCTCCATTTTGTTGTTATATAGCCAGTCCGCTGCATAACTAGCAACTCCTCATCATCTCTCATCCCATTCACAAGTAAAACAATATCTTTAGGCGCTAATGGCAGGTCACAAGCATCAAATGTAACATAATCATATTGGGCAACAGCCATACCACGTAATACAGATGCGCCAAAATTTAGATTGATATTATTTTTTATCAAAACAACATTTTCTTTATCCTTCGCAAATTTCTGCATCAAATCAGCTGTACGATCCCTAGATGCGTCATCTACCAAAATCAACTCAAATTTCTCAAAAGATTTATTCAATGTGTCATACATTTTCTGCATTGCAGCTACAATACATTTTTCTTCGTTATAACCTGCTATTATAACAGAAATGCTTCTTTGTGATTTCAAAATTTCACTCCTTTGTACAATCAGTCAAATTACTATTTTTAAATATTGACTTTTATAACCTCATTTTTTTCTGCAGATTCAAATGAAGCTTCCACAATTTTCATTTGTCTTAAAATCTGATCCATTGTAACATATGGTTTCTCATTGCCTCTTAGCGATTCAACAATATTCCTCCAAAATTCTAATGTCAAATCTTCTTGTACCGGCAAATCGACAGATTCCAAATATTCTGGCTTGAGTGGTGCCATTGTCCTGCTTGGTCCAAGTACTTTTTGATCTATTACACTATCGAAACCTTGCACCTCTCTTTTGATCCTTGTCACACCTCCATCTGTTCCTGAAAAATCATTAAGCTTTAATGTTCCTCTATCTCCGAATATAAACCACCTTGGAAGCTGCTGTAACGCAAATGTTCCAACGTTTACTTTTGCGCAAACCCCATTAGACAGATTAAATATGATTTCAAACAAATCATCTACCTCTGGCGTAAGTACACTGAGAATCCTTGCATAAATACTGACCACAGTTTCTTCTGGATATAGTTGTAAAATTTGATCTATTAAATGAACTCCCCAATCATAAAGCATACCTCCGCCAGATTCCGGGTCTGCTCTCCATCCAAAACAAACTCCCCTCTCACCAAGAACTCTCGATTCAATAGTCGTAATTCTCCCTATCTTACCACTGTTGACAATGTCCCTGACCACTCTGTAATCAGGATCAAATCTTCGCTGTTGATGAACTGTAAAAAATTTCCCAGTATTTTTAGAAACCTTGATAATATGATTCATTTCATCTACTGTCATCGTCGCAGGCTTCTCACAGAGTACATTCTTTCCAGCTTCCATAGCTGCCACCGCATATTTTTCATGCCACTGATTCGGCGTTGCAATTACCACAACTTCCATATCCTGTTCCAAAAATTTTTCCAGTTCCGTATATGTAGTTAGCCCCTTGCTTTTTGCTTCTTCCAACCGCTCATTATTACTATCAAACGCACAGGTCACCTCTATATCTTTCATATGAGTAATTTTCTCATAATGGAAATGACCCATGTAACCAAAGCCTATTATTCCAGCTTTTAACATCACAAACGCTCCTCTTATTTTTTATAAAAATCTATAACACCATTTACAATATACTCTAATTCTTTTGTTGTAAGTTCCGGAAAGATTGGCAAACATACTGTCTGTTTTGTGATTTTTTCAGCATTTGGCAGATCTCCCTCTTTATAACCAAGATAATCAAACGCCTTTTGCAAATGAAGCGGCACAGGATAAAATGCCGCGCTACTAATTCCTCTGCCAGCAAGAAAATCTCCCATTTCACCTTTATCACCACATCTAAATGCATACTGATGCCAAACAGGTGTCACACCACTACGAACTTTTGGAGTGATAATTTGCTCTATATCGGCAAATGCTTTATTATAAAAACCCGCAATCTCTGCTCTTCTGTCGTTAAATTGATCCAGAAAATTCAGTTTTATTTCTAAAACTCTTGCCTGAACCGCATCCAACCTGGAATTATACCCGATAAGATAATTGTAATACTTATATGGATGATACAGAGCATCTTCTGTCTTATTTAAGTCAGGCAAATTCTTTGTTCCTTCCAGAATAGATCTTGCTTTGGCCCCATTTTGAGATCCTCCATGTTCTCTATAAGCACGGCAAATGATATCTAGATCATCTCTATTTGTTGTGATCATACCGCCATCACCAAAGCAGCCGAGATTTTTTGTTGGAAAAAAAGAAAAACAAGCTGCATCCCCCATTGAACCAACCTTTTTACCACAAATTGCAGAGCCTGCAGCCTGGCACGCATCTTCGATCACGTATAAATGATATTTTTCTGCAATTTTCTCGATTTCAGGCATATTAGCTGGCTGTCCAAAAATATGAACCGGAAGAATTGCCTTTGTTTTATCTGAAATTCTCTCTTCTATTTTTTTCACATCAATGTTATAGGTATCCTCTTCGATATCTATAAAAACTGGTGTTGCCCCTGTCATAGCAACTGCCTCGGCAGTTGCAAAAAATGTAAACGGTGTCGTTATTACCTCATCACCCATACCTATTTCAAGCGCTCTAAGTGCAATTATAAGTGCATCGGTTCCACTGTTAAGCGCAATGGCATGTTTTACACCAATATAATCTGCAAACTTTTTTTCAAAATCCGTCACAGCAGAACCGCCAATATATATCCCACTTTTCATCTGCTCAACAACAGCTTTTTCCACTTTATCCTGAATCATTGCATATTGCCTTGCTAAATCCAAAATTTTTACATTCATCTTTAATTGCCTTTCCCGATATTCATAACTATAATACCTGCGAAAATAATTGCCATACCGATCAGCTGAACCGGCACAATTTTTTCTTTTAATATAAGCACACTAAACATACAAACAATTATATAAATCAACCCCGCTGTCAGAGGATAGTACAGGCTCAGATTCATACCTTTCATTACAATCAATGAAAGCAAAAAACTCAGAACATATAAGCACATCCCCAAAATAAGTAACCAGCTAAATTTCATTGAAAACCCTGCTTTATCAAATGCCAACGTACTATTACGACCTAATCCCACTTTTATCAAAGTTAATCCCAACGCTGATATACACACATATATTAGTACCCCTATCATTTCTGACCCTAAGCCTTTCTTTCTATCTCTCACCTGATCCCCCTTTTATTTCCCTAATTCTATCTGCGCCCTTTCCAGAACCTTCATTACTCTCAAACATTGATCCGGGCCGGAGCTTGACTGCTTACCTGTCTGACAACAATTTTCAAAAAACTCCAAACTATTTTGCAGCGAGTCCTCAAATCTAATATTTGGTATATAAATGTCACCCGTTCTTTTCTGAAATTCATACTCCCCATACTCTTCTCCCCGAATAACTTCAATTCCGCAATTATAAACTTTCACCTTTTCCTCTTGTATATCATCGAAAAAAACCATCTTTTTCGTTCCTGCTATCATGGTTTGACGAACCTTTACCGGAGATACCCACGAAGATTTTAGATGTGAAATAAAACCATCATATTTCATTGTCAAGTATGTAAGTGTTTCCTGTTTTCCAAAAGGAGTTTCACCAAAAGCAGATAAGGAAAAAGGTTCCTTGCCACCCGATATCCAGTCAATGACTGCTACATCATGTACAGCAAGATCCATCAATGCATTCACATCCTTTCGAATCGGTCCAAGATTCAGCTTTGACACATCAAAATAATAGATCTCTCCAAGCTCACCATGATCTATTAATTTCTTAATATAGCGATAATAAGGATTATAAAGCATTATGTGATCACAATGCATGATCACATTTTTTTCTTTGGCTTTGGCAATGAGTTTTTTCGTTCTGTCTACGGTAGTAGCAATCGGTTTCTCCATAAAAACATGTTTTCCCATATCCATCGCCTTCATGCCAATATCAAAAGTATTTATTGTCTGAGTCGCAATAATAAATGCCTTTACCTCTGGATCATCCAAATAATTTTCAAAGTTATTACTGATCATCACTGAATCCGGCAATGATCTTCTTGCTTTCTCTGCTCTGTCTGGCAAGATTTCGCAAAGTGCTTTCAATTCAAACTTTGAAGATGCCATTAGCTTTTTTGAGATATTCGCTCCCCAATAACCATAACCAACTTGTACAACTTTCAAACTTATCCTCCTGTCTGGGTTCTACCCATGATAATTTATTTTTTATAGTTTTTTCTATATCGCCTGCGCAGGAGTATTTCTTTTAACTGCCTTCGAAACGGAATTGGTACTTTAACTAATTTTAGAAGCAGCTGATAAGAGAAAGAATGGTATATCTCACTAAGCTGGCTTTCCGCAGAATTTAACCGTTCCTGTAGTCGCGCGCAAGCATCCCTCCTTCCATTCAGCATCAAATAATTTGTTATCAGCCACTCATTATCAATCCGGTCATATTCATAGTCCCTATCTTCTGTCAATACTGTCTGATAAAGCTGATCATATTCTCTGCACATTTCTTCAAGCGTCTTTCCATTCTGCTTCCTAACAGCTTCCAATACGCGTTTATATTCCTCTCTGTTTTCTTTGATCGATACAATACATTCTAATAATTCCTCACTTGCTGCATGATATGGCATAACCCATCCACATCCCATATGCTTGACACGTTCCCCCAATGCGCCAATATCTGTCACAAGCACTGGCACGCCGGCCATAACCGCTTCTGAAAGCGTATAACAAAATGTCTCTGGCCAGATTGAAAAAATACAGATCAGATCGATCTGATTTTCTATTAACAGCGCTGATAATCCTTCCCGTTCATAAGGACCCATATCGTGAAAATCCGCACCTTCTAACTCTGGTACTTCTCTTTCAAAATATCCAAACAGATACCATGAAATATCTCTCGTTCTTTTTTTAATCAGGCTGACTGCATGGTGAAATCCTTTCTCCTGGCTGATCGCGCCTAAAAATGCTACATGAAATGATCTTTTTTCAGATTCTCTGTATATGCTCCTGTCTACACTTGCATTGGAAAATCCATGGCCAATTACCTGTATCTTTTCTTTCACAACTGGATAACTGTTCGTCAAAATCTGTTTAGCGCTTTCCGAAGGTACAATAATTTTTTGTGGCATTTCCAAAAGCGCCTGATGTCTGGATCTCCATAAATTAATATAATCAAGTGTCTGCGCAATACCTAGTTTTTTCTGCAAGCACCTACTGCAGTTGTGCCTCTGACCATCCGTACACAGCTGATAGTTTTCATCTAACAACTTTATATTGGGACACACAAAATAATAATCATGTATTGTCAAAAATATCGGAATCTTCCTTTTCGATGCTTCATAAAAAAGTTCTGCTGACATATGGCTGATGTGATGAATATGTGCACAATTTACTGCAAATGCATCTAAAATCTTTCCGTATAAATGCGCAAGCTCTGTAGAACGAAACTTTTGAAATTTAGGACGTTCTCCAATATAAAACTGAAAAAACATTTCTTCTGCGGCTGTATAAAAAGTTACATTCAAATATTCATAATTTCGTGCTGCTACAAGAATGTTATATTTTTTTCTCAGTCCTTCTGTTAAATCCTTTACATGTATCTGTGTACCTCCAATATGGTCTTGCGCATCTTCTCGAAAATCTGATTGAAGCAGATATAAAATCGTTTTTTTGTTTTTACTTTCTTCCAGCTTGGTACGCATCCTGATATTATGCGCAATAATTCCAGTAGGATTATCCCGACAGTGCTCCCTAACAGCCTGCATCAAATCCGGATACCGTTCATCTAAAATTTTTTCATGAACAATCACCTGCCTGCTTTTTTCTTTATTTGCAAAAGACCTGGTGCCTGTATGTAAAATAAATGTATCATCGCACATGACATGATGATATCCCGCTTCAATCGCACGATAGCAAAAATCATTTTCTTCTCCATATCCTTTTCCAAATGTCTCTGCATCAAAATTTCCAATTACACTAATAACCTCCCGTTTTATCAGCATACAGAAACCATGTGCCACAGGGATTACAGGATATTTTTTTAAGCTGACTCTTTCAACCAGCTCAGCATACGTATCAACCGTATAACCATTCGGAACATCATTCTCCTTGCAAAAATAAGGTACTGAACAAAGCGTAGCATTATTTGACAATGGTGTTACTGTAGCAATCCATGGATCGCAATATGCACAATACAGAAGCTTCTCCACCCAGCTTTTTGTTACAACTGTATCTGAATTCAAAAGGATCACATCCCGGTCTTTAGAATATGATATCCCAACATTGATATTTGCTGAGAATCCTTGATTTTTTTCATTATGGATCACGATACAATTCTCGCTCCTTATCTGACCTAGATAAGGAGCAATCCGGCCATCCGGACTACAATCATCAATCAATATGATGCGATGTTTGTTAAGATCTGTCCATTTTTTTATGCTATTCATACATTTAACGAGATCATCATATGCATTATAAACAGGTATAATAATGTCCACACTTTCTTCTCTCATTAAAATTCTCCTTATCCTTCTATTGTAAATATTAGTACTCTATACACCCAAAAACTATAGTACTATGCTGGCTGAACGCGTCCAAATGATCCAACACTATGTACAGATAGCGTATCAGAAAAAAACAACGAACAATTTTTTTCTAATCTTTCTGAAAAAGCACAAAAGCTTCCAACCCCTGCTATTTTGGATCATTGCTAATTCCTTCTGCGCCTGCTGCAACGCGTCATCTAACTGATCCCGCGCTTCCCGCAAGTTCTCCATCTGATCCTGCAGCAAATTCTTTTCTTCCCACAATAATTTTTTCTCTTCCTGCAGCAATTTCTTTTCTTCCTGCAAAAACCGATTCTGATCCTCCAGCTCACATTTTTCTTCTTGCACAGCCACATTTCTTTCCACCAGCCGCACAATCCGCTGCGCAACTGCATTCTCATTCAAATACTGAAAACGTCCGCTCACCAAAAGCCTGCGATACTTCCCAGGCTCCACATCAACCCGCATCTGCGGATCTGTATCCAAAAATACAGATATATCTTCCGGATCCGCATTCAAAGGAAATACTGCGACTTCCTGTCCATCCACTCTGCAGTGTTCCACAAGGCAGCTGCAAAATCTGCCTTCCGTCGGATCCAGCCTGAGATTTTGAATTTTTCTCGTTGGATCCAGTAAAAACTCCAGATGGAAGCTGCCTTCCTTTATTGTCGCTGGACAGATGCATTTATCATTTTCTGAAAATCCGCTCCCATAATCTAAAAATAAAGTAGCTTCTATTTTATCCTTCTGCCTGTGCTCTTTTAATACCGCATCGATGGAGACCCGCTCAGACGGTACCACACCGCATTCCGTATCTATATATGAAACAAAGCTTGTTGCAAAATGAACCGCCCAGCTCCGATATACCTTTTCCAACTCCTGCGTAATCCCATACTCCGCAAACAGCTGCTTTCTTGGAAACATTTCATCCGCCAGCTTATATTTGGTAAACCATTCATTCAACATCCGCCAGATAATAAATGGAACCGGCACCCAAAAATCAAAGGTCCACTCCGGATCGATCACAAGGTACGTTTCTCCGTCCCAGAATAAATTATCAAAGATCAGATCTATGTTTGCCTCTCGGATACATAACATTGGCTCCTGATAGCGTTCCGTTCCAAAGCATTTTATAAAAGCTTCCGTGTAAAAATCCTCCACGGCCACCGCCGCTTTTACTAAAGAATTGCAAATGCGGTCCATATGCTCCTTTATTTTCTGCCGCTGTCCATCCAGCATCCATGCCAGAAAGCAGCTGTCCAGATTTTGCATTTTAAGATACGGATACTGTATCCTATCCTGATGCCAGACGCCTTTCAGGTATCTAAATCCTTCTGGCATTCTTCTCTCCTGGTTTTGGTATATCTGATCGATATGCTTGTTTGCTTTTGGATGCAGCGCATATTTGCTTACTTTATACTGGTCTTGCTTTTCTTCGTTTTCTATCACTGTCGCGATCCTGTATTTTTCTTTCCTGCTGTTATTCAGCTTTGCATAGAAAATACCGGACGGTTCCGCGCTGTCTGTGCATAATTCTGCGATAAAGGAATTGGAAAAGCTCCCCATGATCTTGTCTTTTTTTAGCGCTGTGACCATGTCCTGCTCCCGGAAAATTTCCAGCCTTCCTTTTTGAAAATTGTGATATACTCGGCCGTAGTTTTGTGCGTTTACGTTTTCGTCCGTAAATATTTCCGATGGAAATTTATAATCCGGATATGGATAATAAAATTTCCAGTTGTCGATCTTGCATCTTTGGAACAAGCTTTCCAGTTCCCCCTTAGAAAAGGTCCTTACACCCCGGTCATTCGGATAACCGTTGATGCCGTCATAGTATTCTCCGGTATGGTCCTCCGGCGCACCGGAAAAATATTTGATTCCAAGTCTGTTCTCGATGGCAATTAAAATTTTTCCGTTTTTATTGAGATATTTTTTGATCCGTTTTAAAAAATCCTCATACGGATACGGAGAATCGTTGTAGCTGGCCGCGTATTCAAATACCCCTGTCAGCACTACATAATCAAAGCGCCGGTCAAATACCATTTCATTCAGATTGCCGACCATGATTTCCAGATTTTCCGCCGCCTGATGCCTTGCATAATTGATACCAGCCCTTTTCTTTGACAGCTCAACAGACGTCACCCAGCCTGCCTTTTGGCACAGTATACCTGTAACCGCTCCGCATCCGGCGCCTGCTTCCAGAATACTGTCCGACTTTTGGAACGGATACCAATTCCAAATGTTCTCCCGCTCCGGCGACAAATGATACATAATTGCAAAATAGTCGTCACGTCCCTGGTAATTGTAATAATCCAGGCCGTTTGTTACGATCTCAAAAATGACGTCCTCTACCTTGCCATCCGAATATAAATCTTTTCCACAATAATAATCCAAATGAAACGCTGCCATTTTCCTACCTGCTATCCAAATTCCATGCATGGCTCAGCCAGACTGTTCCTGTACATTTTTTCTGGCTGTCCATTTCAAAACAAACTGCCTTTGCAAAATAATCGATCGTATCTCCCATTGCATTTTCGATTGTTACATCCACATCGTACTTTCCTGCCAGCAGCGGACAGCTATCAAATGTGACTGATACGCTTCCATCCGCCTCCAGGCGCTGAAACGGCAGCTCCTCTGCCCTTGTGTTTGTACCGTAGCATCTGACACCGTCGTTTCGAATAAAGCAGATGCCAAATACTGCCTGGTCGATCGTTTCATATACTTCATAATCCAAAAGAAAACAGAGTGTTTCCCCAAAAGAAGCATACACGCCTTCTTCCCCGCTATGCTGCATCCTGACCGTTCTGATCCTTGCTTCACCTGTCCCACGCCTGTTCGGAGCTTCTTGCTCTGCAGCATTTTCAAGCGCTTCTGTTTTTATTCCAATTTCTTTTCCAGGTTCTTTTCCAGGTTTTTTCTCGGTTTTTTTTCTGCGCTCGCTGCTCATAAAATCGAGATATTGGCTGTGTACCTCCCGTGAAGGCCCGTCCATCCGTATCCGTCCTTCCTGGATCCAGATACTTCTTTCGCAAATACGTTCTACCTGATCCATGGAATGCGATACAAGTACAATCGTAGTACCCTGCTTTTTGATCTCCATCATCTTGTTAAAACACTTAGCCTGAAAATTCACATCTCCGACCGCCAATATTTCGTCGATCAAGAGAATGTCTGCATTAACATTTATAGCAACCGAAAAAGCCAGCCGCATATACATTCCAGAAGAATACGTACGGATAGGATTGTCGATATACTCGCCAAGCTCGGAAAAACTGATGATCTCATCCATACGCTTTTCAATTTCCTTCCTGCGCAGACCAAAGATCGAAGCGTTAATATAGATATTTTCGCGTCCGCTCATATCCGGATGAAAGCCTGCCCCCAGCTCAAGCAGGCTGGACACCCTGCCCTTTAATTCCACGGTGCCGGCATCCGGATACATAATGCGGGTCAAAAGCTTAAGCGTTGTGCTTTTTCCGCATCCGTTTTGTCCGATCAAGCCTACCGCTTCGCCTTTTTTCACGCAAAAGCTGATGTCCTTTAACACTTCCCGTTCCGTATATTTATTCCTGTCTGCACGTAGCGCCTTCTCTTTGAGCGTCTTTCCCTTGTCATAATAAACCTTGAATTTTTTACAGACATCTGTAACCTCTATTACATCTTCCTTGTTACGCATTACAGCTCCTCCACAAAACGTCTCTGCAGCCTGCCAAATGTAAGCTGCCCGACTGCAAGCACGATCATCCCCATAATAACTGCATTCGACAATGTGCCAAGCTGCGGCATCTGTCCAAAATACAAAATATCCCTGTATGCAATCGTAATGGATGTCATAGGATTCAGGTAAAACAACTGTGTAAACTGTTCCGGCACCATTTCAATCGGATACAAAATCGGCGTCAGATACATCCATGCCATAGACAAAATCCCTAAAATATGCTCCAGATCCCGAAAATACACATTTAACGCAGAAACAAGGTATGTCACTCCCAGTGCCAATACAAACTCAATGAGCATCACAAGCGGAAGGAACAAAAGCGCCGGCAGGCTCAGCTGTATACCGCTGCATAAGATAACCGCAAAAATCACAAGAAAGCTAAGCAGCATATTGACAAACTGGCTGATCGTAAACGCCAGCGGCAGCACCTCTCTTGGAAAATAGATCTTCTTTACCATATCCTGCTGGGAAAAGATCACCGTGGTCCCCATACTAAGGCAAGTGCTGAAAAACAGCCACGGTACGAGCGCGACAAATAAAAACAGATAAAACTTATCAATCCCCATCCGCATAATGGTTGAAAAAACAACCGTATAAACGGCAAGCTGCAGCAGCGGATTTAAAAACATCCATAAAAATCCCAGGACAGACCCCTTATAGCGGCTCTTTAGATCCCTCTTGACAAGACTTATCACCATCTCCCGGTATTCCCATAATTCCTTTGCTAATCTCATTTTTTTCTCCTGCCATTTCCAACAAATGAATCCCTGCGCTGCTTTGACAGCAAGCTTTTGTAAAGGCGGACGATCTTTTTCACATGGCCCTCATACAAAAACAGATCGTCCATGTCCAGTATCTTCTGATTCATGTCCTGCAGCATCCTGCGTTCTGTATCCGCATACAGCTTTTCCAACACTCGTTTCAGCTCACCAGTCGTTCCGTCATACCGGATACCGCAGCCGGGGTACTCTTTTAAGAGTTCTCCTGCCCCGACATTTTGGGAAGCAATGACTGGCACGCCAAAGCTAAGCGCTTCCAGTACTACAAACCCAAACGTCTCCGGACATCTGGATGGAACCGCCAAAATATCGATATTCTGAAATACATCCTCCATCTGTCCGGCTCGAAATGCTTTATGGTTCACTACAAAAGCTTCGTTACATTCCTCCGTATCCGAATATAGATGCAGCTCCAGCATCCGGTTCCCCTCTTCCCACATCATCCGACAGACATCCAACAGCTGAAAAAAGCCCTTATGCTCCACCCATCCTCCAAAATACCCGACACGCAGTTTTTTTCCATAATCTCGCACGCTCCTGCAATCGCTAATACAGGCATGGCTGATAGGGATGACAGATCCTTTTTTCTCCCCAAGCCTTGACTGATACAATCGCCTGGAAAGCATACTGTTATAATGAAACCACGAAATCTTATCAAACATCGAAGCATAATAATGTTTCAGGACAGCATAATCCAAAAGCTCCCCGCAATCCGCGGCTTTGCTATGCATGGCACTTTCTGTATGCGATACCTTGGCCATCTGCGGCGCCCGCATGGTACGAAAGCTGTTTTTGCATATACCCTTGTGCATCCAGCCTGCCAGCCAGCTGCTTTTCCGATATATTCGATACGATAAGGACTGCTCAAGCCGCAGCCTTTTCATGGAATATGCATTTTCACAGCACAGTCCGCACTGTTTCCAGTCGATATCGGTACAAATATTGTCTGCAAACAGCAGCGTTGCCGTCGGGCATATTCCAAAATAATCATGTGTTGTAAATACCATTGGTATTTCCAGTTTTTGCGCCTCGTTCAAAAATTCCTGATGCAGGCCCATAAAAGTATGGATATGGATGATATCTGGCTTTATCTTTTTTAAAAACGCAGCATATACGCTTGCATCACAGCTTTTTGTATAAGCCTTTGCATTTCGAATGCCATTGCACATCGGGATCGGCAGCGGGTTGTCAATGGTATAGGTCAAAATCCTTCTGATACGGCTTCTGCTTTTTCGGATGCGGATCCGCCTGTCGGTATTTTTCGGGAGCGTCCCTGGAAGCAGCAGGATTACGTTCTCTCCTATCCGTGCTTCCTGCCGTATCAGATCCAGCGCATAACGCACCAGCCCGCCTGTCCGCACAGGAGGCGTTCCAAACATATAATGCAAGATCCTCACCGCTGATACACATCCGTTCTTATCTTTAATTCAGCCTTTGTCATTTTTAAAAACCACCGCCAATTCTTCCGAAAATCCTTATATTTCGCACACCTTACCAGATACAGCAGCACCCGGTACACATACAGTGGATAGATCTGCCATACCTGCGCGCGCAGATACACCCTGCAGTAATAAATTTCGCTGCGTACATTTTGTGCAAACGCAAACGCCCTTTTGCGCCTTGTGCTGCGTCCATGCAAATGCATGATCACAGCCTTTGGATCATAGATCGTCGCAAAGCCCTGCTCCTCCATCTGAATCCCTAGTATCAGCTCCTCTTCATATAAAAAAGGATATTCATCAAAAGGCGTAACCTTTCCGGCACACGAACCAGACATCATAAAACAGCAGCCTAATACGGCATACACCAAAAAGCTTTTATCATAATCTCTGTCATATCCAAAATAAGTTCGCCTGCTGTTTCGAAAGATTACATTTAAACGAGTGCGTACCAAATATTTTTCTTTCATTCCGGTCTTTCGGCACAAATGACTCTTCTGCACCTGCCCGTGCCTGTCCAGTATCTTTGGCCCAACGATCCCAGCTTTCGGATATCGGTCCAGGCAGTCCTTCATCTCCTGAATACTGTGCGGATAAAAGCATACGTCGTTATTTGCCACCAAAATATGACTGCAGCCCATCTCCAGCGCCTTAGCGATCCCTGCGTTATTTCCGGCATTATAGCCCAGGTTCCGTTTGTTTTGGATAAATATGGCCCGGTTTGCTTTCAAAAAGCTCTGCAAATCAAAATCCGGAGCGTTCCCAGAAGCATTATCCACCAAGATCACCGTATACGCATCCTCCGGCGGATTTCTTGAAATACTCTCGATACAGCGCCTTGTATCCCGCCAGTTTTTATAATTCAATACAACGATCCCTATCATTTCTGCCTATGCCATACCTCTTTCTTCGGAGTAAAGCCATAATCCTTGCCGGAATCATGCCGACAGCCAGCGGCTTTACCACATACAAAAAATTCCCCTTCAAAATCCCAAGCCTTCGAAACCCTGCATAGCGTACCGCGCATTCCCGGATACGGAAGCGATATCTGCGCTTTGCATAAGCCTGTATGTCCTCACGATAAACGAGCAGCGCTTCCTGCAGGTTATAGCCGCTAAATCCGCTGGCATAAAGCCGCATAAAAAGCTCATAATCCTCAGCACGCAAAGCCGCTGGCGATTCACAGTAGCCATGCAGCCTTTCCATTACCTCCCGCCGGATCATGATGGACGGATGGACGAAGGGAGAGGTATTTAAAAACGATTCTCTCTGCGGTTCCTTTTCCAGCCTGCGTTTTCCCCAGACACCATGCCTGTCCGCCAGCAATACGCTGCTTCCCACCAGCGCATATTCCGAATGGAGGCGTAAAAATGCGGCCTGCTTTTCCAACCGATCCGCTTTCGACCTGTCGTCTGCATCCATCCGAGCAATATACTCGCCGTCCGCGCAGCTAAGGCAGCGGTTCAGCGCGGCAGCCAAGCCCTTGTTTTCCTCGTTTCGCAGCAGACGGATCCGCGCATCTTTGCCGCAATACTTTTTAAGCCATTGATAAAACTCCATCCCAGAGCCATCGTCACAAATGATAAACTCAAAATCCTGAAAAGTCTGGTTCAAAATGGAAGTAATCGCCTGCGCTGCCTGCTTTTTATTTTCATTGTAAATCCCCATGATAACAGATATTTCCGGCATTACAGCCCTCCCCGGCGTCGTTCAATAGACGCCTGATCCGCTGCCAGGCGGCTCATATAGCGGTAAATGACTTTCATTCTCGCCTGCACAGCCGTCAGCTCATAGCTTTTTATTTTTTCCTTGTTATACCTGCCGCACGCCACCCGCAACTGCTGATCTTCCAGCATTCTTGTAAGCGCTTGCTGCAGCTCTTCTGGCTTATTATAAGAAAAGCGAATGCCGCCGCAATCCTGATACGAATGCTTTTCAGCATCATCCACCAGCTCTCTGTTTCCACGGATATCCGATACAACACAGGGCAGCCCTGCCGCCATAGCCTCCATCAATGCCACAGGCATTCCCTCTTGTATGGACGGAAACACAAAAACATCTGCATTCTGAAAAATCCATGACATCTGCTCCTGATATCCCGGCATACGGATATGATCTAAAACTCCGGCTTTATCCGCATATCGTCGGAGTTTTTCACGCAGCGCACCCTGCCCGCAAAGCAGATAATATACGTCCTGCCGCTGCATAGCCGCAAGCGCTTCGATCACGATCCGGTGATTTTTTCTTTTGCTCAATTCCCCTGCAGACACTAAAAGCAGCGCATCCTGCGGAATCCGATACTTTCTGCAAAGCTCCCGCTTCGCAGCTTCCGCAGAACAAAACCGCGACGTATCAATCCCAACCCCCGGAATATAACAAGCCTTCCCGACAAAAAGACTGCGCTTTGCAAGACAGTAATCTTCCTGGTTCAACGTGATCAGTAAATCCGTCCGGGTCGCAAGCAGCTTTTCGACCGGATAATATAACAGCCAGTTTTTTAAATGCGCCCCTTTATAAAAATGAAATCCATGCGCCGTATAAACGACCGGAAGCTTCTTCCCTGCCGCCAGCCTCGCCAACACCCCTCCAACCGGAGAGTGACAGTGCATCCATGCAAATTGATGCCGCTTTATCAGCTGTCGCAGCTGCCAGTAAGCACGAAAGCATTGCGATATCGGAAAAATATCCCTCGGACAGTCCCACTGATGGCAGGTCACCTGAAGCTTTCGCAGCGCTTTTTGCAGCTGCGTGATCTCTTGTCGGCTGCACGTGCTCCCCTTTTTAAAATTGCATACAATATGCACCTCGAACCCCATATCCAGCAGCAAGCGGATATTTGGCATATTGAACTGACTGATCATCGAGGCTACGGACGCTAATACCAGCACTTTTTCTTTCTGTCTCATGCTTCGTTCATGATCTCCGCTACGGATTTCATGATCCTGATATACATGGAATAGCTGTCCGTAGGCTCGCTGTCCCTATTTTTTCCTTCTGGCCGTCCCCACATATCTGTCAAACGGTTCTCAGAAGGATGCGCAACGCCCCATAACAGCTCGTCCGCATCCGCTCCCAACGCCACACAGATACTTACAAACGTATCCAGGCTCATGATCCGGGTGCCTCGTTCGATATGCCCCATAAAAGACATACTGATGCCGCATTTTTTTGCAAGCTCATCCTGGGACCAGCCTTTCACTTTGCGTACCTGTCGTATTCTCATCCCAATCGTTGTATAATCTGCTTCCTGCATGGCTTTCCTCCATCCTGTATTTTCAAACGAAATCTGCTTTGCATAACATTTTATATACAAAAGTGATGGGAAGGGATGCGGGTTAGATGTGGGATTTTTTGCGGAATTGTTTGATATAAAGAGATTGTGTGAGTTAATTATATTTATATATAACATATAATTATCATGCTTGACCGCTCATTTTTTCTTTTTTATTTTTCTGACGTTTATCCGTTTATCTTTGAAATGATCGTATAGATACTACAAAATGTAAAAGAAATATGTGGATAATTTTATTAATTATTACCAATTTTTATCTTTGAGTTGCAAAATAGTCAGAAATGATATAGAATGCTATCAGACAACATATGTATATAAAATGTTATGTATTAGAATTTTTTGTATCCCCAAAAAGAACATTTTGAGAAATCTGTCAGGAAAACCTTTCCATTTCCAGCACGGCTTAATAATGCCGCCTTGTATAGTTTTGCACATTGGCTTTTTGCTGATACATATACGTGTGGCTTATATGAGTCTCTTTTGAACTATCTGAAACAGGGATTCCTACAGCTGCTTTGCAGCCAAGCATAAACCTTTCATTATTTCGCAAATGTCTTCTGAACCGCTTAGGAGATGATGCGCGTGCTTCTTTCCCATATCGATGAACTGGACGCTCACATCAAAGACCTGGATGAGCAGATCGACGGCCACATGAAGCCAGATGAAGAACAGGCAGTCGAGGCAATTTTTCCTTTTGACCACTCCACTAGACAGCGCGGTCAGCGCCAAAACTTTAGCATTTATTGTACAAGCATTGCTTCCATTCTTTTTGAAAGATGCAGCCTTCGGATTTGAATTTTTCCACTTTAAAACGTAATCACCCTTTTCAAAGCCGCCGGCATCAATTTTAACAGACTGGCCAACCTTTAAACTGACCGTCTGCTTCGACAGGGAAACAGTGGATTCCAGCTTATCCACGTTCTTGTACTCTTTCTTGCCACAGTTTCCACACTCTCTGCGCTCTATCCCTTTTGCGACTGCTGTTGGAGGCGTAGATAAAATCCATTCGCCAAAATTATGACCGATTGCTGAAACAACTTCTTTTTTTCTGTCTCCGCAGTTCTGGCAAGTATACTCCCTCAATCCATCCTTGTCGCAAGAAACACACTTCCATTCTGTGAGATTCCCATAATTATGTCCGTCTGCTATGTCGTTCCGTCTTAACCAATATGCCAGATACATCTGTCGCCCTGACTGTATGCATACCTGAAACATAAAACATAACAGAGTAAATATCAGAATCAGACGAAAATCCACCGATTGAAACAGACGAAACTGTAACTGAATCAACTGGAAAGCGAGAATGCCTGGAGATGGTGAACCAAATGAAAAACGTTTTTGAAACTAAGACTTCAATCGTCAGTGCTGCAGAAAAAAATTATTCTATGGATTTTATTTATTTTTTGTGTTATAATAACTTCTATCTGTAATTGAACTATTGATCGGAGGCATCATGAATTCTATTCAAATAAAAAATTTACGAAGCCTGCGGGACACGGGTGAGATTCAAATGAAAAAGCTCAATGTCCTCGTTGGCAGCAACAGTTCTGGAAAAAGCACTTTTTTACGTATTTTTCCATTATTAAAGCAATCGTTCAACAAAAGGATCAACGGGCCTGTTTTATGGTGTGGAGATGACGACGACTATGTTGATTTTGGAAGCTTTCAGGAGGCTTTGAATTATCATGCGGACGATAAAAATAATTCAATTCGAATTGTATTTGATTTTTTCGCTGATTTCAGATTTAATACTATTACAAGAGGAACTGTTTTCCGTGAAAAAATGTCTGGTGATATTCAAATTGAATTCGCAATCAGCCATTGTCCCAAAACAACCTATGATTATGTGTCAGAATTAACGCTGAATTATGAAAACTATCTGTTAACTGCAGAAATCTCCGATAAGCATCAAATTACATCGTTGAGACTAAATAACGAAAAAATTGCACTGACAAAACAATCCGAGGATTTTTACGACTATGAATATGATGAAGGAATATTTAACATCTCATTTTTAAGCGTCTCACAAACCGCCAAAAAAAATATAAAAGAAATTCTGGATCTTGGAGAGGAATATCATAAAATATTTAGTAATTCGTATATCCCATTCCTTGCCGACGCGATAAACAACCATAAACATTCCAGAAAACCCGTAGATAACGCTATTTACGAAAAGGTGGCTTATGAGAAGGAACATCATCCAGACAAAATTACGGAACTAAAAAAATGGCTTTATTTATGTAATCTACCCAAATTTTTCGAACTGATATCTGAATATCTGATTAATTATTTTGTAAATGTGTATTATATTGCTCCAGTCCGTGCCACAGCAGAACGGTATTATAAGCTGAGAAATCTGGCAGTAGATGAAGTTGACTGCCGCGGCAAAAACCTGCCGATTTTTTTAAACAGCCTGCGTGACAGCTCTTTTTTCTCTTTTCAGGCATGGACATTAGAGCATCTGGGTTTTAAGGTTTATACTTCTGTCAGTGAAGGGCATGTGTCATTGAAGATCCAAAAAGAAGGCCAGGTGACAGCTGTTAACTTGTCAGATACAGGCTTTGGCTACAGCCAAATTTTACCAATCGTGACTCAGCTATGGTATATCGCCGCTGGTATCAACGAAAAAAGATCGATACGCGCCAGAAATGCGATACGCAATATACCAAAAACCATCGTGATCGAACAGCCGGAGCTGCACCTGCACCCCGCCCTGCAGGCAAAGCTCATGGATATTATTGTAAAAATAGCAGCCGAAGGAAACATCCATTTCATTATCGAAACCCACAGCGAAACGATGATAAACCGTATCGGCGCTTTGATCGAAAAGCAAAAAATCAAAAATGAAGATGTCGGCATCATTATATTTAACAAACAGTTTGACGACGACGAAACCCGAATATCCAAAAGCTCTTTTGACGAAGAAGGATATTTGGAAAACTGGCCAATCGGATTTTTTGAACCAGAGGAGGAATAAAGCTTGCTATACTATATTGATAATAGCTGCGTCGAATCGCTAAACGCAGGCGATCCTGACGCTGCCGAATTTCTGGAACAGCTGATACTGCACCGCAAAAAATGCAAAAACCTTGTCATAGCAGACCGAAAAGTCCTGCATAACTTAAGCCAATCTCCATATTTAGCTCCATTTGCACGAAGTCTTTACAAAATACTGGCAAACCGAAGCAGCGAATTCCGGATGATCTTATCAAGGTCCAAAAAATATTATAAAGTAGTATCCGCCTGCCACGGAAATAAAATCACAGAAAATAACGGGCAGGTAACGATCCAACTAACTATGAAAGAGGGAAACAAGACTGATTTTACGGACAGAAGCATACTCCTTGCAGAAAGCACAGATGATATTGATTTTTATAAAATTATCGGCAATTATTATTTAAACCATCATTGTATACATCATATGTCTCTCTCTTTTGAAGAAATGATTGGCGGCGGCGATACAACAAATACTAGACTGGAACAGATCCTAAACGAAGGCCGCCGGCTGTGCCTTTGCATTGTAGACAGTGATAAGAAATTTTCCGGTGCCACGTATGGCATTACGCTGCAAAAAGTCATGAAGATCCTGTCTAAAAAAGGTACAGAAAATGTAGAAGTGTATCCATTGCATACACATGAGATTGAAAACCTGATCCCCGTCAATATGCTGCATGAAATATGTAAAGATATTCCGTCAGCAAAAACTGCTATATCTTTTTTAGAATTTCTGCTGAAAATAGATGCTTCTGACTGCTCTCCTGTTTTTTATTTCGACTACAAAAAAGGCCTTCCTAAAAATAAATTTATTTTAAAAAAGGAAGCAACCGCAGATGAGCAAAAGAAATTCCGTCGTTTAGAAAACTACCGGATTTATTGGATGCAATATATCAAGGCCTTCCATCTTACAATAGACTCATCTGCAGATCATCTGATCCTGCCTGGTATTTCTGAAAAAATACTGCCCTATGCAATAAAATACCTCAAATCAAATAAACAGCTGGAAAAAGAAATTGATCAAAGCTACATACAAAACTTATGGCTGCATTTAGGCGCTGCAATCGTAACATGGGGATGTGTCGGACACCGCATTGCCGCATAGTGTCCGACCCCTAAGCACGCTCTAATAGCCAATGAACAAGCTCTGCAAAGCTGTCTTTGGATCGCTTGTTATAAAGAACGGATATTTTCATTCTTGCTGTACATCCGCTCCCTTTCCATCTGATTCTATACCCGTTAATACGGATTGCCCCCACCCTTCAAGCAGCTTATCCTGCTCCTTCGCAGCCGTAGCTTTACCGTTCATCAAATATCATTTGCCGCATGGTATGCGCTGCGGATCGCTGCCGCAATATCTGCCGTGCGTTCCCCAGAACAATCCCCAATGTATGTAATAGGCGCTGTAATTCCAGCCTCGTCAAATACATTTTTCTTAGAGCCAAGCGCATTGACAATGGTATCTGCTGAAATCACTACTTCTGTATTGTCTGTCAGGTTCGTCGCATAAATAACATTGTCGCGAATTTCATTCACTTTTGTATTGACATACTGCTCTACTCCATGCTTCTCAAAATCCTTTGTAATCAGCGGAAGTACTGTACCTGATTCTCCCGCAGCAATTTTATCAAGCATCTCTACGACAACAACCTGATACCCTTTATCCGCCAAATATTCTGCTGTTTCTGTCCCTACGAGTCCGCCGCCCAGCACAACACAGGTACCGGAAACCTCTGTGCCTTTCAAAACATCCCAAGAAGAGACCACATTGCTGTTTTCTACCGGCATCGGCAACGCCATATTATGAGCACCGACTGCCACAATCACGCTGTCAAATCCATTCAGCTCCTCTGCTGTTGGCTCTGTGTGAAGCTTCAAATCCACAGGAAGCGTTGGAAGAATTTTTTCATAATACGAAATCGCACGAAGAATTTCGCTCTTTCTTGGTGGAACTGCCGCCAAATGAATTTGTCCGCCAATCTTCTCTCCCTTTTCAAAGAGCACAACTTGATGCCCGCGTTTTGCTGCGACACGCGCTGCCTCAAGTCCGGCAATTCCGCCGCCGACAATCGCAACCTTCTTCATATCCTCTGACGGTTTTATAAATATGGTTGTCTCATCTCCATTTTCCGCGTTGAGCACACAAGAAATATAGCGGCGGTTCTGAATCGCATCTACACAACCTTTATTACAGTTTAAGCATTCCCGAATACACTCACCAGCGGCTGTCTTTACCGCAATATCTGGATCTGCCAGAAGCGATCTTCCGTAACCAATAATATCTGCTTCCCCATTGGCAAGAATCTGTTCCCCAGCTTCTACTGTAATCACGCGCCCAACAGTAGCAACCGGAATATTTACGGTATTCTTTACGCGGCTTGCCACTGGAAGGGTCCAGTTGTACGGCACATCTCCCATGGGCGGAATGGTATCTCCCATGTTTCCGGTATGATTTGCCTGCGCTACCTGAATCATATCCACGCCGGCCTGTTCCAAAAGTTTCGCAAATTCAACGACTTCGTCCTCTTCTAATCCGCCTTTTCCACGCAGTGAACCATCTGCATTGACAGTAATCAATGGCAGTTTGTACTCAACAGCCATTGCAGGCGCTGCTTCCTTGATTGCCGCTACCACTTCCAACGCATATCTTGTCCTGTTCTCTAAGCTGCCTCCGTACTCATCTGTACGGTGATTCAATAATTTTGAACACATAGATCCGAGCAGTCTGTCCCCATGCACCTCAATCGCATCCACACCTGCTTTTTGTGCTCTCGCAGCACACTGTGCGATACTTTGACAAATCTGTGACAACTGTTCTTTAGTCGCCTCGTCCACAAAATGCTGCATTTCATAACGAAGTTTTGCATATGCCTCTTTTGTTACTTTCTCTGCCTGTTCCGTCTGCTTTTGACATTCTTCTTGATTTCCGGCCGCTTGTGCTTCTGCTGCGGCTTTCCGCGCCATTTGGGCTGCCATAATCAGCTTTCCAACGCCAGGCACATCATACTCTGGGTGGAAGATTTGCAGTGCAAGCTTGCTGTCATGTGCGTGCAGCGCATTTGCCAGTTTCTCAAACGCTGGAATCTGGCTGTCATCATAAAGCATTGGCGTCGGAGATGCTGTGCGGACTGGCGCCACATCGCCAATAACAATATAGGCAGCCCCGCCCTTGGCAAGACGCTCATAAAATCCAAGGCTGCGCGCCCCAATAGAGCCATCGCGCTCCTCATACCCTGTTGTCAGCGGCGGAAACATAATCCTGTTTTTTAATGTCATATTTCCTACCTGAATTGGTTCTAATATTTTATTATTCATACATAACCTCCATATTAAATTTTTTTCTATTGTTATTGTGCTGCATTGTTTTACAAATTTTTCACAAATGCATATGCTTCTGCAATCGCATCTTTTAAATTTCCTACCTTATTGCAGTCTCCAAGAACATGAGCGCCCTCAAAACTTACCGGTGCAGGCGTGTAGCCTACTGCAAATACAAGGGTATCTGCATCATCAATCACATACTCTTTCCCATTTTTGATATAGGTAATGGTAGTTTCATCTACTTTGGAAACGGTACTTTTGAGCTCAATCTTTACACCTTTTCGCATCAAGCGCTGTGTCAGCACACTCTTGGCAGCGCCGCCCTCACCTGCCATAAGTGCATCTGTCATTTCAATCACCGTCACATCGCGGTTTGCCGGAAATCTGTCATCAATTAAAGGCGCCAAATAATCTGCTGTTTCACAGCCTACAGAACCACCGCCAAGAATCACTACTTTTCGTCCTGGAAATCCTCTTCCTGACAGAATATCATCTGCGGTCATCGTCTGCCGGAAGCACCCAAATGCCTCAATTTCTTTTGCCCTTGCACCCGAAGTGCAGAGAACTTCATATCCGGCAAACTCTGCTGCAATCATGTCCGGCGTAACCTCACAGTTTTTGCGTATTTCTACACCTGCATTTTGCAGTCTCCGCGTCATAAATTTAATTACCTTGCACAACTCCTGTTTGCCAATCGGCACCGCCGCCAAACGCAGCAATCCGCCCAGCTCCTGCGTTTTCTCACATAGGACCACCTCATGCCCGCGCATCTTGGCAATATATGCTGCTTCCATTCCAGCCGGACCGCCGCCGATTACCAACACATTTTTCTTTTCCGCTGCCGGCTCCACCGCATCTGATTGTACAGACGGATTGACTGTACACGAAATCGGTTTACCAAACATAATGCCCGTCAGGCAGCGTCCGCAGCCAATACAGGGACGAATATCCTCTGTTTTTCCGGCAAACGCCTTGTTTGCAAACGCACTGTCACAAAGATTTGGCCTGCCAATCATACAAATATCCGTCTTTCCATTTGCAATTAACTCTTCTGCGATCCATGGCTCATTGATGCGTGCAACGGTCGAAACAGGAATATTCAGGTGCCTGCGAATTTCCTCCGCCGCACGTGCATGGGGAGCCGGAGAGGTTCCTGGCGCCGGCATAGAACTGCCGCGCTTGATGGTATTACCGCCAGACACATGAATAAAATCCACCCCTGCCGCTTCCAACTGTTTCGATACATAAATCATATCATTGAGCGTCAAACCGCCGTCACTATATTCATCACCGGAAATACGCACGTCCATCACAAAATCGTCCCCGCACCGCTTCCGAATTTCCCTGATCACTTCCAAGGTCAGGCGCAAGCGTCCATTGATATCCCCGCCATATTCATCTGTGCGCTTGTTGTATAACGGTGTGAGAAAACCGCCCAGAAGCCCATGTGCATGAGCTGCCTGAATCTCTACGCCATCTCCGCCTGCCTGTTGGAAACGACAGGCAGCATCGCCAAACTGTTTTATAATTGTATGCAGCTCTTCCACTGTAACAGGCCGCGGCGCTGACTTGGCATAGTACGGTCCGACATTGGACGGCGCAATCAGCTGCGGTGTACCAGGAATGGGAAATGCCATATACGCCGGATGAAACAGCTGCGATAAAATTTTAGTATCGTACTGATGTACCGCATCCACTAACTTTTTCCAGCCAGGTATGTAGGAATCATCATAAATTGAAATATCTCCAGGCAGATAAGTATAAATGGGTTCTACTGTCGTCACTTCCGTGATGATCAGACCAACACCGCCCTTTGCCCGGTTTGCATAATGCTCAATTAATGCATCCGTCACATACCCCTTATCCGCTAAATTAGTAGATAGCGGCGGCATAAAAATGCGATTTTTTACGGTTGTTTTCCCGATCTGAATCGGTGAAAATAAATTAGGAAACAGTTGCAAAAAAATCCCCCTCTCTTTTGTATAGGTAGAATGGTAACGATAAGTAACCGTTCAGTTTGTCTGAACTGTTACAACGATAATAAAGTTACTAAATGCATTATACTCAAAAAACAGATGGATTAATTATCATTTTTTGATATAATAGTATTATATTTTGATGTATTATTGCTTTGATATGAAAGCTTATCACAGGAGTAGCATATGCAACACTTATATAAAATCAGAACCTATCATTTAGAACCGAAAAGCACCCACACATTTCGTTCCGGCAGCAGATATCAAATCCTTTTTGTCATTCGCGGCTCTTGCCAGCTCTATACTGCTGGAAAAAAATGGATCTGCCGTTCTTCAGACATTATTTTATTAAAGCCAGAACAATCGCAAACACTTGCGCCATCTACCCCAAAACTGTCCTGCTCCCTTCTTTGCGTGAGTATTCCTGTAGAATCTCTGGCTGCACTGTCTGATGCCACCTGTGATCTTGTACAGCATTTTGGTGTTGCGCCATATGGTGTTTCTGTGATCTGTGCAGAAATCAAATCCGTGATGCTGATCCGAAATATGATCACGAAGCTTGATACACTCAAAGAAGAAACAGTTAAAATCGGAACTGAATTATATGAAAAAAGCCTGTTCACTACATTTCTTGTCTTATTTTTGCGTACCTGCATCCAAAGCGACCAGGTTCATCAATCCCGTCAAAAGAAGGTCTTGATTATCGATGACGTTTTTCAATATATTAGCCACCATCTGACCGAAAACCTTTCTTTAAAGACACTGGAACGCGAGTTTTTTGTTTCTGGTGAACACATTTCCAGAGAATTTAAAAAGAGTACAGGAATCACCCTGCACTCTTATATCACACGTTCGCGCATCGACCTGAGCAAACAATATCTGCTTCAGGGAATCCCTGTCCGCGATGTTTGTCAATTATGCGGTTTTAGCAGCTACAACCACTTCTTTAAAGTATTCAAAAAAGAATGCGGCATCACGCCTATGATGTATTACAAAAAGAAACGTATTTAGCGCCTGCATTCAACTGACAAAGGTTCTTGGTGTTTCTTTAACTACAATATTTATCTGTAATGAAACAGATTTATTTTTTCTCCCCAACACTAAATGATATTCTTTATCCAGCAGTTTTCCAATGAACATTTCCAAACCGGTAATTTATGTGAATTTATCCCACATGTAATACATACGCTTGCTTTCAGCATACAATAGTGTTATAATAATCACAACGCAAATACGAAAGGAGAGATACCTATGGCACTGGCAACCTTAACCGCAAGGGTAGACGAAAAAGATAAAGCAAGCTTTGACACCTTCTGCTCCAATGTTGGCCTAAATACTTCTACCGCAATCAACCTTTTTGTGAAAGCAGTTTTACGCGAAAACCGCATCCCGTTTGAGATCACCCAGACTACCGACCCATTTTTCTCCGAGGCGAACATGGCCTATGTGAAGAAATCCGTCCAGGAGCTGAGAGCCGGGAAAGGCACCGCCCATGAACTGATCGAGGTGGACGATGAGTGAAAAAATATGGTCGGATGATGCCTGGGAGGACTACCTCTACTGGCAGACGCAGGATAAAAAAACACTAAAGCGAATCAACCAGCTCATTCAGGATATCGAGCGGAACGGCTGCATGAAAGGAATCGGAAAGCCCGAACCCCTCTCCGGCGACCTGCAGGGCGAATACAGCCGCCGCATCAACGAAAAAGACCGCCTCGTCTACCATATGGAAAATGGGCGGCTCTACATCGCCCACTGCAGAGGCCACTATGGAGATAAATAACCCACCCCCAATCGTAAGCAAATATAGAACAATGATGACGAATCTACTGATCTTGAAAGCTTTCCGCAAAGAAACTATAGCCTCGCCTTCACATATCTCCCAAGCCTTTTCACATCCGCCCGCAATGATGTATGTCTTTCCCAATACGTCCACCACAGCAGCCTATAATCCGGCCTGCGTCTGCTATTAAAGATCTCATCCACCGTCCGGATACCCGCATCTCGACGTTTCGGCTCCATATATTTCGCATAACGCCATTTATCATTCAGCGCTTCTAAAAGCGCCTTATCATCGTAAAAACCAACAATCTGATTCCGCTTGTAAATCCGGCGCAGCAGCCTTTCCAGCTCTTTGTACATCCGTTTCCTTTCCGCCCTGTTTTTTTCCTGGTAATACGGATTACCCCACCCTTCGAGCAGCCTGTACTGCTCCTTCGCGACCGTCAGCTTCAAATTCCGCTCCAGCGCGCCTGCTACAATATACGCGTGCTCTTTGGCCATGCGCTCTTTTTTCTGTGCCGTAATATTCTCCCCATTTACGCGGTATGCTCCTAAAATTTCCGGGATATTTGCAAATTTCAGCTGCGTCAAAGCCCTGGACCAAAGCTCAAAATCCTCTGCCAGATAATGCTTATCATACAAAAGCCCCCGCTCCAGGAAAGGTAGTGTCAAGTCTGCTACCTTATTTTTCTACTCAAAGCCTTTATTTCAGGG
>CAJUIL010000032.1 GCA_910586225.1 uncultured Eubacterium sp. | reverse complement strand
ATCTGTAAGAATAATTCTCTCATAGCCGTATTGATCGCATCGCATACAAGGTCTGTATTTAATGCTTCCAGGATGGTCTTGCCCTGTAAGATCTCTGCTGCCATCGCTGCAGAATGTGTCATACCAGAGCATCCAAGCGTTTCGATGAGAGCTTCTTCGATCACGCCGTTCTTTACATTCAAGGTCAGCTTGCAGGCGCCCTGCTGCGGTGCACACCAGCCTACACCGTGTGTAAAACCGGAGATATCCTCAATTTTTTTGGAATGAACCCATTTCCCTTCTTCCGGGATTGGAGCCGGCTCGTGCTTTGCACCTTTGGCAACCGGACACATGTTTTGAACTTCCTGTGTGTAAATCATTTTAAGACTCCTTTCAATTAGATAAATGATGCCAGCAGGAAGCAGAAGCGCTTCCTCTGGATTGGTAACATATTGAACTTAGGTTGTCCAACATACTGCATATATTTTCGCATATTTCGTCGATTTCGTCTAGTCCTTTTCCACAAAAATTTACGAAGGCCAAAGACCTGCCTGAACTGTTACGGATGCTGATACATCGTGCGGGGCCGGCGGGCTGTTATGCCTGCGGATAGATCCACACCGCGGCGGCAGGGACAGAGCGGCTTCGGTCGAGCAGGCTGACATACGGATAGACATTGTGGAAGCCCTTTGCGGCGGAAAAGAGGAAGAAAGCAGCTCCAAATGCTACAAACAGCGCCATCATGCAATAATAACGCCTCGTACTGTGCAATGTCTCACCATCTTTTGGCCTGTATGAAGCAAGGATGTCTGGAATGGCAAAGAGGGCAAATACAAACGGATAAATGGCAAACCGCTCCAGAATAAAGTGCTTTGTGATAAACAGGCTGAAAAGAACATAATAAAATGCGCTGTTGACATAGACGGTCCGCTGATATTCGTCGCGGATCCGGCTGCGGAACAGGTAGATGAGCAGGTAGTAAAGTGCTGGCAGCACAAGATACTCCCAGTCGTTGGAATGCCAGAAAAAGGTAGTATCGTAAATGGCATATTTTTCCGGCAGCAATGGTCGTACTAGTAAAAAGAGCGGGTCAAAGAGCAGATATCCGCATATGGTAAGGGCAGCCAGGCATCCGACGGAGCGCCGGGTCAGCTTTTTTGGCAAAAGGATAAAAAGAGGGCATATCAGCCAGAGCGAATTGTGGAACAGACCGCCGATGAAAAGCAGCGCAGCCCATGGCAGGAACCGGCGTTTTTTCCAATAAGGCCAGGCAAGCAGAAAAAAGCACAGGGCGATGGACTGGCGCATCAGATTCATATGGTAGGCAAAAAACTGCAGGGTAATATATAGAAAGATGCTCATCCATGGAATCGCAGAGAAGCGCAGCACCATCCATACGATCATAAAAACTAAAAAAGCGCTGACGGCTGCCAAAAGCATCTGAAAGGGCAGTCCGGCCAGCTGAAAGCACTTGCATAAAACAAAAAAAAGCGGTTCCGATCGGCAGTAAGAAGAGAAAATATTGCCAAACGACCAGCCTGCTGTCATTTCAAAAATGTTTCGGTAGGAAAAATAGTCAAAACCGATCGCGTACCTGAGGGAGGCCAGCAGCGTCAGGCTGACAAAAGCGATGGCCAGATAGCACCGGGTCATCCTTGCCTTGTTTTGTTTTTCAGTCATGAAAAATCCCAGTCCTGTCAGGCTGCAGATGATAAAATAATAAATTGCCATAAATAATAAGGTCCTTTCTGCAGATGACAGCAGCAGCGCAGCGAACCGGGCTGCTGCTGTTTATAGACACATACGAAGCAGATGCTTGTGTTGATCATTTGCTTGTGTCACGGACACCGTATAGGTATCCGGGATGTACGGTATATGCTGTAAAGCCAGGGCTGCAGCGTTATGGCTGCTGCGGCTGTGATGTCTTGCTTACAACAAAGGTAGGTGTTACATTAAAGGTTGCACTTTCAGAAACCTCCTGTCCCAGGGTGCCGACAACATACATCGCGCCTTCCTGGTTAGCATCCAGGATCATAACATTCATATCCTGGGCGGTATTCTTTTTCAGCCATCTTGCGTGTGCAAGGTCTGTAGGCATTTCCCCGTCAGCTCCTTCTTGCTTCAAGCCGATCGCGATCTGGTTCGGCTTTACAGAGCCGTCGTCGCTCCATTCGACATTTGGCATTTTGCTCATGTCGACTGCAGTATAAGCAACGTCTACCTGTACCGGAAGATTGGAGTTATTTTTCACATTGATGCGTGGTGAAATAACCTTGTTTTGTGTAGACAAACTGCTGCTTAAGTTAAATGGAACGAAAGTTGGCATTGTAACAGAAAGGATTGTCGGCTCAATCGTACCGACCATTTCCATCTGGCCAGAGCCGCCTACTGGGATATCTCTTGTAGAAGTGATCTCAGCGGCGTGCGCAGCGGTTGAAAACAATAACGATGCTGTCAGGGCAAGCTGTAAAAAGAGCGCTTTTTTCTTCATAAGTACCTCCTGTCCGCATCTGCGATCGTATGTTATTCGTAAAAGCAGCGTATCAGTTTTCTACAGTCAGCGTGATCTGCGCGCCGGTCTGTCCGATAAATTCTGTTGTTTCCTCATCATAGGCGGAAAAATAAGCAGTTGCGTCATAGACTCCTTTTTCCAGCACCTTATCCAGCTTTACATTTTCAATGTAGGATCCGGGCTTGATATATTTTGAAGCATAAATTTCTTCCTCGGAATCGTTGATCAATATCCGCACCTGCAGGAGCTTGGCGTTATTTCCAGGATTTTCGATCAGCAGATTTCCTTCGGAAGTTCCGTTTAAGAAAACCGGAGATGTATTGATAGAAAACGCGATCACGCTTTTATCCAACATATCCTGCAGCTGCTTTCTGCGCTCATCGATATCAATTCCGGGCAGGACGCCGATGGTAGCGTTATTATCATAGAGTGGGTCTGGCTCCTGCTGCTTGCGGAACAGGTAGTAGCAGATCACGACGGTAGCCGCAATCAGTAAAAGTACGAGTATGATGGTCAGCGCGCGTTTTTTACTTTTGCTCATAGTCTGTGATTCCTCCTTTGTATAAAAATTGATGTAGTCCGCTTACAAAAATAAGTATATGTCGAAATATGGAAAAATACAAGCAAAAGTAGTCGACAAAAAACGACAAGATTCGACAAAATGTGGAATGATGAAAAAAGGGCTTCCTATTTCCAGGAAAATAGTGTATAATACATTTCATCACGTATCTATAGTCAGATTGAATTCACAGTTTTGTTCAAACAGACTTCAGCAATTTTTATGGCGTTCGGATTTATGAATCCCAATATTACGATGAATGAATAAGGAGAAATTTTTAATGAGGGAAAAATATGAAACATTGTCTTTAGCAGTGTTGCGGGAGCTTGCCAAAGCGCGCGGGCTAAAAGGTGTCAGCGGATTAAAGAAATCGGATCTGATTGACCGGATGGTAGCGGAGGACGAAAAGCCCGGAGAACACAAGGAAAAGACAAAATTGGAAAGGGAGCCTGAAAAGGCAGAAATGACAGAAATGGCAGAAATAACAGAGAAAAAAGTGGAAGAGAAAGCGGATCAGCCAGATGACGAACTATCCCGGACAGAACGGACAGAGAAGGTATTACGGCCGGAGCGGACAGATAGAGACAGGATGGAGCGTCAGGACAGGCCAGAGCGGGCAGACAGAGATAGGATGGAGCGTCAGGGTCAGCCAAGACCGCGCAGACAAGAAGAAAATAAAGAAGAGATCAATCCAGAGCTGGACAGCGGCGTTACGGCAGATGGTATTTTGGAGGTAATGCCAGACGGATATGGATTTATCCGGTGTGAGAATTACCTGCCGGGAGAAAACGACGTCTATGTATCGCCGTCTCAGATCCGCCGGTTCGGCTTGAAAACAGGCGATATTGTACGCGGTAATACAAGGATCAAAACGCAGGGCGAAAAATTCAGCGCGCTGCTGTACATTACGACGATCAACGGGTATCATCCGTCAATCGTTGCGCAAAGGAGAAATTTTGAGGATCTGACGCCGGTATTTCCGAATGAGAGGCTGCGTCTGGAAACGAACCGTACAACGACGTCAATGCGGATCGTAGATATGGTATCGCCAATCGGCAAAGGGCAAAGAGGTATGATCGTATCGCCTCCAAAGGCAGGTAAAACAACGCTGTTAAAGCAGATTGCACAGGCGGTCAAGGTAAACAACCCAGAGATCCATCTGATCATTTTGCTGATTGACGAGCGTCCAGAGGAGGTTACGGACATCAAAGAGGCCATTGAGGGGGACAACGTGGAGGTTATTTACTCTACATTTGACGAGCTGCCAGAGCACCATAAGCGTGTATCAGAAATGGTCATCGAGCGTGCTAAGCGCCTTGTGGAGCATAAGCAGGACGTACTCATCCTGTTAGACAGCATTACGCGTCTGGCAAGGGCATACAACCTGACAGTACCGCCAAGCGGGCGGACGCTTTCCGGTGGTCTGGATCCGGCGGCGCTGCATATGCCGAAGCGTTTTTTTGGCGCGGCGAGAAATATGCGTGAAGGCGGCAGCCTGACTGTGCTTGCGTCCGCGCTGGTAGATACCGGCAGCAAGATGGACGATGTGATCTATGAGGAATTTAAGGGCACCGGCAATATGGAGCTTGTGCTGGACCGCAAGCTGAGCGAGCGGCGGGTATTTCCTGCGATCGATATTGTAAAATCCGGCACACGGCGCGAGGATCTGCTGCTGGACAGGGAAGAGCGGGAAGCGGTCGATATTATGCGCAAAGGGATCAACGGCATGAAAACGGACGAAGCGGTGGAAAATATTTTAAATATGTTTTCCCATACGAGCAACAACCGGGAGTTTATCCAGCTGGTAAAAAGACGCAGGGTATAAGGAGCTGTTGGGGCTGCTTTCGGAACGTGGCTATCGTAAAATATAGTGCTAAGCCATAGGTTAAACCTATAGCTTAGCATAGTTCTTTTTCGCAAATTTTGTTATCTGCTTTAAATGTTACATATTTGGAGCCGTCTCTATATTCTGATCTTTTAGCTTGGCTTGCTCGTAAATTTTCGCTTTTTCTAACTGTTTTTCTTATAATTTTAGATGGAACATGACTACTCTTTTTATGATCATTTTATCGTTTATTTTTCCGTTTTTCTGTTATTTGATACAAGCAATCATACACACATTCTTTGTTCCGGTAAAGAACATCTCATTTTTTGTTCAAAGACGTATGTTTTTCTGCTTTTGATAATTGTTTCACAGATCTTGAAAAGATGTATCCATTTCCAGATCCTAATCATGGTAACTATGTTTTTTGCGCAGTTAAGCCCTTTGTCAGTTACTTGGACGGTGCGTTCGGAGAGGTTAGATTTTCAAAAATATGGTGTTATAACCCAAAGACGGGACTGCTTTTTTACTCAAATAAAAAAAGTAGCTTTCAAAGTTGAAATTTAATATTGACAATCATTTTTAATTATAATAATATTTAATTGTAACAATAGATAGAATATATTCAATATGAAAGGGTATAGGATGAAAGCCTACAAGTTAAATAAAAATGAATTAGATATTATGTATGTGTTATGGGAATCAAAGAAACCTTTAACAGCTGCAGAAATTGTAGAAGGAAAGAAGGGGTTAACAACACCAACAGTTCAAAGATTATTAAAAAAACTTTTAGAAAATGATTATGTTGAAGTAGCTGAAATAGTTCAAGTGGGAAAAGTATTAGCCAGAAATTATAAACCAAAAAAAAGAATGGAAGAATACTTAAAAGAAGAAGTAGAATATTTTTTCCCTTTATCTAAAAATAAGGGAGCTTTATTAAAGGGAATAGTATCATCATTTTTTAGCGGGGATAGTAAAGAAGATGATGCTCAAATTTTACTTGAATTGGAAGAGTTTATAGAGAGAAAAAAAAGGAAAATGGAAAATGAAAGTTAGCTGCACCTATACAACAATAATTACAGCTAATATTTTTTTTATTTTATTTCTAGTTCCAGTGTTATTTTATATAAAAAGGCAAAAAGACACATTTCACAAAAAAGAAATAAAAATGATATTAGTGTTCTTTTGGATTTTGATCATCCGATTATTTACTCCATTTGAGTATCCAGTTACTTATTCTGTTTATATAACAGATTTATATGCAAAAGCTTGTGAAATTCTCAGAGATACAAAGATTTTAAATATTAATATTATGATATTTTTTTGTGTGATAAGTTTTTGCGGAACTATGATTCTGTCGATTGTTAGAATATCGCAATATAGAAGGTTCTTACAATTATTGTCATATGGAGAGACAATACAACATATTCCGATACAAAATATGTTTGGGAAAACAATAGAAATTCCGATGAAACAAATAAAGTTTATAAATGAAGTGTTTCTTGTAGGATTGTTAAAACCAATGATAATAGTTCCAGAAGTTCTTGCCGGAAAAGAAGAGTATATTATTGAGCATGAGTTAGAACATTTTAAAAATCATGATCAATGGTATAAATTATTAGTGGATATTTTATGTTTGGTTTATTGGTGGAATCCATTGGTTTATGTGTTAAAAGGATATATAGAGAATATATTAGAATTAAGAAATGATTTTTCAGTGACAAAAAATATGACAGAGAAAGAAAAAATTGAATATGCCGATACTATTTTTTTACATATGAAAGAAAAAAATAAAATGAAGCTTGGTTTGGGATTAACTAAAAATTTATCCAAAACTAGAATTTATTCTTTATTAATTGAAAAAACTAAAAAAACAACAAAGTTTTATTTCGTTATGATAATTTTAATATTATATTCGTTTTTTGTCGTTATTGAGCCAAGAGGAGTCCTAAATTTGAATCATGGTCAGTTTACATTAGAAGAGGATAATTTATATTTGATAAAGGAGAGGGAGGGATATAGTTTTTATATTAATGATGAATATATGGGAAATATCGAAGAGATACCAAAAGAATTCTTTGAATTAGAAATTTTAGAATTAAGGGAAGAAAATAGATAATGAGAAAGAGTATAAGTATATTATTAGTTAGTATAGTGGTTTGGGGTTCGTCTAATTTAGTTCAGGTATCGTCAGATCAAATGAAAAATACAGAACAGGAAATTATAATAGGCCCTAAAAAAGATGATATACGATATGTTTATGAAATCCAAGGTGGAGAGATTTATAAACGTTTATATAATTATTCAAAAAATAAATGGGTAGGAGATTGGATTTTGTGTGAATAATTAGAAAGGAGCTGTCGCATCAATGATCAAAAAATGATAGATGCGGTAGCTTTCTTTATTATATTATAGAAAATATATTATATATTGCGAAAATTTGACTCCTTAAAATAAAGTGTTTTTTGTTTTATCTGGCACGTCTGGCATTGAAATATAAATGACAGAAAACAATTCGAAATGTGTCAACCGCATAGTCAAACAGCTGAAAGCTTATAAGAAAGCAAAAAATTTGGTTGCTTTCTATGAGCGTTATAAACCTCCTATGGCCCCATGCTGTCTCACACAGAGGCAAACTCTTTATATAACAGGCATTTCCTTCTTTTAATAAAAATTTTCTGCAAACCCACCTGGATATTGTCGTTGAAAAGAAATCGGATGCACCGGATGAAGGTAAAAGATTGGCGATGCAAAACTTCTGCGTAGCCGGTCGGTTCGGGAAACCCGGAATGAAAAAACATTTATGCTGATCTGCTTTTGGCAGTATTACGCAGCTGATCACTGTAATTGTTGTGGACAAAAGTTTTTTCTATCAGCTGATAGTTAGGCTATATTTGGATTTTTTTGTGTGAGTCTATGAATATATCTTTGTTTTTTGAGTTTCGCAATTATCTATAGAAAATATATGGAGATATTTTTAGGAAGAAAAAATTTTCTTGATTTTATAGAAAATTTGTACTATAAATGATTCTTTAGATATTTGTAAAATAATATGTATGATGTTTTTTTGCTAATCGCATCTTAAAAAATAGTTATAATGACTGTTGACATTTTAAATTAATAATGATAATATTTATTAAAAATAATAATCAAATTCAATTTTAATTTAGCGGGTAAAATGAACATTGAATCTATGTGAATAACATGGGCACAAAAAGTTTGGCTTTTTAAATAAACTGCAGGGAGGCGATATTGAAACAGGAATTTTACAACTAATTCTAAAAGAATGGGGGATCTTAAAACTTATTACTAAATAAAAATGTACACCTTAAAATTGCCTAAACAGAGGAATGGAGGGAATATAATGTTCATAAAACATAAGAAAAGTCATTTTATATCTATGCTAATTGCAATGTTACTTGTATTTTCAACAGTAGTTACAGCTTCCGCGACTACATTGAATGTAACTAGAGTGAAACAAGCAAAAACAAAGTGGTGTTGGGCAGCTACTTCACAAATGATTGGTAATTATATGAATAGTAGTTCTAATCGTTCACAATGGGATGTTGTTGCATATGTAAAAGATTCTAGCTATCCCAACGTAGGTGGTACTACCGGTGACATTAGACAGGGAATAAGATACGCTTCTGGTAGCACAGTAACATATACTTCTGGCTCTATATGTTCATGGTTATCTCATACATCAAATATAAATTCGGGAAATCCTATTGGTGTCTGGATGAACTGGGATAGTGGCGGAGCTCACGCCCTTGTATGTGCAGGAACTAAAACAACTAGTGGAAGTAACTATTTGTATATCATAGATCCTTGGGAAGATAATACTTCTGAATGGTATAATTATAATTCCTTAAAAAATGGTACGAAAATTCAATCTGGTACAGGATCTTATGATACCTCATTTTGGAAAAGCTGATTTTTGTTTTTCGATTTGTAGATGGGAGGTAAAAAAATGAAAAAATGGATTGCTTTTTTGACATCTATTCTGTTACTATTGGGTTTCACAATTTCGGTATGTGCTGCAACCGAACAAGACCATGATTTATCAGTTTTAACTGAAGAAATTGTTACAGCTTCCAATGATTTGTTTTTGGATAAATTGAGCAGGGAAATCACAGAAAATGATGTAGATTTTAACAATGCTTTTAAAATTTATGTAGGAACTGATCTTTTCAAAACAGAAATTGACGACGTAGAGGAAATTCCAGCTGCATTTGGGGACGACGGTTATATTTATGAATTGCCAATTTATTTGGACGGTGGCACTCTTATTGTAAATATTGCGAAAGGACAGCCTTTAAATGAAAGTGTTGAATTTACAGATGAAGAACGTCAAGAAATTTTAGATAATGTTGGGAAATGGCAGGTAACAGCATTAAAATATTATGATAATGAAATCGTTGATTATACAACGGAACTAGAAAAAAGGACTGGCATTCTAACAGAAAATGCTGTTTTGGTTGGGGGATTACCATATTTTAGATATGCCGTCGCATTATTGCCAGATGAAAATGGTAAAATAGAGAATTTAGTGCCACTGAGTGATGTTCCAGGAATTGAAAATATAAGTACACTTCAATCTGATTCGGATCATATTTATAATTATGAGGAAGTAAAAAATTATATCAACCAATTACCACCACTTGCAGAGGATCAGGCTGGAGCATATGGCTTTTTAAATGTTGCATCTGCTAAAAATTCTTTTAATAATATGTTGATTATAGGTGGTTTAGCGATTTTGGTTGCTATTGGCTTGTGTGTGATTGTAATATATGTTAAAAAAGTGCATTAAGGAGAGAAATTACTATGAAAAAACTGTTGAGTATATTTTTTTCATTGGCTTTATCGTTTTTATTAACAGTTCAAGCTTTTGCGGCTGATGTTAATATTACTGAAACATCTCAAGGAGCTTCTTTCGAAATTAGTGACGTTGTTGATTATGCACAAGCATATGGGATTCGAAATGACGATGCAATTGAAAGAATTCCTATACAGCTATCAGTGAACAACGATGTAAGCACTGAATTGGTAATAGAGATGGTGCCAGCTGTTACACGAGCAAGTGGGACTTTAAATTTTACGGTATCTGGAAATTTTTACAGAACGTCTGATCGTGTAATTGTAAGTGTTTATGGCTTATCTGGTTCTTTTGAATATACAGGAAATGATACAAAAATTACAGGAAAAGATAGTTATCATAATTCAACAGCAGATAAGTGGTCTGGGACTCATAGAACAAGTACCAGTAAAAATGATAGTGAATATAATGTTAGTGTCTTAAAGGGAGACTACACTCTTTATTATAATAGAAATGAAAATAGTACTGCCTGGATTAAAATTGCGGTAAGTAAAAGTGGGATATATACTGTTGGTGGTGATTATGCGTCTTATAATGTAAATTAGGAGGATGATTGATGAAAAGAACTAAAAAATTTTCTTTTATATTAGTGATAATGCTAATAGTTTCTATGTTTCCTGTTACCGCTTTTGCTATTTCTTTTAAAAAGGTAGATTTGAGTAAAGCAGATCTTGTTTTAGAAACAAGTAACCCAGAAATTGGTATAGCGTTCTTTATCCAAGATGAGGTTGAAACACGTGCCTATTCAACTAAGACTAGAACAGGAACAGGTTATTTCTATAAGACGGCAAATGGCGATAAGATTGCTGACTTCAATTGTACAGGAACATTTTCATATGACCGAATAATTTGTAATGTAACCGATGTATCTACAAGCGTATGGAACACTATTTCTGGATATAGAATAACTGTATCTAAGAGTAAAAATCAGATTTCTCCTACATACGCAAGGGCAACAGGTGTATTCAAATTATATAATTTAGGGATCGGAGATAAATTAACCGCATCAGCTACGATAAATGTTTATTGTAATCAAAATGGGACTACAAGCATTGAGTTTAATTCGGATTGATTATTTTTGAATCGTAAAGGGACGGACTTCAAGAAATAAACAGTTTAAATTGGGGAGTAGTTGAACTCAAATGAGTTTGAACTACTCCCTATACCCAGTTTTTTTCATATTCGGCTTTTTTCATGAAAATGGCATAAAATACCTGCTTGCGGATCTGTTCATTTAGTGCAAATCGAATTTCGATCCCTTTGCGGCTGCGCACCATATAACTGAAAATCCATTAAGCTCCCAGCAGAGCTGGGGAATGGAGCAAGCAGCAGCGATACCTAAAGTACCAAAAATAAAACCTCTGTGTTATCATAGATTTGAGTCTAGGCAACCTAATCTACAAATAGCAGGAGGTATCCATAATGGATAATAAGATTTTAGCATATACAAAGTATAATTGCACGTACCATATTGTTTTTATCCCAAAATATCGCCGAAAGGTAATGTATGGAAAGCTTGGCAAGGAAGTAGGCTGGATTTTGTTTGCAGTATGTAAAATTACAGGGATTGAACTGATAAAAGGTGGAATATGTCTAAACCATATACGTTTATATGTGTCAATACCGCCCAAGATGAATATATCGGATGTAATGTCAAAACTGAAAGGCAAGAGTGTACTTATGATATTTGACCGCTATCTAGAGTACAGGGATAAAAATGGCAGGCATTTCTGGGCAAGGGGATACTATGCAGAAACAATAAATAGGGCAGGTGAACGAAGAAAGCATTAAGAAGTATATTGAAGAACAGGAAGAATGCAGCAGAATAGAAGGATAAAAGGCCTCTTTTAAGAAGCTGCCAAGTATCAGTGGTTAATAGGCGTACTGCTTATGGGTAGAACCGAAAAATAATTGAGGTGAGATAAATTGAAAAAAAGATTTTATATCATTTACCTGTGCATGATGTTGATTATGATTAGTGGCTGTAGTAAAAACGCAGCGGATGAATCGACATCTAACGAAAATACTTATGAATTTTTACTTACAAATGATACCCCATTAATTTTTAAAAGTATAGCTTTAACGTTTGATGACGATGAGCATAATGTTATATTGAGTGGAAGCGTTAACGTAAATGAAACGATTAAATTTTCTATTCCAGAGAGTACAACAAGGATTGCAGTTACATTGAATCCTAAAAATGCATATTCCGTTAAAAAAGAATTGGAATTAAAATTTGATGATGATAGTGTCCTTCAATATAAAGTAGTAATTGATAAAAATGAAATCTCACTGAAAAAGCAAGATAAGGAAGAATAAAAGTAAGCGGTGAATAACCTGCAGTTCCACCTGGAAACTTTCCTTATCCAAACGTTTTGTGCAGAGCACGAACCCAGTCTGGTCAAAATACAGGGTCTTGAGCGTGCTTCTTTTCCTGCCGCAGAATCGAGCAATGTCCTTCAGCCATTCCTGGTCACTGTGGAACAAACGTTGAGTTCCATTCGGATTGATTTCATATTTATTAATCTGCTGAAATATGAAAAAACCTCTTGCATATCAAATATGAATATGTTACTATAATATCGCTGTTAATTTTTCGAGCGAGATTATTGATTATGATATATGCGAGGTGAAAATAATGAAAACAGATATTCAGCCGGAATACTATCAGGCGACCGTTACATGCAACTGTGGCAACACATTTGTGACAGGTTCGACAAAACAGGAGCTTCACGTTGAAATTTGTTCCAAGTGTCATCCGTTCTATACAGGCCAGCAGAAGGCAAGTCAGGCCCGTGGACGTATTGAACAGTTCAATAAGAAATATGGCATGAAATAGGACATAGAATGAGGCAGACAAGGTTGAGGTTGTGAAATCTCAACCTTTTTTACGATTCAGGCAGTAAGGAGCATTTATGAGATATTCTGGAATAGGCGGACAGGCTGTTATGGAAGGCGTCATGATGAAAAACGGTACACAGTATGCCGTCGCCGTACGAAAGCCTGACGGTGAGATTATTGTGGACGCGAAGGAATACCGGGGCATTTTGCCGGACTCCGGCTTTCGAAGACTTCCGTTTGTCAGGGGCGTTGTCAATTTTTTAGAGTCGCTTGTACTTGGTATGCGCACGCTGATGTTTTCAGCCTCTTTTTTTGAAGAAGAAGGCGAAGCGCCGGCAGGAGCGGGCCGGAAAAACGAAACTCTGATGACGTGGGTTACCATGGCGGTGTCGGTTGCAGCAGCGGTTCTGATCTTTATGTTGATCCCTTATTTTATTTCTGGTCTGTTCCGTACATGGATTTCGTCCGAGACAGTGCTCGCCATACTTGAGGGCGTGCTGCGGATGGCAATCTTTTTTGCGTATATCCTGCTTATTTCCAGGCTGGAGGATATCCGTCGTGTCTTTATGTACCATGGCGCAGAGCATAAGTGCATCAACTGCATTGAGCACGGCATGGAGCTGAATGTGGAAAATGTGAGAAAAAGCTCCAGACTGCATAAGCGGTGCGGAACGAGCTTTTTGTTTCTGGTTGTGTGCATCAGCATTCTTTTCTTTTTATTTATCCGTACGGATTCCGGCTTGATGCGTATTGTCTTAAGATTGGCGTTCGTTCCGGTCATTGCGGGGTGCGCGTATGAGCTGATCCGACTTGCGGGCAGGAGCGACCATGCGCTTGTCAATCTGATCAGCAGGCCGGGTTTGGCGCTGCAGAAGCTTACGACAAGAGAGCCGGACGATGCGATGATCGAAGTTGGGATTGCTTCGGTGGAGGCAGTCTTTGACTGGAAAGCATATATTAAGGAAAAGGAAGCGTAAAATGCCGGAAATAGGATGGAGGGATGGCATGATCTATCAGGAGGCCATGGAATGGGGAAGTACCATATTAGAGCAGGCGGGTGTTACGGAGGCAAAGCTGGACGCCTGGCTGCTGCTGGAAACAGTATGCAAGATCAACCGTACATTTTATTATTCCCATATGGAAGAGTCGCTGACTCTGGAGCAGCAGTCTGAGTATGAAATCGCGATCCGCAAGCGTGCGGAGCGGATTCCGCTGCAGTATATTACGGGCGAGCAGGAATTTATGGGGCTGAATTTCAAGGTAAATTCCAATGTGCTGATTCCAAGGCAGGATACGGAAACGCTTGTTGAAGAAGCGCTGAAGATCTGCCAGCCAGGGATGCGGGTCTTAGACCTCGGCACCGGATCCGGCTGTGTGATTATCAGCCTGATGAAAAACGCGCACGGGATGACGGCGATAGGCAGCGACATTTCCAAGCAGGCGCTTTTAGTGGCAAAGGAAAACGGCAGGCTGCATGAGGTGGAGATTGACTGGGTTAGGAGCAATCTGTATGAAAATATCAGCGGACGCTTTGATCTGATCATCTCAAATCCGCCTTATATCGCGCAGGCCGATATTTTGACGCTGATGCCTGAGGTACGTGATTTTGAGCCGGTTGGGGCACTGGACGGCGGCGTGGACGGACTGGACTATTACCGCCAGCTTGTGGCGCTCAGCAGGGAGTATTTGAATAAAGACGGATATCTGTATCTGGAGATCGGCTATGACCAGGGTCCTGCGGTGACCAATATGATGTGTGCGGCAGGCTATCGGGAAGTGTCAGTCATTAAGGACTTGGCGCATCACGAGCGGGTCGTCAGAGGGCGGATCTAGCGGCTGCAGAAATTGTAAGAGAAATTTTGGAGGAAAACTATGTTTGACAGATTAGAGGATCTGCTGCTAAGGTATGAGGAGGTTATGAACCAGCTCAGCGAGCCGGATGTGGCGAATGACACCAACCGCTTCCGTGCGCTGATGAAGGAGCAGAGCAGCCTTGCACCGATCGTAGAGACCTATGGGGCTTATAAAAAGGCAAAGCAGGGCATTGAGGACAGCCTGCTGCTATTGGAGGAAGAATCAGACGAAGAGATGCGCGAACTTGCCAAGGAAGAGCTGAACGAATCTAAGGCGTCGGTGGCAGAGCTGGAAAACAGGCTGAAAATACTGCTGCTGCCAAAAGACCCGAACGATGAGAAAAACGTGATCGTGGAGATCCGGGCAGGCGCCGGCGGCGATGAGGCGGCTTTATTTGCAGCGGAAATCTACCGGATGTACGTGCATTACGCGGAAAGCTGCCACTGGAAGATCGAAACGCTGGAAATCGAGGAAATCGGCATTGGAGGCATGAAATCCGTCAACTTTATGGTTTCCGGCCAGGGCGCCTATTCCAGGCTGAAATTTGAATCCGGCGTTCACCGTGTCCAGCGTGTACCGGAAACGGAATCGCAAGGACGCATTCATACATCCACGATAACAGTCGCGGTGATGCCGGAAGCAGAAGAAGTCGACGTGCAGATTGACGAAAAGGATATCCGCATCGATGTTATGCGCGCGTCTGGAAACGGCGGCCAGTGTGTCAATACGACGGATTCAGCCGTACGCCTGACGCACTATCCGACGGGGATTGTTATTTACAGCCAGACGGAAAAGTCGCAGCTGCAAAATAAGGAAAAGGCGTTTGCCCTTTTGCGCGCGAAATTATACGATCTGGAAATGCAGAAAAAGCAGGACGCGGAATCCGAAGCGCGCCGCAGCCAGATCGGTACGGGTGACCGCTCAGAGAAGATCCGTACGTATAATTTCCCACAGGGCCGTGTAACCGACCATCGGATTAATTTGACACTGTATAAGCTGGATAAGATCCTAAACGGGGATATTCAGGAGATCATTGACGCTTGCATAGCGGCAGACCAGTCGATACGGCTGAGCAAGCTGAACGAGGAGCAGGCGTAAGAGCGGATAGCCGGGCAGATGGACTGGCTGAGAGGGGGCTTTGAAATGGGAGAGCGGCTGACATGGAAGGAGATCCAGGATCGATATCCTGACCGGTGGGTGGGGTTGACAGAGGTTGAATATGAGCCTGATAACGATGCTACGATTAGATCAGCGGTTGTGAAATTTAATGACAAATCGAAAAGTGAGCTGACAAGGATGCAGATACAATCCAGAGGCGAGATCTTGGGTAGATATACAACGCCGGACCATGTGTTCCAGCTTGGGACAGCGGGGTATTTTGGATGAAGCAGTTTACATTGAATCTAAATAAGCAGTACCAAAGGCCAGTTGTAGAATTAAAGACGTGGCATCATTTTGAAGCGTTGCTTGATACGGGAGCTTTCTTTCCGATATGGACAGACGAAGAAAGTATTTTAAATATGCTTGGAGGAAGGCTCCTGGCAGAAAATGTTTCTTTTGGCGGCTTTGGTGGAAAGACAAGAGGAAATTTGTATGAGCTGCAAAGTATGATCGTCGGAGGTCTTATATATGCAAATATCCATATCATAGCCTGTAAAGATCTGCAAGATGTGCCATTTCAGCTTATCCTGAGCGCAACCATGTTCCATGGCCTGATCTATGAGATCGATAATAAGAACCACAAGCTGAACCTGACAATTCCAGACGACGAGGGGCTTGTCAGAAACCTGAAAATAAAAGATGCGGACGGCGGACTTCATATTTTATGCCATAGCGTAACGCCGGACGTATGATCGATTGAAAAGCCTGACAGCTGCGAATCCGCACTGCCAGGTTTTTTGTAGTTTTTCACAAAAGACAGTAGAATTTCCAGGCCAAATCTGTTATTCTGATAGAAAGGGATCAGAAAATGGATCAAGAAATTGCAAATTTAAGTGAAAAGAGGGGAACAGTGTATGAATATGAAAAAGAAATTCATAGCTTTGCTGGCGGTTTATGCATCCGCGTCACTCTTTCTTACAGGCTGCGGAAAAAAGCCTGCGGACGACGGACAAAATGCAGAGGATGAGGGCAGCGAAGCGGCGTCTGAACAGACGCAGACAGTTGAAAGCGGCGGTAATGTAAGCCTGCGTTTTTGGTGTGATGAGGATGAGATGGATCTGTTTCAGGAACAGATTGATACCTTCATCAGCGACCACAAAGGGGAAGCGAATCTTACAATCGAATGTGAGATGGTGCCGGCAGCCGAATGCAAGGATGAGCTTTTAGGGGATGTAAATAACGGCGCGGACGTGTTCTGCCTGCCGGATGACCAGATCTTGACAATGACCGCTTCTGGTGTGCTGGAGGAGGTGACGAACGCGGACGCGATCGCCTCTGCAAATCTGGATGGTGCGACAGCCGCGGCTTCTGTTGACGGAAAGCTGTTTGCGTATCCGATCACGGCGGACAACGGATATTTCCTTTATTATGACAAACGGTATTTTCAGCCGCAGGACGTGCGTACACTGGACCGGATCTTGGAAATCTGCGCGCAGAATGGGAAAAAATTTGTCATGGACTGGTCGAGCGGATGGTATCTGTATGCTTTTTTTGGAAATACAGGGATGACGCTTGGTTTAAATGACGACGGCCTGACGACCTTGTGTGACTGGAACCGCGCAGAGGGGGACATTACCGGGCTGGACGTGGCAAAGGGAATGCTCTCGATTGCCAGGAACAAGGGATTTTTAAGCGATGCGGGCGCCGCGGCGAAAATGAAGGACGGTACGGCGATCGCTGCGGTCAGCGGTGTGTGGGATATTGCTGCCGCAAAGCAGGCATTTGGTGAAAATTATGGCGCCTGCAAGCTGCCGACTTATACGTGCGCGGGCAGGCAGGTACAGATGGCGTCGTTTACCGGATACCGGCTGCTCGGAGTGAATGCCTATTCCCCACAGAAGGCATGGGCGGAAAAGCTGGCGGAATATCTGACTGGCGAAGAGAGCCAGAGGCTGCGGTTTGAACGTGCGGAACGCGGGCCTTCCAATAAAAAGGCAGCATCTTCTGATGAGATCCAGAAAAACCAAGCGATTGCCGCAGCGCTGGAGCAGGCGGAGCATGGTGTGATCCAAAAAGTCGGGCAAAAGTATTGGGATCCGGTAACCGAGTTTGGCAATACGATGGCTGCTGGAAATCCAGGCAACCGTCCGTTGCAGGATCTTTTGGATACTATGGTCAGTGAGATTACGGAATAGGGAGGGGACGTTTCACATGGAACAGAAAAAGAAAAAGCACGGAAGTATTAAAATACGGATCATGCTGCCGGTTCTTGTCCTTGGGATTGTGGCCGTTATTTCCAACATCACGGCAATGACCAATATCCGCAAGGTAAATGAGAATGCGGCGCAGATTGCGGACCATTCCATGACCAGCCTGACGGAATTAAGCGCCATTAAGCAGCAGGTACAGGAATTACATAATCTGGGCTTGTCCCATGCGGTCGCGATCAATTCAAATACGATGATCGATACCGTAAATACGATCAAGACAAAGGAAACAGAGCTGGCGGAAAGCCTAAAGGTTTATGAAAAATATTTGGATGAAAATGATAAGCAGTCCTATCAACAGATGCAGGATCAGTTTGAGCAGTTAAAGCTGGCGCTGCGGCGGGTGTGCGCATTCAGCGCGAACCTGCAGCGGTCACAGGCGAATGCAGCGGCAAGCACGGAGGTTTCTCCATGTGTGCAGACGATCTTAGGCGATATTGACACGATCGAGGAGCACGCGCAGCAGGCGGCGCAGGATGCCAGAGCGCATCTTGATAAGGTGTATGCGGCAAGCTTTGCGACAAACTGTATTACGATCACGGTCAGCATATTGGCGATCTTATATGCGATCTATAGCTCGAACCGCCATGTGCTCCATCCGATCACGCAGGCGGAGAAGGAGCTGACAGAGATCATTCAGGGAATTGACCATAAGGAGGGTGATTTAACGAAGCGCGTCAGTGTTTTGTCAAACGACGAGATCGGCGCCCTAGGCGAGGGGATCAATATCTTTTTGGAAAAGCTGCAGAATATCTTTCGTATCATTACGGACAACTCACAAAAGATGGACGTCGTCGTATCAGAAGTTATGGATAATGTAGTGACGTCCAACAATAGTGTATCCGAGATGTCTGCGCTGACTGAGGAACTGTCCGCGACGATGGAGGCCGTATCAAATAACGCACAGACGATCAATGAAAACGCAGAAGCAGTCAGCGACGAGGTTTTCAGCATTGCGGATCGTACGACGGAGATCAACGGTTATTCTAAGCAGATGAAGCAGCACGCGGAAGAGATGGCGGATAAGGCGCGCAGCAATATGGAAACGACAAGCGTCAAGATCAGCGAGATCTTGTCTGTCTTAAACGAAGCGATCGAAAACAGTAAAAGTGTCGATCAGGTGAATACACTGACCGGGGATATTTTAAATGTGGCGAGCCAGACGAACCTGTTGGCGTTAAACGCTTCGATCGAGGCGGCAAGAGCTGGAGAGGCGGGCCGCGGGTTTGCAGTCGTGGCAGGTGAGATCAGCCAGCTTGCTGCGTCTACCAGAGAATCAGCCAACAATATCCAGCGGATCAACGGGATCGTAACCGAAGCCGTCCATAACCTGGCGGATCATGCCAAAAGCCTTGTCAGCTATATGAACGAGTCTATTTTGCCGGAGTTTGAGGCGTTTGTAGCGACGGGGGATGAATATAAGAAAAACGCGACCTTTATCGAAGAGGTCATGCAGGAGTTTAATGGAAAGACAGATACGCTCCAGATATCGGTTACAGAGATTGCGGATTCTATCCATACGATCAGCATTGCGATTGACGAGGGCGTGACCGGAGTCAGCGGCACGGCTGAAAATATGCAGGTGCTCGTTGCGGATATGGACAGCATCAATGCGCAGATGAGTGAAAACAAAGGCATCGCGACGAAGCTAAAGCACGAGACGGAGATATTCAAAAACCTGTAGGAGTATACTATGTCATTACAATTTATTTTCGGCAATTCCGGCAGCGGGAAATCTACCTGGCTGTATGAATATGTGCTGGAGCAGGCGTTAAAGCATCCGAGGAAGGATTTTTTATTTCTAGTGCCGGAGCAGTTTACGATGCAGACGCAGAAGGAATTTGTCAACCGCCATCCGGCTCACTCGATCTTAAATATTGATGTGCTGAGCTTTCAAAGACTTGCGTACCGCGTGTTTGACGACCTTGGCATGATGGATTTCGTCGTGCTGGAGGAGACCGGAAAAAGCTTGGTACTGCGCAATGTAGCGGGAGACAGGGAAAAACAGCTGCAGCTGCTTGGCGGGAACATCCGTAAGACCGGGTATATCAGCGAGCTGAAATCCCTGATCTCAGAGCTTATGCAGTATCATGTGCTGCCAGAGGAGCTTGTGCAGGTGCGCGACAGTCTGGAGCAGAAAAATGCACTCTGGTATAAGCTGCATGATATTATCACGCTTTACCGGGGATTTCAGGAGTTTTTGGAAGGCCGCTATGTGACGGCAGACGAAATCATCCATTTGCTGACAAAGGCGGCGCCGGAATCAGAAATGCTGCGTGACAGCATCGTTGTGCTGGACGGCTATACTGGATTTACCCCAGTGCAGCTGGAATTTTTAGAGGAGCTGCTTGCGCTGGCGCAGAGCGTGCATATAGCAGTTACGATGGACGAGCGCGAGCCGCTGTATGGCAGGCCGGATATCCAGGATTTGTTTTATTTGAGCAAGAAAACGGTCGCTTCCCTGCTGGAGCTTGCTGAAAGAAAGCAGGTACGCCTGCTTGACCCGGTGCAGCTTGGGCATGGGAGAGAGAAGCGGTATGCGTCCGCTCCGGCAATCTTTCATCTGGAGCAGAATCTATTCCGCAGATTTCAGGCAAAAGATCGGACAGAACCAGAAAGACTGCGGGATCAGATCCGAATCCTTGGACTGTTCCAGCCGAAAAATGAGCTTCGATTTGTAGCTGGGGAAATCCGCCAGCTCGTATCGCAGGAGCATTACCGCTATATCGACATCGCGGTCGTGACCGGGGATGTACCTGCTTATGCGCATTACGCGGAAGAGATTTTCGCGTTGTATGACATTCCGCTTTTTATCGACCAGAAAAAAAATATCCTGTTCCATCCGATGATCGAGCTGGTGCGCGCCGTGCTGGAAATGGAAACGTCGGACTATTCCTATGAGAGCGTGATGCGCTATTTTAAAAGCGGCCTAAGCGGTATCGAGGATATGGAGACGATGGATCTGATGGAAAATTATCTGCTGGCTTTTGGCATCCGCGGCTGGAGCCGATTTCAAAAGGTATGGGTAAGGCCGGCGAAATGGCTGGAGGAAGCGCAGCTTGCGGTATTGAACGAGGCAAGGCAGGCGTTTTCGGACTGCTTTTTGCCGTTCCATGAAGCGTTCCATCAAAAAGGCGCGACCGTACGGGAAATGACGACGGCCTTGTATGAACTGCTCGTGCGGCTGCATTTGGAAGAGCAGCTGGATGCGCTGAGGGAGCAGTACGAAGCCGAAGGGCTGCTGGCACAGGCAAAGGAAAATGAGCAGATCTACGGTATCGTCATCGACCTGTTGGACAAGCTGGTGCAGCTTTTGGGAGAGGAAGCCGTAACGAAAAAGGAGTATGCGAACATACTGGACGCAGGCTTTGAGGCTTCCAAGGTCGGCATTATCCCGCCGGGCTATGACCGTGTGCTGTTCGGGGACATCGAGCGTACAAGACTGGAGCATATCAAGGTGCTGTTTTTTATCGGCGTCAACGACGGCATTATCCCCAAGAACGAAGCAAGCAGCGGAATTTTGTCTGAGTTTGAGCGGGAAAAGCTGGCGGGCTTTGACCTGACGCTGGCACCGACGGCACGGGAAAAGGCGTTTATCCAAAAATTTTACCTGTACCTGAACCTGACGAAGCCTTCGGATAAGCTGTATCTGACTTATTCCCAGGCAGGGCAGGAGGGGGAGTCCAGAAGGCGGTCGTATCTGATCACAACGATCTTAAAAATGTTTCCGGCGCTTTCGGTGGAAACGTTAAGAGCAGAGGGCGAAGGGGATACAGGGCAGGGAGCAGGCGCGACGCCGAAAAGCAGCCTGCAGTATTTTTTAAGCGGCCTTGCGGATGCAAGGGAGCATAAGGAATCCGAGGAGTGGAAGGCGCTGTATGCCTGGTATATGCAGCACGAGCCGTGGGCGCATATGATACCGGATTATGTGGACGCCGCTTTTTTCTCACATCAGGATTCCAGGCTGAGCAGTGAAATCTGCCGCAAGCTGTACGGGATGATATTGGAAAACTCGGTGACAAGGCTGGAGCGGTTTGCGGGATGTGCATTTGCGCATTTTTTACAATACGGACTTCAGCTGGCCAAGCGGCAGCTGAATGAATTTGAAGCGGTGGATTTTGGGAGTATTTTGCACGATGCGCTGGAGCAGTTTGCAAAAAGGATGCAGGCCGCGGGCGACGACTGGTTCCATTTAACGCAGGAGAGCCAGCAGCAGTATGCAAAAGAAGCGGTCGAGCTTGCGATTGCCGCGTGTAAAAATACGGCGCTTGCAGACGGCGAACGCAACAGCTATCTCGTGCGTCGTATGGAAAAGGTGCTGAACCGGACAGTTGACGCGCTGGGACGGCAGATACGCAGCGGCAGTTTTGTACCGGAAAATTACGAGGTGTCGTTCCAGTATGTCAATAGTCTGGATGCGATCCAGTTCCAGCTGGGCGAGGAAGAAAAAATGCGCCTGCGCGGACGGATCGACCGTATGGACTTATGGGAGCGGGAGCGGGAGGTTTATGTCCGGGTCATTGACTACAAATCCGGCAGCACAAGCTTTCAGCTCGTATCGCTTTATCATGGCCTGCAGCTGCAGCTTGTTGTGTATCTAAACGCAGCGATGGAGCTTACGCGCGCCAAGCATCCGCAAAAAGAGGTCAAGCCGGCGGGGATCTTTTATTATCATATCGACGATCCGCTGCTGGATACGCAGGAGGAGCTTTCCGAGGAAGAGATCCGTGAGCAGATATTTGCAAAGCTTAAGCTGGACGGATATGTAAATGCGGATCCAGAGGTTTATCACGCGATGGATCACGAGATGCAGTCTGTATCCAAGATTCTTCCGGTTACGGAAAATAAGGACGGTACGCTGCGCAAAAATTCGAAGGCGGCATCCGGGGAGCAGTTTGCGGTCATTTCGGATTATGTAAGCCGCAAGATTGCAGAGCTTGGTGTGCGCATGATGCGTGGGGAAATCGATGTAAACCCATATGAGCTGGGAGAGAAAACACCGTGCGGCTACTGTCCGTACCGAAGCGTGTGCGGATTTGACGAAAGGCTGGATGGTTTTTCGTACCGCAGGCTGGAAAAATTTGACCAGGCGGCGGATGTGCTGGAGAAGATGGATGCTGCGGTAAAACGTGGGAAATAACATAAGGCAGGGAAGGATTATGGGAGTCACTTGGACGAAGGAGCAGCAGCAGGTCATTGCGCTGAGAAACCGAAATCTGCTCGTATCCGCGGCGGCAGGCTCCGGGAAAACGGCAGTACTCGTGGAGCGGATCGTACAGAAGGTATTGGACAGGCAGCATCCGGTAGATATTGACCGGATGCTGATCGTGACCTTTACGAAGGCTGCGGCTGCGGAAATGCGTGAGCGCGTCAGCCAGGCGATCGAAAAGCGTCTGGAGCAGGAGCCGGAAAACAGCGGCCTGCAGCGGCAGGCGACGCTTGTGCACAATGCGCAGATCACGACGATAGACAGCTTTTGCCTGTATGTCGTACGCAATTATTTTCAGACGATCGGCTTGGAGCCGTCGTTTCGGATCGCAGATCCGGGGGAGCTGCAGCTGCTGAAGGCGGATGTGGCCCAAGAGGTGCTGGAACAATGTTATGCGCAAGGATCCGAAGGCTTTTTGCGCTTGGCGGATCGATATGCGACAGCGAAAAGCGATGCGGCGCTCACAGATTTTATGCTGCGCCTGTTTGATTTTTCCCAGAGCTATCCGTGGCCGGAGGAATGGCTGGCGTCGCTGCCTGCCTTTTATCGGTTGCAGGATGCGCAGCAGATGGAAGAACAGGCTTGGCTGCAGGGACTTTTGCGGTATTTAGGCTGTATTGCAGCGGATTTAAAACAGCAGATGGAAGATGCGATGGCGCTTTGCTGCGATCCGGACGGCCCGCAGATGTATCTTGCCGCTGTACAGGATGATATTGACCTGCTGAATGGGCTGTGCGCCTGTGAAAGCTATGCGGATTACAGCCGCTGCCTTTCGTCGCTGTCCTTTACGAAGCTTGGGGTCAACCGAAAATACGACGGCAGCAAAGAAAAGCAGGAGCAGGTGAAAAGCATCCGAAAGACAGTAAAAGACGCGCTTGGAAAGCTGCAGGATTCTTATTTTTACGAGGATGTGACGCACATACTATCAGATATCCAAGAGATCCTGCCGGATGTAGAGGCGCTTTCAGCCTTGGTGCAGACCTTTTCGGATGCTTACCGGGCGAAAAAGGAGGAGCGTAACCTGCTGGATTTTTCAGATATCGAGCACTATGCGCTGCATATTCTCGTCGATGCGCAGACAAAGGAGCCGACAGCAGCGGCAAAGGAGCTGCGGGAGGTTTACGAAGAGATCATGATCGACGAGTACCAGGACAGTAACTATGTACAGGAGACGATCTTAAAAGCGGTGTCTAAAGAGGCGCTCGGAGAACCTAATATTTTTATGGTCGGGGACGTCAAGCAGAGTATTTACCGTTTCCGTCTGGCAAGGCCGGAGCTGTTTATTGAAAAATATAAATCCTATACAAGCGGAGAAAGTGCAAAGCAAAAGATCGACCTGCACAAAAATTTCCGCAGCCGTACAGAGGTTGTGGATGCCGTTAACCGGATTTTTTGTCATATTATGCATGAGGATTTGGGAAACGTGGAATACGACAGCCAGGCGGCCCTGTATGCGGGGGCGTCTTATCCGTCTTATGAACAAGACGAACATATGTTCCGGTGTGAACTGCTGCTCGCGCAGGCTTCCAAGGAGGAGCTTGCGCAGGAGGAGATGAACAGCTGGCAGGAGCTGGAAGCCCGTATGGTCGCAGCGCGTATCCGGGAACTGATGGAAACACAGCTTGTAACGGATAAGGAGAGCGGGCAGCTGCGGAAGATCCGTTATCGAGATATCGTGATCCTGCTGCGCAGTATGAGCGGATGGGCGGATACGTTTTTAAAAGTACTGGCGCAGGCCGGTATTCCGGCACATACGACGTCGCAGACCGGGTATTTTGCGGCTGTGGAGATCCAGACGATCTTAAGTATGCTTTCGATACTGGACAATCCGCTGCAGGATATCCCGGCGGCGGCAGTACTTGCTTCTCCGATCGGAGGGATGAGTCCGCAGGAGCTTGCGCAGATCCGCACAGCCAGCAAGGAGCATTTTTATTTTCTGGCGCTGGAGGATTATGCGCAGTATGGCAGCGGTGACCAGACGCAAGAGGAAGAAAATGACGCGGATGCAAAGCTGAGGAAAAAAGCGGCTGATTTTTTAAATCTATATGAAAGACTCCGCCGCCTGACGCCGTATACGCCGATCCATACGCTGATCCAGACCGTTCTTGCCGAAACCGGGTACGCCGCTTATATCCAGGCGATGCCGGCAGGAGAGCAGCGCCGTGCAAATGTGGATATGCTGCTTGAGAAGGCGATCGCGTATGAAAAGACAAGCTATAAAGGCCTGTTTCACTTTGTACGTTATATCGAAAAATTAAAAAAATACGAAATAGATTTCGGAGAAGCTGATATTACAAGCGAAAACGAAGACGTGGTTCGTATTATGAGTATCCACAAGAGTAAGGGGCTGGAGTTTCCGGTTGTCTTTTTAAGCGGTACAGCCAAGCAGTTTAACCGCCAGGATATCCGCAGCCGGTTGATCCTGCATCCAGAGTACGGAATCGGACTGGATGTTATCGATACAGAAAAAAGAATCCGCAAGCCCGGATTTATCAAAAAAATACTAGAAAATGAAATCGGGATTGAAAATCAAGGAGAAGAGCTTCGCGTTTTGTATGTCGCGCTGACAAGGGCAAAAGAAAAGCTGATCCTGACCGGGGCTTTGAAGGATCAGGAAAGCGGAAGGCTTGATCTGCCGCAGCAGGAAATCAGTGCGGATATCGGACGCCCGATGGATTATTTTGCAAGATATCACGCTTCTTCGTATCTGGACTGGGTATATCCATGTATAGCGGCGGATCAGGAGCTTTATGAGCTGCGCTTTTATCAGGTGGGGGACTTAAAGCTGCAGGAGGCGGTAGAGGCGGCAATGGAAAGGCTGAACCGAATACAGGTACGCAGCCTGTACCAGACAGCAGACCGCGCAGTTTGTGAGCAGCTGGAAGAAAAGCTGTCTTGGAGCTATCCGTTTGCGTCTGATACGGTTTTAAAGACAAAAATATCCGTAACCGAGCTAAAGCGCCGCCAGATGATGGTACTGGAGGAGGATACGCCCCCGCAGGAGGAATGGTTTGCCAAAGAGAAGGAAAGCATACTTCCAGCGTTTCTGCGTACGCAAAAGGAGCAGGAAAACAAAGGCGCGCTGCGCGGAAGCGCCGTCCATAAGGTGATGGAAGAGGTGGATTTTGTGCGCAGCGCTGCCAGCAAGGACCGGACGGCGGATATCAAGGCGCAAATGGAGCATATGCTGGCAGAAGCGCATATTACGTCAGAAATGAAGGAGCTGGTCCATCCCCGGATGCTGGGGCGTTTTTTGGACAGTCCGGTGGCAGCGCGTATGGCAAAGGCGCAGCAGGACGGGCAGCTGTATAAAGAGCAGCCGTTTGTCATGGGCATTCCGGCGTCCCGTGTGTACGAGGGAGCGAGCGAGGAGCTGGTACTGATCCAAGGTATTGTGGATGCGTACTGGATCGAGGATGACCAGCTTGTGATCCTGGATTATAAAACGGATGGAGTGTCTGAGCAGGAGGAGCTGGTAAAACGTTATCAAGTACAGCTGGAGCTGTATGCGGAGGCTTTGCAGAAGGCTACAGGAAAAGAATTAAAAGAGAAATTGATTTACTCATTTTCTTTGCATAAATTAGTGGAAATTCGGTGAGAGAATAGGGAGATTTTAGAAAGGAGGCTGCTATGCGGATTATTTTGGCGTCTGCATCGCCAAGAAGGAAAGAGCTTTTTCAGACGCTTTTTCCAGACTTTGAGGTCATTCCTGCGGTAGGAGGCGAGTCTTATACGAAAACCATTCCTTCGGAAATTGTGACGCAGCTGTCTGCGCAAAAAGCGTCCGAGATCGAGCAGAGCGTAAACGCTGTGCCGTCCGACCGTATCCATCGGCCGGAGTATCTGATCGTGGGCGCGGATACGGTCGTGGTTTTTAACGGTCAGGTATTTGGAAAGCCAAAGGACGCGCCCGATGCAAAAAAAATGCTGCGGATGCTTGCAGGAAATGTCCATGAGGTTTATACTGGTGTTACGATCATCCTTTCGCTCCGTGGCAGGCGGCAGTACAAGGAGCTTTCGGAATGCACCCGCGTCTGCTTTTATCCGGTGACTGACGCGGAAATTGATGCATATATCCAAAGCGGGGAACCGATGGACAAGGCAGGAAGCTATGGAATCCAAGGAATCGGCGGGCGTTTTGTGCAGAGCATTTCCGGAGATTACCAAAATGTGGTCGGCCTTCCGGTGGCGCGGCTTTATCAGGAATTAAAAGCAATGGAAAAGGATGAGAGGGATGAGATGGAAGAAAAAATGTGGATACCGAAGAAGGAGGCAGACGAAAGATGAATCAGTATGACGAGGTGTGTCTGAATTATTTTTTAAAGCATCAAAACCAGCTGTTCCGCGAGGATGTGGCTTCTACGCAGGAGGAGGCAGAGGAGTTTTTGGAGGATTGTCTGGCTGTTGTGTGTGAAAGTCTGCAGGAAGTGAAGGACTACCTGGATGAAAGCGGCGCGGATGTCGCCGATATGAGTCTAAAGGAGATCGAAGAAGCCAGCGAAGTATTTTCACTTCCGGACGGAAGATACCTGGTTGTAGAGGTTTAGGAATGAGTAATGCGAAAAAAAGAGCGGGCGGCAGGCGGATTGCCGCGCTGTTATGCGCCGGAATGCTTGCATTTGGACTGAGTGCAGGCTGCGGAAAAGGAGATGCGCTCCATGTGCCGCAGATCATGTCTAAGCAAGTGCTAAAGGTGGACGGGGAGAGCTATTCTCTTGCCGAGGCAAAGGTTTACCTAGTCAATTACCAGAACCTATACGGAACGGTAGCCGGCGTTAACCTGTGGCAGCAGGAAAGCCAGCAGGAGATGCTGGAGGACTATATTAAAAACCTGACGATGGCACAGCTGACGAAAATATTAAGTATGGATTCACTGGCAAAGAGTCGGAAGATCGACTTGGAGGAGGAAGAACTGGCCGGGGTGGATAAAGCGGCGAAGGCTTATTTTGAATCCTTGAGCGAAGCAGAGCTGGCATATCTGGAAGTGAGTCAGACGGATATTCAGAGATTATATAAGGATTATGCTTTGGCGCAAAAGCTATACAAATCGCTGACGGTAGGAGTCAACAGCGAGGTTAGCGACGATGAAGCCCGCATTATGGACGCGATGCAGATAGTCGTATCCGACGCTAAAACGGCACGAGAAGTCAAAAAAGCGCTGAAAAATGGCGGAGATTTTTCAACGCTGGCAAGCTCTTATAATGAAGCGGACGAGGTGAAAATCCAGTTTGGCAGAGGCGTACTGCCGCAGGAAGTGGAAAAAGCGGCCTTCGCGCTGGACAACGGGACTGCTACCAGCAGTATCAAAACAGACAGAGGCTATTATTTCATATACTGTGTCAATAAATTTAATGAAGAATTAACAGATGCCAACAAAGTGAAGATCGTACAAAAGCGGGAAAAAGCCGCGTTTGGCGATGTTTATGATGCTTATATCCGTACGATTTCCAGAAAAATGTATCAGAATACTTGGAACGACCTGCAGGCGAAACGATCGAAGGATCTAACGACGGACAGCTTTTTTGCGGTGTATGAAGAATACTGCGGGGAATTGTTTTAGCAGGCATAGGAAAGAATAAAGGAAAGAGCGATGGACAGACAGTCGGTACGAAAAGAGCTGGAGCGGGCGGCGGACGAAGGCTATCAAAAGTTTCAGGAAAAGCTGCTGCCGGGCATACCTAATATACTTGGCGTGCGCCTGCCAAAACTGCGGGAGCTTGCAAGGCAGGCAGCAAAGATGGACGCGGAGTCTTTTTTACACCGGATGAAGGAGGCCGCGCGGGAACTGGACGCATATTATGAAGAAAAAATGCTGTATGGCTTGGTCATCGGTTATGCCAAAATGGACGACGCGGCGCGCAGGCAATGGCTGGACGCGTTTGTGCCGGTGATCGATAACTGGGGCGTCTGCGATAGCTGCTGCATGACTTACAAGTGGATGAAAAAGCAGCCGGAGTATTGGTGGGCGTATGTAAACGATTGGACATTCAGCGGTACGGAATACGGCGTTCGTTTTGCGCTCGTATCAATGCTTGCCCATTTTGTAGACGAGGCGCATCTTGGAGACATACTGACAATCTGCGGACAGCTGAGCGAGGAAGGGTATTATGCGAAAATGGCGCAGGCGTGGCTTGTTTCGATGTGCTTTGTCAAATTTCCGGAGCAGACGTTTGCGTTTTTGCAGACTGACGAGATGGACAGCTTTACGCATAATAAATCGATTCAGAAAACGTGTGAATCCTATCGTGTAGATCAAGCATGGAAGGAAAGACTGCGCGCTCTGCGCAGGAAATCATAGCAAACAGCAGTATCGAATGGCGGTGAAAAAATGGTTGATAAGATTAATGGAAACGGAAGCTACGATCTTCCCGGAAGCGGCGCAAAGCATAAACGCAAAAATCCAGCGGTCAGGGCATATGAGGAGACTCCCGGCTTTCATGACGCGGGACGAGGAAAAAAGCAGCCGGTTCGCGGGAAGGATAAGCAGGCGGCGGAGAAAAAGGATGCCGGAGTCATTTTAGATTTGTCGGCTTCGCCAGCCGGAAAGAAAAAAGAAGCCAGCGCAGCTGCAAACAAAAAAGAAGGCTCCTGGACGGGTGTCCTGCGCAAGCTGTTTCAGCCTGTCGTACGGTGGCTGAAGGATTTCTGGGAATCCGACCGCTCTGGTGCAGATGGCGCGGAGCCTTTCGATACCGATATAGAGCTGCCGCCGCTGGAAGCAGAAGGAGTGGATGAGCTGTCAGACGTGGGTGTGGATGATGCATCTGACGGGGCAGAGGGAGTGTTAGAAACCGCAGACGGAAGATCCGGCGTACAGGAAGCCGCGGACTTGAAAGAAGCGGCATCTGTCCTAAGAAGCCAGGCGGCGCAGCCGGTAGAAACGTCCGAGTGGAAAACGCTTGTGGACCGGGCGGTAAAATCGGGCAATCTGCGTCAGATTGAGCAGCTTGTGACTGATAATGGCGCAAAACGTCTAGCGCATAATTCGGATCTATTGACTTATTATGACCGCCGCGGTAAATTTGTGGAAATGGATGAGACAGAAAAATACCGCGTGCTGTTTGGTGATAAAAATGTAATGAAATTATAAAACGAAAAACAGGAGTTTAAGTGTGATGATGGAAGAACAGAAGCAGAAAAGCCCTGCATGGAAGCGCCTGCTGTGCGCGGGTGTTGCAGCGGCAGCCTTGTCGGCAGCGTATATGGCGGGAGGCGGTGACGCAGCAGCTGTGCTGGCGGCGCAGCGGGACGCAGCCGGAGATGATGACGTTTTGATCCCGAATATGACGGACAAGTGGGCAGATGCTGTGACGTATTCTATTTCCGTCCGGGACGATGGCGCAAAGCAGGTCATCGACAGCCGCGGCGCATTTGTATACGATATGATGGTGGTGCTTGTCGGCGGCGAGTTATGCTATGTGGATGAAAACGGGCTGGTTGCGGCAAGCCAGCTTTTTGATTATGAAGGAAACAAATATTACGCCAAAGAAGATGGGTCGATTGCGATCAATGAATTATGTAAGATGAAAAACGGCGACATGGTTTTTGCGGATAAAGATGCAACCCTTATGAAGGACCGCACCATCAGCAAAAACGGCAGCAGATATTATGCAAAATCGGACTATACACTTGCGCGGGACGGTTTTACAAAAACCGCAAAAGGCAGCCAGGTCTACGCAAAAGCAAACGGAGAGCTGATTTCTGGAAAAAGCTTCAAGGTACACGGCACACAGTATTACGCAAAGCTGTCTGGAGCGATTGTCAAAAACGACTTTTGTATGACGGAAAGAGGAAGCTTGATCTATGCCGACCCATTTGGCGTTGTCGTAACAAACCGTATGTTCAGCGTAAACGGAAAGTTTTATTATGCCAAAAGATCCGGTGCGCTCGTTCGAAACGGATTTTATGCATTAAAATCCGGCAAAAAGATCTACGCAAAATTATCCGGCGAGCTGATGGTAGATGAAATTTTCGCCGTAGGCGCAGACCGCTACTATGCAGATGCAGACGGCTATATCGTTAGCGGCCGTTGGGTAACAATCGGAGACTACAAATACTACTGCAGCGGCAAGCGTAAAATAACAAAAATAAAAAAAGCATAGCGATACAGGGCTCAGGATGCAACAAAAAACATCCAGCCCCAAAGCTGCTCGCATCAAAAAAGAAGGATACCCACATCATAATACAATACCCATTCCCGCTCCATCTCTTTTGCTGAAAAGCAAGTATCCGTCAAACACCCAATTTCCTTAGCGAACTACCCAATGCCTAAAATCAATGGATTCCTCATTTCACAACCTAAGCGCATCATGAATACTTTTAACGTCATGATATCCATTCGAGTGCTTTTTGACTGCTGCAAGGAAACGGATGGATCAGCGCAGCCTGTACTTTGCTGTTTTAAAACAAATCCGTACCTGGAGAGGGCAATGATGACTGGGATCACCAGAGTTAGTAAAGAGTCTGTTTTTTCAGACTTAAATAATTTAAAAGTTATTACAATAACTTCTAAAAAGTATGAGGCTTTTTTTGTTTTACAGAACAAAAAGTATTTACAGCATTAGATGAATATGGTGTCCAGGATAAAATGCATGATGTAAAGAGGTGGTATGATGGCTTCCGCTTTGGTCAATGTGATAACATCTACAATCTATGGTCAGTTATAAATTTTCTAGATGACAGCATTTGGAGCCTGCTTTTAGCAGGCGGCTATCTTAAGGTTGTTAAGGCTTCCCTGAATCCGGGCGGAAAATTCAACTGTGAACTGAAGCTCACTAACTTGGAAGTAAAGACTGCTTTTTAGGATATGTTCACAGGATGGTTTGCCGATCTGGAAGTCGGGTAAATAAGTTTGAAAAAGCGCTGTTAACTGGCAGCCTGAAATGAACATATACATGAATAAGGTTTCCGCATACACGTTCAGTTGTTTTGATACCGGACACAAGCCGTCTAAACAGACAGAGTCGGAACGGTTCTATCATGGTTTTGTTTTATGAATGCAGTAGGGCTGCAGGGCCGTTATGAGGAAACGTCTAACATCAGGATTTATGGATTTGCCTTTCGAGGGCAGGAGGTATTCATAGACGCCGGGTATCTGAATGAGTATGATTTACAGGAATGTAGTATTTAGGAAGACAGGAACAAGGCAAGCCTAAAGCCAGAGAAAATCAGCCAGGCAGCAAGGCTCACCCGGCGTCCTTACCTCTCAAAAATTCGAAAAAACAAACTCTACTCTTGAGTATCCCCCAATAAATTTGTATAATATATAAAATAAAAACGCACCACCCCCTAACAAAACTTAAATTAGGAAACACGGAGGCCATTCTCATGACAATCGAACAATTAGCAAACCAATTAAAATACGAACTGCCAACCACCACCAGCCAAAACCTGCAAAAAGAAGTCACAGCCCTCGTCTATGACTCCAGAAGCATTACCCCCGGCTGCATCTTCGTATGCATCCGCGGCGCCGCATTCGACGGACACACCTGCATTCGTGAGGCCGCCGAAAAGCAGGCCGCTGCCGTTGTCGCAGAGCAGGATTTGGATTACCCGGCGGACCTTACTGTTTTGAAGGTTGAAAACACAAGACACGCACTGGCCGTGCTGTCTGCCGCTTGGTTTGGACATCCGGCCAAGCAGCTGCGCACGATCGGCATTACCGGGACAAAGGGCAAGACAACGACGACCTATATGATCAGATCCATACTGGAAAGCGCCGGACATAAGGTCGGGCTGATCGGTACGATCGAAGTGATCATTGATCAGGAGCATATACCAGCGGCGAATACAACCCCAGAGTCGTATTTGGTACAGCAGTATTTCCGCCAGATGGTAGATGCGGGCTGTGATACGTGCGTGATGGAAGTATCCTCGCAGGGACTTATGATGCACCGTGTCGGCGGCTTTTTATTTGATATCGGTATTTTTACAAATATCGAGCCAGACCATATCGGGCCAAATGAACACGCTTCCTTTGAAGAATATCTGGCGTGCAAGGGAATGCTGTTTCGCCAGTGCAGGACAGGGCTTATCAATATCGACGACGCACACGCGCAGGCCGTGATACAGGGCCATACGTGCAGCATTGAGACGTTTGGCTTTTCAGAAAAAGCGGACTACCGCGCAAAGGATGTCCAGCTGCTCCACAAGCCGGGCCAGCTGGGTGTGGCTTATCAGATCGAAGGACTGCTGTCACTTGCGGTTGAGGTGGATGTACCGGGTACATTCAGCGTATACAATTCCCTGACAGCGGCTGCGGTATGCCGCCATTTTGACATTGCGCCGCATCAGATGCAGGAGGCGTTAAAGCAGGCAAAAGTAAAAGGCCGTATTGAGATGGTAAAGGTTTCTGACACGTTTACGCTGATGATTGACTATGCGCATAATGCGATGAGCTTGGAAAGCCTTTTGACAACGCTGCGGGAGTATGAACCGGGACGGCTTGTCTGCTTGTTTGGCTGCGGCGGCAACCGCAGCAGGCTGCGGCGGTTTGAAATGGGAGAGGTATCCGGCAGGCTTGCGGATCTGACGGTGATTACCTCAGATAATCCAAGAGACGAGGATCCGCAGGCCATTATCGATGATATTAAGCAGGGGATCGCAAAAACGAAAGGGCAGTACGTTGAGATCGCAGACCGGAAAGAGGCGATCCGCTATGTTATCCAAAACGGAAGGCCGCGCGATGTAATTGTATTGGCCGGAAAAGGACATGAGGACTATCAGGAGATCAAGGGGAAAAAGTATCCGATGGATGAGCGGATTTTGATCGCGGACATTTTAGCGGAACAGGCTGACGCATGATGTATGCAAATGTAATTGTGGATATTTCCCATGAAAAGCTGGATAAGACGTTTCAGTACCTTGTGCCGCCGCAGCTGGAGCAGGAGCTTACCGAAGGGATGCGCGTGATCATACCGTTTGGAAACCGCAGGATTGCCGGGTATGTGACGGCGCTGACCGATACGGCGGAATATGACGTGTCTAAGATCAAACCGATCGCCGGATTAGCGGGCCAGGCTAACGCGATCGATTCGCATCTGATCGCTCTTGCGGCGTGGATGCGGAAAAATTACGGTGGTACGATGAACCAAGCGCTGAAAACAGTCCTTCCGGTCAAGCAAAAACAAAAGCAGAGAGAAAGAAAGCAGGTCAGCCTGCGCGCCCCTCTCAATGAAGTACAAAGCCTGCACGCGGAATGCGTGCGCAGGCATTATACAGCACAGGCAAAGCTTTTAGCGGAGCTGATGGAATGCACGCCGCAGCCGTACCTGCATTTGACGAAGGATCTGGGCGTACCGTCTGCGGCGATCAAAAGCCTAGAGGAAAAAGGCGTCGTTGTGGTGGAACGGGAGCGTTATTACAGAAACCCGGTGCCGCAGCTTTCTAAAAAGCGCGATGCAGTCAGTCTGAACGAGAGCCAGCAGGCAGCGGTGCAGACGGTGACCAAGGAGTTTGCTGCTGGAAGGCAGCATACGTATTTGCTGCATGGGGTGACCGGAAGCGGAAAGACCGAGGTTTATATGGAGTTGATCGCGTATGCGGCGGCGCAGGGAAAGCAGTCAGTTATGCTGATCCCGGAGATCGCGCTGACCTTTCAGACGGTGCAAAGGTTTTACGAGCGGTTTGGCGACCGGGTATCGATCCTGCACTCCAGGCTGTCTGCGGGAGAGCGTTCAGACCAGCTGGAGCGTGCCCGCGCAGGAGAGCTGGATGTGATGATCGGGCCGAGGTCAGCGCTGTTCACACCGTTTTCAAATTTAGGCTTTATTATGATCGATGAGGAACACGAAAACAGCTACAAGAGCGAAACCGTCCCGAAGTATCATGCTAGGGAAACGGCGATCGCGCTTGCAGAGATGACCGGGGCAAGCGTCGTGCTTGGCTCGGCGACTCCTTCGGTAGACAGCTATTGCCGGGCGCTTGCCGGGGAATACCGCCTGCTCGTCATGGAGCGTCGGGTGCAGCAAAAGGCGCTGCCGGAATGTGAGCTGGTCGATCTTAGGGCGGAGCTGCGCGCGGGAAACCGTTCGATCTTAAGCAGAAGGCTGCAGGAGCTTATGGAGGACCGTCTGCGTAAAAAGCAGCAGATCATGCTGTTTTTAAACCGCCGCGGGATGGCGGGATTTGTTTCCTGCCGCGCGTGCGGGAGCGTGCTGCGCTGTCCGCACTGTGACGTGTCGCTCAGCCAGCATAACCATGGCAGGCTGATCTGTCATTACTGCGGCTATGAAATACCGATGGTGGACAAATGTCCTTCGTGTGGCTCGACTTATATTGGTGGATTTAAGGCGGGCACGCAGAAGATCCAAGAGTTGACTGCACAGCGCTTTCCGCAGGCGAGGATTTTGCGGATGGATTACGATACGACACGCTCTAGGCATTCTTATGAACAAATATTGTCTGCGTTTGCCAAGCATGAAGCGGATATCCTCGTCGGTACGCAGATGATCGTCAAGGGGCATGATTTCCCGAATGTGACGCTGGTTGGCATTCTGGCGGCGGATATGTCGCTGAACGTCAGCGATTACCGTGCTTCGGAACGGACGTTTCAGCTTGTCACACAGGCTGCCGGGCGGGCGGGGCGCGGGAGCGAGCAAGGCGCGGTCGTGATACAGACGTATCAGCCCGACCATTTCAGCCTGCTTGCGGCAAAGGCGCAGGATTACCGGGCGTTTTACCAAGAGGAAATCTTGTACCGCAAGCTGATGCGCTACCCTCCGGTTTGGAATATGCTTCATATTTTAACAGCTTCCAAAAAACAGGAGGACGCGCTATTATGTATGGACCAGATTGCAGCATGGATTCAGGGCGAGCTGCAAAAGACGGGAGCAGGCGGCGTATGGAAGCAGCTTTTGGTCGTCGGCCCTTCGGATGCTCCGGTCGCGAGGATCCAAGATGTATACCGCCGGGTGCTGTATATGAAGCATCCGGACTATCTGGTTTTGGTAAAAGTGAAGGATTTTTTGGAAAAAAAGCTGCGGGATTTGACAGAATGGAAAAAAGTCAGCGTACAGTTTGACTTTAATCCCATGAACGGTTAATATATTGTTTGAGTCTATGGAAGCGAAAAATCAAATGTTTGAGGAGGAACTGACAAAAAATGGCAATCAGACAAATTCGGGTGGCTGGGGACCCGATCCTGCACAAGGTATGCAAGGAAGTAAAGGATATGACCCCAAAACTGCAGACATTAGTCGAGGATATGCTGGATACGATGTATGAGGCAAACGGCGTCGGGCTTGCGGCGCCGCAGGTAGGGATTTTGCGGAGGATCGCAGTAGTGGATATCGGCGACGGCCCGATCGTGCTGGTCAATCCGCAGATCATCGAGGAAGAGGGCGAGCAGACCGGAGATGAAGCGTGCCTGAGCTTTCCAGGCAAGGCAGGGGAGGTACGCAGGCCGAACCGTGTGCTTGTGCGCGCCTTTGATGAGGAAATGACGGAATATGAGATAGAGGGCGAGGAGCTGTTGGCACGTGCGCTCTGTCATGAAATCGAACATTTGGACGGGCATATGTATATGGAGCACGTCATCGGCGAGATTCATGACGCGGTAATGGATGAAGAGTGAAGGTGATAATAGTATGAAGATCATTTTTATGGGAACGCCGGATTTTGCAGTACGGACGCTGGAAGAGCTGATCAAAGCAGGGCATGAGATCGTGCTGGCAGTCACGCAGCCGGATAAGCCAAAGGGCAGAGGGAAGGCGGTGCAGCTCTCACCGGTCAAGACAGCGGCGCTGGCAAATCAGATCGCTGTATACCAGCCAAAACGGATCCGCGAGCCGGAGTGCGTTGCATATTTAAGGACATTTGGGGCAGAATTGTTTATTGTAGCGGCCTTTGGGCAAATACTGCCAAAGGAGATACTGGAAATGCCGAAATACGGCTGTATCAATGTCCACGCGTCATTGCTTCCGAAGTACCGTGGTGCGGCTCCGATCCAGTGGGCGGTGATGAACGGCGAAAAGACGACTGGCGTGACCATGCAGCAGATGGACGTTGGCATTGATACCGGGGATATACTGGAAACAGTAGAAATCCCGTTAGCGGAGGATGAAACCGGAGGCAGTCTGTTCGAAAAGCTGGCGGTCGCAGGAGCTAGCCTTTGCGTACAGACCGTTGCGCATATTGCGGACGGTACGGTGACGCGTACAAAGCAGGACGAGGCGCAGGCGACCCATGTGGGCATGATCCGTAAGGAGCTGGGACGCATCGATTGGACAAGGCCCGCTGAAGAGCTGGAGCGGCTGGTCCGCGGTCTGGATCCGTGGCCGAGCGCATACACCGCACTGGATACAAAGACGCTGAAAATCTGGAAAGCGCAGGTGCTTGCAGGCGGCGACAGGGCGCAGGCAGGGCAGGTTGTAGTGTCAGACAAACATCGTCTGATTGTACAGACAGGGAATGGCAGGCTTTCTCTGCTGGAGGTTCAGCTGGAAGGGAAAAAACGGATGCCTGTGGACGCGTTTTTACGCGGGTGTCCAGTTGCGGAAGGAACACAGCTTTGACAGACGGAATGTATAAGGATTGGAGGAATGCATATGCCATTTGGTTATCGATACGGATATTATTTTGACCCGACGTACGTGCTTGTACTGATCGGAGCGGTTATTTCCATGATTGCTTCGATGCGTGTCAAAACAACGTTTCAAAAATATTCTAAAATACGCAGCAGGACAAATATGACCGGAGCGCAGGCGGCGCAGCGTGTATTAAATAGCGCAGGCATTTACGATGTCCGTATCCAGCACGTCGCTGGAAGCCTGACCGATCACTATGATCCGAGGAACAAAACGCTGAATCTGTCGGATTCGGTATATGGCTCTGCCTCAGTCGCAGCTGTGGGAGTGGCGGCGCATGAGTGCGGGCATGCGATCCAGCACCAACAAGGTTATTCTCCGCTGAATATCCACAGCGCGCTCGTTCCGGTTGCGAATTTTGGCTCTATGGCGGCGTGGCCTTTGATCATTCTGGGCATTGTATTTGGCGGTGCGGGAAGCGTGTTCTGCCAGATTGGGATCGTGCTTTTTTCCGCAGCCGTATTGTTCCAGCTTGTAACACTTCCGGTGGAATTTAACGCATCCAGACGCGCGGTGCGGATCTTAGGCGATATAGGGATCTTAAGCGAGCAGGAGCTTCCTTATACGAAAAAGGTGTTAAAGGCAGCAGCGCTTACGTATGTGGCTTCTGCGGCAGCCGCGATCTTACAGCTGCTGCGCCTGGTTTTATTGTTCAGCGGAAGGGATCGTGACTGAGCGTTGCAGGTAACAGGTACAGGACGGAGGGATTATGGCAGATAAGGTAAATATCAGAGAGCTGGCATTGGATATTTTGCTGCGTGTGACAAGGGACGGCGAATACAGCCATACCGCGATTGCGGGAGTGTTGGAAAAATATCAATATTTGGATAAAAGGGACCGGGCCTTTCTGACGCGTCTTACGGAAAGCACGCTGGAAAACCTGATACAGATTAACTATGTCATTGACCAGTTTTCCAAGGTTCCGGTCCGTAAAATGAAGCCGGTCATACGGTGCATTATCCAAAGCAGCGTCTGCCAGATGCGTTTTATGGAATCCGTGCCGGACGCCGCTGCCTGCAATGAAGCGGTACGGCTGGCCAGAAAAAAGGGATTCGCCAGTCTGAGTGGCTTTGTCAACGGCGTGCTGCGCAGCATCAGCCGGGGCGGGGCGGATATCCGGCTGCCGGATGCAAAAAAACAACCCGAAGCCTATTTATCTGTACGCTACTCCATTCCGGAATGGATGATACGGATGTGGCAGGAAGAATTTGGCTGGAGCATGGAACGGCCGGAGGAGCGGATACAGATGGAGGAGCTGATGCAGGCTTTTGCAAGCCCGGCTCCTTTGACCGTCCGCGTGAACACGCAGCGCTGCCAGTCTGAGGAGCTTGTAAGGCTGCTTGCGGCACAGGGGGTGACTGCCGTTCGTTTGGATGCGTTTGCGGATGCGCTTGTTTTGACAGGCGTTGATCATCTGCGGGCGCTGCCTGCTTTTACAGAAGGATTGTTTTATGTACAGGATACCAGTTCGATGCTCGTAGCGCAGGAGGCAGCGCCGCAGGAAGGAGAGTTTGTCCTGGATGTCTGCGCCGCTCCGGGCGGCAAGGCAGTACATATCGCCCAGCTTCTGCATGGTACAGGCCATGTATTGGCAAGGGATCTGACTACTGCGAAGATCACGCTGCTGGAAGAAAACATCCGCCGCTGCCAAGTGACGAATATGCAGGCCCAGCTTTGGGACGCGACAGTTTTTGACGAAGCCCTGCAGGAAAAGGCCGACCTTGTAATAGCCGATCTTCCCTGCTCCGGCCTTGGTGTCATGCGCCGGAAAAAGGATATCCGTTATAATATGACGCCTGAGAAGATCCGGGAGCTTGCCGCTCTGCAGCGGAGGATGCTGTCTGTTGTATGCCGGTACGTAAAGCCGGGCGGACGGATGATCTACAGTACGTGTACGGTAAGCCGTCAGGAAAATGAGGATAATACAGCATGGTTTTTAAAGGAGCGCCAGGATTTTTCCCTTTTGGGAAGCAGGCAGATACTTCCGATGGAAGGCGGGGGAGATGGATTTTACATCGCGCGGCTTCAAAAAATACCAATACAGTCAACAGTATAACATTCCAGAGGAAAAGCAATGCATGACGATCAAACACAAAACAGACAGACGATGGAGGCGGCGGATCTGAAATCTATGGATATCTCTCAGCTGGCGGTATTTTTAGGCAGTCTGGGAGAACCGCCGTTTCGTGCAAAGCAGATTTTTGAATGGATGCATAAAAAACGAGCCGTGGATCTTGAGCAAATGACGAACCTTTCCAAAGACCTGCGCAGCCGTTTGCGGCAGTCCGCAAAGCTGACGGTTTTAAGGCCGGTCAGAGTACAGACGTCCAAGCTGGACGGTACGAAAAAATATCTGTTTGCGCTGGAGGATGGAAACAGCATCGAAAGCGTGCTGATGCGCTACCGGCATGGAAATTCGGTCTGCATCTCCTCGCAGGTGGGATGTCGTATGGCGTGCCGCTTTTGCGCTTCTACGATCGGCGGACTGGTGCGTGATCTGAGCCCGTCGGAAATGCTGGAGCAGATTTACCGTGTTGAAGCGGACTGCGGCGAACGGGTTTCCCATGTCGTGGTAATGGGCACCGGAGAGCCTTTGGACAATTATGATAACCTGCTGCAGTTTCTAAGGCTGCTTTCAGACCCAAACGGACTTCCGATCAGCCAGCGCAATATTACAGTATCTACCTGTGGTATTGCGCCGAAAATACGCGCGCTGGCAGATGAGAAGCTCCAGATCACACTTGCGCTTTCGCTGCACGCGCCTACCCAGAAAAAGCGGGAGAGGCTGATGCCTGTCGCCGCGCAGTATGAGCTTTGCGAGGTGATGGAGGCGTGCGATTGTTATTTTGCAAAGACCGGGCGGCGTATGACATTTGAATATAGCCTGATCCATGGGGTGAACGATACGCCGGAGGACGCGGAGGAGCTTGCCGCTCTGTTGGCAGGGAAAAACTGCCATGTGAATCTGATCCCGGTCAATCCGGTCAGAGAGCGTGATTTTGTACAGCCGGACGGTTATGAGACGCTTGCGTTTAAAAATAAGCTTGAAAAATATAAAATAAATGTTACTATTAGAAGAGAGTTGGGCCGTGATATTGACGGCGCGTGCGGACAGTTGCGTAAAAAGTACGAGGAAGGCTGCGGCGGCGCATGAATCAAAGCGGCGTATCATCAGTAGGAATGCAGACAGGAAAGGCAGGCGGAAACGATGAAGACATATTCCATGACCGATATAGGGAAACGCCGGGAAATGAATCAGGATTATATCTATTCATCCGAAACTCCGGTTGGAAATCTTGCAAATCTTTTTATAGTTGCGGATGGGATGGGTGGCCATAATGCAGGCGATTTTGCTTCCCGGTATACCGTTGAACACGTTGTCTCTGCGGTAAAGGAAAGCGGGCTGACGGAGCCGGTTTCCCTGCTTGGCGAAGCGCTGCGCAAGGTAAATGCCGAGCTGCTCAAGCTGGCGGAGAACAGCCCTCAGTTAAAAGGGATGGGCACGACCTTTGTCGCGGCTACGATTGCCGGAGACTGCCTGTATGTCGCTAATGTGGGCGACAGCCGCTTATATGTGGTAAACGAGGGGATCATCCAGGTGACGAAGGACCATTCCCTTGTACAGGAAATGGTGCGCATGGGTGAGATGAATCAGGCGCAGGCAAGAGTCCATCCGGATAAAAATATTATCACAAGGGCGGTCGGCGCTTTCAGGGATATTGAAACGGATTTTTTTGAAGTGAGCTTACGGCCTGGGGACCGTGTTTTATTATGCTCCGACGGGTTGACAAATATGCTGGAGGACGGTGAGATCCTTCGAATCATGACCAGCCAGCCTGACCCTGCAGAGAGTGTGAAGCGGCTGGTCGAGGCAGCCAATCAAAACGGCGGTAAGGATAATATATCCGTGATTATCATAGATCCATTTTCCGGTGAGGTGAGAAGATGTTAGAAGAAGGAAAATTTGTAGCAGACCGCTATGAGATACTCGCTAAGGTGGGCGCGGGCGGTATGTCTGACGTATACAAGGCAAAGGATCATGTGCTTGGCAGGTTTGTCGCGATCAAGGTACTAAAGCAGGAATTTGCAGAAGATGTTAATTTTGTCACGAAGTTTCGGACTGAGGCGCAGTCCGCCGCGGGGCTGGAGCATCCGAATATTGTTAATATTTATGACGTAGGGAGCGAAGAGGGCTTTCATTTTATCGTAATGGAATATGTGGAAGGCATTACGTTAAAAACTTATATCGAAAAAAAGCGGCAGCTGTCCTATAAAGAAGCGATCAGTATCGCGATCCAAGTAGGACGCGGTATCGAGGCCGCGCACAATAAAAATATCGTGCACCGGGATATCAAGCCGCAAAATATCATGATATCCACCGAAGGAAAGGTTAAGGTGACCGATTTTGGAATCGCAAGGGCGGCGACGAGCAATACGATCCATTCGGATGTTATGGGTTCTGTGCATTATTCTTCGCCGGAGCAGGCAAGGAACGGGTTTGTGGACGGAAAGAGCGACATTTATTCCCTCGGCATTGTGATGTATGAGATGGTGACTGGACGGGTGCCGTTTGACGGTGATACGACAGTAGCGATCGCCATCCAGCATTTGCAGGAGGAAATGGAGTCGCCGCGCAGGTATGTGCCGGATCTTCCGATCAGCCTGGAAAAGATCATATTTAAATGTACGCAAAAAAGCGCCGATCGCAGATATGCCTCCATCAGTGAGCTTTTGGAGGATCTAAGGCACGCGCTTGTCAACCCGGATGAGGATTTCGTTGTGCTTTCGCCTGCGTTTATCCAGGATAAGACGCGTATGATCTCCGAGGAGGAGGTTAACCAGATACGTGAGGAGACAGCCGGCGTCCATGTCAGCCAGCGGGAGCTGATGCGGGAGCAGCCACGCCGTCCGGCGCGTGTGGAAGAGGATGACGAGGAGGAAGAAGAAGGCGGCTTTTTAAATCCGAAAATGGAAAAGGCCATGACGATCATGGGTATCGTGGCGGCTGTGATCATTCTTTTGATCGTGATCTATCTGGCGGTTAGTATGTTAGGCATCTTTAAGTTTGGCAAGGGCAAGGGGTCACAGGATGAGGTCACGTTTCCGGATATCGAAACGGAGGTTTCAGATGCTGATTCCGAAGCGGAAGATGAGACGGATACTTCAGCAGAGGAGCTTGTTTCGATGATCAGCCTGCTTGGCAAGGAGCTGGATGAGGCACGCAGGGAATTAAAAGATAAGGGGCTTGACCTTCGCAGGCTGGGCACGATCGCTTCGGATGAGTATGAGGAAGGACTGATCGTCGAACAGGATGTGGAAGAAGGTGAAGATGTAGAAAAGGGTACAGTGATCCAGGTAACGGTCAGCAGCGGCCCGGCGGATTTTGAAATGATAAAGGTAACTGGCAATCCGGCAGCGACAGCGAGGGATATGCTGACAGCGCGCGGACTGGAGGTCAATCCGGAATCAAAATATGAGTTTAACGAGCTGCCTGAGGGCACGGTGATCCGACAGTCTCCGGAAGCAGGAACAAAGGTCAAAAAGGGCGATATTGTAACGCTTACGATCAGTAAGGGCATTGAGCAGGTACAAGTACCGGATATCCGAAAGATTACGGAATCCGAAGCAATGCAGCGCCTATTAGATAACAATCTGGATAAAGGATCAGCTACCACAGCCTATGACGATACGATACCGGAGGGCAGCATTATCAGCCAGTCTCCGCAGCCGGGCAGCAGCGTGAACGCACACAGTAAGGTCGATTATGTGGTGAGCCTTGGCAAAAAGGAAGTGCTTTACCGGATGAAGGACACGATTATTCAAGAGCCGGATAACAGCGAATTAGTCATATCAGCAAATATCAGCCTGCTGGATGCGAACGGAACTGTGATCGACACATGGGTCGGCATTCCGATCTCTTCTTTCCCGTATGTCGTTCAGACGAGGGAGACGATCAAGACAAGTACAGGCACGCTCTCGATCGAATGGGTATTAGAAGAGGGCGATACAAAAATGCAGGAAGAGTCTGTGACTTTTGAACAGAGGTAATAAGCGTATGTGCAGAGATGATAAGTTATGCAAGGTAAGATATTAAAAGGGATTTCCGGATTCTACTACGTACACGTAGCAGGATCCGGAATTTATGAATGCAGGGCAAAGGGCGTGTTCCGCCGTCAGAATATCAAGCCGTTAACAGGAGATCTTGCGGAGATCGCAGTTCTTGATGAAGAGGAAAAGACTGGAAATGTGGAAAGGATCCTGCCGCGTAAAAATAAGCTGTTTCGCCCGGCGGTGGCAAATATCGATATGGCGCTTGTGATCTTTGCAGCGGCAAACCCACAGCCGAATCTGAATCTGCTCGACCGTTTTTTGATCTTTATGCGGATGCAGCAGATCCCGGTTACGATATGCTTTAATAAAATGGAGCTTGTAAGCCAAAAAGAACGGGAGCATTTGGCTGCTGTTTATGAAAGCTGCGGCTATCCGGTTCTATTTACAAGCGCTGAGCGTAAAGAGGGCATCGACGCGCTGCGGCTGGCGCTGCATGGAAAGACAGCAGCGGCAAGCGGCCCGTCGGGAGTCGGTAAGTCGTCGCTGATCAACCTGCTCCAGCCAGAGGCTTTTATGGAAACAGGCGAGATCAGCCGCAAGATTGCGCGCGGTAAGCAGACGACAAGGCATACGCAGCTCATTCATGTAGAAGGAGCTACGTATCTGATGGATACGCCGGGCTTTAGTTCCTTATTTTTGCCGGAGATGGAAAAAGAAGAGCTGGCGCAGTATTATCCGGAATTTGCAGCGTTTGAGCCGGACTGCAGATTTCAGGGCTGCAGCCATATCAGCGAGCCGGACTGCGGCGTAAAGCAGGCGCTTGCAAACGGCGGCGTTCATCCGGTGCGTTATGATAATTACAAGCAGCTTTATAGAGAGCTCAAAGGGCGCAGGAGGTATTAGCTTTTATGAAAACGTTGATCGTAACAGGCGGGACGACGGACCCTGCGTTTGCTATAGACTATGTGCGCAGGCAAGGATTTGACTATTTTATCGCGGCGGATTCCGGTGTCCGCTTTTTTGCGCAGGCAGGCATATGGCCGGATGAAGTGCTCGGAGACTTTGACTCCGCAGACCCAGTACTGCTAGGGGAGCTGCGCGCGCGGCCGCATATCCGTTTTCATCAATACCGTCCGGAAAAAGACGCGGTCGATACGGAGCTTGCCCTGACGCTGGCCATCGAGAAAAAAAGCAGCGAGATCCATATTTTAGGCGGTACCGGGACAAGGCTGGACCATATGCTCGGCACGGTGCGCCTGCCGGGGCTTGCTATGGAGCAGGGCATCCCATGCTTTCTCGTGGATGCACATAACCGCCTGCGCCTGATCCGCAGCAGGACAGTGCTGACAAGAGAAGGACAGTACGGGGATTATGTATCCCTTATACCATTGACGACGAAAGTAACCGGAGTGACGCTGACGGGATTTAAATATCCGCTGCATGATCATACGCTGGGCGGGTTTACTTCCTTAGGGATCAGCAATGAGATTGTAGAGCCAGAGGCGGTTGTGGAGCTGGAGGATGGGATTTTGATCTTAGTGGAGTCGCGTGATTGACTTTCGGTACGGTAAATTACAGCTATGGACTGGGAGCGGCGGATCAGCCGTTTGAGGGGGTGCAGAAGGATAGGGAGGGATACCATCCCGGTAATATAGAATCATTTAGACAGGACTAAATTGGCTCCTGAAACGGATTTTACGTTTTCGTATCGCTGATTTGGTTCTTCTTTTTTGTTTACTATTGCCAGGATGAATGTTACTGTTTGACAGAGGGAATTTGTGTGTATACAATCCTTGACAGATGCAATACGGATCCTGTAAATTTCAGTGGTTATTTCATAATAATTATGATACAATGTTTACAATAAAAGCTGCTGTAAATTTTTATCATGAAAGAAACGGCAGACAGCAGAGTGCTGCAGATACATATCTGTCCAGCTATTTTGTTTCAAAGCATTTTTAATTAGATAAAGTATCCAGAACTTTTGAAAGAACTGGTTGCAAACCTTCTTGGAATACCTCTGAGGAGTATTGAGAAGTTTATTATCAAGAATCCGGAAATGCCTCCAGAGAACCTTGGGGATAAGTTCTGTAGGCTGGATATCAATATGACAGTAAATGAACAGCAGATTGATCTGGAGGTACAGGTCAGCAATGAGGGTGATTATCCAGAAAGGGTGATGTATTACTGGGCAAGGGAATTTTCATCAGCTCTTTTAACAGGACAGGGGTATTCTGAGCTGCCGAGAACACTTGTGATCAGTATAATAGATTTCAAATTGTTTGAATGTGAAGAATATTATTCATTCTTCCAGCCATTAGAAGTTGCACGACATACGCTATTGTCGAATAAGATGGGATTTCAATTCTTTGAATGGAAAGTTGATCTAAAACCAGAGTTGGCATATGAAACCAGATTTAAGGAGTGATGCTCTATGCGGAAATTAAAGGTATACTTAGATACATCGGTTATCAGTTATCTTTCACAGGAAGATGCGCCGGAACGCATGAAGGACACATTGGAACTATGGAAAGATTTTGTCAATGGAAAATATGACGTATATCTTTCTCAGGTAACATTGGATGAAATAGAGAAATGTTCTGAAAGCAAAAGAAATAAACTGTATGACTATTTGAGTGATATTGAGTACACCAAATTGGAAATTAATGAGGAAATCGTGGAGCTTGCACAGAAGATTATTGATATGGGTATATTAAGACCGAAGAGTTTTGATGATGTATTATTGGAAAGTGAGGGATGATTATGGAAGCATTGGTTATTAGTCCTGATTTTACCATTGAGGATATTCACAAGATCAGGGAACAGAACTATGAACGGACAAAAGATATGACAGTAGCGGAAAAAGTAGCGTATTACAATAATTCTGGCAAGGAAGCGGAAAGAGAAATTGAGCGGAGAAGGGCATTAAAGCGTAAAGCTGTAGCGAGTATGTAAAAAACTTAACATTTTGAAATCAGTAAAACTTGTTTAGTCGGAAAATAAAAATGTTAAAAATGTGGGAAGCACCAACGGATTAATTGTCTGAAGGTGCTTCTT